>CAZLOS010000101.1:0-18296 GCA_964561215.1 uncultured Solibacteraceae bacterium | reverse complement strand
GAGATTGCCGCGAATCCTCGCGTCATCGCTCGTGACGGGGAAACTCGCGCCGGACATTTCCCCCAGGAAGCGGGCGAGCTCAGCAGCCGCCCGTACCTCCGAAGGGGAGGCGTTGCGCGAAAGGACTATCGAATACGTTGTCCTGCCGCTGTCGGCAAGCCGCAGCGGGCCGGCCCCCACGGCCAGACCGGCTGCCAGGAGAAACAGAAGCGTGGTCTTCATGTTGCACAATCTTAACCCGGAAAAGTGCACTCAGCTAACACTTTCGAGGCCGGAGATATAATCGCCGGTGTCTGGGACCGTAAATGGAGAATGACTGCCAACGGCCCGCGCTTGAGCCGGGGATGAGAGTCGCCGGTTTTCGAGGCGTTCTGCTCTTCGTCGCACTGGCAGTTGGCAGCGTTGTCATGACGGCAGCTCCACTGACCAGACTCGAACGGCAGCGCCTGGTGGCCCACCTGGAGATGACCGAGAACTGGCTGGCCGACGAAGTGCGGGGTCTCTCTGGCGAGCAGGTTCGATTCCGTCCCACGCCGGAGGCCTGGAACATCCTGGAGGTTCTGGAGCATCTGATTGTGGCCGGGCCGATCTATTGGCAGGATTTGGAGAAGGCCCTCAAGGCGCCGCCGAGCGACAAAGGCCGTTCGGGCAAGGACGCTGATGTTCTCTGGTATGGCATTGAACGGAGCCAACGGCAGCAGGCGGTGCCGGCGGAGAAGCCGAAAGGGGATCTGCGCGACATCAAGGCCGGGCTGGAAGCGTTCCACAAGCTGCACGCACGGATGCTGGCCTATGCGAAGACCACCGATGACGATTTGCGAGGCCACATCGTCGAAAGAGAGAGATGCGACGCCTATCAGTGGCTTCTTCTGATCTCTACCCACGTGCAGCGGCACATCCTGCAGATCAGGGAGATCAAGGCGGACCGAAGGTTCCCGCATCCTCGGTAAGCAGCGGCGCGGCGGCTCCGATGACGCCCGCCGTACGGCCGAGAGATGCCGTTACGATGCGGACTTGGTTGCGGCTCGCGTCGCTGGCGTTGCGCCGGAAGGCCGATTGCGCGGAGGGGAGAACCAGGTTGCCGGCTTCCGAGAGACCTCCCGCGATGGCGATGCGATCCGGCTGGAAGATGTGCGCCAGCGATGCTGCCAGCAGGCCCAGCGCCCGGCCCGCCGCTTCCAGTGCGCTCCGGGCCTTCAGGTCTCCCTCCCGGGCCGCTTGGATAACATCCAGCAGACCGCCCCCGCATCCAGCCTGCTCAACTATGCGGTCCTGCGCGATGAGAGCTTCAGCGCAGCCGCGGCCCCCGCAAGAGCATACCGGGCCGTCCGCATCCAGCACCACGTGGCCAACGTCGCCAAGGCATTGCCCGGTGAATCGCAACAGATCACCATTCACAACCATGCCGCCGCCGAGCCCGGTGCCCGCGGTCAGGCAGAGGAAGCGGGACGCGCCTCGCCCGCTGCCGTAGCGGTATTCGGCCAGGCCCGCCGCGTTGGAGTCGACCTCAAGCAGTGCGGGCATTCCAAGCGCCCGGCTCAATGCAGACTTCAGGGGGAAATCCGCCAGCCAGGGCAAGTTCGGGTTGTAGATCATCGATTCGCGCGCATCATCGACGAAACCGGCAACGGCCACTCCTGCCGCTTCGGCGGGATGGCCTTGGAGACAGCGGCCGGCGCTCTCCGCGACGCGCCGGACCAGTTCGGGAGCTTGTGCAACCGAGCCCTCCGGACGCGTCAGGATCGTCTCCAAGGCTGCGACACGACCCTCGCGGCCGACCAGCGCCACCTTGGTGTTAGTGCCGCCAATATCGATGCCCAGCGCCCAGTCGCTGCGGTTCTTCATGAAACTTGCTGGAATCCGGCCTCCGTATTCGTGACCAGGGCCGAATGACGAAAGTCTCCCGCCTCCCACCCCTTGGCCTGTGCCAGATAGCAAACCGCTACCTGTAGCGGTACGATCTCCAGGATAGTCTCCAGTCCCGGCGCCGGTGCATGACCCCGGCAGACACGCACTTGAGCGTCCATCGACCGCAAATCGCTTGCCAGAGCCAGATCGAGTTCCTCCGTGCGGCGCTGTGAAGCGAAGACAATGGCGCGAGTCCGGCGGTCCGCCACTTCGACCACCCCGTGCCGGAACTGCCCCGTGGACATCCCTATGGCCGGGAGACGGCAGGATTCGTGGAACAGCAGAGCGCCCTCGTGACAAGAGGCAAGCGACGGCCCGCGTCCCAACAGATAGACGACTTCCGCGTCTGAAAGAAAGCCGGTCCATTCATTCTTGGCGGCGATTTGCCTGCGGGTCTCTACCTCCAGCTCCTGGACCGTCTTTTCGATGGCTGCCCGCCAGGGATCCAGTGGATCGTTCATCAGGGAGGCGGCCAACAGCAGGAGCACGGTCAAGCTGCTCGTGTAACTTTGCACGGCCACCATACGGTCCGCCCGGCATTTCATCGCCAGCGCATGCGTGGACTGGCGGGCCAGCGTGCTGTCGGCGAAGTTCGTCAGGCCCACTACGGGCAGGCCACGCTCGCGAAGCAAAGGCAGAAGCTTCACCACCTCGGCGCTCTCTCCCGAGCGGCTCACCACAACCACCGCGTCGCCGGGACGGATCGACGGATGGAGGAAGTGGAGCAACTCCGAGGAGTCCACGGATTCCGCGGAAATTCCCCGTGCCTGGAGAAAACAGGCGGCCGGCAAGGTTGCGAAGAGCGAAGTGCCCATGCCTGTGAAAACGATGCGGCGTGCGCCTCGCAGCACTGACGCGGCGGCAGCGAGGGCCGGCGCGCCGTCGCCGAGCTGCCAAGCGCACACCTCGGCGAGCGACAGCGGCTGGCTCAGGATGTTGTCTATCATTCGGTTTGTCATCATTATTCGGATCTGCTCCCCAGCCAGGCGTCAATCGGCTTGCGCAAACCGGAAGCGTCGAACGGCAATGCGATCTTGGAACCTCTACCGGCGGAAGCGTAACCCGCGCAGAGGGCCTCCATCACGACGAGGCCGTCTTCACCGGTTGCCTGGGGCGTCTCCTTGCCGCGCACGCACCGCGCGAAGTGGCGCATCTCCTGCGGGAAGCCGTAATTCCACAACTCCTCGAAGACAGGATAACTCCATCCAACGGTGGTGGACGCCTTCTCTACGGCATAGCCGTAGCCGGTCTCGCTGTATGTCGGCAGCGCGTTGCCCATATGCAGGTTGGCGTAGGTAAGCCCTGCGTCGCCATAGACCTCGATGCGGTCGTCCATGCCGCCGCGCCGAGTCCAACTGTCCTCGACGATGCCCACGGCGCCGTTCGCGAATTCGAGAATGCCGACCACCTCGTCTTCGCCACGTGTCTTGTCCCGATGAACGTAGGTGCCCATCTGGCAGTAGACGGACTCGATTTTCGGCCGTCCGAGGAACCAGTAACAGAACGCGATGCCGTGGCACCCCATATCCATCCAGACGCCGCCGCCGGAACGTTCTACGTCCCAGAACCAGGGGCTGTGGGGTCCTGAGTGCTTCTCGCTCTGCTTGACCAGGTGCACTCTGCCGAAGGCGCCCTGATCGGCCATTTCCTTGGCCTTGACGTACTTGGGTGTGAAGAAAAGCTCCTCGGCGTACAGCAGCAGGACGCCGTGGTGGCGGCAGGCATCGATCATCTCGCCGGCTTCGCCTGTAGTCATGGCCAGGGGCTTCTCGCAAACCACGTGCTTGCCCGCCGCGGCGATGTCGCAGGCCAACCGCTTGTGAAGCCCGTTCGGCGCCGCGATGGTGATCATCTCGATGTCCTTCTCGCGGAGCATCTCGCGGTAATCGAGAAAAACGCGCGGGATAGAGTAACGGCGGGCGAGGGCATCGGCGTGGCCGGGCGTGGGCGAAGCGACGGCTACAACCTCGGCTTCCTCCGGCATGATTCGAAACGAGGCGGCGTGGATGTCCGCTTCGAATTGCGAACCGATGATGCCGACCTTCACTTTGCTGTGCGCCATGGCGGGCTGACTCTATACTATACTTGCTCTGCTCGATGGCTGACGAAATGCACATCATGCACCGGCGCGATGCGCTGAAACTCCTGACCATGACGCCTGCTGCGGCGCTTTTTGGCACGCCCGCTGCCGGCTGACCGAGATCGCCCGGAAGGAGCGCCTCGCGCCATTCTACGCTCCCTGCGCGCTGCTGCCGGATCAGCAGCGGATGCTGGTGGGCGTGAACGTCGGCGGGCGCGAGCAGTTGTTCAGCATGGACCTGGACGGCACGCGTATCGCGTTTCATGCGGACTACAGCATGCACACCGCGCGTATCGACGGATCGGATCACGTGGCGGTTGCGGGACGCAAGGGGTAAATCTATTTCGGCACCAGTTGGTCGCCGGATAGCCGGTGGGTGTTCTTCCAGGTGTGCAAATCAAAGAACGACCAGGGGCACGACTGGTCCGACATCTGGATCGGGCGGCCCGATGGATCCATGAACCGGCAGTTGACCCGGGGCGGAACGCAGATCTGCTTCCTCAATCCTGAGGATGGCTCCAGCACGCCGCCAACTCAGAGCGATTCGCCGCAGTGGGAATTCCGCCCCGACTGGTCCCGCGACAGCAAGCGCATCTTCTTCTGCCACGCCAGGACCGGAGAGAATCCTTCCATCTGGGTGATGGACCGAGACGGGAAACACCAACGCCGGCTCACTGACGGCATCGACGGCAACGGCGCCGATTTCCCCCGCTGGGTCGGCTAAACCCGGCGCGGTACAGCCGTCGCACCGTTAAATGGTACATTGAGCAACGGATGTCTGATTTGCGGTTTCGTCGGGAGGAAGGGTACGTGAGAAGCTCCGGTGTGATCTCGGTCTTGATTCTGCTCGTTTCAGCGGCGAGCCTGTGCGCCCAGCCGGCCAGCGTAAGGGAAGAAAAACAGGTCTTCAAGACCTACCCGTTCTCGGGCCCCGATCCCTCGCCGATCATGACGCGTTCCAATATGTGGGGACGCGGACAGCGGCTCTATCCGTACTTCTCCTTCGACACGCTGAGCTACGCGGCCGTCGACCGGAGCTGGAACGTGATCGTGATGGAGAACAAGTACATCAAGGTGCTCATCATGCCCGATGAAGGCGGCAAGCTCATCGGCGCCATCGAAAAGAGCACCGGCAAGGAGTTTATCTACCTCAACCACGTGCGCAAGTTCCGGGACATCGCGCTGCGCGGACCGTGGACGTCCGGGGGCATCGAACTCAATTTCGGCATCGTCGGTCACACGCCCGCAACAGCCACTCCCGTCGACTACCTGATCCGGAAGAATGCGGATGGCAGCGTGAGTTGCATCGTCGGGAACATGGACCTGCCTTCGCGCACCAACTGGCGCGTGAAGTTCACCATCTCGCCCGACAAGGCCTACATCGAGACGCAGTCGCTGTGGTACAACCCGCAACCTCTCAACCAGTCCTACTACGTGTGGATGAATGCCGCCAACCGGATCTCGGACGACCTGGAGTTCATCTTCCCCGGCACGATGCATATCGGGCATAACTACGCCGAGCCGAACCGGCCTTGGCCCATCACCGCCGATGGCCGCGACCTCGCCCGGTACACGGACCACAACGATTCCGACGAGGGCAGCTTCTTCATCTACGGCAAGTTGGGCGAGTTTTCCGGGGCTTACTGGCACAAGTCGCAGTTCGGCTTCGGTCACTGGGCCGTGCACGAGGAGGTGCCGGGGCAGAAGTTTTTCCGCTGGAACCTGGCCCGCTCCGGCGCTATCTGGGAGAACTTGCTCACGGACAACGACGGTCCTTATTTCGAACCGCAGAACGGACGCCTGCTCGATCAGAACGACCATGAATTCTTCGCGCCGTATACCACGGACCAGTGGCGCGAGCTGTATTTCCCGTACAAGAAGATCGGCCCCATGGTGAAGGCAACACCCTACGGCGCGCTGAACGTCCGCTCCGAAGGCCGGGAAACGGTGGTCAGTTTCTGCGCCTTGCAGCGCATCGACGAGACGCTGATCGTGCGCGACCGGGGAAGGGAAGTCTTCCGCGACCGCGTGGCGCTCGGCCCCATGGACCTGTATGAAAAGCGCGTTCCGGTTACGGTGGCGAAGGGAGATCTGCGCGTCGAAATCGGCGACAAGCTCAGCTACACCGACGATCCGAAGGATGGGCTGCTTGGCCGCCCGCTGACCTTCCGTAATTACGATGAGTCCACGCTCGAAGGCCTGTATCAAAGCGCCGAACGCGACGAGAAAGCCCGCGATTATGACGCGGCGCTGGAGAAGTACCTGGCGTGCCTCAAGCGCGAGCCGCTCCACATGCGCGCGCTCACCCGCACGGCTGAGCTTTACTACCGCCGCGCCGAGTACGCCACGGCACTCGAATACGCCCGCAAGGCGCTGGATTACGTGATGTACGATCCGGACGCCAATTTCGTCTATGGCATCATCTCCCGGCGCCTCGGCAATATGGTCGATGCGAAGGAAACCCTGGGCTGGGCGGCACGCAGCATGAAGTTCCGCGCCGGTGCTTACAGCGAACTGGGCTCCATTTACTTAATGGAGAGTAACATGGAGCGCGCGCTGTCTTACTTGAACCGGTCGCTGAGTTACGATGCCAATAACATTCACACGCTTCAGGTGCTGGCGACGGCTTATCGCGCCGCCGGGAAGACTGCCGGCGCCCGGCAGACGCTCGACAAGGTCCTGGAGATCGATCCGCTGAATCACCAGGCGCGCTTCGAGAAATACCTGCTCTCGAACGCCGCGGCCGATCTGGCTGAATTCAAGTCGCTGATCCACAACGAACTCCCGCACGAGACGTACCTGGAAATCGCCGTCTACTACGCCAACTTGCGGCGCGACGCCGACGCCGTGAAGGTGCTGGATGCCGCTCCCGAACAGGCTACCGTGCGCTATTGGCAGGCCTATCTGTTGCGTGAGAAGTCTCCCGCGCGGAGCCGGGAACTCCTGAAGCAGGCTTCGTCGCTCTCTCCCTATCTGGTGTTCCCATTCCGTGAAGAGTCCATCCCGGTCTTCCAGTGGGCCGCGGGTGAGCAGCCGGACGGCTGGAAAGCCCGGTACTACCTTGGCCTGGTGTATTGGGGGCTGCACCGTTCTGAAGCCGCGCTGAAGGAATTCGAGGCCTTCGGCGACGGCGCGGACTACGCGCCGGCTTACGTCAGCCGCGCGTATCTGGAGAGGCAGTCCAACCCGGCCAGGGCCATGGCGGATTACGAGCGAGCGCGCACCGTCGGCAAGGGCGACTGGCGTAACTGGTACCACCTGGCGAGTTACTGCGGCTCGCGCCGATTGCATGACAAGGCTCTTGAACTGGCGCGCGAAGCCGCGAAGCTGTTTCCGAAAGAAGACCGGATTCGCGTCCTGCTCGCGCGGACGTACTTGAACGCCGGCCGCTTCCAGGAGTGTTACACGCAGCTTGAAACCGCGACCATTCTGCCTGCCGAAGGACAGAGCGACGTGCACAGCCTGTTCGTGCAGTGCCAGCTTGCCCTGGCGCTGGAGGAGATGAAGAAGGGAAGCTGGGCGCAGGCGTTGCAGCGCTTGGCGGGTTCGCGCGAGTATCCCGAGCGGCTAGGCACCGGCAAGCCGCACAATCCCGACTACCGGCTGCAGGATGCCCTGGAGATGCTCTGCCAGGAGGGCTCAGGCAATTCGGCGAAGGCCGGCGAAGCCTGGGCGCGAGTCGCGGCCGGCCGCAGAACAAGCGCGACGCGCGCCTCCGTCGAACAATGGAAAGCAGCCCGGCTGGCCACGCAGCCGGCGCTCGAAGCGCTGCGGGAATTGAGCGATCTGGTGCGGGGCCAGCAAAGGCGCCGCCACTAAGCGGGCAGAGTCACATGAATGCCGAACTGAGAGCGGTCCTCGAATTCTCTCTCGTCACCATAAGCTCGGTCTTCTTCATCGTCGATCCTTTTGGCACGATCCCCGCTTTCCTGGTGATGACCGAGACGGACAGCCCCGCCAAACGTGTCCGCATGGCCCGGCAGGCGTCCTGGACCTGCTTTCTCGTGCTCACGGCTTTTGCCGCCATGGGCAGCCTGGTTTTCAAAGCGTTCGACATCACCCTGCCGGCCTTTAAGATCGCCGGAGGCCTTCTGCTGGCCGTTGTGGCGTTCGACATGCTTCAGGCGCGGCGCTCGGAAACCCAGGAATCGCCGGAAGAACGTGCGGCGGGGAGAGAGAAGGAAGAAGTGGGCATTTCCCCGATCGGCATCCCCATGCTGGCCGGTCCGGGCGCCATCTCCGCGGTCATGGTCCTGATGGGCCAGTCGAAGGTTTGGTGGCAGGCGATTCCTGTATTCGCGGCCATCGCCATAACGTCCCTGGTATCGTATTTCATCCTGGCGGGGGCGAACCGCGTGCGCGGTTTGCTCGGGGAGATCGGCATCCGCGTGATGACGCGCCTGATGGGACTCGTGCTGGTGGCCATTGCGGTACAGTTTGTCCTGAACGGCCTGGCCGACGTCGGCGTTGTGCCCAGGCACTGAGGGCGGGAATCCGCGCGCCCTATAATGAAAGAAACCCTCCATGCGGACTTTCTACATCGAGACCTTCGGCTGCCAGATGAATGTGCACGATTCCGAAAAGGTCTGCGGTGTGCTCGCCGCGCGCGGCTACCAGGAAGTAGATACGCCCGATAAGGCCGATCTGATCGTTTACAACACCTGCAGTGTGCGGGACAAGGCTGAGCGGAAGGTCTATAGCCGTCTGCAGCAGTTCAAACGAGACGGCGGGCAGGGCCGGATGTTCGCCGTGTTGGGCTGCGTGGCGCAGCAGGAAGGCGAACGGATCTTCGAGCGCGCGCCTTACGTCGGCCTGGTATGCGGGTCGGCCAGTTACAACCGCCTGCCGGAACTCCTTACCCGGCTTGAAAGTGGAGGGCATCGCCTCACCGGGCTTTCTACCGATACCGACGAGACCTTCGAGACGCCTTACACCCGCCGGAACAATCCCCACCGCGCCTACATCACCATCATGGAGGGATGCAGCAAGGATTGCGCCTACTGCGTGGTGCCGTTCACGCGCGGGCCGGAGCGCAGCCGCACGGCGCGCCCGGTGCTGGAAGAAGCCGCGCGCCTGGCTGACGGCGGCTGCACCGAGATTCAGCTTCTGGGGCAGAACGTCAACAGCTACAACGATCCTTCGGGATCCGTAAGCGGCTTCGCGGAGCTGCTCGACGCCGTCGCTCGCACGCCCGGCTTGCGGCGCGTCCGGTTCACCACGTCGCATCCGCGCGATTTTGGAAAGGACATCGTCGACGTCATCGACGCGAACCCCGTGCTGGCGAACCACGTCCACCTGCCCGTGCAGTCGGGTTCCACGCGCGTGCTCGACCGGATGAGGCGCCAATACACCCGCGATGAGTATCTCGAGCGTATCGGCTGGATCAAGGACGCCCGCCGCAGGATCGCCATCTCCACCGACATGATCGTGGGTTTTCCGGGTGAAACCGAAGCCGACTTCGCCGAGACGCTCTCGCTGGTCGACCTGGTCCAATACGATTCGATGTTCAGCTTCAAGTACTCGCCGCGCCCCAACACGGCGGCGCTGGCTCTGGACGGCCAGGTTCCGGATGCGGAGAGCGGCGCACGGCTCACCACGCTACAGGAGAAGCAACGCGCCATCCAGGTCCGGCGGAACGCCGGGCTGGTGGGCGGCATCGAAGAAGTGTTGGTGGAAGGTTACAATGGGGCCACCGGCCAGTGGATCGGCCGCACCATGGACAACCGTGTGTTGAACTTCATCCACGGGGCCGGCTCCGGCTCGCCGCGTCCCGGCGGGTACGCCCGCGTAAGGGTCACCCGCGCGGGAGCCAACTCGCTGGCCGGCGAGAGCGTGGATCTGCTCTAATGGTGGGAGGGACGGCGATGGAAATCGAAATGAAAATCCGGGGCCTCATGATGGACCCGGTCACCAATATGCCGATTGTCATCCTCAAGGACGTCAACGGCAACACCATCCTTCCCATCTGGGTCGGCGTGTTCGAGGCCAACGCGATTGCCCTCGAGATCGAGAAGGTTTCTACGCCCAGGCCCATGACGCACGATCTCATCAAGAACCTTCTGATGGGCCTGGAAACCGGTGTACGTAAGGTAGTCGTAAACGAACTGAAAGACGACACTTTCTATGCCTTGATCTGGCTGGAGCGCAACGGGGAGTTGATCAGCATCGATTCGCGCCCCAGCGACGCCTTGGCTCTCGCGCTGCGCCTGGATTGCCCCATCTACGTCGAAGAGACGGTCCTGAAGACCTCCAAGGCCACCGGGTCGGCCTCCGACAAGGTCACGAGCGAAGAATTGCGCCGCTGGCTCGAAAACCTCAACGACGAGGATCTCGGCCGTTACAAGATGTAGGCGGGGTGCTCTCCCTCTGAAAACAGAAAAGCCCGCCGGGATGTTTGATTCGTCCCCACGGCGGGCTTTGAGCGTGGCAAGCCGCCCAGGCGGCTATTTCTTCCTGACGACCTTCCTCTTGGCGGTCACGGCCTTCTTGGCCGGCGGCGGCGGGGCGGGCCAACCCTTCAACTTGGAGCCCTCTACTTCGACCGTCAGGTTGAAGGGCTCGCGTGTGAAAGCAACCGGCGTGCCTTCAAACTCGATCTCGGTGCCCGGATCGGCCTTGACGGCGCCCTTGGGCGGATTCTCGAGTTTCAACGTGATTTCCGGAACGTCGGCCTTCTCGATGCCCACGACGATCTCCTTGGGGAACTTCGCGGGCTTGTGCGAAACGAGCCGGCCCCTGAGCGGGGGAAGCGCGGTGTCCTTGACGTGTTCGGCGAAGTACTGCTCTCCGTTCGCCGCCGCCAGTTCAGTCTTCACGCGCATCCACAAAGCCAACTGCGGATTCTGCTTGGCGAACTCCTGGTCCTTTTGGCTCTGGATCTCCAGTTTGCTCAACAGCTTGAAATCCGGGCCCGGTTTGGTGTTGGCGGCCGCGTAATTCTTGACATCGTCGATGCCCGAAGCGTCGCCGTGATAGGTCGTATAGAGCTTGGTGAAATACTGGTCGGCCGTTTGCTTCACCGGGCCAGCCAGTGCACCCGGCCCGGTCATAGCGGCCGCGCGCGCGAAGTAGAACAGCGCTTCGGCCTGGCGTTCGCCCTTCCGCTGCGCCAGAATCGTCGCCCCTATCCAATAGGCCACCTGGGCGTTGTTGGGGTTGTATTCCAGAGATGTGGCGAAACTCTTTTCGGCCGCCTCGCTGCTCTTGCGCTGCATGGCTACCCAGCCGAGCGTGGTATGCGCGACACTCTCGAGTGTCTTCTTTTCCTTCTGCCACGCTTCCTCTGTGGCGCCCGCTGGCTTGCCTGTGCCAATGCTGGCGATGAGACTGTTAGCCGCTTTTTCGCCGGCGGCCAACGCGTCGGGAGATGTGTCGGCCAAAGTGACGGCAAGCACCGTCTGCCAATAGAGCCCCATCAGGTTCTTGGGGTCCGCCGCCGTCATCTCTTTGGCGGTTTCCAACATATTTGCGCCCTTGTTCAGATTCTTGTAGGTGTTCAGGAAGTACTGCAGGCGCTCCTCCTTGAAGGCCGAGTCCGGGTACTTCTCTTTCCAGGTGTTCAAGTACTCCAGTCGCTTGGCGTCATTGGTTTCCTTCGTGACGCTCATGAACAGGTCGTACTCGGCCCGATCCTTTACCTCCTTTTTGGGAGCCTGACACCAGGCAGTGCCGATGCCGAGCACCGCCACCAATGCGTTCGCCGCTACAATTTTCCAAGTTCGAACCAGCACTATGTGCCTCCTGATCTGTGCGTTTTCTTGCCACGCCTAAACAAGGTGAATCCGGGCCGCCGCAACTTCGGCAAGTAGCCTCGTTCCACCGCCTGTCCTCACCCGGTGTGCAATTGCGGAGTATATCTGAATCAAAGCAAGCGGTGCAAGGGCCTTTCCGAACTCCTCCTCCGCTGGCCATTTAGACGCCGCTGGCGGAACGCAAGTTCCCGCCGGCAGGGGCGGGTCCGTGCCCTGCCGCTTGTGCTAGAATCCCATTTTCCTATGCGATCTGTGGACTTGGCTGTCGTTGTGCTGTACCTGGCGGGAATCACCTGGTTCGGGGCCCGGTTCGGCCGCTCGCAGCATAATCTCCGCGACTTCTTCCTCGGGGGGCGAAGCGCGCCCTGGTGGGCCATCGCGTTCTCCATTGTTTCGGCGGAAACCAGCACCCTCACCGTGATCGGTACGCCGGCTTTGGCTTTTAGCGGGAATTTCGGATTCCTTCAGGTCGTATTCGGCTATCTGCTGGCGCGCCTGGTGGTTTCGTGGCTTTTCCTGCCGCACTACTTCCGCGGCGAAATGTACACGGCTTATGAGTTGATGCGGATTCGCTTCGGCGATCGGATTCGCAGACTCACCGCCGGGACTTTTCTGCTATTGCGGGCGCTGGCCGAGGGCGTGCGCGTGTTCGCCATTTCCATCGTCATTTCCATCATCCTGGGAACCGGCGAAACCGCCTCCATCGCCCTGATCGTATGCCTGACGCTCTTCTACACGTTTGAAGGCGGAATGACCGCCGTAATCTGGACCGACGTCGTGCAGATGTTCCTGTATATCGCCGGCGCCATCGTGAGCTGCTTCGCCATCCTGGCGACAATCCCAGGAGGATGGACCACGGTGGCGGGCATCGCCTCGGCGGCCGGCAAGTTCCAGGTGTTCGATTTCCGCTTCGACCTGACCGCCGAATTCTTCTCGCGCACCTATTCGTTCTGGGCGGGAGTACTGGGCGGCTGCTTCCTCACCACGGCGAGCCACGGCACCGAGCAGCTCATGGTGCAGCGGCTGCTCGCCGCGCGTAGCCAGGGCGAGAGCCGCGCGGCGCTGCTGGCGAGCTGGGTGGTGATTCTCTTCCAATTCACGCTGTTCCTGGTGATCGGGGTGATGCTCTACGTGCATTACGGGCTCACCGGGCATGCCGCGCCGCAACCGCCCGACCGCATCTATCCGGAATTTGTCTGGCAATACCTGCCGCCGGGCGTGGCCGGGCTGGTGGTCGCGGCCATCCTGGCGGCTGCCATGTCGAACTTGAGCGCGGCGCTCAATTCGCTGGCTTCCACCACGATCATGGATTTCCTGCGTCCGCTCGTGACCGCGCGCGGGTTGCAGAGGACCGAATCCCAGTTCTTGAAATGGGCGCGTTGGACGACCGTCGGCTGGGGTGCCGTGCTGTTCTGCATCGGACTGCTGGCCCGGCACTGGGGTTCGGTGCTGGAGGCCGGCCTCTCCATCTCCAGTGTCCTCTACGGCTCGCTGCTCGGAGTGTTCCTGTTGGGTTTGCTCACCCGGCGAGTGGGCGAAACCGCGGCCATGGCCGGCATGGTAGCGGGACTGTTCGTCATGCTCTACGTGAAGCTGGAGACCTCCATCGCCTGGACCTGGTACGTGCTGATTGGAACGCTGGTCACGTGGTCCACGGGTTTGGCGGCGAGCTTCGTGTGGAGAACGCGCAGTGAGTGAATCGCGCGAGCCTGGCGAGGGCCTGCGGCGCGAGCTCGGTTTGTGGGGCGCCTCGTCCATCGTGGTGGGAACCATCATCGGGAGCGGCATCTTCCTGGTCCCTACCGCCATGATCAAGCAGGTCGGGACGCCCGCCATGGTCTTCGCCGTGTGGATTGCCGGCGGCCTGCTCGCGCTTGCCGGAGCCCTCGCCTACGCCGAACTCTCGACAGCCATGCCCGAAGCCGGCGGAGAGTACGTTTATCTCCGGGAGGCTTACGGGCCGTTTTGGGGATTTGTATACGGCTGGACGCAGATGTGGGTGGCCAAAAGCGGCTCCGTGGCTACGCTTGCCACCGCGTTTTTCTACTATCTGGCGAATTTCCGCCCGTCGCTCGAAGGAGTCCTCTGCGCGGTACCGCTGCCCTTCGGGCCGGAAGGCGGACCGTTGGAGATCCGCTATGGTCAATTGCTGGCCATCGTGGTGATCCTGTCGCTGGGGCTGGTCAATTACTTCGGGTTGAAGGTCGGCTCCGGGCTCCAGATTACCGTCACAATCGTGAAAGTAGCGCTGATCGCGGGCACCATCGGAGTGGGCTTGCTGGCGCCCCTTCCCCCGCGAGCGGCGGCGAGCGGCGCGGTGTCGGCTACAGGAGGATGGGCCGGCTTCTTCGCCGCCCTGGTGGCCGCATTATGGGCCTATGACGGGTGGAACAACCTGACCATGGTGTCCGGCGAGGTGCGCGATCCCCAGCGCAACCTGCCGCCCAGCCTTATCGTGGGGACGGTCGTCGTCGTGGCGCTTTATCTGGCCACGAATCTGGCCTATTTCCGGGTCCTTTCGCCGGGCGAGGTGGCCGGCACCAATCGCGTCGCCGCCGCTATGATGGCGCGCATTCTGGGCGCTCCCGGCGCAGCGGCCGTGAGCGTCGCCGCCATGATCTCGATTTTCGCGGCCCTGAACGGCTCGATCCTCTCCGGCGCGCGCGTGCCCTACGCGATGGCGCGCGACGGGCTGTTCTTCAAGGCGGCCGGCAAAGTCCATCCCGCGTATCATTCCCCCTCTGTTTCGATCCTTCTGATGAGCGGTTGGAGCGCTTTGCTCGTGTTGAGCGGGCGCTATGAACAATTGTTCACTTACGTGATTTTCGCCAATTGGATTCTGTACGGCATGACCGCGGCCTCGGTGATCGTTCTGCGCCGCAAGAGGCCCGAAATCCCCCGTCCTTACCGCACGCCCGGTTATCCGGTACTGCCGGCCCTGTTCGTTCTCATGGCGGCAGGCTTGGTTTTGTCAACCTTAATCAAGTCACCGCGCGAGTCGGTGCTCGGCCTGACGTTCATTGTGGCTGGAATCCCGTTCTATTTGCGGTGGAAACGCCGCAAAATGGCCTGAAGGAAACCGGCCGGCGCGCCCGGCGCCGCCGTTTCGGGGCGGGAAGCGTTTCCGATTGCCCCCGAAATGCTAAATTTTCACTTTTTTGTTCCGAAAACAGAACAAGACTCTTGAAAAGCGCTCCAACTTGGGGTAAAACAACAAATAGGAAAGCTGATGATGGCCGCAAGAGTGTTCTGAAACTGGAACGGGCGGCTTCCGACAGCGAAACTCTCTTGGAGCTTGCATGGATATTACAAAGATTCTCGAGGAATTGAGGCAGGAGCGGGAGCAAATCGACGAAGCCATCCTGACTCTGGAACATTTGGTGCAGGGTCGTGGCAGGCGCCGGGGACGGCCGCCCGCCTGGCTGGCGGAGATCCGAAAGAAGAACCACCCGCCGGCGCCCGCGGTTAAGGGAAAAGCCCCAGCCACCAAGACCGCAGCCGCGTAAAGTTGGAGCCGGGGGCCGGACTGTTTGCCCCCGGTCTCACCTGTAGAGAAGGTACTGCTCGCGGTGGGCGAGAAACGCCTTTATTTCCTCGTCCTGTTCAAGGGCGATTAGTCGCGGGTCGCGCCCAGCCTCCATCTGCTTGATTATTCTCCGGTTTGCAATCAGCTTCTCGTTAGCCGCAAGCCGGATCTTGCCGGGGTAAAGCTTCTCCAGTGCAGCGGCGAGTTCCAAGCCGAAGCGGGTGCTATTGAGTGACTCACGGTTGGTAATCACC
Organism: uncultured Solibacteraceae bacterium; assembly: GCA_964561215.1. Lineage (GTDB taxonomy): Bacteria > Acidobacteriota > Terriglobia > Bryobacterales > Bryobacteraceae > JAJFUV01. The sequence goes on along the minus strand of CAZLOS010000101.1, from coordinate 2,777 downwards.
AGCCGGATCCCCTCTATTTCCTTGCCGGCGAAGTTCGAACTGGATGGCGTAAAGCGCGTAGGGTAGGCGCGCACGCCGGGTATCAGCCTGCGGTTGAGATAGGCAGCCAGTTCCGGTCCTTTAATCCAATCGGCTCCCAACTGCTCGAAGGGGGCGTCGGTTCCTCGTCCCACCGAATAATTTGTGGAATATTCCAACAGCGCCACTCCAGGATAGAGCAGGGCGGCGTTCAGGCTGCGGAGGTTGGGGCTGGGATTGACCCACGCGAGGCCTGTCGAGTCCAGCCAATCGCCGCGCTGCCAGCCTTTCATCGCCACCACCTCCAGGTCCAGCTTCAGTTTCTTCTCCCCCGCATACAGGCGCGCCAGTTCGCCTACGGTCATGCCGTGTCGCACCGGCATGGGGAAGCAGCCGACGAAGGATTCCAGCCCGGCTTCGAGCATGGGCCCTTCGGCGTGGACTCCCGTAATGGGGTTCGGGCGATCGAGAACAATGAACCGGATCCTGCGTTTCGCGGCCTCTTCCATCGCATAGACCATAGTGGAAATGTAGGTATAGAAGCGCGCGCCTACGTCCTGAATGTCGAAAACCAGAACGTCGACATTCTTCAATATTTTGGCCGTCGGCCGCCGGGACTTGCCCGAATAAAGGCTGTACACCGGGATTCTTGTGGCTATGTCGGCGGCATTTGCGATGTGCTCCTGATCCAGCGTTCCGGCGATGCCGTGTTCCGGGGAAAACAGGGCGGTCACCTTCACACCGGCGGCGAGCATCAGGTCCAGGTTTCGCCGCCCGTCGCGGGCCAGGCCGGTCTGGTTGGTGACGAGGCCCACGCGCTTTCCCGCCAGCATCTCGAATTTCCCGGCGGCCAGGACATCCAGACCGGTGAGCACTTCGGCCGTGCGGGCCACATCGCGATGAACGCCCGCCCCCGCCAGGGTCTCGTTGTAACCCGTGATCGCTACCCCAGGTGCATCGATACCCAGGGCGGCGGCGGTGATCGTGGCCACCTTGCCTCGCAGCGGGGTGGTGGCTGACCTCCGGGTGGGGTGCACGCCGTTGCTGAGCAGGATCACGACCGTCTGAGTCGCCGGGTCGATCCACAACGATGTTCCCGTGAACCCGGTGTGGCCGTAAGAGCCGACCGGAAACAGGTCTCCGCGGTTGCCGGAAAAGGGCGAATCGATGTCCCAGCCCAGGCCGCGCAGGATGGGCTGGTCGGCGGGCGAGGCGGGCGAGGTGAACTTGCGAACCCCCAGGGGGCTGAAGATCCGCACTCCCTTGCGCTCGCCCATTCCCAGCATCATCTCCGCGAATTTCAGCAGGTCGCCGGCCGTGGTGAACAGGCCCGCGTGGCCTGCCACTCCGCCCATGAAACGCGTGGTTTCATCGTGCACAATACCGCGCAGCGGCGCTTCTTCGCCCTTGAGCCACTCGGTCGGCGCGATGCGCGGGCGGAGTTCGGCGGGGGGGCGGAACATGGTTTCGGTCATTCCCAGTGGCGCGAAGACCTTATCGCGGACGAATTCGTCAAGCGGCCGGCCGCTTATTTTACGCACGATTTCCCCGAGCAGGATGAAATTGATGTCGCTATAGATGAAGCGCTCTCCCGGTTGCGCCACAGGCACGTCTACCAGCGCTTTCTGGACGCCGGTCTCATAGCCGCTCCAGGCCGGAGCGAGGTCGAGATCAGGCCGCAGGCCGGAGAAGTGAGTCAACAGTAATCGGATCGTAATCTCACTCTTGCCTCCCTGGAATTCGGGCAGGTATGTCGTGACGCGGTCGTTGAGGCGGATCTTGCCGTTCTCGACCAGCTTGAGAACGGCGCTCGTCGTGGCCACTACCTTGGTGAGCGAGGCGGCGTCAAAGATGGTGTCCAGCGTCATCTCCTCCCGGGCGGGCACGAGGGCTCGGGCGCCGTAGGCTTTCCGGTGCAGGACCTGCCCCTTGTGCGCCACCAGGAGCACTGCGCCGGGAATCTGGTTGTCCGTGATGGCCTGCTCGACCGCTTGGTCGAGGGCAGCGGAGCCATTGAAGGTCTGTGACGGCGCCGCCATGCGGAAGAACACGAGAGCCGCCGCGAGGGCTGTCATCTGGGCAAAGCGAGAGGTCATAGAGCTTATCCTAACCGCGCACGGCGGAAAATGGAAACGCCGAGGCAGCTATGATGAAAATATGGCGCGGATATTGCCCCGGCTTCGAATGGATCTGGAATTCCTGCCGTCGCCGGTTCCGGATCGGCCGGGTCTGCTGATCCGCGATCCGTACCGCTACTCGACGACTACGCTCATCGTTCCACCCGTTCTGGTCGAGTGCCTGCGGCTGTTCGACGCCCAATCTAGCGACCTGGACCTGCATCAGTTCCTGGTGCGCCTGACCGGCGACATCCGGGCGGGTGAGGCCGGGGAGAGCCTGGCGCGGGCCCTTGCCGACGCGGCCTTTCTGGAAGACGAGACTTACGAGGCGGCGCGCCGCAGGTGCCGCCAGGAGTTTGCCGAGGCGGGCGTACGTGAACCGGTCCATGCGGGCGAGTCCTATCCGGAAGACGCGGGCGAACTCCGCCGGATGCTGGACGGCTATCTCGATGGTAGTGCGGCACAGGGCGGGCCGGCGCGGCCGCTCGCTGGCATTGCGGCACCGCATGCGAGCTTTGACGGCGCCTCGGACTGTTACCGCGCGGCCTACGGCGCGGTTCCATCGGAATATCGAGATAGAATTTTCGTCATCCTGGGAACCTCCCATGCGGGCGAGCCCGACAGGTTAGGGCTTACGCGGAA
>CAZLOS010000100.1:0-18337 GCA_964561215.1 uncultured Solibacteraceae bacterium | reverse complement strand
GATTGCCACGCGCCGTCGGCCCTGGCCCTCCCATGTCCGAAGGGAACGCAGGCATGCGCTTATGCTGCGAGTCCGGTGTGATCTTTACTGTGAGCAGCTTGCCGTCGCCCACGCCTTTCATGACGATTTCGCCGGCGGCCGCATCGGTTCGAACAACCTGGCCCGTGCGTGTAAGGAAAGTGCCGAAGACGACCTCTTCGGCCTGCACGGAAGTTCCGTCGGCGCTCTTTGTGCCGCGCGCGCGCAACTGATCGCCCACGGCCACCGCGTTAAGGCTGCTGATCTTCGCGTCGGCGAATTTCACCGACCCGGGAGCGTACTGCCGGAAGACCGTCTTCGGGCCGGTGGCAACGGTAGCGTGCGACTCGCCGGCCATCGAATGCATGCGAAGAACGATCGCTCCGTCCTTCTTGCTGTCGACAATGCCCGCGACGCCACGCGCCTGCCAGTCAACCCGATCGGCTTCATTGCGCGATGAGATGGACTGCGCCGACATCACCACGACGCGCCGCGCCGTCACGCCATCGGCCGCGAGCGTGATCAGCACACGGTCGCCCGGCGAAACACTGGATACTTCCACCACTTGCGCATTCCGCAAATTCCGCTCGCCGGGCTCCACTTTGCGGAACTCGGTGGCGGCTTCGAGTTTGGCGGTGGATTCCCGGTCCTTGTCGTCCTTCACCTGGATTTCAAAGGGTTCCGCGCGAATGGCAACCACGGTGCCTACTACGTTCGCAGGGCGGGCCGCCTGCGCGTCAAGGATGGAACTCGCGGTCCACGTCATCGCCGCGAACAGGATTATTCTCTTCATCAAATATAGAAGACGTTTTGAAGCGGGCGACTCAGTATAAAGCTGTGCGAAGTGCGTTTCGTTTACGTTAAGAAGTGTAAAAGCTCCTTTACATCGGTACCTCCCGCAAATCCGGCTGCGTCCTAACGGACTTGCCAAGGAGGTAGCTGGTGCACAGAAGACGTGTGTTTTTCTTCGCAATCTGTCTGTTTTTGCTCATCCCGTGTCTTTCCGCGCAGGAGGTGGCGCGGCTTGTCGTCATGGTGTGGGACCCCACGAGCGCGGCCGTGCCGCAGGCGAAGATCATGCTGCTTGACAAGCAGCGGGGAACACAAAGAACGGGCATGACCAATGAGACCGGCACACTATTGCTGGAAGGCATGCCGCCTGGAGAATACCAGCTCGAAGTGGAAAAGGTCGGATTCAACAAGCTGGTGCTGAGCACCGTGAACCTGCACGCGCGCGACCTGCAGTCGCTTCAACTGACGCTGGAGGTGGCGGCGGCCCAGGCGACCGTGGTGAACGTCACGGCCGTGGTGGAAGGCGTGTTGACGGACACTTCAACCGGCGCCGTGATGAGCGGCAACTACGCCCAGAACCTGCCGCTGGCAAGCCGCACGGTGCAGTCGCTGCTGCTGCTGACCCCCGGGATCCTTTCGGTGACGAGCGGGACAGGCGATAGCGGGATTCACGCCAACGGATTGCGCTCCAACACCAACTACTTCATGATCGACGGCACCAGCGCCAACGCCGGCCCCACCATTGCGAGTCTGAACATGGACATGGGTGGCCCGATGGGCGGGCCGGGCCGCGGCCCCGGCGGCTCCGGCATTTCCGGCGGTTCGAACGACAACGGCAGCTTGTTCCTGCCCATGGATGCGGTGCAGGAGGTGCGCGTGCAGACCTCGACGTTCGCTCCCGAGTTCGGGCGCTCGCCCGGCGCGCAGGTGTCCATCATGAGCCGTAGCGGCACCAACACGATGCACGGTTCGGCGTACGAGTATTTGCGCAACGACAAGATGAACGCGAACGACTGGTTCGCCAATTCCACCGGCTTCGACCGCCAGAAGATGCGGCAGAATAACTATGGGGCTTCGCTGGGCGGCGCCATCAAGCCGAGCAGGATGTTCTACTTCGGCTCGTACGAAATGCTGGACTACTGGCAGCCCTCGACCGCCATCGACAGCGTGCCCAGCCTGGCCACGCGCACGAGCGCTTCCGCCAAGTTTCTGCCGTATCTGAACGCGTTTCCCGTGCCCAACGGACCGGACCTCACTTACGGCGCGGCCCAGTTCTTCGGTGTCTACTCGAGCCCGAATACCAGCCAGAGCGGAACACTTCGGCTCGACCGTACGTTCCGCAAGAGCCTGGCCACGTTTCTGCGCTACAGTTACACCTCGTCCGACACCGAGTCTCGCGGCGGTGGCGGCATTTCTACTTCGGCCATGTTGACCAAATCCAACTTCAAGTCACAGTCCCTGATCGGGGGCCTGACCTGGAACGGCGGCGACGACGCGGTGAACGACTTGCGCGTCAACGTGACCCGCTCGACGTTTCTGTCGAACTCGGCGTTGGACAACTTCGGCGGTGCCGTTGTTCCGGCCGACTCGGCGCTGTTCCCCAGCGGCGTCGACTCGACTCTCGGTTCGGCCACGATCTACGTCGTCGGAATGGGCGGCTTTTCCAAGGGGCAGCGCTCCCAGAACACGCAGAACCAGATAAACCTGGTCTTCAACCAATCCGTGTCCGACACCGTGCATCAGGCCAAAGCCGGCTTCGACTACCGCGTCCAGTTGGACCACCACCGCTTCAAAACCTACGGCAACACAGTGTCATTCGCCGGCCTTACCGGTGAGACGGGTGCGCTGCTATCCGGTTACGTCACCAACGCCATCGTGACCGCGGGCAAGGCGGATCGCTATCCGATGTACCAGAACTTCTCTTTCTACATTCAGGACACCTTCAAGGCCTCCAAGCGCAACACGGTCACATACGGTTTACGCTGGGACGTGAATCCCGCGCCGAGCACCTATAACAGCGACAAGCCGATCGGTCTGGATTACAGCAACAACATCGTCGACGCGGGGCCGCTTTATAAGACCAAGTGGTTCAACCTGGCGCCGCGCATCGGGTGGACGCGGCTGCTCAGCGACCGCCCCAACCGCGAACTCGTGTTCCGCACCGGAGCCGGCATCTTCTATGACATCGGCTACGGTTCGAGCACCGCGACCTTCAACGGCCCGCCGTTTGCCAACAGCACCATTCTAAACAACACCCGCGACAGCAAAGTCAGCTTTCCGCTGACATCGACCAACCTGACCGCGCCCAGCCTGCCGGCTACCAAACCTTACGGACAGGCCGCCTCGGCGGATTCCTTGTTGAAGGCGCCGCTGGTCTACCAGTGGAACGCGACCGTGGAACATCGCCTGGGAATGGGACACATGGTGAGCGTGGGATACGTAGGCAATGCGGGCCGGCGCCTGCTGCTGCAACAGACCAGCCCTTCGTTCGAGAAGACCGAGTATTACATGCTCATGGTTACCAACAACGGCGCGACTTCGGACTATCACGGCCTGCAAGTGCAGTACCGGCGCGCGCTGGCGAGGCGCATACAGGCGCAGGTCAGCTACACCTGGAGCCACTCGCTCGACAGCGCTTCGAGCGACACCAGCATGGGAGGATTTGCACTGATGCGAGGCGCCGACCGCGGCTCGTCCGACTACGACGCGCGCCATGTCCTGAACGTCTCGGCCAGCGTGCAGTTGCCCGCCCCCAAGATCGCGCCGTTGCGCTGGGTGTTCGGCGGATGGGCCACCGACTACATGTTCAACGCTCGCACCGGCCTGCCCTTCGACGTCCGCAGCATGACCCTGATGACCATCGGGGCCGACACCGACGACGACGGCGAAGACGATGAATACCGCCAGATGTATTCGCAAGTGCGGCCGAACTACCTCGGCGGGCCGGTGTGGATCGCCGACGCCAATGCCCCCGGCGGAAAGAAACTCAACCTGGCCGCCTTTGCGGACCCCGATGAGGGTTACATGGGCAACCTGGGACGCAACGCGATCCGAGGATTCAGCGCTGCCGAGTTGGGCGTCTCTTTGCGGCGCCAGATCAACATCACCGAGAGGTTCAACCTGCAGATTCGCGCCGAGGCTTTCAACGTTTTCAACAGCCCGAACTACGCCAACCCGGATCCGTACGAAGGGGCCAACCTGATCAGCCCGAACTTCGGTGTCGTGACGCGCATGTTGAACCGCTCCTACGGCGGCGCCACCTCGTCCTATCAGATGGGCGGACCGCGCTCGGCGCAGGTGTCGCTGCGGCTTCAGTTCTGACAAGGCGCCCGGCGCGACGTGCTACTTTTGGGAGGGTGAACTCATGCGAACACTCTCCCTGTTGTTTGCGGCCGCGATGACGGTCCCGGCGGCGCATATTGAAGTGCAGGGGCATCGCGGCGCGCGCTCGGTGCGGCCGGAAAATACGCTGGCGGCGTTCAACTACGCTATCCAGGCCGGCGCCGATGTCCTGGAACTGGATATTCGGGTCACCAAGGATGGTGTCGTGGTGGTTTCGCACGACGGCGATCTGAAGCCGCCCGTGTGCAGGGGCCCGGAACCCAGGGCCGACATCCGGCAGCTCACCTTGAAGCAGGTGAAGCAGTGGGACTGTGGCAGCGTGCGCAACCCGGCTTTCCCGCGCCAGGAACTGTCGCCGGGCGAACGCGTCCCCACCCTCGACGAAGTGCTCTCGCTGGCGCCTCAAGGCAAATTCCGTTTCAACATCGAAACCAAGGTGGACAGGACCAGCCCGTCGGAGCTCAGCGACATGGTCAAGCTTCTCGCTGATGCCATCCGCAAGCACCACCTGGAATCGCGCGCCAACATTCAATCGTTCGATTTCCGCACTCTTCACGAAATGAAGAAACTGCTTCCCGAGTTGCCGCGCGGCGCACTTTACAGCGGCGCCCCGCGCGACTTCGTCGAGATCGCCCGCGAGGCGGACGCCGGAATCGTCTCGCCGCACTATTCGCTGGTGACCAAAGCGCAAGTGGAAGCGTCGCGTCGCGCCGGGCTGAAAGTGATTGCCTGGACCGCCAACGACGAGAAAGTGTGGGCGGAGCTGGTGGCCGCGGGCGTCGACGGCATCATCACGGACGATCCGGCCGGATTGATCGGCTACCTGAAGGCGCGCGGGCTTCGCCAGTAAGCCGGGTTACAATGAACGTAGTGGGGACGTAGCTCAGTATGGATAGAGCGGCCGCCTCCTAAGCGGCAGGTCGGCAGTTCGAATCTGCCCGTCCCTACCATCAGAGTGGAACCAACTTGCGGAAACTACTACGCCCGCTTAGTGGCATTTTTCTGGTCATCCTCGGCGTGCTGGGACTGATATTGCCCATCATGCCCGGATGGGTATTCCTCATTCCCGGCCTGGTCATCCTGGCGGACTACTTCCCGCCCATCAAGCGCCTGGTCGAATGGGCCAAGGCCAAAGCACACATGCATCCGAAATGGTAGCCTGAACTTTACCTCGCCGCCCGGCGGCGAGCGGAGGCTACCATGACCAGATACCTGCCAGCGCTCTTCTTCCCGATTCTCATCCTATCCGCCGCGGAGTACCGCGACGCGGCGGTGCGTAGCGGCCTCGAGCCGGGTGTGCGATTCAGCTCCGGCCTGACCGTTTGCGACGAAGTCTTGCGCAACGGCCACTGGGTGAACCGCTACTGGCTTTCGACGGGCATGATCAAGCCCGAATTCCACCTGGAAGGCGAGAAGCGCTCCTTCGAAGGCCAGCCCATGGACGCTTTCGAGTTGGGCATGGAAGGCCAGGATCTCGGCGGCAGTTGGCGCTGGGTGAAAGCGACGAAGCGCGAGGTCAAGGGGCCCGACGGATTGCTGGCGACAGTCGAACTGGCCAGCACTTCGCGGCCCATCACGGTCAAGGTGCACACGTTGCTTTCCGGCGGCCCGGTGCTGGTGCGCTGGCTCGAAATCACCAACACCGGCGCGAAGCCGACCGCCATCACGCGCGTCTCGCCCTGGTCCGGCGTCATCTGGAACACCGCGCAGTACCGCGAACGCGTGGCCAAACAGGGCGAACCGGTGTTTGAGTTCGCTTACGCCGAGCGCCAGGAATGGGGTCTCGAAGGCGCGTGGCGCTTCGCGCCGGTGGTGAACTCGACCCGTGCCGTCGCCGGCACGCGCGGCAAGTCCGGTTGGGGGCATCCCACGTTCTTCGCGCGCAATCGCGCCACCGGCGAGTGGTTCGTAGCCTCTCTCGGATGGAGCGGCAACTGGACCTACCATCTGACGGGAAGCCAGGACGAGCAGCGCGACCGCGCACGCCTGTTCTTCGATATGGGACCGAGCGCGGTCGATCCCGTCCTGCGCGTCGTCGAGCCGGGCGAAACCGTGAGGAGCCCCGAAACGCACGTGCTGCTGATGCGCGCGGACTTCGACCGCGTCGTCCAGGCCCTGCACGAACACGTGCGGCGCAACGTCCTGCCGCCACCCATTCCGGGGCGCGAGTACCAGGTGGAGTCCAACCACCGCGGCTACATCGTCGATCACGAAGACGAAGCCGGATTGAAGCGCGAGATCGACATGGCGGCCGATGTCGGCGCCGAGGAGTTCCTGATCGACGCCGGCTGGTACGGCCCCGAGCCCAACCGCTGGGGCCAGAACGTGGGCGACTGGTATGCCGGCAAGTGGCTGCCCAATGACCTCAACCCCGTGCGCGAGTACGCGCGCTCGAAGGGGCTGCTGTTCGGCTTATGGGTGGAGATCGAGAGCATCGGCTCGGCTTCCACGCTGCGCCAGAAGCACCCCGATTGGATTCTCACGCGCGACGGCAGGCCCGTCGCCAATGGCAGGCAGTTGGATCTGGCGAACCCGGAAGTGGCCAAGTGGATGGAATCCGAAATTGTCCGGATCATCGAGAAGTACGACCTCGACATGTTCCGTATCGACTACAACAACGCGATGGAAGCGGGCGGCAACCGCGTCAAGGACGGGTTTGTCGAGAACACCGTGTGGCGTCACGTGGAAACGCTGTACGGGATCTTTGACCGCGTGCGGGCGCGCTACCCACGCGTCATCTTCCAGAATTGCTCGGGCGGTGGCGGGCGCCTGGACCTGGGCATCATGCGCCGCTTCCACAACACCGAGTTGTCCGACTGGATGCGCGGGCCGCGCGGCCTGAAGATCCTCAATGGCATGACCTGGATCCTGCCCCCGGAGATTCTGCTGCGTACGTTCGGAACCGAAGTCGGTGAGCACGCCAGCGACGGCGATGTCGATCAGCAACTGCGTACCGTGATGCTGAGCCGGCCCATTTTCCGCGGCATCAGCCCCAGCAAAGAGGAGTTCAATCCGATTCTGCGCGCGCGCATCCGCGAGTCGGTGGAGCAGTTCAAGCGCGTGATCCGGCCCATCATGGTGGGCAGCCGCGTCTATCACCACACGCCGTTGCTGCCGATTGCGGAACCCTCGCCGTGGCTGGTGCTCGAATACGCGGCGCCGGATTCGGCGCGAGCCGTGGCGGGCCTGTTCCGCACCGCCGAGAGCGGCGATCAAACCTTCGTCTTCAAGCCGAGAGGCCTCGACCTGGGCCGGACGTACCTGGTGACGTTCTCCAACTCGGGCCAGAAAGTGGAGCTAACCGGCGCACGGCTGATGGACGGCATCCCCGTCCGCCTGGAAGCCGCCATGACCTCGGAGCTGCTCCTCTTCGAAAGGCGATAGCGATCTGACGTGAAAATCGCACAACCGGGAGCCGGCCGCCGTAGTCGCGTAGAATGGAAACTAGGCGTATTTTTCACTCCGGCCGTCCATCATGCTTGAGCGCATTTCCGTGCACGGGGCACGGCAGCACAACCTGAAGAACATCGATGTGGAGATCCCTCGTAATGCGCTCACAGTGATCACCGGGTTGAGCGGTTCGGGCAAGTCGTCGCTCGCGTTCGACACGATTTACGCGGAAGGGCAGCGTCGCTATGTCGAGACGCTCTCCCCGTACGCGCGCCAGTTCCTCGACCAGATGGAGCGGCCCGAGGTCGATTCCATCGACGGCCTCAGCCCCGCCATTTCCATCGAGCAGAAAACCACCAACCGCAGCCCGCGCTCGACGGTCGGCACGGTCACGGAGATCTACGACTACCTGCGCGTGCTCTATTCCACCATCGGCGCGCCGCATTGTCCCGGATGCGGGCGTGAGATTTCCAGCCAGACGCCGGCGCAGATTGTCGACCAGGTGATGGCCGAACATCAGGATGCGCGCATCATGCTGCTGGCTCCGGTGGTCCGCGGGCGGAAGGGCGAATACAAGAAAGAACTCGACAAGTATGTGAAGGAAGGCTTCCTGCGCGCGCGCATCGACGGCGTGCTGCATTCGCTCGACGAAGAGATCGTTCTCGACAAGCGGCGCAACCATACCATCGAGGTCGTCGTAGACCGCCTGTTGATAAAACCCGGGGTCGAGAAGCGCCTGGAAGCTTCCATCGAGACTGCCACAAAGCTCGCCGCGGGTTTGGTGACGGTGGCCGTGGTGGGCGGCGACGAACGCCTGTATTCCCAGAAGATGGCCTGCCCGGACTGCGGCATGAGCGTGCCGCAGCTCGAACCGCGCTCGTTCAGCTTCAACAGCCCTTTCGGCGCCTGCGATGATTGCCGCGGCTTGGGCAGCAAATGGAGCTTCGACATCGACAAGCTTCTGGTGGATCCTTCCAAACCGCTGCTGGACGGCGCGACGGCCATGGGCGCGGGCGTCACTTACCGCAATTTCGAATTGGAAGAAGCCGCCGAAAGGCTGCACATCGACCTTAACACGCCGTTCGAGGAACTGAGCGAAAAGGACCGCAAGATCCTGATCTATGGCGGCGCCGGCTACCCGGGTCTGATCAAAGTGCTGGAGGAGATCTTCAGCGAAGCCGGCGACAGTTATCGCGACTGGCTCATGAACTACATGTCGGCGGTGGAGTGCCCCTCCTGCCACGGCAAGCGTTTGAAGCCGGCCAGCCTGGCAGTACAGGTGAAAGGGATCTCCATCGCCGATTTCACGGGTCTGGCGGCCGGCAAGGCGCTGGACGTCGTCCGCTCGTGGCGTCTGACGTTGCGCGAAGAGCAGATTGCCGGCCGCGTGGTGGACGAGATTCGCCAGCGCCTCGCATTCCTGACATCAGTGGGCCTCGAATACCTGAGCCTGGACCGCTCGGCGGCGACGCTGGCCGGCGGCGAGTCGCAGCGCATTCATCTGGCCACGCAGATAGGCTCCAAGCTGCGCGGCGTGCTCTACGTTCTGGACGAGCCTTCGATCGGCCTGCACCCGCGTGACAATTTGCGCCTGCTGGATACGCTGGTTCGCCTGCGGGACCTGGGCAACACAGTGCTTGTAGTGGAGCATGACGCCGAGACCATCGAGCGCGCCGATTACGTCGTCGACCTCGGCCCCGGCGCCGGCCGTCTCGGTGGACATCTCATCGCCGCCGGGCCGCCCGAGGCCATCAAATCTTCCCCGGAATCGCTCACAGGCAAGTACCTCGCGGGGGCGCTTTCCATCGAGACGCCGCCGCTACGGCGCAAGGGGAACGGCAAGAGGCTGGTGGTGACCGGCGCGCGCGAGCACAACCTCAAGGACCTGACTGTCGAATTTCCGCTGGGCCTGTTCATCGTGGTGACCGGCGTTTCCGGCAGCGGCAAATCCACACTGGTTACGGATATCGTTTACCGCACGCTGGCAAGGCACATTTACAGGGCGCACGATGAGCCCGGCAAGTACACCAGCCTGACCGGGCTGGAACACATCGATAAGGTCATCGAGATCGACCAGTCGCCCATCGGGCGCACGCCACGCTCGAACCCGGCCACTTACACCGGGGTGTTCGGGCCGATCCGGGACCTCTACGCCATGCTGCCCGAGGCGCGCGAGCGCGGCTACAAGCCGGGCCGCTTCAGCTTCAACGTCAAGGGCGGCCGTTGCGAGGCCTGCGGGGGCGACGGCCTCAAGCGCATCGAGATGAACTTCCTGCCCGACGTCTACGTGACCTGCGACGTCTGCCGGGGCCGCCGCTACAATCGTGAAACCTTACAGGTCAAGTACAAGGGCCTGTCCATCGCGGACCTGCTCGAGTCGAGCGTGGACGACGCGCTGCCGGTGCTCGAGAACATACCGCAGATCCGCTCCAAGCTCGAAACGCTGCGCGACGTGGGCTTGGGCTATCTGCACCTGGGCCAGTCGTCCACGACGCTGTCCGGCGGCGAGGCGCAGCGCATCAAGCTGGCGAGGGAATTGAGCCGCCGTCAAACCGGGCGCACTTTCTACACGCTCGACGAACCGACTACCGGCCTGCACTTCGACGATGTCAAGAAATTGCTCGACGTGCTGAACCGGCTGGTCGATCTGGGCAACACAATCGTCGTGATCGAGCACAATCTGGACGTAGTCAAGATGGCGGACTGGGTGATCGATCTGGGTCCGGAAGGCGGCGACGAAGGCGGGCGCCTGGTAGTGGCGGGTACGCCGGAGCAGGTGGCGCGCAACAAGCGCAGCTACACGGGGCAGGCACTGGCGAAAGTGTTGGAAGATCCGGGGCGCTTATGAGCATGTACAAGGAACGGCCCATTGAGTTCACCGCGCTGCACACCGTGCCGCTGGCAAGCCGCGGCGGCAAAGTACGCGTGGAGGCGTTCGGGCACGCGTACCGCAAAGGATCGGGCATCGGCGGATGGCTCGATTCGCTGCCGAAACTCCTCGCGGCGGAGGATTTTCGCGCCCTGATCGACGCACTCGTCCGGGCCCGCGCGGCCGGCAAGCCCATCCTGTGGGGCTTGGGCGGACACGTGATCAAGTGCGGCCTCGCACCCGTGCTGATCAACCTGATGGAGAACGGCTACGCCACGGGCTTCTGTATGAACGGCGCCGCGGCCATTCACGATTTCGAAATCGCGCTGGCCGGATGGACCAGCGAGGATGTCGAGGCGGCGCTGCCGGAAGGCCGCTTCGGCGTCGCCGAAGAGACCGGGCGCGAGATGAGCCTGGCTATCGCGCGCGCCGCGGCGGACGACCTGGGCGCGGGCGAAGCGTTGGGGCGGGCACTGTGCGAACCGTGCGCAGCGCCGCATACCGGTGCGAGCCTCCTGGCCGCAGCCTATCTCCGCCGCGTTCCGGTGACGGTGCACATCGCGATCGGTACGGACACCCTGCACATCCATCCGCGGTTGGACCCGGGCGCGCTGGGCGCCGCCACGCACCGTGATTTCCGCTTGTTCTGCACACTGATCCAGGCGCTCGACGCCGGCGGTGTGTACTTGAACGTGGGCAGCGCGGTGATCCTGCCCGAGGTGTTCCTGAAGGCCCTGACGGCCGTACGGAACCTGGGCCGCCCGCTCCGCGACTTCACTACGGTAAACTTCGATTTTCTGGATCATTACCGGCCGCGCGTCAATGTCGTCGAGCGCCCGCACGCCGGCGCGGGAGGGCGAGGTATAGCACTGCGCGGCCACCATGAGTTGATGCTGCCGCTGGTCGCGGCGGCTTTGATGGAACGGGACGAATGAGCGAACTGCCCACGGAACCGAACGCCGCAAATCACGTGACGCCTGTGTCCGCCGGCGTGCCGGAAGACCGCCTCCCGTACTGGTCCTATCAGGACGTCATCGTGCTGGCCGGGCTGGCCCTGCCGGCCATGATTCTCGCCAAGCTGCTTGTGGACGGCGCTTTCCGCGCGTTCACGACCTCCGCGCCGGGGCAGGTTCCGGAACTGCTGGCGGCGCAATTCGTCGGATACGCGATTCTGCTCGCCGCGCTCTGGGCGTTGCTGCGTTTGCGCTACGGCCTTCCTGTCTGGAAATCCATGGGGTGGGTGATGCCGGACCGGCCGGTGCTGCTGTACTGCGCCGTGTGGGGGCCGCTGTTGGCCCTGGGTGTTTCTCTTCTCGGCACGGTTTTGCAGACTCCCGATCTGGACATGCCCATCAAGCGATTTCTGCAGGGCCGCGAGGCGGTGCTTCTGGTCGCCCTGTTCGGCATCACGCTGGGACCGTTGTGCGAGGAGTTGCTCTTCCGCGGGCTGTTCATGCCGCTGGTGGTGCGCAGCCTGGGCGTCGTGACGGGCATCGTAGTGGCGGCGCTTCCTTTCGCGCTGCTGCACGGTCCGCAGTACGCCTGGTCCTGGCGCCACATCCTGCTCGTCACCCTGGCCGGCGTGGGTTTCGGCTGGGTGCGGTACCGCTCCCGTTCCACGGCGGCGGCCACGGTCATGCACGCGACTTACAACCTCACTTTCTTTGTCGGATACATATTTCAACAAAAGGACTCATTGCTCCGATGGTAGAGACGATCGAGTGGACCGATGCCGGGGTGGTGATGATCGACCAGACCCGTTTGCCGCGGGAGAAGGTCTTCGTTACCTGCCGCGATTACAAGGAAGTGGCCGAAGCGATCCGTACCATGGTGGTCCGCGGCGCGCCGGCCATCGGCGTGGCGGCGGCCATGGGCGTGGCGTTGGGCGTCGAAAAAGCGGACCCCGCGAATCTGGACGCCGAGTTCACGGTCATTTGCGACACACTGGCCGCGACGCGCCCCACCGCCGTGAACCTGTTCTGGGCCATCGAGCGGATGAAGAAGCTCTACGGCACGCTGAAGGGCCGCCCCATCGCGGAGATCCGTGCGCGCATGCGCGAGGAAGCTCTTCAGATCCGGCTCGACGACATCGCCATCAACCAGGCCATGGGCCGGTACGGCGCCCCGTTGGTGCCCGACGGCAAGAGCGTGCTCACGCACTGCAACGCCGGAGCATTGGCCACGGCGGGTTATGGCACCGCGCTCGGCGTGATCCGCGCCGCCGTCGCCTCCGGCAAGAAAATCGACGTGTTCGCCGACGAGACGCGGCCCTTCCTGCAAGGGGCGCGGCTCACCGCTTGGGAATTGCAGCAGGACGGCATTCCGGTCACGCTGATCACCGACAACATGGCGGGTCACTTCCTTAAGAGCGGGCGCATCGGCTGCGTCATCGTCGGCGCGGACCGCATCGCGCGCAACGGCGACACGGCCAACAAGATCGGCACCTATTCCGTGGCCGTGTTGGCCAAGGAGAATGGGGTGCCCTTCTACGTGGCGGCGCCGGTCTCCACGCTCGATCTGGCGCTCGCCTCCGGAGACCTGATCCCCATCGAACAGCGGCCGGCCCGCGAGGTGACCGAAGTGTTCGGCGTCCCTGTGGCGCCGGAGGGTGTCCGCGTCGAGAACCCGGCCTTCGATGTGACGCCGGCGCGTTACATCACCGCCATCATCACCGAGCGCGGCGCGGCGTTTCCGCCGTTTGAAGAGTCTCTCGCAAAGCTCGTGCTAGGGTAAAAGTATGCGGATGTTCAGGCTGTTGCTTCCCGTATTCGCGCTTTCCGCGATGCTGTCTTTCGCGGCGGACCCCGCGTTCCGGCGCGCGCCGGGCTTTTCCCTGCCGGACTCGAAATTGCGGCAGCACGATCTCTACGACTATCGCGGCAAAGTGGTCGTCGTCGATTTCATGATGACCAACTGCCCGCATTGCGTTACATTTTCAAAGACGCTGGAGCGCGTGAAGGCCAAGTACGGCGAGCGAGTGGCGATTCTCTCGATTGTGAACTACAGCTCCGACAACAGCAATACCGTCGGCAACTACATCCAGGTGAACAAGGTGACATCTCCGATCCTGTTCGATTGCGGACAGGTGCTGGCCTCGTATGTGCGCCTGGAGAGAGCCAAGAAGGCCGTGGACATGCCGCATGCTTTCGTCATCGACGCACAGGGACGAATCCGCGGCGACTATACGTATTCCATGCTGACCCGGCCCATCTTCGAAGGTGACGGAATTTTCAAGGATTTGGACGGCTTGCTGGCTCCCGGGGCGGCCAAATAGAGGTTGCAGCATTCGCAAATGTCCCTCTCCGGTACTCCGGATTTGGGATATACTGCTCTTGTATCACGGGCGGAGGTTCATCTTATGGCGCAGCTGCGTTTGGGTGACGACATCGACGACTATTGCGTCCGCTGCAAACGCGTGACGAACCACTCGATTGTGTCCATGGTGAACACGGAGCCCGCTAAAGTGCGTTGCCGTACCTGTTACAGCGAGCACGATTATCGTCACGAAGAGATGCCTCCCAAGAAGGACTCGCGCAAGGCGGCCCTCTTCAAGGAAGTACTGGCAAGTGTGGATCCCGCCGCTGCAACAAAGCCGCCGGCCGCAGCCAAGGGCCGCAAGAAGACGGCCCGCGAATCCTGAACCTCACTCCCGGCGTTCTTCGCGTTTCAGTTGCTCGAAGATCTCGCTCCTGTCCCCGCTGTGGAGGTCACTTTCCAGGCGGCGTAACGCTACGCCCACGATATCGCGGTGATGCAAGTTGGCGCCGAGCGCCTCCTCCTCGCTCAACCGCAACCAGAGTTCGTGCAACCGGTCGACGTCGTCCGGCCACAGCCGTGGAGGGTGCGGGCCCAGGTTGACGTAAGTCGAAGGCCGGTCCGGGCTGATGATTTCGAGCGAAAACGGATGCCGGGGTTCGCGCAGCCGCTCCCAGGCAAGTCCGATGCGCCTCGCCAGTTCCGCCGATACCATCGAGCTCGAAACTCCCGTCACCAGGCGCGACGCCTTCAGCCGCGCGGCCGTCTGCACCATGGCGTCAAAAGGATCCACTGCCGGCACCACCAGCAGCTCGACCGGTTTACCTTCCTTCTCCGCCATGCTGACCACATGGCTGAAAAGCTCCTGCTCGTAGTCGCTGAACAACTGCGAATCGGACAGGCCGTATTCGCCGGCGCCGGCCAACACCGGCCGCACCGTCATGACGACAATGTCGTGGCGTTTGAGGTTGGTCTTTTCCAACACACGCTGCAAGTGGTGCATGCGGCTGTAATCGCGCGCCGCCACCAGGACGCAACCGGCGCGTGCATGCAACGCCTCGGGAGATACGTCCGACTCATGTTCCAGGTTGAAGCGCTCCAGCGCCTGGCCTTCGTACGCCTTCTTGCGCCGGTTAATCCGTTCGGAAATCGTGAAGACGAAGAACAGGACCAGGGTGAACAACACGCCGTATATGGTGGCAATTCGTTTCGAGAAGAGATTCGTGAGAGCCACCATGAAGAGCACGCACGTTATGACGGCCAGCCCGACGGGCCATTCGCGGCCGGCAAAATGAAAGTTCAAAGGCGTCTTGTATTCTTGATCGTGCCGCTGGAAGCGGAGCACCAGCACGCCCAGGGCCTTGAAGAAGAAACTCCACACCACGCCGAACGCGTACGCTTCGCCGAGCAGGTAGACGTCGCCGCGGCTGAAGACAATGGTCGCCAACTGCAGCAATGCGACCGTATTGATCAGCCGGGAAGTGGTGCCGAACTTGCAATGCGGTTTTCGGAACCAATCCACCAGCACGCCGTCTTCGGCCACGCGGTTCAGAATGCCGTTAGCGCCGATCAGCGACGTGTTGACCGCGCCGGAGAGGATCAGCCCGCCTACCAGCACTACGAAGCCGTGAATGAGCAGCCGCAGCATCTGCGGCCCGGCGAGGTTCATGGCCAGGCCGCCGATCAGGTTGTCCACGTAGTTGCCGCGAACCTCGTCCGGGATGATCATGAAGGCCAGCATGGTGATCAGGCCCGTTGAGATCACGGCATAGGTGCAGATGATGTTGCCGGTTATCTTCAGGTTCTTGAGCTTCGGGTAGGCGATCTCCCGGTACACTTGCGCCAGCGTCTCGAACCCGCTCATCGACAGAAACGAGTGGCCGAAGGCGATCAGAATGGCCACCATTGGAATGTGCCAAAACGTCGTGGTGGAAAACCACCCCAATGAATCTTCGGTGAACTTGAGGTTGGCGGGCAACGGCGCCGGCGGCAGGTGGAACTGGCCGCGCACAAACAGAGTGATGGGCGCCCACACCAGCAGAATGACCACCATCACGGTGGTGATCTTCAGAATCCACAGGGCCTTGCCGCTTGATTCCCGTATGCCCCTGACATTGCTACGCCAGAAATAAAGGGTGACGCAGATGCCGAACAAGGCCGCGAACCATTTCGGGTCGACGCGGAAATCCTGGTGCATCAACTCACTGGTCTCGTTGATCAGGCGGCCGATGTAGTGGCCGGCGCTGACCGAACTGATGGGGCCGGTGAGGATGTAGTCGAAAATCAACGCGGAGACGGACACGCGAGCCATGAAAGGCCCCATGCTGTCGCGCACGACCACGTACACGCCGCCGCGCACGAACATGCTGCAGCTCTCCATGTAGACCGAGCGCACGGCGTAGCTGAATAGCATGACGCCAAGCACGAACCACGGCGCGGACTTGCCGATCGCCTGCTCCGCGATGCCGCCGGCATAGAAGGAGCTGGATGCCAGATCCGCCAGAACAATGGCGGCTCCGCGCCAGAACGAAATGAATGAGAGCGCGACGGTGGTGGCAACCACAACCTTCGTCTGCTGCGCGGCTGGTCTACTACTGCCCATCAGGTGATCCTGTCTCCATTGGACTATTCTACGATCATGGGGCCGTACCGCATCACAAAAGAGGCCGCCCTGGCGCACACGGTCATATCCGCTCTTCGCTCGCGCGGGTATCTGGCGTATCTGGCGGGCGGCTGCGTGCGCGACCTGCTGCTCGGCCGCGAACCTTCGGACTACGACGTGGCCACCAGTGCGGTTCCCGGCGAGATCCTGCGGCTCTTCCCGGCCGCGGACCTCGTCGGCGCGAGCTTTGGCGTGGTGCTGGTGCGCGAAAGCGGCGCCGAAGTCGAAGTCGCCACGTTTCGCAGCGACCACTCTTATACGGACGGGCGCCATCCCGGGTGCGTCAAGTTTGAAACCGACCAGCGCCAGGATGTGCTCCGGCGCGACTTCACCATCAACGGCCTGCTGATGGATCCGGACGCCGGCGAAGTGCTCGATTACGTGGAGGGACGCCGCGATCTTGCAGCGCGACTGATCCGCGCCATCGGGGAACCCGGGCGCCGCTTCGCCGAGGACCACCTGCGCATGTTGCGCGCCGTGCGGTTCGCCTCCCGCTTCGAATTTGAAATCGAACCCGCAACCTTCCAGGCCATCCGGCACATGCACGCCTCCATCCTGCAGATCTCCGCTGAGCGTGTCCGTGACGAACTGACCCGCATCTTGTGCGAAGGCCATGCCCGGCGCGGTTTCGAATTGCTGGATTCGACGGGGCTGCTTGAAGACGTTCTGCCCGAGGTGGCGCATGTGAAAGGGGTAGCGCAACCGCCCGAATTTCATCCGGAAGGCGACGTGTGGACCCACACCCTGATGTTGCTCGAATTGCTGGAGAAGCCAACGCCGTCGTTGGCCTGGGCCGCGCTTCTGCACGATGTGGGCAAGCCGCCGACGTTTTCCATCCGGGGCCGCATCCGGTTTGACCGCCACGCCGTGGTGGGCGCGGAAATGGCGGCGGCAATCCTGGGCAGGCTGCGCGCGTCCAATGAACTCATCGGCCGCGTTCAGGTTCTGGTATCCAACCACCTTCGTTTCAAGGACGTGAAGCGTATGCGGCCGGCTACCCTGAAGCGCTTCCTGCGCGTGGATCACTTCGAGGAACACCTGGAATTGCACAGGTTGGACTGCCTCGCCAGCCACCGCCAGCTTGGCAATTACGATTTCGTGAACCAGAAGCTCGAGGAGATTCCTTCAGAGGACCTGCGTCCGGAACCGTTGCTCAACGGCGATCACCTCATCGCCGCGGGCTTCCGCCCCGGACCTTGCTTCGCCCGGATCCTGCACGCGGTGGAAGATGCGCAGTTGGAAGGCAGGGTGCACACTTCCGGTGCCGCTTTAGCTTTGGCGCTCGAACTCTTCGTTCCGCCCGACGGACTACCTAAGCAGGCTTGTAAGTGAAGACCATGTAAAGGACCACGGCGACGATCGAGAAGATCGCCGAGGCCGCCACGAATTCGAGGAAGATGACCCGCCGCTCCTCGACATCGGGACTGCGCCGCTTCGAGAGGACCGCCATCCTGCCTACCTCCTCCGGTACCCTTCGACCAAAATGTACTCCGGGCCGGGATGCCTGTCAAGGGCGTTGACAAGGCGGAGTCAAGGTCTGGTTGACAAGGTCCGGGCGACTTGGATACTATGAGAGGGTTTGGCGAGTTTGTTCTGCTGCCCCTGTGCTACCCCCGTTGTGTGACGGGCCGTCCAGGGGCCGGCCCCGCTGTTTGGACGGATTCAAGCCGTTCGAGTATGGGCTAGTCCACAGACAATAGCGGTCGTGCAAGACACGCGGCCGCGCAACCGGGAACCGATCGATGAGTTGGACGCCAATGTCCGGCTGGTGACGGTATCCGGCGGTGACCCTCGCGGCTCTCAGTTGATGGTTGTTTTGCGGCGTGAAAACGTAGTCGAAACATGCCGTGGCCTTTTGGCGTTTTGCGCCGTTTAAGTTTGGCGAGTTTTCGCCAACAGGATTGAGTGAGGAAGGTTCGTGCCAACTTTCAACCAACTCGTGCGAAAAGGGCGGCTTTCGCCTCGTTATAAGACGGCGAGCCCGGCCCTGCAATCATGTCCCCAGAAGC
>CAZLOS010000099.1:0-18498 GCA_964561215.1 uncultured Solibacteraceae bacterium | reverse complement strand
GCCCTCAACGCCAGCACCGGCCGGTATCCGCTGGCGCCTGCTCCAGTTTCTCCTCGTCGTGTAACTGATACAGAAACTTACGGGCCGCTTCGGCGCCCGGCACTGGGCGCCCCAGCCGTTCGGCCAGTCCGGGGTCTTTCCGCAGCCCGTCGAAGCCGCGCTCACGACGTTTCAGGTACAGGTGGCGCTGCACACTGCCGCGGAACGCTTCGGTGGGAGTGCCATCGGTAAACCCGTGGCAATTGTGCACCCATCCGGTGACCCCCCCCGCTGCCTCCGTCCTCCCGTCCCAACCCGTTTCCTGCTTCACCCTGAAATACCTTACGTGCCGACTACCGGGGGCGGAACCGGTCGGGGCAGGGAACGAAAACGCGGCTGCCCCCGGTCGTCCATTGTGAGAAAGCCCGATTGGTTGACGGCCACCGGGTGCTGAACGACACGGACGGCCTGGTTTTCCCGCCGCTCCACGCCTGTACAGTCACCTGACGGCGTGAAATCGGAATGCATGCTTTCCGTCGGTGAAGGCTAGAAGCTCGCCCCGCTGTTCGTGCATGTTCAGCCATAGCTGCCCCTTTGGATTCTCCGCGATGAGGTCGTAAACGGACTGCTCCAGCCATAGGGGATGGTCTCCGGATCGAGCTTGTTCCAGATAGTGCTCCAATGTATCGAGATTGAACTCGTCGATCCCTATCCACGACGCCTGCGGATTGAAGTAGCTGATTGTCCAAAGATCCGGATGAAACCGGTGAAACGCGATTGGGGTTCCCGCGGGCCACGTCTTCCGGTTCGCCAAAGCGAAGCGTAGCGGCGCGTTATATTCAGGACGCGACTGCGGATATGCGACAAACACGAAGTTCCAGAGGAAAAGGATGGACACAAAGAGCCGTAGGGCGTTCCTGGTACTCGGGAGATCGGGAAGCGCCGTGCAGATGATTGCAACCAGGGCTGGCAGATAGAAAAGCCGGTAGAACGTGTTCTGGGGCATCCAAACGAATAAGAAGACAATATACACGCATACCCAGACAACCAAGTGAAGCGACGGTCGCGAGAAGCTCATTCGGGTTCGCGCGGCACGCCATATCGCAATGACGAACGACACCACGGCGGCCACCAAAACTATCGCCGCTCCCATGGAGAGGTAGTCACCGGCGAAGTCACTCGGTTTTCCACCAAAGAATAGCCGAAACGTTCCACGTACTGACAGAGCCGCGTTCTGGACCGGGTTAAAGACAAACTTAGAGTCAGACGAGTGGGAGGTGATCCAAGAGATGAAGCCGGACAATGCAGGCTTTCCCGACATGGCATCGTACGCCCAGGCGTAGGCCGCCGTCACGGGAATCAGCGCGGAAGCCGTATAGGCCGCACAGGCTGACTTTCGGCCGCTCCTTCGCAACTGTATCAAGGCGACAGGCAAAAAGAGGATAGCCAACTCATGGAATACCATTGCGGCCGCATGTGCAAGGCCAGCAAGAGCGGTAGCCTTGGAATGCTCGACGATGAGGTATGCGCACAGCAGCAGGAATATTGACGGCACATAGGCGTTAGCGTCACTCGCAAATCTCCACCACGTCGCTGAGAACCCAAACATGAGTGCAGTCAAGGCACTCATTTCAACCGTCGACTTCCTAAGCCGGAAACATACATAAAGCAAAAGGACGCATAGCGCGGAGAGAACGCCGTTAGCGGTCCGCATGACAAACAAGGCGCGGCTGCCAATCCCGAGCATCCTGCTCATCTTGTAAAGGCAATAGGACCAGAACGTATAACCGAGGTGATTTGGATGGAGAAGGCCGGCTACTGGCGGAGCTTTTTCGATGCTGATGGCGAATGCGACGCCATCCCAATAGAAGTTATAGGTGGGCAGGCATAGATAGAAGCATAGCGGCAATGCGAGGACTGCAATCCAACCGCTATTGGCGATCAATCTGGATTCATCGTGCATGACGTTTCATTGGCAGGCAGCGTGGATTCGACGTGCGCGGCGCCGCGCACGTTACCGCGAGATGACTCGCGGGCCGGCGACAGCCGGCGGGGGGCGAGCGGCGCACGGCAGGACGAGCCACGGGATATTCAGTCCCTCGTATCTTAGACAGAATATCACACGAAACGACGATCAAACGTCCCATCCTTTACGCCGCTTGGTGCGGCCATTTCGGCGGAACAGCTCGCATGCGCGTGCGGATGCAATCGGCCGGAGGATTGAGTACACTTCGGTGTGTATCCGATTCTACCGGCAGTCCTCGGTTTTGCCATGGCCTCTCAACAGCCCATCGGGTTCACGGAACGTACCATCGCGACGGGTCTGAAGGGCGGCTATCAGGTCCTGGCGGTCGATCTGAACGGCGACGGCCGCAAGGACATTCTCGCACTGGCCAGCGATCTCGACGAACTGGTCTGGTTCGAGAATCCATCGTGGACGCGGCACGTGATCGCGGGCGGGCGGCATCGCATGATCAACGTGGCCGTGCGGGACTGGGACGGCGACGGAGTCCCGGAGATCGTGCTGGCCGAGGCGTTCTCGCCGGATCCGGCCAACAGCGCGGGCGTGGTGAGCGTGCTCACGCACCAGGGCGATCCCCGCCAGCCGTGGACGGTCCGCGAGATCGACCGCCTGCCGACGTCTCATCGCTTGCGCCTGGCGCGCATCGACGCGAGCGGGAAGCCGGTGGTGGTCAATGCGCCGCTGGCCGGTGCCACGGCCGAGCCCCCCGAGTATCGCGCCCGGACGCCGCTGGTGTTCTACCGCCCCGGTGAATGGAAACGCGAACTCATCACCGATGCCACCGTTGGGGTGATGCACGGCATCTTCGTGGTGGATTGGGACGCCGACGGCCGCGATGAGATCCTGACCGCCAGCATGTCGGGCATTCACCTGCTCAAGATGGGCAAGGACGGCCGCTGGAGCCGCCGGGAACTCGCTAAGGGCGATCCGGCGCCGTGGCCGAAAAGCGGTGCGAGCGACGTCGCTGCCGGGCGTCTCGGCAAGAATCGCTTCCTCGCTGCCATCGAGCCTTGGCACGGGCATCAACTCGCGGTGTACCTCGAGCAGAAGGGCGCCTGGCGGCGGCAGGTGATCGAAAGAGGCATGGTGGATGGGCACGCGCTGCTGGTTGTAGATCTGGATGGCGACGGCCGGGACGAGATCGTGGCCGGCTATCGCGGCGGGGATCACAGCGTCCATTTCTACAAGGCCGCGGACGCCGCCGGCCGCAACTGGATGCGTGCGCCCGTGGACGAGGGCGGCATGGCTGCCGCATCCTGCGACGCGGCGGATTTCGGCTCAGGGCGGCCGGAAATTGTGTGCATCGGTACTGCCACGGCCAACGTGAAGTGTTATTTGCCTCGCGCGAAAAACAGATAGCGTAGAATCGATATTTGACCGACATCCGGGTCACGGTTGCGATCCCTACTCTGGCGGCGGATTCCGCGCTGGCCGAGTGCCTCGAATCCCTGGCGCCGCAGACCGGGACCGGCGTCGAAATCGTAGTGGTGGACAACAGCGGTCAGGGCCTGGTACGCCGGAAAGGGTTGGCCGGCGGATCGGTCCGTGTGATTGAGAACCAGCGCAACGAAGGGTTTGGCGCGGCCATCAACGCGGTTTACCGAAGTTCAAAAGCCCCGTATGTAGCGGCGTTGAACGATGACGCCGTGGTGAAGCGTGGCTGGGCGGAGGCGCTGGTGGAGGCGGCGGAAAGCGATGCGCGCGTGGGAATGTGCGCGTCGCGGATCTTGCTGGCAGGCTCGGGCGCGCTCGATTCGGCAGGCATGCTGATTGCGCGGGACGGCTCCAGCAAGCAGCGCGGCCACGGGCTTCCGGCGGACAGTTTCCCGGCGCGCGAGGAAGTGCTGTTTCCGAGCGGGTGCGCGGCGCTGTACCGGCGTGCGATGCTCAATGAGATTGGAGGATTCGACGAGGATTTCTTCCTCTATTGCGAGGACACGGATTTGGGCCTGAGGGCGCAACGGGCGGGCTGGCGTTGTCTCTACGTGCCGGACGCCGTGGTGGAACACCGGTACTCTTATTCGGCGGGCCGCGCTTCAGCCCGGAAGGCGTTCTATGTGGAGCGCAACCGGCTTTTCGTCCTGGCCAAGAATTTTCCGCCGCGGCTGGCTCCGGGCGCGTTGCTTGCCGCACTGGCCCGGTACTTCTGGCACGCCTGGTACATCCTGAGAGGGCGCGGCGCGGCGGCGAAATACCAGAGCGATGGAGGAAGCGCGCGGGAACTGGCGTGGTTCATCGTGCGCGCGCACTGGGCCTTGATTGCGAACTGGCGGAACCTTCGTGAAAAGCGCAGGCGAATCCACGAGACCGCGAAGATAGGCAACCGGGAGTTCATCGCGCTGATGCGGCAACACGCCATCACGGTGAGGGAGGTCGCCGCGATATGACACTCCGCGGCGGACCGGGTGCGGTGCTCATCATTGTGCCGGCGCATAACGAAGAAGCCGCGGTGGGTTCCGTGGTGACGGAGATTCGCGCTGTCGCGCCCGGCATTCCTGTCCTCGTGGTCGACGATTGCTCGAACGATTCCACGATCACGGCGGCGCGCATGACGGGAGCGGATGTCCTGCCGCTGCCGTATCACCTGGGCCTTGGCGGAGCCGTGCAAGCTGGTTACAAGCTGGCCTTCGAATTGGGTTACGAGTACGTCATCCGGCTTGACGGAGACGGCCAGCACGACCCGCGGGACATCGCGGCAGTGCTGGACGCTTTGCGCTCGAGCGGTTGCGAAATGGTGATCGGATCGCGGTACCTGTTGGACGATTCGAACCACACCAGCCTTTTGCGTTCTTTGGGCATACGCTTTTTCCGTTTGGTATTGCGCCCCATTCTGGGCAAGCCGGTGCTCGATCCGACGTCCGGTTTCGTGGGCGTGAATCGCGCCGCGCTCCAGGTTTTCAGCAAGAGCTTTCCTCTCGAATATCCCGAGATCGAGGCGCTGGTTGTGTTGAAACGCCGCGCCTTCCGCTTCCTTGAGGTGCCTTGCCGCGTGCGGCCTCGTGCGGCGGGCAAGAGCACCATCACTCCGCTAAAATCGGTTTACTACGTGATTCACGTCCTGATGGGCGTGTTGGTGAATATCCTGAAATTTGAACGCCGCAGGTGGAGGAGATAGCCGTGGAGCCGTTGTTAAACGCGATCGGGTTCGCCAGCCTCGCGGTGATCGTGCTGGTGCTTCTGTCGCTGCGCCGCGCGCACATCCGCGTGGAATACTCGGTGAGCTGGTTGGGCGCCGCAGTGACTCTGCTGGTGTTGTCGCGCTGGCGGTCCCTGCTGGAGCGGGTCGGTGGCTGGCTGGGTTTGCGGGACGAGCCGGCCTCCGCGCTGGTCTTGCTGATCATCCTCGTTCTCTTCGTGCTCAGCTACCGGTTTTCGATCGTCATTTCCCGTCTCAAGGACGCCAACGTGGCCCTGACGCAGAGGATAGCGATGCTCGAGTTTCGAATCCGTACACTAGATGAAAAGCAACAAGCCGGCAGTTCCTCGTAAGACTACACTTCCAGCGGGTCCCGGGCCGTGGCTATACGCCGCGGCCGTGTGCGTAGCCCTGCTCGCCGTGCTTGAGGCTTATCGGCCCGCGCTGCACGGCCCCTTCCTGTTCGACGATCTCTATCTGCCTTTCCAACTGCCGGAATTCATCCAAGCGCCGCTTTCCCATTGGCTTCGGCAAACGCGCCCGTTTCTGATGTTCACGTTCTGGGTGAACCTGCGCGTGTTCGGACTGGACCCATACTACTTCCACCTGTTCAACGTTTTGTTTCATCTCGCCAACGGAGTCCTGGTGTACCTGATTGCCAGGCGCCTGCTTTGCAAGGTGGGCGCGGAGGGCTGGAACCTGGCGCTCTATTCAGGATTCGCCGCGGGGGTGTTCCTGTTTCACCCTGTGCAAACCGAATCCGTCGCTTATGTTGCGAGCCGCTCGGAGACGCTGAGCGTACTGTTCTTCTATGCGGCGTTCGCCCTGTTCCTGTACCGCCGCGAAGCCGCCGCGTCCTGGCGCGTGGCAGCCGCCGTGGTGTTTCTGTTTGCGGGAGCCGCTCTTACCAAGGAACACACCGCCGTGTTCCCGGTCCTGTTGCTCGTGACGGACTATTACTGGAATCCAGGTTTCTCTTTTGGCGGCATCAAACGAAACTGGCGGCTCTACTTGCCGCTTGCGACGGCGGGCGCGGCGGGTCTTGTATTTGTCTGGAAAGTGCTGG
The DNA here is from genome assembly GCA_964561215.1 of uncultured Solibacteraceae bacterium. Classification (GTDB taxonomy): domain Bacteria; phylum Acidobacteriota; class Terriglobia; order Bryobacterales; family Bryobacteraceae; genus JAJFUV01. Next base: position 12,294 of record CAZLOS010000099.1, on the reverse strand, counting down.
GGGCCGCCGACACAGCCGGCTTCACCGTGGCGGGCCTGCCCTGGCACGATTACCTGTACACGCAGGGGCGCGCCATCTGGGTTTACCTGCGGATGTTCGTTCTGCCCGTGGGACTGAACCTGGACCACGACTTTGCGATCTCGCGCAGCCCGCTGGACCATGGCGCCGTGGTTGGCCTGGCGGCGCTCGCGGCGCTGGCCGCGGCCGCGTTCTGGCTCAGGCGCAAGTATCCGCTGGCAAGCTACGGCGTCCTGGTGTTTCTGTTGCTGCTGGCTCCGACATCTTCTTTCATCCCCATCAAGGACCCCCTGGTAGAGCGGAGGATGTATCTGCCGATGATCGGGCTGGTGTTGATCGTGGCGGATGTGGCACGGCGCGTCCGCCTGTCCCGCGCGGCTCTGGCTTTTATCGGCGCCGGTATCCTGGTGACGGCCGGCGCGGCTACGCGCGTACGCAACCAGGTCTGGAGCGGAGCAATCCCATTGTGGGAGGATTCGGTCGCGAAGTCGCCTCTACGATACCGGCCTCATTTTCAACTCGCCTACGCGTATTATCAGGCGGGTCGCTGCAACGAAGCCGTAAAACACTATGAGCTGGCATCGCAATTCGCAGCGAAGGATTACAACCTGCTGGTGGACTGGGCGCTGGCTTGCGACTGCACAGACCAGCCGGACCTGGCGGTGGAGAAACTGAGAGAAGCGATCAAGCTGGAACGGACCGCGGAAGCACACGCGCTGGTCGGCATGATCTACGGCAAGCGCGCGCGCCGCGCCGAGGCGGAAGCGGCCCTGGACGAGGCGGAAAGAATCGATCCACTCTTCGCAAGAACGTACGTTTACCGCGGCAATTTGCAGGTCTCCCAAGGCGAATACGCTGCCGCCGCCGATAGCTTCCGCCGGGCGCTGTCCCTGGACCCGGCCGCCGAAGATGCTGCTGCAGGTCTGGCTGTGGCGCGCCGAAACCTGAAGGTTGCATACTAGATTTGTTGAGTGCCAAGGACAAACAACTCCGCATCGGGATCAACGCGCTGTATCTGATCCCCGGTGGTGTCGGGGGAACGGAGATTTACTTGCGCTGCCTGCTGGCTGCGCTCGCCGCCGTCGACACTCGAAACCAGTACATCGTGTACGCGAATCATGAAGCTGGTGCCTCTTTGTGTGCTCCTGGACCGAATTTCACGGTTTCGGTTCAGCCGGTACATGCTTCGATCCGCCCCTTCAGGATTCTGTGGGAGCAGACCGTCCTGCCGTGGTCGTTGCGCCGCGACCATGTGGACGTTGTCCTGTGTCCGGGTTTCACCATGCCTTTGGCGACCCGCTGTCCGGCGGTAGTCGTGTTTCATGATTTGCAGCACAAGCGCCATCCGGAGTATTTCCGCTGGTGGGATTTGCCGTTCTGGAACTTCTTCCTGTGGGCGTCGGCCTGCCGCGGCACGCGGCTCATCGCGGTTTCCGAGGCCACGCGGCGGGACATTCTCCGGTATTACAACGTGGGCGAGGGAAACGTGGATGTCGTGCGGCACGGCGTAGAGGCGGAGTTCTTTGAGATCTCCAAATCCCGTTATCGCGTCTCGGTCCATCCGTTCTTGTTGTGCGTCTCGACTTCCCACGCCCATAAGAACCTGGACCGCCTGATCCGGGCCTTCGCGGAATTTCGCCGCGCTCATCCGGAATTCCAACTGGTGATAGCCGGAATGCACGGCCACTATATCAAGGAATTGCGGCGCTTGGTGCGCGACCTGGGCCTGATCGGCGCCGTGGACTTCACCGGCTGGCTGCCACGTGAGGAACTCTACGGCCTGTTCCGCATGGCGCACTCGTTCATTTACCCATCGAGCTTTGAAGGCTTCGGGATGCCCGTGCTGGAAGCGCTGGCGTCGGGAATCCCCACGGCCTGTTCCGAAATCCAGCCGATTCGCGAGATCGTTGGCCAGGCCGCTCTGAAATTCGATCCCAGCGACGTCAGCGCCATCCAGCAAGCCATGGAGCGGCTCGTCACCGACAAGGCGTTGCGCGCCCAATTGAGCGCGGAAGGTCCCGTCCGGGCGGCGAAGTTCAGTTGGGAAACAGCGGCACGGGAAACCCTGGCGATACTGGAACGCGCCGCCGCTCAGCGAAGCAGGTCTTCGAGCTGAATCTTGGCGTCGGTCTTCGCGTCGCGGTACTTCACGATGACCGGGGTGTAAAGCGAGATGCCCCATTCGCGGCCGATACCACTCGACACCATGCGCGAGCCCGCCACCACCACGGCCTCTTCGGGGATTACCAGGGGTGCATCGCCTTCGGCCCGGTGAACAATTCCGCGGACCAGGTCGTACACCGGCGTCGAACGGTTGATAATGGTCCCCGTGCCGAGCACCACGCGCCGCTTGACGACCGCGCCCTCATAGATGCCGCAGTTGCCGCCCACCAGGACTTCGTCCTCGATAACCACGGGCAGCGCTCCCACCGGTTCGAGTACGCCGCCGATCTGCGCGGCGGCCGAGATGTGGCAGCGCGCGCCGACCTGCGCGCAACTGCCCACCAGGGCGTGCGAGTCGATCATGGTGCCGTCACCCACGTAGCTTCCGGCGTTGATGTAAGCCGGCGGCATGATCGTAACGCCTTTGCCGACGTGGCAGCCGTCGCGGACGCTCGTGCCGCCGGGCACGATGCGCACCCCGCTCGACGGGTCGAACCGGTGCACGGGGTAGGTGGCTTTGTCGAACCAGGGCTGGCGTGAAGCGTCCATCGACATGTCCACGATCCCGCCCATGCGGAAGCCGAGCAGGATGCCCTTCTTCACCCAGCCGTTTACTTTCCAACCACTCGGTTGCGACGCATCCAGGGAGGCTGCGCGTATCTCGCCGGCATTCAACTGCTCCTTGAAGCGCTGGAACAGGCGGAAATGCTCCTCGGTGTACCGCTCCGGTTTTTCGTCGAACAACCTCTCGATCTCAGCCTGCAACACTCGCGCTCCGATCGGACAGGAGTCCCACCTGGCTCAGCACACCCTCGATCCTGGCCTGATTCTGCGGTTGGGGGGCTACCAGGGGCAAGCGCCACACAGGCTCGAGCAAACCCATAGCCGCCATGGCTGCTTTCACCGGGATGGGATTCGATTCCACGAAGTTCACGATCATCAGCGGGAGGTACTTTCGCTGCAACTCGCGCGCGCCGGCGAAGTCGTTGATCAGGCACTCGCGAGCAAGCTCGGTCATCTCGGCCGGAATCTCGTTGGAAGCCACCGAGATAATGCCGCGGCCTCCCAATGCGATGAGCGGTATGGTGATGACGTCGTCGCCGGAAAACACCGCAAAGCTCTCCGGCACCTCATGAATGACGGATGCGATCTGGCTGATGTTGCCGGAGGCTTCCTTTACACCCACGATGTTGTCGATGGCGGCCAGCCGCTTGAGCGTTGCCGGCTCCACATTCACCCCCGTGCGCCCCTGCACGCTATACACGACGATGGGCAGGCTCGCCGCCGCGGCGATCGCTCTGTAATGCTGATAGAGACCTTCCTGCGTGGGCTTGTTGTAATACGGCGTCACCGAGAGAATGCCGTCCACGCCCATGGCCGAAAGCTCCCGGACCAGATGAATGACCTCAACCGTATTGTTGCCGCCGGCACCGGCCAGAATCGGCACCACGCCGTGAGCCTCTTCGAGCGTGATCTCGACCGCCCGTAAGTGCTCGGCGCGCGTTAGCGTGGGACTCTCGCCGGTGGTGCCGCAGGGCACCAGGAAATTGATGCCGGCTTCCACCTGCCGCCGGACGAGCTTGCGCAGAGTGGCCTCGTCGAGCGAACCATTCGCCCGGAACGGCGTCACAAGCGCGGTACCACACCCTTCAAACATCATTCACCTCACGTTCCCAAATACGATGTCGCTGAACTCGTAAAAGCCACGTTTGCCCACTACCCATGCGGCGGCCTTCAAGGCTCCGCGAGCCAGCCCCTCGCGACTGCGGGCGGTGTGACGAAGCGTGATGGTGTCGGCCGCCGAGTCGAACCCGATTTCGTGGGTGCCCGGATGCGCCCCGGCGCGGTTCGAACTCGCGTCGATCGGGCGGACGTACCCGGCTTTCTTCATGTCGCCGATCAATTTGAGCAGCGTGCCCGACGGAGCGTCCTTCTTTGTGCTGTGATGGATCTCCCAGGCCCAGGCGCCGTAATCGTTCTCGTTGGCGAACAACCGGGCAGCTTCGGCAACCAGCCGTGAGAATATGTTCACGCCGATCGAGAAATTGGGGCTCCACACCATGCCCACGCCGCTCTTCTCCACCAGTTCGCGCACGTGGTCCAATTGATCGAGCCAGCCCGTGGTTCCCACCACCATGTTCACGCCAAGCGCCGCCATGCGCTCGATGTTCGCCACCACGGTGGCCGGCGTGGAGAACTCGATGGCGACGTCCACGCCACGAAGATTCTCCGCCGTCATGCCGGCGAAACCTGCGTTGTTGAATTCGTCGAGCTTGAGTGAAACGGTAAAGCCGTAGTCCGGTGCAAGCTGCTCGACAAGCTTGCCCATCTTTCCGTAACCGACGATGGCGAGCTTCATGCGAATTCCCAGGTCGCGGAGCCGGTCCACGGTTCACGCGGCGACATTTAATCGAATACCGCCGGGTCCACCTCGGCGAAGAACTCGCTGTGGAGGGCCGCGACGGCCCGAGGCAGATCGGCCTCGGATACCACAAAGCCAAAGTTTAGCAAAGACGCGCCCTGCGAGATCATACCGATGTTGATTTCGGGAAGCGCCTGGAAGATGCGGTTCGCGACGCCGGGGGTCGAGCGGATGCTGTCGCCCACCAGGCACACGATGGCTTGGTTCTGTTCGACGTTCACCTCGGCGAATTCTTCCAGTTCGGTTGTGATCTCCTTCAGCCGCGACGTATTGTCGATGGTGAGCGAAACGCTGACCTCGCTGGTGGCCACCATGTCGACCGGAGTTTGGAATCGGTCGAACACCTCGAAGATCCTGCGCAAAAAACCGTGCGCCATCAACATGCGGCTCGAAGTGATGTTCACCAGCGCAATGTTGCGCTTGCAGGCGATGGACTTGATGACGTTTGTGCAGGGAACGGATTCCGCGACGATGCGCGTGCCTTCCACCTCCGGCCGGCGCGAATTGAGGATCAGCACGGGGATGTTCTTTTCCACGGCCGGCAGCACGGTGGCCGGATGCAGCACTTTGGCGCCGAAGTAAGCCAGTTCGGCGGCCTCCCCGAACGAAATGCTCTTCACGCGGCGCACTCCTTCGATGATGCGCGGGTCGCCCGTGAGCATGCCGTCCACGTCGGTCCAGATCTCGATTTCATCGGCGCCGATGCCCGCTCCGACGATGGAGGCGGTGAAGTCCGAGCCGCCGCGGCCGAGCGTCGTGGTGACGCCGTTTTCCGTGGACGCGATAAAGCCTCCCATCACGACCACGTGCCTTTGCGCGAGCGGCGGAATGGCGGCCGCCAGCCGCGAACAACTTTCCGCGAACTTCGGCGTGGCCTGCGTGTGGCGGTTATCGGTGACCACCACGCGCCGGGAATCCACGTGCACGGCATCCATGCCGGCGCGGCGGAAGGCGTAAGTGACCACGACGCTCGAAATGCGCTCGCCGTAGCTGGAAATAGCGTCGGTCAACCGCGGCGTGATTTCGCCCACCACGGCCAGGGCGCGGGCCAGCTCGGCGATCTCCTGAAAGTGGTCCTGAATGGCGCTCTCGACGATGGGCCAATCCGAGTCGAGCACCACCGGCCGGGCCTCGCGCAAGTGAAAATCGCGCAACTCGACGGCCAGCTTGATGCCTTCCTCCCGTTTGCCTTCGGCGGATTTCGCCGCAATGGCCAGCAGCCGGTTGGTGGTCTTCCCCATGGCGGAAACCACCACCACGGGTTGACGATCCACACGCGCTTTGACGATGGACGCAACTCGCTCGATGGCGGCCGCCGATTCCACCGACGTGCCGCCGAACTTCATGACAATCATTTTTCGAGCCACCCTTCCGAGTGCATCAACTCGGCATTCAGCACGGCCGCGCCGGCCGCGCCGCGAATCGTGTTGTGCCCCAGCGCGATGAACTTGTAGCCGAGCACCGAGCACGCACGCAAGCGGCCCACGAACGCCGTCATGCCGTTGCCTCGCGCCGCGTCGCGGCGAGGCTGCGGACGGTCGCGATCGGTCATGTACACTACCGGCTGCGCCGGGGCGCTGGGCAGGTTGCGTTCTTGCGGCACTCCGCGGAAGCTGTTGATGGCGTCAATGAGCGCGCCGATGTCCGGCTTGGATGCGAGATCCACCGAGACGGCCTCGGTGTGGCCGTCCACCACCGGCACGCGATTGCAGTGCGCGCTTACCCCGGCGGTCAGCGGCTCGACGTGGTCGCCCGCCAGATCGCCGAGAATCTTCTGCGTCTCCTGCTCCATCTTTTCTTCTTCGCCGCCGATGAACGGGATCACATTGGCGGTGATGTCCATGGACGGCACGCCCGGGTAGCCCGCGCCGCTGATCGCTTGCATGGTGGTGACTACCACGCGCCGGATGCCGAACTGCTTCAGCGGCGCCAGAGCCATTGTCAGCACCACGGTGGAGCAGTTCGGGTTGGTGACGATTTGCCCCTTCCAGCCGCGCGCGGCCTGCTGCTGCGGGATCAGCTTCAGGTGGTCCGGGTTCACTTCGGGCACCAGCAGCGGCACGTCCTTTTCCATGCGGTGGTTGCGCGAATTCGACACGACGACGTGTCCAGCCGTCGCAAACGCGCGTTCGATCTCGGTAGCCACCGAAGCGTCGGTCGCCGAAAAGACCAGACGAGGCGCGTTGCCCGGCGAGCACTCCTGCACAGTGAGGCCGGCGATCTTCTCCGGCATGGTGCCTTCCAGGCGCCATTGCGTCGCTTCCGAGTACTTCTTGCCCGCGGAGCGGTCGCTGGCCCCCACCCAAGTCAGTTCGAACCACGGATGGTTCTGCAAGAATTTCACGAAATGCTGGCCCACCATGCCGGTGGCGCCGAGAACACCAACCTCGATTTTCTTCATGTTGTTTGTTTCCTACGCGGCAACCAGAAGCTGCCGCACCATCTTCTTGTAGATCTCGATAGCGTCGGCGACCTGCTTCTTCGGTACCCGTTCTTCGAGTGTGTGGGCGACGTGAATGCTGCCTGGGCCTAGCAGGAAAGGCTGGCCCCAGGCGCCGCCGAACGCGGGGATGTCGGTGGTAAAGGATACTACGGTAGTTTCGAATCCGGGCAGTTGGCCCAGGTGCACGGCCGGGATGAGCAGCACCTGGCGCGCGTCCACTTGGCTGCCGGCGGCTTCGACAAACGCTTTGCGCAACGGTTCGGCGTCCTGGACCAGCCGGATCATGATCTCGCAGTGGGCCGCATCGGGGACAATGTTGGGCGCTCGCCCGCCGCCGATGGTGCCGATGTTCAAAGTGCTGGACCCCAGCAGTTCATCAACCGGCAGCGGTATGTGGCGGATGCGCTCCAGCGCGTCGAGCAGTTTCAAAATGGCCGATTCGCCCAGCTCCGGATATGCCGAGTGCGCCATGCGGCCCTTTGCCGTCACTTCGTAGCGCAGTGCGCCCTTGGATCCGAGCGCCAGCTTGTTTTCGGTGGGCTCGCCGTTGATAAGGTAGCGCGACCCGAGCGAATGCCGGCTGGCCGCGTAAGCCCCGGCGCTGTTGCGCTCCTCGCCGACCACCAGAAGCAGGGCCACACCGCGCACGCCTTCTTCGAGCAGCGCTTCCAGGGCCTTGAGCATGGCGGCGAGGATGCCCTTGGTGTCGCAGGCGCCGCGGCCGTAAATGGAATCGGCGTCTTCGCGCGAAGCGAAGAACGGCTGGACCGTGTCGATGTGCGTGGACAAAGTGACGACGGGCTCGCCCCAAGTGGCCACGATGTTGAAGCGTTTCGGCTCGACTTCCATGCGCTCGACGCTGCCGCCGAAGCGCGAGGCAAGGGCGCCCAGGTAATCGGTCAGGTAGCAGCCGACCTGGTACTCGTTGCCCGTGAGGGACTCGATGTCCACAAGTGCCCGTGTCAGTTGATAAACGTCCATTTGCCTACACTCCAACGCTGGGAGCCGCGATGTGGAAACTCCAGGATATCATGATGGCCGCGGAAGTCTGAAATCGCGGCAGTTCAAGCGCAAATCGACTTTCTGGTCCGCAGTGTGTTGCGGCGGCCGGAAGCGACGGGCTTGGCGTCGGTGATCCGAATCACGAGGCGCTTGCCGAGTACCTTCGCGGCTCGCGCCATGGCGCCGACGGAGACCGACACATTCTCCGGATCGAGCAGGCGGTCCAATTGCGAGCGGCTGGTTCCAAGTTCGCGCGCCATGGCTTGTTTGGTCATGTGCCGCTCCTTCAGCGCTTTGGATAGCTGCCACGCCAGAACCCGCTTGATGGCCCCGGCCTCTACTTCCTCCAGGATGCCTTCTTGTTCGAGAAAGCTGTCAAAGCTGGAACCGCTGTGGTCAAAGCGGGTCCGGTCTTCTTTCTTACCTTTCATGGCAGTCCCCTTTCATGCAACCGTTTGTTGTCGCGGGCCAATTGCAAATCCTCGACAGGTGTCCTCTGGGTTTTCTTGATAAAGCCATGCAGCAAGACCATTCGTCCTACGGAGTCGATGTAGAACGGCACGCGTGCGACTCGATTTCTCGATAGAGTTGTTCGAACCTCATGGATTCCGCTATCTATCGACCGGCAAACAGGCATGCCGAGTGGCCAGCCGAATTCGACCGTCTTAATGCCTTGGCCGATCCGTTTGCGATCCTCGGCATAGGGATGCCCTTTCAACCAGTCCCGCACCGGTTCTCCTCCCGCCGCTGTCCTGAAGAAAATTCCCGGATCTCGCTTTGCACCTGGTGGAGCAGTCAATCCACAGCTTCTCGGGCGCTTCCGGCTGTCATCCGCCACGATTTCACGTGTACCATATATGGTACACAGGGCGCTTCGTCATACGTCTAGCTGCCGGCGAAAACAGCCTCACACACACTCAAATGTGATGGTGTGCTCGAAGGGACTGAAGGCCGTCAGGTAGACGCTTTTGCCGGGGAGTTTCGGCGGCAGGCGGTGCAACTGCGTGTAGGCGTGCTGGGCAAGTCCCGGACCGAAGCGCATGGCGTGCGGCCCTTTGCGGTACTCGCCGTAGCCGTTGCCGAGCAGGTACGCGTCCGCCACTTCGGGTGCGGGCTTGCATCCCTCCAGCGTCCCGTTCGGCCGGAAGTTGAACTCGATCGCGATGGGCACTTCCTTGGTTCCGGCGGCCGAGAACCTCAACTGCAGCCCGTTGCGGATCTCCGCTACGTCGGCCGAGAAGCGCAGTTCGCACACCTCGGTCATGCGGCGTTCGGCGCGCGTGGTGTACCAGGTTCGCGTGGTGACGCGCCGGGGCGGGTCGAGCGGCTGGAAATAACCGGCCTGCAAGGTCTGCTCGAAGTGGTAAACGCCCTTGCGCTTCTGCGCCAGCGTGGGTGTAAACATGCCCTTGCCGAAGAACGAGCCGGCCATGCGCACGCCGTCCACCACGACGCCGCCATATCGGAACGCCAGGAACTTGCTCGTGTTGCGCAACAGGAGAGTGGAACTCATCTGGCCGCGGCGGATGCGCGCGTAACCATTCACCGGGTAGATCTTCTCGTAGTTGTCCGGTACCGGTTGCGCTGCTGGCCCGGGCGCGAGCAATTCCGGATACTCCATCACTTCGCCGAGCGACGCGTAGTCGCGGTGATGCGTCTCCACGTCGGCGAACTGCCCGTTGTTGTCGCGCACCGCCATCAACCGGTAGGGGAACCAGTTGCGCCCCAGGTTGCCGGGCAGATCCTTGTCCTGGCGGCCGGAGATTTCCGTCACCACCTCCCAGTCGGCGTGCAGCATGTACAGCATCATGGCGAGGTTGCGGCGCACCGGCTCGAGCAACTCGGGCCGCTTGAGTTTGAGAGCGAGCGTGGTGAGCGCCCGGTTCACCACCGAATTGTAGATGGACGTGCTGCGCTCGGTGTACTGGCCTTCCTCGTCGATGTCGATGCCTTCGGCAAGCCACTGGTCGATGCGCCGCCGGTACGCCGGGTTCGGCAGGATCTCATCGATTTGCGCCATCGCCTGGCTGACCACCCACCGGTGATTGGGCGTGTGTACTCCGCCGACCGCCAGACCAGCGCCCGCCTTATTGAGGAACGGCACCATGATGCGGAACACTTCCCGCTCTTTGGCGCGCTTGGCCAGGCACGCGGCGCTGGCCACACCGTGCACGACAAAGCCCGTGTCCGGTGGCGAATCGAAATTGGTAATAAGAAGGTCGACGAAGCCCTGCGGCCCCTGCGCTCGCTCCAAAAATTGCGCCGCCATCTTCATTCGCGGCAACAATTCCTTCTGCTTGTAGTAGCGGGAGCGCGGGTGCAGGAAGCCCACCACGAAGTGGTGCAAAAGACTACCGGCATTGCCCGCCCAGGCGATTCCGAACTGGTCCTGGCTGGAGCCATACCAGCGGCTGGCCGGATCCGTGATCTGCGTGCGCAGCGACGACGCAACGGCTCTGTCGCTATTCTCCAGCGCTCGGTTTTCGAGCTCCTGATTCCGGGGCGCGGCCAGGGCGGCGGCCGAAGACACAAACTCCCTGCGGGTGAATGCAAACGGCATGGTGAAATCCCATGGTAACAAGCCGGTTTCAGGCCCGTGTGATACGCTGCGGAATGTATGGAAGACGAAGACCTGGTTCCCGTGGGCGTCTTCACGCTTCCTGATGAAGCCCGCATGGCGCGGTCCATGCTCGAATCGGCGGGCATCCCCGCGTTTATCGAACACGAGCACATCGGAACCATCTATGGCGGTGTAATTCAGGCCATCGACGGAGGACTGCCGCTCCTGGTCCCCGCCTCTCGTCTCGAGGAAGCGCGAGAGGTGCTCAACACACCCGTCTCGGAGGAAAGCCTCAACGAACAGGCGGAAGCGGCGGAGAATCCGGAAGAGTAGGCAAGGTCCAGAGGATGCGGAATGATGATGTTCGTTGCGCTATCGTTGTGCTGATGCGACTCCTTACAATTGCCTTGTTCCTAATCGCTTGTGTGGCACCTGCACAGCGGTTTGCCTGGAGCGATGCCGAGAAAGCCATCGCGGGGCGGATGAAGCTCCGCCAGTTGCCGGACGATGAACGCGCCCGGGCCACCCGGCAGCTCGCCCTCGACATCCGTCAATTGCCGCCGTCGCCCGGTAGGGTCGCGCTCGCCTCGCAACTGACGAGTCTCTCTACCGAGGGCGATTTCGGCCGGGACACCCTGCAGGAGGTCGCCACTACACTGGCCGATTCCCTGCGCGCGAATCCGCTGCCGGACTCCGACGGCAAGCCGGCCTCGGCCTATGTGCAGCTCGCGCAGCTCATCCGTTTCGAAGGTATGCACGTTTCGCTCAACGCGCCGCAACTCGCCGCGGCCATGGCCAAGCTGATTGCCGACGACGAAGCCCGCGGCAAGGTCGACTTCACGCTGAAGGATCTCGACGGCAAGGAGTGGGTTTTGAGCAGGCTGCGCGGCAAGGTGGTGTTGGTGAACTTCTGGGCCACCTGGTGCCCTCCCTGCCGCAAGGAGATGCCGGATCTCGACGCGCTCCACTCCAAGTTCAACAAGCGTGGACTCGTGGTTCTCGCTATCTCCGAAGATGAGGATACGGGGAAGGTGCGTCCCTTCGTTTCAGAGCACAAGTACCAGTTCCCGGTGGTGCTCGACCCGGATGGCAAGGTGAGGAAGCTCTTCCGCGTAGAGGGCATTCCAAGGACCTTCATCTATGACCGGAAAGGCAAGCTGGCCGCGCAGTCCATCGACATGCGCACCATGAAACAGTTTCTCGCCCTGCTCGCAAAAGCCGGGTTGAGATAGCTCACTTGTAGCGCGGCACCGCAGGGTCGACTTCGCGGCTCCAGCGGTCAATGCCGCCGGACATGCTCTGCGCGCGCACGACACCTTGCTCGCGCAGCCAGTTCGCCACCTGTAGACTGCGTACACCGTGGTGGCAAATGACAATGAGCGGCGCGCCGTCCGGATCATCCAGAGAAGCGAGCGCCGACGGGACTTCGCGCATGGGAATCAATTCGGCGCCCTCGATGCGTGCAGTCTGGTGCTCGCGCGGTTCGCGGACGTCGATCAACCGCAGTTTCTCGCCCGCGTCGAGCCGCTGCTTCACCTCGCGCGGCGCAATCTCCAGCGGACTCGTATTCGAGGACACCGCTACTCGCTCTCGTCTTCGACTTTGGCCGTGCCCACGCTGGCCGAGATGTTCATCGAGCAGAATTTCGGGGCGCACATGGAGCAGTAGTGCGCGTCCTTGACGCCG
>CAZLOS010000098.1:0-18833 GCA_964561215.1 uncultured Solibacteraceae bacterium | reverse complement strand
TCATCGGCGGCAGCAACCTCCTGTTTAAGTTCGAACCTCACGCCGGACCCGAAGGAAAGGTCACTCCGCTTGCCATGATGATTCCCCGGCATCTCGCGAATGGCGACACCATGGACTATCCTCCTGCTACCCTGGCCATGGCCATCGATCGGCGGGGGCGCCGGATTTACTATATCCCGGTGACTGCGGGCGATTTCGATTACGGCGCCGTCAGCAAAGACGTGCCCGCCTACTCCCTGCTGATGGACTACGATCTGAAGACTGGCGGGCGCCACGAGATCGGCCTGTTACGCGCGCAGGACGGCCGTTACGCTTACGGACTCGGCGGCGCCAAGGTGGATCGTGACGGTAGACTCTGGTTCGTAGGCGCTTTCGAGGAGCCTGACCCCAGATTTGCGGCGGGCAAGATCCAGGGCCGCTATCCATACAGCCTCGGGCTCGGGATGTACGATCCGGCTGCATCAAAGGAGCACACTCGATGATCAGGCTCGACGCACTTACCTTTGCCGCGGCCGCGTTCCTCTGGGCTGGTGTACTGCCTGCGCAGCAGTGGGTGAACCCGCACTTCGACACCCATCGGCTTGACTACCGCGACCTCGGCTATCCGACCCAGAACCTCATCCCCGCCGATAACAGCCGCATCACGGCGCTGCTCGCGCATTCGAACGGCCTGGTGTACGGCGCCACCAGCGGACGCACCCAGGCGTATCTGTTCTTCTACAACCGGTACATCAACAAAGTACGTCCGCTCGGACGCATTGCCGAAGAGAAAGGGGTTTTCCACGGCTTGCTGGAAGGCCGGGACGGCCGTATCTACATCGGCACCGGTTTGAATCAACTCGCGCCGGTGAAACCCACCCGGGACTTCCCCGTTGCCCAGGAAGCCACCGAACTGCAATTGTGGAACGACATTCGCAAACCCTACCAAAACTACGCAGGCGGGCATATCTACGAGTACGATCCCAAAACCGGCGACGTGAAGACCTATCGCAACGAAGACGCCTGCCCATTAAAGGACCTCGGGATCCCGGTGCCCGGCAACGGTGTGTACGCCATGGCTCTAAGCCCGGACAAGCGTACGCTTTACGGGGTCAGCTACCCCGATGCCCACTTCTTTGTGTTCGACCTCGCTTCGGGCAAGTCCCGGGACCTTGGCGAATTCCTCGCCTACAAGGTTTATGGCGGACCTGAGCGCGATTGGCGCAGCGTCCCGCGAGCCCTCTATTGCGACCCCGGGACCGGCGACGTCTACACCTCCGGCGACAACGGCTTCCTTGTCCGTTACAGCCCGAAGACCGGCCGCCTGGCTCTCACCTATATGCGGCTTCCCGGGGAGTACTGGGAAGGCCTCAGTTCGCGTGATTACCCCGTGGTGGAGAGCTTCGAAGCCGACGCCCGGGGCAACCTGTACGCCACCACCAGCGACGGATTCCTTCTGCGACTGGACCTCGCGCATGAGGCAGCTGCCGTGTTGGGCAAGCCACGCATCAGCCGCCGCATGCGGGCCATGAAAATCGGGCCGGACGGCATCCTCTACATGATCACGGGAGAACCCGAGCGGAGCTGCAAGCTGCACACGTACAACCCCGCTACGGCAAGCTTCTCGGAACTGGGCCCGTTCGCCGTGGACCACAGTCCGTACTACTCCCGGCGCGCATATCAGTTCGATGCCATGGCCATCGGCCCCGACGGGACGGTATTCTGCGGCGAAAGTGACCGCGGCGGGAAACTGTTCCTCTACCTGCCGGGCCCCGGCGTCTTCAAGGGCCTTTTGAATCCAACCAACCCGAGAATCGAACGCCAACGCCCGGATACGCCCGGCCTCATTCAGGAAAAACTGTGACTGGTTCGACGGAGGTGTCAGTGTGAATCGCATATTTATTGGACTACTCGCTTTCGGCACAGTGTTCGCTCGCTCCACACCGGACCCTCGTCCTCGCGTCGAGTTGGTAAAAGACGCGGTCCCGGCTTCCATTGTGCTGGCCGCCGGCGAGCATCGTGGTGTGCTGGCCGCGGCAAAGGACCTGCAGCGCGACATCACCAAGATCACCGGTGTGACGCCAAACATTGTGCACACATTGGGCGCGTCCCCCGGGAACCACATCGTGATGGGAAGTGCGGACTGCCCCGCGGGCAAGGCTCTGCTCGAGTCGGTCGGGGTGGACACCGCCGATCTGGCCGGCAAGTGGGAGATTTACAAATACCGCGTGCTGAGCACCGCCGGAAACAAGCATCAGGTGCTCGCCATCGCCGGCAGCAATGTGCGAGGCACCATCTACGGCGTCTACGATTTCGAGCAGCGGCACCTTGGCGTCGATCCGCTATGGTTCTGGTCGGACCACGATCCGCCAACCCGCGGGGAGCTGCTGTTCGACAGCCGCATCGATTACGGACCGGTGAAAGAACCCACCTGGAAGTACCGCGGATGGACCCTCAACGATCACCCGCAACTGATTGAGTGGATGGAGAGCGGCATCGTCCAGCGCACCCGGAACTCACGATACATGTTCGGGCTGCACCCCGAAGTCGTCGAACGACTCAGCGAGGCGGCACTGCGGCTCAAAATGAATATGTTCACGTGGTACTTCGTGGACATCGATTGGCAGCCGGACTATGAGCGCCTGCGCCAGGTAGTGGATCGCGGACTTTTCGTCACCCAGCAACAGATGGAAGGACTCGGAGCCGACGCGGGCTTTTGGAACGCGTACTGGGCGACCTACGACCCCGCCGGAAAGCCGCAACGCTTTTCCTATCGCAAGCACCCGCAAGCTTTCCGCGAATTCTGGAGTCATTATGTCAAACGCTGGTCCGAGTTCTCGCCGCAAGTGGTCTGGGAGTCCAATCTGCGCGGTTGGGCAGATGCGCCGTACACCGACATCACCTTGCCGGGAGGCGGCACGGGCCGGCAGAAGGCCGAGGTAATTGGCGAGGCACTCGCCGATCAAGTCAAGATCATCCGCAAGTTCGATCGCAACCCTGCTGCTGAGATTATGACTACGCTTTATGCGGAGATGGGCACTTACTACGATCACGGCTGGCTTCCGATCGTTCCGGGAGTGACCATCGGTTTCGCGGATGCCGGCATGAGCGGCATGTCGCATTCGAAGAAATTCTGGACCGAACCCCGCGATCCCAAACGCCGCTACGGGCAGTACTTCCATACGCAGTATTTCGGAGGCGGGCCGCAAATCGCCAAGTGCACTCCCATCGAGACCTATCTCAAGGTCAACATGGACGCCATGTTCCAGCGCGGCGACACGCAACACATGCTGCTGGCCATGAACGAGCTCAGGGCGCAACAGATCGAGATTCGCGGCATCGCCGAAATGTTGTGGGACTACCCCGCCTTCCAGCCGCGCGAATACCTGCTACGCTATTGCCGCGAGCAATTCGGCGAGGTCGCCGCGCCGGCCGTCGCCGCGCTTTACGACGCCTATTACGACAAATATCCCCACCGGATGGTGGACGACGGCTTCAAAAAGTATTCTTCCTACTACAGAGTGATGGAGCCGATGTTCACGGTGATCGGTAATCTGGTCAATATCGAAAACGGCACCACCGACGGCCTGGTCCTGAACTACGACTACGACCGGCAGGTCTACGAGCGTGGCATCCGGGACATGGGCGAAGTCCTGGAGCGTGCGCGTGCTTTGCGGCCGTCGATTCCCCAGGATCGGCGCATCTTCTTCGACTACGAGTTCGTGGACAGCATCCGGCTCATCCGCGGCATATACAAACTCTCTATCGCCACCCAGGACGCCATTGCCCGTCTGAAGGCCGGTGACCGCGCCGGCGCGCTTGCCGCGCTACTGGATGCGCGGCCGTTGACCGAAGAGATGTACGAAGGATTCCGCGGCCAGTGTGCCACGGACAAATGGCGCTACTGGTTCCGATCCAGCACGAATAAGGACTTCTACCTCTTATACAATCTCTATCAGAAGGCTCGACTCCGGCTTGAAACCGAGTCGATGAATCTGGTCACCGGCATCGAGCCGCAACGTCATCCGTGGCTCGGCAACGTAGTTATGCACGACCCTGCGAAAGCTGGCGACGCGGTCTACAGCAACCAGGCCGACCGCCTGAATGTGGCCGTTTTCGACGGCTCTCCTTACTCGCTCACCTCTTTCCCCATCCGTGGGGCGTTCCAGATCGGCGGCGTGAAATCGGCGGACGGCAAGGGCGAGTGGAAGGCTTCCGTCAAAACGGACTACGGCCGCGGCTATCGATTCTCCCTGGGTGGACGCTCGCGCGTTTATGTAGCGAAACAGAAAGGGCAGCAACTTCCTTGGCTGGCCGAAAATGGGTTCACGCCTACCGGTGAGACTGTGGAAGTGGGCGAGTGGGACTGGCCCTACCGCTATCGCAACCGGCCGCCGCGAAAGATGCACGTGTTCGAGATGTTTGCTAAAGACTTTCCAGCGGGGGAAGTGATCCTCGGCAGTAACGTGACGGACACGCGCCAATTGCCGTACGTCGTATTCGTGAAGCCTGACCTTTTGGCATTCGAGAACTTCCGCCGGACCGAAGTGGGCGCTTCTCCTTCGGGTTGGCGGGTTATCGAAAATGGAGGCCGGGTGGCGGTCGTGGATATTCCCGACTATGCTGCCGATCTCCGGCCGTCCGCGTTCGATCTCACGACCGTTCCGCGTTACACTCCACTCGTACTTCGGGGCTTGAAACTGGAAACGACCGCGCGTTCCACCGGCGCAGCGGTTGCCGCGCTAAGGCTCACTTCTATTCCTGCGGACACTTTCGTGGTGAATATCCGCTTCAAAGCGGGCCAGAAGAATGAGCGTAGCGAGATTTCGCTCTGCGCGAGCGATGGGACGCCAGTCGTGACCGCCGCGCTGAGCGAGACGGGCGAAATACTCGTTCGCGACGACGGCGGACGGGACGTACCGCTCGCCCGTTATGAACCCGACCGCTGGTACCAGATCGAGTTCCGCGTTTCGCCGGAAAAGAAGCTCTTCAGCTTGGCTGTACAGGACGACAGGCTCCACGTGGATACGGCCAATGACTTTCGATTTCGGATCGCGGCATCCTCTGTCATCGGCCAAATCGTCCTGACCCACGCCAACCGGCACCTGGGGTCGTGGGTTGTTTACAACGCCATCGATGCCTCGCAGGAACCTGAAAGTGGAGCGACGGCGCGCCGGATTCGATCGCGCGAGGCCGGTTTCGTGCCGGGATTCGCAGGAGGCGGCGCCGGACGGGTGGCCGCTGGTGTCACGTGTTCGCCGCAACAACGGCGCACCGCGGGAGATTAGACGCCCCAGCAATAGTCTTCCACGGCGCGTTCGACGGTGTCGTCCTTCTCCATCAGCCGCATCAATTCCAGTCGGATGGCGTCGGTCAGGGCCCGCCAACTGGCCTCTATGACGTTATCGGAGACCCCCACCGTGGTCCAACTCCGGCGCTGGTCGCTCCATTCGATCAGCACGCGCACCTTGGCCGCCGTGCCCTTCTTCGTGTCCAGCACGCGCACCTTGTAATCGGTGAGCCGCACCTTGGCGATGGATGGATAGATCGGCGCCAGGCACTGCCGTACGCAGACATCCAGGGCGTTCACCGGGCCGTGACCGGTGGCCAGCGCCGAGTGGATGCCGTCCTTCGCCTTCACGGTCACCGTGGCGGTGGTCTTCGATTCCTTGTTGTCCGTCATCTTCGTGGTGACTTCGAACGACACCAACTCGAAGAAGTGGAGCCCCGGATGCAGCGCCTCGCGCACCAGCAATTCGAAGGTGCCCTCGGCGGCCTCCAGTTCGTAGCCAAGGTATTCCAGATGTTTGATACGATCGAGCAGTTCGCGCCGCGCCTCGTCGCCTAAACGCTCCGCCAAACCGTGCTGCTTCAGCTTGTAGAGGATGTTGCCGCGCCCGCTCAGATCGCTCAACAACACACGCTGGCGGTTGCCCACCGCTTCCGGCTTGATGTGCTCGTAAGTGGCTGCATCCCGCAGCACGGCGCTCACGTGCACGCCGCCTTTGTGGGCGAAAGCACTGCGGCCCACATAGGGTTGGCCCCCGGGGATGGGCAGGTTCGCCAGTTCGCCGATGAAGCGCGAAATGGAAGCCAAGTTCGCCAGCCGTTCGGCGCCCACGACCTCGTAACCGCCTTTCAATTCGAGATTCGCAATCACCGAACCGAGGTTAGCATTGCCGCAGCGCTCGCCGTAGCCGTTCAGACAGCCCTGCACGTGCGTGGCGCCGTTCTCGACCGCCGCCACGCTGTTGGCCACAGCCATATCCGAATCGTTATGCGCATGGATGCCGATCACGCCGCCGAACCGCTTGTACACCTCGGCGACGATGGCGCCCAGCTTCGACGGCATGGTTCCGCCGTTGGTGTCGCACAGGCACAGCACGTCGGCGCCGACACGTCTGGCCGCGTCGAGCGCCCGCAGTGCGAAATCCGCATTCGCAAGGTAGCCGTCGAAAAAATGCTCGGCGTCGAAAACCACTTCCTTGCCGTGCGCCTTCAGAAAAGCGACGGTCTCGGAAATCAGCTTCAGGTTCTCTTCTTCCGTGATGCCTAAAGCGCGGCTCGTGTGCAGGTCCCAGGTCTTGCCGAACACGGAAATGACATGGGTACCCGCCTCGACCAGCGCCAGTACATTGGGGTCGCGCTCCACGGGATTCTTGGCGAATCTCGTGGAGCCGAAGGCGGTCAGCTTGGAGTGCTTTAACCTCAGTTCCCGGGCGCGCTTGAAGAACTCCTTGTCCTTGGGATTCGAGCCGGGCCAACCGCCTTCGATGTAGTCGATCCCCAATTCATCGAGCTTCTGCGCGATAGCCAGCTTATCGTCCACGGTGAGCGAGACGGCCTCGCCTTGCGTGCCGTCTCGCAGTGTCGTGTCAAAGGTGTAGATCTTCATGGCTCCCGTTCGGGGGCCTGCGCCCCGGTTCACAGCTTACTGGGCCTCAGGTACGCCGGCTTCCTTCTTCTTCTTGAGGAACGGCATCATGGCCCGCAGTTCCGCACCCACGCGTTCGATCAACAGGTTCTTGCCGGCTTCCCGCATGGCTTTGAAATTCTTCCCGCCGGTCTTGTTCTCGTCGATCCACTCCTTGGCGAACTGGCCGTTCTGCACTTCGGTGAGGATCTTCTTCATGTTCTCGCGCACGTGCGCGTCGATGATGCGCGGCCCACGCGTGTAATCGCCGTACTCGGCCGTGTCGGACACCGAGAAGCGCATGTAGCTCAAGCCGCCTTCCTGGATCAGGTCGACGATGAGCTTCAGCTCGTGCAAGCATTCGAAGTAAGCGATCTCGGGCGCGTAACCGGCCGCCACCAGCGTCTCGAAGCCAGCGCGGATCAGTTCGGAAGCGCCGCCGCACAGCACGGCCTGCTCGCCGAACAGATCGGTTTCCACTTCTTCCTTGAAGGTGGTTTCGATGACGCCCGCCTTCAAACAGCCGAGCGCCAGCGCGTAGGCCAGAGCCTGCTCGTGCGCCTTGCCCGAAGGATTCTGCTCGACAGCGATCAGGGCCGGCACTCCCACGCCTTCCGTGAACAACTCGCGTACGCGATGTCCCGGCGCCTTGGGGGCGATCATGGAAACGTCCACGCCAGCCGGCGGAACCACCTGCTTGTAGTGGATGTTGAATCCGTGCGCGAACATCAGCGTCTTGCCCGCCTTCATCTGGGGCGCGATGTCGCGGTTGTAGATGACCGACTGAATATGGTCGGGTACCAGCAACATGATGGTGTCGGCGAGCTTGGCCGCCTCGCCCGCCTCGTACACCTTGAAACCGGCGGCTTCGGCCTTGGCCCAGTTCGGGCTGCCCTTCGCGTCGCTGACGATCACGTTCAATCCGGAGTCGCGCAAATTCAGCGAATGTGCGTGCCCCTGGCTGCCATAGCCAATGATGGCTATGGTCCGATTCTTGAGTAGGGAAAGATCACCGTCTTTTTCGTAAAAGCGTCTAGCCATTGATAACTCCGTTCCTCGTTTCCAGTTTACTTGCCTCGGCTCCGGCCGGGATGGGCGGAGCGAGGTGCAATTTCTTGGACTCCAGCGAGACCGCCACCATCCCGGAGCGGGTAACTTCGATCTCGCCATAGCTTCTCATCACATCGATGAACTCATCCAGTTTCTCGGGATCCCCGGTGGCTTCCAGGGCGAAGCCCTCCACCGACGAATCCACCACCCGCGCGGAGAAGATTTCGGCTTCCTTCAAAATCGCCGCGCGCGATTCCATGCTTGCGCGTACCCGAAGCAGCACCATCTCGCGCAAGACAGCCCGGCTGTCGGTGAGATCGGTCGCCTGCAGCACGTTGATCAGCTTGTTCATCTGCTTGATCAGCAGCGCCCTCAGGGATGGCTCCATATCTACCGCAATGGTCATCCGCGATAGCGTCGGGTCGTGCGTGCGCGCTACCGTCAGGCTCTCTATGTTGTAACCCCGGGCGCTTAGTAGTCCCGTGACACGCATGAGAGCGCCCGGTTTGTTCTCCATCAACAACGATATCGTCTGCAACATTTCTCTGGCGCCTCCTCGCTCTATTTCGGGACTGCCACCGGCCGCGGCGGCCCAAACACCATCTCATTGATGGCGGCGCCGGCCGGCACCATCGGATAGACGTTCTCCTCCGGATCCACGATCACATTGAGCAGGTACGGCCCCGGCTCGTCCACCGCTTCCCGCAAGGCGGGAGCCAGTTCGTCCGGACGGCTGATCGTGCGCCCCTTGAAACCGTAAGCCGCCGCCAGCTTCTCGGCATCCGGGAAACACTCCAGCGTCACTGCCGACAGCCGGTTGTTGTAGAACATCGTCTGCCACTGCCGGACCATGCCGAGATAGCCGTTGTTGATCACCACGATTTTGACCGGCAATCCATTGCTGGCCACGGTGGAAAGTTCCGGAATCGACATTTGGAACCCTCCGTCGCCCACAACCGCGAATACCAGTTTATCCGGGTTGGCCGTCTGCGCGCCCATCGCCGAAGGCAGCCCGAATCCCATCGAGCCCAAACCGCCCGAAGTCAGCCACAGCCGCGGCGCGTTGAACCGCACGAATTGCGCCAGCCACATCTGGTGTTGGCCCACGTCGCTCGCTACGATGGCGTTGCCGGCTGAGATACGGTCGATTTCGGCGATCACGTGCTGCGGCTTGATGACCGTATCGTCGATAGCGGGAACGAGCGGGTGCAGCCGCTGCCAATCGCGCACTTGCTTCCACCACGCCTTGCGCGCCTCGATGACATCCGCCTCAGGCTGGTTCTCGCGCTCTCCGGCAAACTTGAAGAGCTTCGCCGCAACGCGCTTCAGGTCGCCCACGATGGGAAGGTCCGGGGCACGGTTCTTGCCGATCTCGGACGGGTCCACGTCGACGTGGATCACCTTGGCATGCGGCGCGAAAGCCGAAAGCCGGCCCGTAACGCGATCATCGAAACGCGTGCCGAGGGCGATCAGCAGGTCGCACTCGGTCATGGCCATGTTCGCCGCGTAGCTGCCGTGCATTCCGGGCATGCTGACGAAGTTCGGATGCGTCGTCGGAATCGCGCCCAATCCCATGAGCGTGCACACCGCCGGCGCGTCCACCTTCTCCACCAGTTGGATCAGTTCCTCGCTTGCGCCGGAGGAGATCGCTCCGCCGCCGATATAGAACAGCGGTTGCTTGGACTCGGCGATCATTTGCGACGCGCGCCGGATCTGCCCCGTGTGCCCGTCCAGGTTCAACTTGTAACCCGGAAGATGGATCGTGGTCACCGGGGTGTAGTGCGCCTGCGCCTGGAAGACATCCTTCGGAATATCTATCAACACGGGCCCGGGGCGCCCCGAATTGGCGATGTAGAACGCTTCGTGGACCACCCGAGGCAGATCGTGTATGTTCTTGACCAGGTAATTGTGCTTGGTTCCGGACCGCGTCAGACCGAAAGTATCCGCTTCCTGAAACGCGTCGCTGCCGATCAGCTTCGAATGAACTTGTCCCGTGATGGCCACCACCGGAATGGAATCCATCAGCGCGTTCACCAAACCGGTGACCAGGTTCGTGGCGCCTGGCCCCGACGTCGCGCAGCACACGCCCGTGCGCCCCGTCGAACGCGCATAGCCCTCGGCGGCGAAACACGCGTTCTCTTCGTGCCGGACCAGCACGTGCCTCATCGGGCTTTCGTAAATCGCGTCGTAGAGCGGCAGCGTCACACCGCCGGGATAGCCGAAGATGCAGTCCACGTCTTCCCGCGCCAGACACTCCAGCAGCATCTTCGCGCCGCTCATCAATGTCGCCATAGTCTTAGCCTCTCTTTTCCTATAAAACTCGGGGTGCTTCAGCATCGAAACTACTCTCCGGCGGGGGAAGAAAACGAAAAAGGCCACCGCCGGGTTGCTCGCCCCGCCGATGGCCCTCTGGATTCTATCCGAACAAGGCCTTTAGGCGGGGCCCGGTACGATGACCCCGATAAGGATAATAATGCTGATATTAAGGACGAGTTCCGTGGAGAGCGCAGTGGTCCAGCTCATCCGGTCGGATGGCCGGCCCAACTGCAGCGGGGTGCTGTTTGTACCCACAAGCTCCACAAACAAAGATTAGCGTAAAAGGAGAGGAAATGCAAGGCGCCGTTCCAATAATATCCGTTTATGTCTCGATTACCACGCGGCGAAGGCTGCAAGTCTGATATTCTCTGTTAGTACTCACCCAAGGAGAACGCATGATCAGCCGTGTGGAGGCCTTGCGGTATCGAGTCCTTCGGAGCGTCAGTCAAGACGTCCAGCCTTTTCAGGTGCTTGCGGGTCCCAACGCGAGCGGCAAAAGCACTTTTCTTGACGCTGTGGCATTCTTCGGCGACCTGCTCCGGGTTGGCGCCTGCAAGGCGGTTCTGGGTGAGTTGCACGCGGGCGTGCCGCAGCGCGCTGCGAACCTGGAGCAACTTCTCTGGATGGGTCACGGGACCAGCTTTGAGCTGGCCGTGGAATTGGCCATCCCGGCCGCCCGGCAGCACTCCCTTACCAGCGGCGCGGCGCCCACATGCCGGTATGAGGTTGCAGTCGGACGCCGGGGGGATTCCGGTGATTTCGGCCTGCTTGCGGAATCGCTCTGGTTGCTCCCGAAGCCTTCAACCCGCCCGGCCATGGTGCAGGCTGGATTGTTTCCTCAATCCGAACAGCTTTCTGAAACCCTGCTGGTGGGCGCCGGGGGTAGAGCGCCGGCGGCTGCCCGCAAAGTAGTAAACAAGGTGGGTGATTCGGGCAACGATTATTTCTTCTCGGAGACGTCGGGTTGGAGGAATCTATTTCGCCTTGGTGCCGCGAAATCCGCGCTGGGCAATCTCCCGGAAGATGAGGCCATGTTTCCGGTCGCGACTTGGGCGAGACGCACCCTGATGGAGGGGGTTGTAAGGATCTCGCTGAACTCCGAAGCCTTGCGCCGTCCCAGTCCTCCCGCGGAGACGGGTGCCTTTCTGCCCGACGGATCGAGTCTGCCCTGGCTCGTGGAGCGCCTGGAACGGAGTTCTCCAGAGCGTCACGCCGCCTGGGTGGCTCGCTTGCGGACCGCTATCGGCGGTCTGCGATCCATCACGTCCAGAGAGCGCGTCGAGAACAGGCACCGCTACCTCGTGCTGCAGTTCGACAACGGATTCGAGGCTCCTTCCTGGTCGTTTTCCGCCGGCACGCTGCGTTTGCTTGCCCTTACGCTGCTCGGTTACGTCCCGGATATCGAGGGTATTTACCTGGTTGAAGAGCCGGAAAACGGCATCTATCCCGCGGCCGTGGAACTGCTGTTCCAGTCGCTTTCCTCGATTCGCACGGCGCAGGTTCTGTGCGTCACGCACTCGCCGGCGATGCTCAGGATGGCCCGTCCGGAACAGGTTTTGAGATTCGACCGGGACGAAACCGGCGCGGCGGTTATCAAGTAATCGCGCCGGCGTTGCCACCTCGATCCTTGCATCGGTCTACTGGCGCGACCGGAAACGGTACAGCGTGGCCGAACCAAACCTTTCGACGATTTCGAGGTCCGGTTTGCGCTCGATGAGTTCGATCACCCGCCGGCGGTCGGCGCCGCTCATGTCTTGCCGAAAATCACGAGCCGTGAGGTAGAGGTATTCGAGGCGGCGTGCGCGCGCAAAATCGGCAAGCGCGGCATAGGCTCGTTCGATCATGCCGGGATCGTCGCGGTACCAGTGCATGGATGGAGTGACGAACCTCGATGCGCGGTGCCCGGTGTAAAGGAACAGCATGGGGTCGTCGTAGGCGAGAACCTGCGCCCCCGCCGGAAGGCGCTCACGCATCCATTGGAACGCGGCTTCATCCATCGCGCGCTCCTTGCGCCACTCATCCATCTCGCCTGGCACGATGCGCCAGGCGACCACGTATTGCGTCCAGGCCCCACCAGCCAGCACTCCGGCAACCAGCAGCCCGAAAACAGCCCCCGCCACTCGCTGCGACCTCTCGGGATGGCGCAGTGCGCCGCGCACCATCGTGAAGACGCGCCGCGCCTCGATCCAGAATCCCGCCAGCAGAAGCGGATAGATGGGCGCGATCAGGCGCTCGGTCGGCGGGTAATGCCAAGCCACGAGCATGACACTGAAAGGCACGGCGAACACGGCGTAGTCGAGCGCGGGTCCGCGGCGCGCCAGGCGCACGACACCCGCGAGCATGGCGATGCCGAGCGTTTGCGTGACAATCTTCACGATGCGCGCGTCGCTCGCCTCGGGGATAATCAGTGCACCGACGCCGAACAGCCACTGGTCCACGTTCTTCCACAAGATCAGCGGCAGATCGGACAGTTTTACCAGGTACAAGTGATAGTCGAGATAGGTGGTGTAGTACAGCGTTGTTGGATCGGCTCCGTGCGCCATGTGCAGGCGGGTCCAGATGGTCCAGCCCGCCACGAACGGCAGCATAGTCGCCGCAAACCAGAGCGTCTGCTTGCGCTGCTTGCGCCACAGGAAGCACACGACGCCGGACACCAGCAGCATCAGTCCGGTGGTCCGCGTGAGGAAGGACAGCCCGCCGGTCACGCCCGCCAGCACCGCCCACCGCACCGGAGCGCGCTCTTGAGCCGCGCGAATGCAGCAGAGTAGGCACAGGATGAGTAGGCAGGTGAACGGCAACTCCGAGAGCATGCTGGAACCGAGAATAGCGGGGTAAGGGTTCACGGCGAATAGCGCCGTCATCGCCCAGGACTGCTTTTCGGAGAAGCCGTAAGCGAGAAACAGGCGAAGGCACAGCCACAGCAGCAGTGGCACCCACAGCCAGCTCGCCAGCGTCCCCAGGACAAGATTGTCCGGAAAATGGGGATTGAGCTTCCATATCCCGGCCAAAGCCGACGCAAGAAGCGGCGGGTACTTGGTTTGAAACGGAGTGTCCGGGTAGCTCAGTATCCGATACCCGTGGCCTTCAGCGATGGACTTGGCTGCAACGAGGTAGACGCTGTCATCGTGAATCCAGCGCCCGAACTGCGGCATGTCCGCCTGACGCCACGCAAAATGGGCCGTCGGGACCAGCAACACCAGGAACAGCGCGACACGCCTCATTCCGCACTACCGTACCAAACCCGGGACGGTACACTCAATTCCCGATTTTCGCCGCATCCTCGGCGGGTTCGGGATGCACCGTCACATCCGCTCCAGGAAGTTCGGTTTGGATGGCCTGCTCCACCCGATTCGCAATCTCGTGCGCCTTGGCCAGCGGCAGCCGGCCGTCCATCAACACGTGTGCGTCCACGAAGAGGGTTGGACCTGAGTAACGAAAACGGATGCTGTGGCAGTCGATGACACCCTCGACCGAGGAAGCAGCGCGCACAATGCGGCTCTCAACCGTGGTCGGCGCGGCATCCATCAGGGCACCTACCGCACGCACGCCCAGCCGCACTGTCACCACACTGGCGATCCCCGCCACCGCCAGCGCGGCAAGCGCATCGGCATGGCGCAGCCACTCCACACCGGGAATCCATTCGGCCACTTTGAGACAGATCAGGCCAACAATGACCACCGATGAGCTCCAGATATCGGTCCTGAAATGCAGCGCGTCGGCTTCCAGCGCCTGACTGTTGCTCTCTAGAGCCGTCCGATACAGCACGCTGGAACGTGACCAGTCGATGATGATGGAAGTCACCATCACCACGAAGGACCACACGGTGACCTCGACTTCAACGCCTCCATTCACGAGGCGGTGAATCGCCGCGTAGACGATCCAAACGCAGGTCACGAGTAGCAGAACGGTCTCAAACAGAGCGGAGAGATTCTCGATCTTCCCGTGACCGTAGCGGTGGTCGACGTCCGCCGGGTGTGAAGCTGTGCGCACGGCGAAATATGTGGCGGCGGCCGCCACCAGATCCAAGCTCGAATGCGCCGCTTCGGCCAGGATACCGAGGCTGCCCGTGAGCAGACCGACTATTACCTTGAAGGCAGTCAGCGCCACGGCGGCGGCCAGGGATGTCAATGCGACAGCTTGCTTACGTTGTTCGACGGTCTTGTGCATTCGGGGCATCTCTGCTGGAGAATACGCTCGGAGGTGGAAATCCCTAATCTATCCCTTCCCTTAGTGTATGCCATTCGCTCAGAAATCACCCGGCATCCCTTCCTGGCCCATCCGCTACAATCACAATTCCATGCCTCGTTTTGTCTTTCTTGCAATGATGCTGGCCGTTTCGGCCGCTGCTGCCCAGAAAAAGCCTGTCACTGTGGATGCCGCTGCCACCGCGCGCGAACGCAAGGACGTACCTTCCGCGCCCATCTGGGCTCCCGGCGGCGAGCGTTTCGTCTACACGCAGGACGGCAAGGCATGGCTTTACGACATTCCCTCTCGCACGCGCCGCAAATTGTTCGCTTTGCCCGCGCTCAGCGATGTGGCGGTGAAAGCCCCCCCGCCACGGGCCTTCGACTGGCGGAACCGCAATGTGCGCGAGAAGCAGATCCAGTGGCTGCCGTCGGGGAATGCCTTGCTGGTGGAAGCCGGCGGCGATTTGTTCCTTTTCCGGCTTGCGCTGGGCTCGTACACACGACTAACCGCAACCGCGGAAGTGGAAAGCGACCCGCAGGTTTCCCCGGACGGCCGCCGCGTCTCGTTCCGCCGCGCGCACGAATTGTTCGTGCTGGAGTTGGCCACCGGCAAGGTCACCCAACTCACGGCGGGCAGCAGCGACACTGTCTGGAATGGGGAGCTCGATTGGGTTTATCCGGAAGAACTCGACTTCGGCGCCGCGCATTGGTGGTCGCCGGATTCCACGCGTATCGCCTATCTCCAATTCGACGTGAGCCGTCAGGCGATCTTCCCTCACGCGAGCCTGCTCGGCCTGGACCCTGTCTACGAGCCGCAACGTTATCCACGCGCCGGCACGCCAAACGCCGGTGTCCGGCTGGGCGTAGTCCCGGCTACCGGCGGCTCGACGCGTTGGATGGACACAGGCGAAACGCAGGACCGCCTGCTCGCGCGCGTCCAGTGGCTGCCGGACAGCAAATCCATCGCGGCCGTCACGCTCAACCGCGTGCAGAATCGCCTGGATCTGATTGCCGCCGACGCCGCCTCCGGAGCCTCGCGCCCGTTGCTGCGCGAGACCAGCCCGGACTGGGTGAATGTGAGCGACGACCTACGCTTCCTCCCCGGACGGGATGAGTTCCTCTGGTCCAGCGAACGCGACGGCTTCCGGCACCTGTACGTGTACACGCTCGACGGAAAGCTCGCGCGAAGGCTCACATCGGGAGCCTGGGAGGTGGGCGAAGTAACCGGCGTAAATCCGGCCAAGGGCGAGATCTACTGCACGGCGAGAACGGAAAGCCCGCTCGAAGATCAACTGTACGCGGTCGGAATCAACGGGGGCGCGCCGCGCCGTCTCTCCGCCGCGGGCCGTACCCACTCGATTTCGATGAGCGAGGGCGCCGAGTACTACCTGGACACCGCCTCCAGCCTGACCGAGCCTCCTCGCCGCACGATCCATCGGAGCGACGGCGCGGAACTGGCCGTATTCACCGAGGCCGATCGCAAACCGATCGAGGAATATGAGATCCTGCCAACGGAAATTGTCCGCCTGACAGCCCAGGATGGCGCGACCCTGTACGCGCGCCTCATCAAGCCGGCCGGTTTCACCGCGGCGAAGAAGTACCCGGCCATCGTGATGATTTACGGCGGGCCTCACGCACAGGCGGTCAGGAACGCTTGGGCGGGCGCGAACTTCGACCAGGCGCTGGCGCACCGCGGCTTCGTCGTCTGGCAGTTGGACAACCGGGGTTCGGCCGGCCGCGGACATGCCTGGGAAGCGGCGCTCTACCGCCGTTTGGGCGCGCGCGAACTAGAGGATCAGCTCTTGGGCGTTAAGCACCTCATTTCCATGGGCTTCGTCGATCCGGCCCGCATCGGCATTCACGGGTGGAGCTACGGCGGATTCATGACCCTCTACGCGCTTCTGAACGCTCCGGAAACGTTCAAGGCCGGTGCCGCCGGAGCGCCGGTTACCGACTGGCGCCTGTACGACACCATTTACACCGAGCGCTACCTGGGCTTGCCCGGGGAAAACGAGAAGGGCTACCAGGCTAGTTCGGTGGTTTATTCCGCCGCCAAGCTCAAAGGAGCGTTACTGCTGTTGCACAACCTGGAGGACGACAACGTCGTGTTCCAGCACACCCTGCGCATGGCGGACGAACTTCAAAAGGCCGGCAAGCCTTTTGAAATGATGCTCTACCCGCAGAAGAAACACGGGGTTTCGGGCACAGCGTACAAGCACCTGCTCGAAACCGTCGCCTCGTTCTTCGAACGGCGTCTGTGACCAGGCTCAGCGGCCGGCGCCGCCCGCGCGCCCGGAGTCACGCGACACACCACTCGATGGAGGCGCGGAGGCCGCTGGTGCGGAGTTGGATACCGCAGCCGGCCCGGAGGCAATGATGCCGGACGTCCCGGCCGATGTATGTTGAACGGTGGAGTAGCCTAGCTGGCTCGCCGTCCACCCTGTACGCCAATCGCTTCCGCCGCCGGTTTGCGGTCTGGGATTAGTGACCACATAAACGGTCCTCGGGCTGTAATAAGTGCATCCGAAGGGGCTGTA
This sequence comes from uncultured Solibacteraceae bacterium, assembly GCA_964561215.1. Taxonomy (GTDB): domain Bacteria; phylum Acidobacteriota; class Terriglobia; order Bryobacterales; family Bryobacteraceae; genus JAJFUV01. The sequence goes on along the minus strand of CAZLOS010000098.1, from coordinate 1,851 downwards.
ATAATAGCCGTTTATGGGAACGTACGTGAACAAATTCATCCACGGGTTCCAAAGCCAACCGCCGGCCATATATCCATACGACCACCCGGAGGCACCGCTCGTCTGAATCGACCTGGCCATCGAAACGTTCGCCATGGCCAAATACTCGGACCTGCGGCGGCTCCACCGGTACAAGGCGTCACCGTCCTTCGAGTTGAACTTCTCCGCTGCGAACACCCCGGCCAGGTTGGTGCGCCGGTTGTCCTTCAGGGTGATCTGCTGCCCGGATGACGCTACGACGGCCTCGCCGTCAAGTACCGAGAACTGCCCGGTTCCGGCGTCCAACCGGTACAGGCCCCTCTTGCGGAGGGTCACGGTGGAATCCTTGTAAACCAGCGTTACGGAGTTGTCCCTGGAAGCTTCCGCGCATTCCACCAGCACGCTGCCGCCTAGAACCTCCAGGCGCGTGTCGATGAGCCGCGTAGTCATCATCCGCAACGAGCCGTTCTCACCCAGGCGAAGAAATGTGCCAGGATTCAGGAGCAATTCCACTCGTCCTTCCTCCGTCTTTAGCACGTTGCCTTCTTTTACCTGTGGATACAGCCCGGCCTTCCGTTCAACGTCATCGCCGTTCAGAGTGACCTTACCCTCGATGTAATTGATTAGACCCGCCTGCGCCGAGACCACGCTCTGCCCGTACGCAGCACCGGCTGAGAGAACAACGGCAACTGCCACCAGCCAAGCCCACCGCCCAACCTTTAGCATTAGTCGCCTCCTTATCTGATCCTGCGCTACCGGGTGACGCAAGTCAAGCCGTTTCGGTTTCAGGAACTTATGGTCAATTTTGGGGGCAGGTTCCCCGACTCAAGGCAAGCGGCGGCGGGTGCGGTAAGAGGGCCGTATCTGCTTCTTCAAGACCGCCAGGTTCGATTGGGATAGGACGCCCGCGCGCCGCTGATTCCAACGGTCCAGCGAGTCGGCCGCCTTGACATCGAACGGTTCCGGTCCGGGCCCTTCCAAACGAAGCCGGGTACCGGCGGAAAGGCTCGCCAAGCGCCCCTCCGACGTAACCTTCGCCTCGCCCCTATAGACGGAAATGCGACGGGAATCCGCGTCAAGGCGGTACAATCCAGACCTCGAAACGCTCGCCTTCGCGCCGCGGATCTCCGCAGCGATGATCGTGCCGCGGGGCAAGCCACCCACATCCAACACCGCCGAGCCTGCCACTAATTCGAAGCGCGGGCTCTCCAGGCGGTTGTCGAGCAGGCGCAACGCGCTCGAATCGCCTAAACGGACCGCGGCACCTGGCCTGAGTAAGGGAGAGTTGCCTCCGACCATCTTCGGAACGAAGGCACTGTCCGGATAAGGCAACTCACCGGAATGCAGAATGATCTCCGCCCGCCCGCGCAAGGTGCGCAACTCGCTTCCCCGTTTGAGCAGCCGGAATCCGGCCATTTCGCTGTTGAGAGGCACCCCGTTGAGCAGGACTTCCCCCTCGATACAGTAGATCAACCCGGCCCGCGCGGAAATCACCACCTGGGCGCTGACACACGCGGTCGCACTAAGAATCCACACTGCGCACCGCAGGGTTACTTTTCCGAACCAGCCCATGCCCGCTCCCCAATCCTCCACTGCGGTTGCGCTGTCTGTCAAGCCTGCTCACTCTGAAGACGGGCGTTGAGGGAGCGCCTCCGGTCCGGTCAAAGGGGGTCAAAGGGGACAGACGCATTTTCTCGGCTCACTGTGCAAACAGGCAGATCTGACGGGCGTTCTCCTCCAGCCCCGGAGAGTTCACCCCGGGCCGTCCCCGCGCCAACACGCGCAATCTCCTGCCCGCCCGGTGTTCCAACTCGGCCACGAATTCCCGCGATC
>CAZLOS010000097.1:0-19031 GCA_964561215.1 uncultured Solibacteraceae bacterium | reverse complement strand
GCGCGCGGCGTGGAGGTCATACTGTACCGGCCCGGAGTCATAACGGGGCGTTTGGTCGGCGTCGCGCCAAGCCGGTTGGCCAAGTTGAAGGTCCAAGCGATCGAGGTCCTCTATTTGTTGTTTGACGGGAGCCGGCTGAGCGGCGGCCAGAACCGAGATACCCAGGATCAGCAGAATCGTCTTCATGGCGCCAGCCATCATACAACGCCGGAATATGCGATAGGATACTAGCGCGGACAACTGATATGAACTACACACGCAGGGAACTGATCGCGGGGCTCGCGGCATCGCCCTTGGCGCTGGCCAAGGCGCCCTACAATCCGAAACTGGCCACGCAAACCGTTATCTGGGCGCAGCAGTTCGGCCAGCGCAAGATCGCAACCGTGGATGGTCTGGGGGAGGCCTTCGCGTCCATCCACAGAGCCGGTTACCACCGCGTAGAATTGATGAACACATGGCTCCAGGGCGAGGCGCTAACCAAGACGCGCGATCTCGCCAAGCAGTACAAGATCTCGTGCCCAATCGCATACAACGGCGGCGTGATGCACGAACAGGATGCCGCCGGCAACACCATCGCCGCCACGATTGCGGTAGCTGAAGCGCTGCAGAGCGTGGGCGGCGAAATCATCAGCTTCAACCCTAGTCCCAAGCCCAAGGGCGCGCGCAAGACCGACGACGAACTCGCAATACAGGCAGGCAACGTCAATCGGCTGGGTGAGCAGTTGCGCAGGCGCGGCATGAAACTCTTTGTGCACCACCACGAGCCGGAAATGAGGGACGGCGCGCGCGAGTGGCGGCACCTGCTGCGCAATACCGACCCCAAGCTGATGTGGGTGTGCATGGATACGGACTGGGTGCTGCGCGGAGGCCAGGACGTCCTCGGCTTGCTGAAGGAATGCCAGGGCCGCCTGGGGAGCGTGCACCTGCGTAATTCGCGCGACAACGTCTGGCTCGAATCCCTCGAAGCGGGCCAGGTCGATTATCCGGCCGTCGCCACCTACCTTAAGAAGAATGGCTTCGCAGGTTACCTTGTTGTCGAACTCTACTACGCCAAGGAAACCAAACTGACGCGGAGCGTCGAAGAGAACCTGCGTTTCAGCCGTCTTTACGCAGAGAAAGTCTTCGGCGTGAGGGCGTGACCGCGCATCCTTCTCCCTCAACTCCGGCGCGTGTCGCGTGCTTTTAACACACATTTAGCAACGGGTCTCGATAGCTGATACGTCCATGGTAGTGCAGCGTAAGCACGCCAAGGGTGATATCTTTCGTGAACGGCCGTGATCCAATCCCCGCCTGCGACTTTCCGCACGATGATCTTACGAGTGTAAGTTGTGTTGTCAAGGGCTTATTGAGAACGTTAACGAATCTTTACACGCATGCGGGCACTGCTCTATGGTTGGGATTGTTTGGCCTTTGCGTGTATCGCTTCTGGGTTACGCCGCTCGCCTCCAGTTTCTGGGTGGATGAGACGGTCACGGCGTTCGTGGTGCGATTCGGTGCCGGACACGCTTCTTTGAGCGTCGCACCGCAAGTTCCCCAGTCCATTTATTATGTCCTGCCTCATTTGATAGACAGCTGGTTCGGTTTCTCGGAAGTATGGTACAGGGTACCATCCCTCATTGCCGCGGCCGGTGCCGCGCTTGCCATGGCCTGGATCGCCAGGCGGTTGGTTCATCCGCAGGCCGGCTGGTTCGCCGCGTTGGGCTGTTTCTCAATGGGCGGGATAAACGCCGAAGCCGCGGATGCGCGGCCCTACTCGTTGGGCATGCTCGTCGCGGCGTTGAGCGTGGTATTCCTGATTCGCTGGCTGGACCGGGCGCGAGTACCCGATGCCGCGCTATTCATACTCTTCGCGGCCCTGGTGTGGCGAACACACCTGGTGTACTGGCCGTTCTATCTGGTGTTTCCGTTGTATGCGGGAGCGCGGCTGCTCAAGAAAGAGACTCCGGCGGGGAGGCGTGACGCGGTCATCGTCTTCTTGGTGCTGGGCCTCACGCTCATCCCCGTCGGCCTCCGGGCGTTCGAGCTGATGCGCGGCGCCGCGGCGCATGTCATCGTGCCACCGCCCACACTGCGCAATCTGGTTTACGCGCTCAAGTTTGGACTCTTGGGCGCCTGCCTGCCTGTGGTGTGGCTGCTCTCCCGGGCGCGTAAGTGGCCGCGCACTCGCTTGCCGGCTTCTTCAGCGATGTTACTTCTGGGATGGTGGTTCGTCCATCCGGTGACGTTGTTTATCTACTCGCGGTTGTCGGGCAACAGCGTCTTCGTTTCGCGCTATCTGTCTTTGTTACTGCCTGGTGCTGTGTTGGGAACTACCTTCTTAGTCTCCCGATATGTTCCAGGGCGCCACTGGAAGTCCATGACTCTGGCGTTGGGGGTAGGCCTCCTGTTGTTCCAGGCGGACTGGAAGGGGGCCTGCCCGCTCATCCATCAATCCGATTGGCGCGGCGCAGCGGCCTCGCTGGACGCGCTGGGCGACTCGCATTTCCCCGTGATTTGTCCCAGTCCGTTCATTGAGGCCAAACCACCCGTCTGGAGCCCCAACTACGCGCGGCCGGGATTCCTATATGCCCACCTCAGTGTGTATCCAGTCCCGGGCCGCCCGCTGCTGTTCCCGTTCGAGCCTGGCCCTGAAGCGGAACGATACGCGTCGGAGTTGATCGCAGGCCCCATTGGGCCAGCGCAACGCTTCGCCATTTACGGAAGCGCGAAGAGCTCGCGTGACTGGCGTCATTGGTTCGCCGCGCGTCTACCCGGCTGGACGGCCCGCAGCCTCGGTCCGTTCGGCGATGTCGACGTCGTACTATTCGAAAAACCGGACGCGATCATGGCTAGAATGTAGTTCATGACGATCGCGCGGTCTTTCCGTCGCGCTGTTCTAGGGTGCGCGGCGTGGGCGCTGCCTCTCGCCGCCGCCGATATTCCCGCCGAGGCCCGCCGCATTCACTTCGGATCGCTGGTGCTCGACGGCCACGTCCACGTGGCCAACCGCCAGTTCTACCACGGTGGCAGCATGGGCGACCGCCTCGAAGGAGGCCAGTTCGATCTACCCCGTGCACGCGAGGGCGGCGTGAAGGCCATGTTCTACACAGTGTTCGTCACCGAAGAATACTACCCTCCGCGTTACGAAACCAAGCAGGTGCTGCGTTTGATCGACACCGCGATCGAGCAGCTTGAACTCAACCGCGCCACCATCGAACTGGCAAGAAACGCTACCGGGATCGAGCGTATCGTCGCGCGCGGCAAGATGGCCGCCGTGCTCGACATCGAAGGCGGCTGGGACCTGGACGGCGATCTTGGCGTGCTGCGCAATCTGTACCGGCTTGGCGTGCGCGTCGCCATGTTGCCGGCGCACAATTGGACGAACAATTTCGCCGACTCATGCTGCGCGCCGTCCAAGTGGAACGGCTTGAACGCCCGCGGCCGCGCCGTGGTCGCGGAGATGAATCGCCTGGGCATCCTCATCAATGTGAGCCACGCCTCGGATGCGACCATCGAACAGGCCATCGAAGTAAGCAAGGATCCGATCGTCGCCACTCACCACGGCCTGCGCGGCTTCAACAACATCCCGCGCAACATGCCGGATGCGCTGGCGAAGAAACTGGCCGCCAAGGGCGGCGTCATCGGCTTCCAGATCGGCAACGAGTTCCACAACGTGCGCGTGTACGAATACCGCAAGAAAGCCACAGGCAAGACGTTCTGGGAACGCTCCGCCATTGGCAAGAAGGAGGAGCGGCTGTCTATCGAGGAGATCGATCGCATCGTGGCGCCGCAATTCCCCATGATGGGCTGCGACGCGCCGGACGATATCAAACTGACGCCCGACGGTTGGGTACAGGTGGTGGAACGCGCCATCGCGCTGGTGGGCGAAGATCATGTCGTGCTGGGCACCGATATCGACGGCGGTCCTACGCTGCCGCGCGGCATGCGCGACATCCGGGACCTGCCGCTGATCACCGATGCGATGGTGCGCCGGGGCTGGTCCGAAACGTGCATCAAGAAGTTCCTGGGTGGCAACCTGCTGCGCGTGTTCCGGCAGGTAACCGAGAAATAGGCGAATATTACAGCAAAGGGGAAGCGGATGAATATGCCGGGCAAGCAGCTTCTTTCCAGGCGTCAGACGATATTGGGCGCGGCAGCGCTCTGGGCGGCGCCGCACGAGCGGGTACGCGTGCCGGTCATCGACATCACGGACCTCTATCATCCGCACCAGGACATCGGCGACAACGTGGACCTGATCGCCGCCTACGCACTCCCGGAGATCGATCTCAAGGCCGTCATCCTGGACGTAACCGGGAAGTTCCGGCGCGCGGTAGCTACCAGTGCCAGCGGCAAAGTGATCGACAAGGACGGCCCGCGCGATCCGGGTGTCGTTCCCGCGATGCAGCTCAATTACCTGTTCGACCGCAATGTGCCGTATGGGATCGGTCCATTCGAGCCGCTCCGTTCTCCTTCCGACAAGCTCCTGGACGCTCCGGAGTTCCAGCAAGCCGGCGTCCGGCTGATCCTCGATGTTCTGCGCACCTCGCGAGAGAAAGTCCACATCGTCAGTTTCGGATCCGCCCGTCCGCTTGCCGCCGCCTTCAACCGCGAACCGCGCCTGCTGCGAGCGAAGGTGGCAAAGATTCATCTTTGCGCGGGCTCCACTACGCCGCGCTACATCGAGTGGAACGTCGAACTCGACCCTCACGCCATGGTTTGCATACTCAGGTCAGACTTGCCGGTGGCCATCTATCCATGCGCCTCGGACAAGGGTCCGTTCGGCATGGATTCGAACAACTGCTACTGGAAGCTGCCGGATCTCGCCTTTGTGAAGGGGATGGATCCGAGGCTGCGGCGCTATCTCTGCTATGCCTTCGAGCGGAGCATGCGGTCGGCCTTCCTGGAAGCGCTCGATCACGACTGGCCGGCTGAAGTGGTCGATCGGATCGCGGCGCGGCCTCATCACGTGTGGGAGACCGCCGTCTGGATCCGGACGGCCAACCGCCGTCTGGTGCACCGCCCCGGCCTGGGGTATCGGATCCTGCCGGCGGGCGAGGTGCGTCCGGGCGACCGCATCCTGCCAAATGAGATGAAGCCGTGCCGGGTCTCGGTTCGCGACAACGGGCTGTTCACCTGGGAATGGAGCAAGGGCCCCAGCAACTTCGAGATGTACGATCGCGGCGATTTCGAAGAGAACGCGCGGGCGCTGCGAGAGGCGCTGCCCGCGCTCTACGAATCGTTCCGCTGCACCGCCGCGCGCTAGACGATGCCGTCAAACAGGATCGTGCTCAGGTAGCGCTCGCCTGAGTCCGGCAGTATCGCCACAATTGTTTTGCCGGCGAACTCCGGCAGACGCGCCAGCCGCACGGCCACCGCCGCCGCCGCGCCGCAGGAGATACCGCTCAGGATTCCCTCCTCGCGAGCCAGCCTGCGCGCGGTTTCGATGGACTCCTCGTTCGAGACCTGTTCTACGCGATCCACCACCGAGAGATCCAGCGTGTCGGGGATGAAGCCCGCCCCAATGCCCTGGATCTTGTGCGGCCCCGGCTTAAGCGGTTCGCGGGCGAGGGTCTGCGTGATCACGGGACTGGCCTCCGGTTCCACTGCCACCGACACGATCTTCTTGCCGCACACGTTCTTGATGTAGCGCGTAGCGCCGGTAATCGTCCCGCCCGTGCCGACGCCGCTCACCAGGACGTCCACCTGCCCGCCGGTGTCCTCCCAGATTTCGGGCCCCGTAGTCTTGAAATGGATGTCGGGATTGGCCGGGTTCTTGAACTGTTGCAGCAGCACGTAGCGTTTCGGATCGGAGGCGGCAATCTCCTCGGCCTTGGCGATGGCGCCTTTCATCCCCAGCGCGCCCTCAGTGAGGACCAGATTCGCGCCGAAGGCCTTCAGGACTTTGCGCCGCTCGAGCGACATGGTTTCCGGCATGGTGAGGGTGATCGGGTAGCCGCGCGCGGCGGCCACGAAAGCCAGCGCGATGCCGGTGTTGCCGCTGGTGGGTTCCACAAGTTCGCGCCCGGCTTGGAGAACGCCGCGTTTCTCGGCATCCCAGACCATGGAGGCGCCGATCCGGCACTTGACCGAATAAGCGGGATTGCGCCCTTCGATCTTGGCGAGCACGGTCGCCACCGTCCCGGCGTTGAGCTTGTTGAGCTTCACGAGCGGGGTTCTTCCTATGCTGAGACTGTTGTCCTCATAGACTCTCATGGCTTACTCCTGTGAAATACGCAAGGCCTGGTCGAAATCGGCCTTTATGTCATCGATCGACTCGATACCCACCGACACGCGCACGTACTCCGGCGTGACCCCGGTTGAGGCTTGTTCTTCCTCGGTCAACTGCGAATGCGTGGTAGAGGCGGGGTGGATGACGAGCGTCCTGGCGTCGCCGACGTTAGCAAGGTGGCTCGCCAGCTTTACACTGTTGATGAACTTCACGCCCGCCACCTTGCCACCCCGGATGCCGAAACCCAGGATGGCGCCCGCGCCGTCCGGCAGGTACCTCTGCGCCAGCTTGTGGTGCGGGTGGCTGGGCAAGCCAGGGTAGTTCACCCAATCCACCGCCGGGTACTTTTCCAACCACTCTGCCAACGCCCTAGCGTTCTGAACGTGGCGTTCCATGCGCAGGTGGAGGGTCTCCAGGCCGAGCAGGAACAGGAAAGACGCGAATGGACTCTGCGCCGCACCGGTGTCCCGGAGCCAGTGCGTACGAACGTGCACGATGTAGGCGAGGTTGCCCAGCGGCTTCAGCGCTTCCGTGAAGACGAGACCGTGATAGGAATCCGAAGGGGCCGTGAACTCGGGCCACCTTGCTGGATTCCCGGCCCACTGGAAGTTGCCGCTATCGACAATAGCACCGCCTACGTGTACGCCGTGCCCGCCCAGGAACTTCGTGGTCGAATACACGGCGATGTCCACGCCGTGTTCAAACGGCCGGAACAGCGCCGGGGTTAGCACCGTGTTGTCGACAACGACCGGCAGGCCGTGCTTGTGCGCGATGTCCGCAATCTTGCGGAAATCCGGCACGTCGTTTTTCGGGTTGCCGACCGACTCCAGGTACACCAGGCGCGTGTTCTCGTCGACCAGTTTATCGATTTCCTCCGGATGGTCGGGATTGAAGAATCGCACCTCGATCCCCAGTTTCTTGAAGGTTTGAGCGAACAGCGCCCACGTGCCCCCATACAGGCTGGTGGCGGAAATGAGATTCTGTCCGGCGTGCGTGATGGTGAGGACCGCCGCCGTGATGGCCGCCGCTCCGGAGGCGAACGCGAGCGCGCCCACACCGCCGTCGAGAGCCGCCAGGCGCTTTTCCAGCACGTCGTTAGTCGGGTTGGTCAACCGCGAGTAAATATTGCCAAACTCACGCAGTCCAAACAAGTTCGCTGCATGGGCGGCGTCGTGAAAGACGTAGCTTGAGGTCGCATAAATTGGGACCGCGCAAGCGGTGGTTGTCGGGTCGGGCTCTTGGCCGGCGTGCAGCGCCAGCGTGCCGATCCCGGGTTTTCTGTGGGAATCACTCATTATGATGTTCTCCTGATTCGATTACCGATCGAGTCGCTTAGATGCCATACGAAATGCCCAAGGCGAATTGGTGGCGCGCCTTCAGGTCCACGCTCGGCAGTATCTTCCCGGCTGCCTGGGCCACGCCGAAGTCGATGTTGAACTTCGACTCCGGTCGGGGCACGAAGCGCGCGGCATAGGTGATGGTGGTGGGAACAATCGCTCCCGGCAGGTTCCTCACCTCCCGCGGCTGCTGTGCGAATTCCGAGCCAAGGATCAAGGTGGTCTTTCGGGGCGTCTTGATCACGAATGCCCCCGCGCCGAATAGACGGCCCTTGTAAGCCGGAGAGTTACCCGCCAAGCCAAAAACGGACGCGTTCGTGGCCTTGTATCCCATGCTCAGCAAGATGGGCACCGCCTTGGTCTGAGTGACGGTCTTGGTGGCCACGGCATAGAAATCCGCGTTGTTGTAATCCTTGCCGGCCAACACACCGCTCACGTGGTGCACCTGGCTGCGCGCCACAAAGCCCGTCGAGATGGCCGGCAACCAGTTGTTCTTGCCCGCATTCTCGGGAACAACATTCACCTTGGCGTGGACAACATTGAATCCGCCGTCCCAAAGCGGACTCAGCGATGCTGTGCTCCCTTGCTGGCTGAAGGTGCGGGTGTAGCCGAACTCGACTCTCTTCACCAGCCCTACCGTCACCGATGCTGTGTGGAAGTTGCCCAGAACGGAACCCGCGTTCAAGAAGTGATAGGCCACAATCGGCTTTCCTATTCCCTTCTCTGGTGAAGCCGCCGTGTAAGCCAGCGGCGTTACGAAAACGCCGGTCTGCCCTGCCCAGTTCAGACTCTGCGCCGCTGCGCGGCCGCCGGAAATCGTGACTAAAGCCGCCAATACCGTCAAAACTCGTTTCGATCTCATTGTTAAGCCCTTTCGTCCATTGAATTCAAGTCGTCTGTAGAGAAAGATCCCCCTGTGCATCACAGGGCACGCCGGGAATCAGTTCTACGGAATGAGGTCGTCGCCGCCGCCACCACCGGGCCTGAGTGAAGCCGGCTCACAGCAGGGGGGGGACGACCATCAACAGCTACATGGAGTTTTGGTACGCCTTGGACGGCGAGAGTGGAGTGATGCGCATACTTGAATATCTTGATCGACATTTAGATGTATGCGCCCCATCAACCAATATTCTACGGGCGCAAGCCTCCGTTGTCAAGAAAAAAGTACCCAATCACGATCTTCAATGTGGTGATAGTCAAATCGAGGTCCAGACGCACCTACGCAGCCGGCGATTCCTCTACGATGGAACTTTAGGGAGATATCAGAGTGCACAAACGCCATATAGAGCGGCATCGCACCGACCGTATCGGCTGGCTGAGAGCTGCCGTGCTGGGTGCCGACGACGGCATCGTATCGACAGCGAGTCTGGTGGTAGGCGTCGCCGCGTCCCACGCGACCCGCGGCAACATCCTCGTTGCGGGAGTCGCGGGACTGGTAGCGGGAGCGATGTCGATGGCGGCCGGCGAATACGTATCGGTTCACTCGCAGGCCGATACGGAAGCGGCCGATTTCGAACGCGAGCGCGAGGAACTCCGCACCGATTACGAAAGCGAAATCAGGGAACTAACCGGTATTTATACCGATCGCGGACTCGATCCGTCTCTCGCCCATCAAGTCGCCGAGCAGTTGATGGCACACGATGCGCTTGGTGCACATGCGCGCGATGAACTCGGCATCTCGGAGACGCTGAGCGCGCGCCCCATACAAGCGGCGCTCGCCTCCGCCGGCAGCTTCGCCGTCGGCGCCCTACTGCCTCTCCTGGTCACGGCCTTCGCGCCATCTGCCGGATTGATTCCCCTGGTCTCTGCAACTTCGCTCGTGTCCCTGGCGGCACTGGGAGGAGTGGCGGCGCACGCGGGCGGTGCGGGCGTTAGAGCAGGCGCCATGCGCGTCACCTTCTGGGGCGCACTGGCTATGTTATCGACGGCCGGCGTCGGCGCACTGTTCGGGACAATCGTCTGAAGCCCGGGCGGAACGACCGCTTACTTATAACCTCGCGAACTCTTCAGACGTCTTTACTTATGCGAGCTTCAACGCAGTACAGGCGCTCAGGAGGTGCGTAACCGATGGACAAGGCATGTTGCCACCGCGTTAGTGCTGACGCGCCTCTCAAGAGCGATTCACACCACGCCGGAGGATTCCCACATCGTGTTCGATAAGGTAAGGGATACTTATACGCTAGCGGAGATCTGGGCTCCCAACGAGGATGGCTTCGTCTTGGCGATGACCAAGACGCCACATGAGCACCACGTAGTTAACGTGCGTGAATAATCCGGCGTCTCCCACAAAGCAGGTTTACGCCGGGTGCTTCGGATAGACCCGTGCGTGTTTCTTGCGGCGCATGTAAGTGCGCGCGAGTTCCATGTAGACGCCCAGGTCCCGGTCCAGGTCGGTCTGTGAGCCGTCGAAGTAGAAGGTGCGGATAGGCAGACCACCCAGGTCGCGGCTTACTTTCGGGTAGATGGCCTCGCAGATGATGCCGTTCATGCACGTGAACGGGCTGATGTCGATGATCCCGTCCACGCCCCGGCGCGCCAGGCAGATCGCCTTGCCCACGTTCAGCACCATCTCGCCGAGAGCACCGTCCTGCGGCAGGTAAGGCCGCGCCGCATCCAGCACTTCCTTGGTGGACGGCTCTTCATAGCCCACAATCTCATCCTTGAACGGCTCCAGGATCACGTGCTCGTCGCGCCTCTGCACCTTGTTGCGCACCCAGGCCCCCACGCCTTCCAGGGAGAACAGATTCCGCTTCAATTTGAGCTTCCGGAACTGCTCGGCGTTGGTATACCAGATCCATTCGGTAAGATCCGAGATCCAGGCTTCGCCGCCGTACTCCTCCAGGCGCCGCACCAGGTTCTCATTCGAAAAAGTGTGCAGCCGGCAGAAGATCTCACCCACGACGCCGATGAGCGGGACCGAGCGGTCGCGCTGCGCCGGGATCGCATGAAAGCGAGCCAGGCAGCGTTCCATGACGGCGCGCACGGCCTTCAATTGAGGCCCCGGCTTGTAGGTCGTCTTCTCGACTGTCGAACAGAGATCGTCGAGACACTCCTCGAATACAGCGTCGGTGTCGCCCTTGTTGCGCTCGTGCGGGCGATACTTGAGGAGCATCTTCTGCAGAATGTCCGCCGCCACCAGCATGCGCCAACCAGTACGTAGAAAGGGTGTCGCCAGGCTACCCAGGCCCGCGTAACCGTTGCTCGATGTGGGCGAGAACACCTGGGTGGAACTGTAGCCGTTGGCGTCGAGAATGCCTTTGAGATACGGCGCGTACTGGCCGAAACGGCAGGGGCCGTCGGCGGTGGGCATGAAGAGCACCACTTTGGAAGGGTCCACACCCGGGGTCTCAAGGACGCGCATGAAGTCGCCGACAGTGACCTTGGCGGGATAGCACTCGTCGCCGGATGTGTAGCGCGCGCCCAGTTCCTTGGTGCGATGGTCGGAAGGCGGCGTGATATCCGCGTCCACACCCAACGAGCGGAATCCGGCGGCGAAGGCGCGTCCGCTGCCGTATGCCATGGGCGGAATATAGATCTTCTTGCCGGCTAGTGGATGGCTGCCGAGGCCTTCTTGCTCACTTCCTCGGTTGAATTGTAGCATCGCAGAATTCCCTTACTGTCCAGATACGCCTCGCAGCGCGTCATGTATCCGGCATCGTTGCCGTGCCCGTCGAACTGCAGCACCAACAGCGGCGCACCCACGGTCTGGCGCGCGAAGTGCTTGATGTAGGAATCCGGCCCGCACTTGAAATTCGAGATGTAGATCACGTGCAGATTCGGGCGCTCGGCCGCCAGGCGCGCGGCCGCCAGGATCTTCTGTCCGGAAATCCAGTACATGTTCGGGTGCAGTTCGCGGATGGACTCCTGGCCCGTGACCAGGAAATCCAGCGGGATGACATTGGCGCCGTAATGATGCCGGAGCTTGCGCGGGATGTCGCAGTTGATGCTGCGGTCGTAAATGTTGTAGCTGCGGCCGACCAGGATCAGACCCGGCTCTCCGGTTTCATCCAGCTTCGCCAGAGCCCTCTTGCCGGCCTCGATGAGCGCGTCCTGAAACTCGCGCTGCGTCGCATACGCCGCGTCGACGGCCTTGTCGCTCGCGCGCCGGTTTACACCGAGCTTGCGCATGGTCTCGGCCAGGGATCTCTTCACCACCTCGCGCCCCATCTGGAAGTGCAAGGTCGGCGCCAGGAACTTGTAAGCGTACTCTTCAAGCCTCGGCGCCGATTGCAGCACGAACGGCAGCGTCTGATTCCACGGGCAGAAATGCGCCGAACCGGCGGCGTCCGCGCTGGTTTCGGAATCCAGGATATTGGGAACGAAAATGTAATCGACACCCAATTCGATCAGCGACAGCGTGTGGCCATGCGCCACCTGCACCGGGTAACAAGGCTGCGCGAGCGCCATCTCGATGCCGTCGGCGGAGATCTTCGGATCGGTCTGCCGCGACAACACCACTTCGAAACCAAGCTCAGTGAAGTAGCGGTGCCAGAACGGATACTTGTCGTACATCGACATGGTGCGCGGGATGCCGATGTGGATTTTACCGGGCTTACGCTCGAATCTGGCCATGCCAAGCGGGTGTCCCGTCAGCTTTTCGATAGTCTTGTCGTGGAACTGGAACAGATCCTCTATGACGGCCTTGCGCCCGGTCTTCGAAGGCTTGCGGTAACGGTCCGAGCACTTGTCGCCCCAGAAGCTCTTCTGGCCTTCGATGGTGAATTCCTTGATATCGCACTGGTTGGTGCAGGCCTTGCACGTGAAGTCGCGCGTTGATACTTCGAGGCTGTACAGGTCGTAGCCGCGGAACCGGCTGGCCGCTTTGGTCGCACGGTGCCATTCGCGCGCTATCAGGGCCATGCCGATGGCGCCCATCACGCCGTTGTACGGAGGCACGGTGATCTTCTTGCCCAGCAGGCCGCTGAAGGCCGCCGCCACGGCGTCGTTGTAAGCCGTACCGCCCTGGAAGTAGATGACGTCTCCGATGCGCCGGCCGCGCACGACGCGGTTCACGTAATTGAGCGCAATCGAATAGGCCAGTCCGGCGAGCACGTTGGGCACCACTTCACCCTTGTGCAGCCAGCCGGTAACATCGCGCTCCATGAATACGGTGCAGCGCTCGCCCAGGCGCGTGGGCGCGGGGGCGGAAAGCGCCAGGTTGGCGAACTCGCCCTTGATGTTGATGCCAAGTTTCTCGGCCTGCTCTTCGAGGAAGCTGCCCGTGCCGGCCGCGCAGGCTTCGTTCATGGCGAAATCGACCACCACGCCGTTCTCGATCGAGATGAACTTCGAGTCCTGGCCGCCGATTTCAAAGATCGTGTCGACGGGTTCGCCGCCGAGCGTTTCCGAGATGTGCACGGCGCCGGTCTTGTGCGCGGTGATCTCGTCGTTGACCACATCGGCGCCGACGAACTCGGCGATCAGTTCGCGTCCCGAACCGGTGGTCCCCACGCCGCGAATATCCAGCCGCCGACCCCACTTCTCGTTCATCTCGGTCAGCCCCTGCTGCACGGCTTCCACGGGACGCCCCGCGGTGCGCAGATAGATGTCGTGGATGACGTTGGCGTCCGCATCGATCGCCACCAGGTTCGTGGATACCGAACCGATGTCGATACCGAGATAGGCGGGAATCTTCGATCCGTCATCGGGGGCCTTGTAGGGGGCCACGCGGTCGCGCAGCAGTACGACTCGATCCATGCTCAGCGGCTGTGCATCCTGCGGGTGCGTGGCGGATTCGTGCTGGCAAAGCCGGTGTATGTCGCGCAGCGAGCGCTTGCGCCGCTCTTCGCACTCCAGGATCGCGGTACCAATGGCGCCGCACCATGCGTACAGATCCGGCACAACCAATTCGCCATCGTTGAGCGAGAAGGTCTCGCGGATGGCATGCGTAACCCCTTCGTTCTGCGAAACCGCGCCGAGCAGCGCCACCGGCGCCACCACGGGCCGCCCCTTGACAATGCTGCTCTTGAAATTGCGCGCCACAGCGTCGCACAACCCGCGCAGAATCTCCGGAGGCGTGTGGCCCTTCTGCTGGGCGTGGATCATGTCGCTTTTGGCGAACACCGAGCAACGGCCCGCGATGCGCGCCGCACGGCCCGCTTCGCGAGTGATAGGCCCCACTTCCTCAACCGAGTAGCCCATGCGCAGGGCCTGCTGGTCGATGAAGGACCCGGTGCCCGCCGCGCACTCCCCGCTGCGGTCGTAATCGACGATGCCGAACTTTCCGGTGTCGGCGTCCATCTCCAGGCGGATGTACTTGGAGCTCTCGCCACCCACTTCGAACACCGTGCGCACCTGCGGATAGAACTCGCCCATCATGCGCGCGATGGACTTGAATTCGTTTTCGAAGTAGATACCGAGGATCCGGGCGATGGTGCGGCTTCCCGAGCCGGTCACGCGCAGCCCCTCGACGCGCGATTCCTCGATGGTCTCGTGAAGCTCCTGCAACAGATCAAAGGTCGACTGTATGGGACTGCCTTGAATGCGCCGGTAGTCGGAGAGCACCATGGGCAGCCGCTTCCCGCGGTTGTCCCACTCCGTTAGCCGGAAATGCGGCTTCTCGCGCACGAGCGATTCAAGCAGCGCGCGATCCTCAGGTGCTCCGATGGCGGCCAGCTTCAGGCTGATCGCGCCGATGTCCAGACCAATATTGATGCCCATTAGACGCTACCGGGAGACTTACAATCCATCATACATCACCCCATAGAAGTGCGCCCTTTTCAACGGCTTGAAACCGAACGGGGCTTTGGCGGCATCGAGCGAGCCGGATTCGGGGCCGAACGGGATGTCATCGGGAAAGCGTTTCCACCACCGTCCGGATCGTCAGATCCTGGCCGTTTGACTCAGATTCACGGCAAGGTTGCTTTCAATCTGTAAACAAAAAATCCCGCGGGGGCTTGACAGCGCGTGTGTTCCGTAAGCAGGTTAGGGAGTGTGCGCCCGGATTCCGGCCGCACCCCAAGAAGGAGTTTTCTATGTTCAGTTGTCGTCTCACCGGCGGAATCATTCTCGCCGCCTCGATGGCCGTATCCGCGACCATCGCTGCCGCCCAGGAGCCAGCGCAGTGGAAGGCAGGCGTGGCCTCCGTGGTGGTCACCCCCAAAGAGCCCATTGATCTCATGGGCTTCGCAAGCCGCAACCGGCCCTCCGACGGCATCACAGCCGATCTGCGAGTAAAGGCCCTGGCCTTGCAGGATCAGAACGGCAAAACGACCGTCATCGTCACCGCCGACTTGATCGGCTTCAACAAGAATCTGTCGGACATCATTGCGAAGCGCTGCCAGGAGCAATATGGCCTCACACGCGACCGCCTCATGCTGAACGCCTCGCACACGCATAGCGGGCCGGTGCTGAGCCTGGATGGGGGCGGCCCCAGCTCGAAGCGTACGCCGCACGAGAAACAGGTGATCGCCGATTACACGAAGGATCTGCTGGACAAGATCGTGAACCTGGTAGGCCGCGCAATCACGGACCTTGCGCCCGCTAAGTTGCAGTTTGACCAAGGCTTAGCTGGATTTGCCGTCAACCGGCGGCGCAGCCGTCCGAACACCCGGCAGTTCCCCGGCCCTGTGGATCACGACGTCCCGGTGCTGGCGGTGCGTGCGCCGGATGGGAAGTTGCGCGCGATCCTGTTCGGCTACGCTTGTCATGCCACAACGATGTCAGCCTACCAGATCAACGCCGACTATCCGGGTTACGCCCAGACAGAACTGGAGAGGCTCTATCCAGGTGTAGTCGCCATGTTCGTACAGGGTTGCGGGGCCGATTCGAACCCGCTGCCGAGGTTCCACTCCGACGATCCCGCCCTTGTTCAACGCTCGCTTGCGCTCTGCGTACGGTATGGGAAAACGCTGGCCGATGCCGTGGACCTGGTGTTGCGCGGCAAGATGGCACCCATCGCTGGCCCGCTCACGACGGCGTTCGATTCGGTGGAGATCCCCTTCGAGCCTCTGCCCAGCCGGAGTGAACTAGAGGCCCGGCTCAAGGATCCCGACATCAACCGCAGGGACCAGGCCCAGCGCACGATAAAAGCGCTCGATACCGGCACGAAGATCCCCGAGCGGACGCCCTACGCCATACAGATCCTGCACTTCTCGAGCGGCCTGAACATCATCGCGCTGAGCGGTGAAGTGGTGGTCGATTACTCGCTGCGGCTGAAAGCGGCGCATGGGTGGGACGACACCTGGGTGGCGAGCTATTCCAACGAGATGCCCGGCTACATTCCTTCGAAGCGGGTCGTGATGGAGGGCGGCTACGAGACCCGCGGCGGCCCTGGAGGGTCGTACTCGACGGCGGTGGAAGAGACCATTGTTGAAAAGGTTGCCCGCATGGTGCGCGGCGTTGAGCCTGAATCCCGTCCCTAGCCGTTAAGCCGCTGGGGCGCGGCAGCACCGCGGCCTCAATCTTCGGTAAATCTGGCCCGCAGGATGCGCTCGGCTTCAGCCTCCGCTGCGAGCAGGGCGCATCCGATGGCCGAAACGTCCTTCTTGGGGCGGGCAAGCCTTATTTCCACGCGCCGCGCCGCGGTTTCCACGCAGTGAGACCGCACCGCAAGCCGCACAGGCTCCAGGATTTCAGGCCCCGCCAACAACGCCAACTGCCCGCACAGCACGACTAACGAGGGATTCAGAAGCTGGACGGTATTGGCTACGGCGATGCCCAGCGCCCTGGCCGCGCGGGTCAGTGCCGCTGCCGCCACCGCATCGCCCTGGCGGGCAGCATTCACAGCCGACCGCAGGTTGAGGTCCGCGGCGGGCACCTCCCGCAGTGTCGACGCGGCGCCGGCAGCAAGGGACTTGCGCACGAAATCCAAAATCGCCACGATGCCCGCGAAAGCCTCGACACAACCGCGGTTTCCGCACCGGCATAGCGGGCCGCTGGCGTCGATCACGGTGTGGCCGATCTCGCCGCCGCCCTGGCTGGCGCCCCGATAGAGCCGCCCCTCGGAGAAGAAGCCCATTCCGATTCCGGATCCGCAGGTGAAGTACACCGATTCGGTGTGGCCCCAATCCTCCGGAGAAATGCGCCTTTCGGCGGTAGCCAGTGCGCGCGCCCGGTCTTCAAGAGTGACCGTCATCCCAAAAGTGCTGGTCAGCATGTCCCGAATCGGAACGAATTTCCAGCCTGGGGCGTTGGCCCAGGAGACGCAAACGCCGTTCTTGATGTCCAGGTCGCCGCAGTGGCTCACGCCGAGACGCCGGATCTCCGAACGCGGTATTTCCGCGTCCTCCAGCGCGGCATCGGCCGCTTTCAGACTGGCGCTCACCATCGCGTCCACGCCCCGTTCCGCGTCGCAGCGGACGGTCCCGCGCCCCAGCAGGGTGCCCGCCAGATCCGTCACAACGGCGAGCGCGCCCTCCTCATGAATGTCGATCCCGAGCAGAGTCGCAAGTCGCGGGTTAACCTTCAGCGATTGCGGCTTCCTTCCCGGCGAAGACACTTCCGCCGAGGTTTCAATTACGAGCCCTTTCTCCACCAACACGGAAACCACCCGGCTTACCGTGGCCGGGCTGATGCCGAAGTGTTGACCGAGGTCGTTTCGCAGGCAGGACGGCCGGTCGAACACATGCCAAAAGACGATTTCTTCCAGACGGTGGACTTTCCGCATTGGCTCGATCAGATGATCGCCTCATTTTACACCTGCCGCGAGTCCGCTCACCGGGCAACGGAAAACCGCCCCCACGGGGCCTCTGTTTTCGGTCGCGAACCGCGTTGGTTTCAGTCTGTAAGCAACGTGGCGGCCGGAGTATTGACCCTGCAAGCGACCTCTCCGATGATGGGCTCGTGGGGATAATTCATCGGCCACGATGTAGCGGTAAGGAGGCAATCATGGATCGAAGATCTTTCGTTCGTGGAGCGGCAGGCGCGCTGGCCGGCAGCCTTTATGGCGCGTCCGCCAACAACATGGTGAATGTAGGCATCATCGGCCTGGGCGGCCGAGGGCGCGAACTGATGACGGCGTTCGCGGCGCAGCCTGGCTGCCGGATCGCAGCCATCTGCGACATCGATCAGGCCCGGCTCGAGCAGGCTGAGCAACTCGCCCAGCAGGCCGGAGCCGGGAAGCCAAAATCGTACCAGGATCTCCGGAAGCTGTTCGACGACAAGAGCGTCGACGCAGTGGTGCTGGTGACCTGCAACCACTGGCACGCGCTGGGCACGATCTGGGCCTGCCAGGCGGGCAAGGATGTCTACGTGGAGAAGCCTTCCAGCCACAATATCTGGGAAGGCCGACGCATGGTGGAGGCCGCGCGCAAGTACAACCGCGTGGTGCAGGTCGGGATGCAGAGCCGCAGCATTACGCACAAGCGCCGCGCCATCGAACTGCTGCATCAGGGCGCTATTGGCAAGCTGTATCTGGCCAAGGGCCTCTGCTACAAGCGTCGCCTTTCGATCGGCAAGCAGCCCAACGGGCCAGTGCCCCCCGGAGTGGACTACGACTTGTGGCTGGGGCCGGCGGCCTGGCAACAGTTCAATCCGAACCGTTTCCATTACAAGTGGCACTGGTTCTGGGCAACCGGCAACGGCGATATCGGCAACCAGGGGCCGCACCAGATGGACCTGGCCCGGTGGGGGCTCGGCAAGAGCGGTCTGCCGCGGCGCGTTTTCTCGAGCGGCGCCAAGTTCGTTTACGACGACGATCAGGAGACCCCCAACACGCAGTTCGCCATCTTCGATTACGGAGACTGCCAGGTTAATTTCGAGGTGCGCGGCCTGCCCACCACGGGCGAGGGCAGCATCACTCTGGACGGCGGCAACTTCATCGGCAATCTCTTCTTCGGCAGCGAGGGCGTCATGGCGCTGGACGCGCGCGGATTCCGGATTTTCCGGGGCGAGGAGCGGGAACTCGGCGAGCAGATGAAGCTCATCGAGGCGAAACCCGACGACCCCGCGCCGCACATCGCGAACTTCCTGGACGTAGTGCGGAGCCGCAAGGTCCAGGACCTGGCGGCGAACGTTGAACAGGGCCACATCTCGTCGGCCATGTGCCACCTGGCAAACATCAGCTACCGCCTGGGCCGAAACCTCGTATTCGATCCGGCCAAGGAAACGTTTGGCCACGACGCGGAAGCCAACGCGCTGGTCAGCAGGCGTTACCGGGCTCCATACGTGGTTCCCGCCAGCGTCTAGGAACTTGTTGAAAAACGTTTCCTGAACGCTTTACGAATAGAACAGTGATTGGGAGAATTGTTCTATGCGCGGCGACGATCAGCAGCAATCGGGAATGTTCAGCTACGTGTCCTTGGAGGACAGGGTGCCGCAGGATCACCCCTTGCGCTCCATTCGCAAGGCGGTGGACGAGGTCCTGCGAGCGATGGCGAAGGACTTTGAGGGCATGTATTCGCGCACGGGCCGTCCGTCGGTGCCCCCGGAGCGTTTGCTGCGCGCGGCGCTGCTGCAAGTCTTCTATTCGGTTCGCAGCGAGCGGATGCTGATGGAGCAGATGCAATACAACCTGCTGTTCCGCTGGTTCGTGGGGTTGGAGTTGG
>CAZLOS010000096.1:0-19532 GCA_964561215.1 uncultured Solibacteraceae bacterium | reverse complement strand
CGCCGATGGTTGTCAGCGCCTTTGTGGCGGGATACGGCGTGCGCGGGGGCCTGGGCGTGCCGCTCGTGCTGGCACTGGCCACGGCAAGCTGGGTCTGGGTCCTGCCGGAAACCCTGCGCCGGGACCTGGCGCGGATCGCGACGCCTTCCGGTGCAGCTTCGCAGGAGGTTCTGTGAGGATGCGTGGGAAGCAACAGCCGTCAGGGTTTCTCGGGAATCCCGCGTGCCTCTAGCTTTCCTCCCCGCTTCCCTGTAGGATGTTAGGCGCGGCGCGGGGGGCTTGCGCCTGCCGGCGCCGACTACCTGTCAGTGAGGGAGCCATGTCCAAGATCAATTGGGGACGCGTCATCGGCGGTGGTCTACTCGCGGGTCTGGTGATCAACGTCGTGGAATTCCTGGTGAACGGCTTGTGGCTGGCCGCTGATTGGGGAGCGGCCATGAAGGCTTTGGGTATGAGCGGCGAATACGGAGCCGCTCAGATGGTGGTCTTCAATCTCTGGGGCTTCGCCATGGGAATCTTCGTGGTGTGGCTGTATGCTGCCATTCGAACAAGATATGGCCCCGGTCCGAGGACGGCTTATACAGCGGCGGTGGCGACGTGGGTGCCCGGCTATCTGATGGCGAACATCCCGCCGGCTGTGCTCGGCCTGTTTCCCGCGCGGCTGATGCTCATAGGGATTGCCACTGGACTGATCGAGGTGATCCTGGGAACGCAATTGGGTGCATCGTTTTACAAGGAAGGCGAAGCCCCCACAGCCAAGGTCGCCGGGACCTAGGCCGGCGCGGGCAACAAGTGGCGGATCGGGCCCTGGGTGGTGTAGTATAAATACTTGCGGCTCATGGCGCGCGCCTGTGTAGGTGTGCGTCCCCTGTAAGCAGCCTTCCGGTAGACCAACAAGTCAAAGAGGATCGTTATGTACGCTGTGATTGAAACGGGCGGGAAGCAGTATCGCGTAGCGCCCGGCGACACTATCGAAGTGGAAACGCTCAAAGGCGATGTCGGCGCCGCCGTCGAGTTCGACAAGGTTCTCGCGGTGGTGAAAGGCCCGGAAGAGGTGGTTGCGGGGCCGGCGCTTGCCAGCGCGAAGGTCAAGGCGACCATCACGGCGCACGGCCGGGGCGACAAGGTCCTGGTCTTCAAGTTTCGCCGCAAGAAGCAGTACAAGCGGACCATCGGGCACCGGCAGAACTTCACGCAGGTGAAGGTGGACGAGATCGTCGCGTAGAGGGAGTGCGGCATGGCACATAAGAAAGGTTTAGGCAGTTCGCGTAACGGCCGCGATTCGAATGCGCAGCGGCTGGGTGTGAAGGTGTTCGGCGGCCAGGCGGTTCCCGGCGGCTCCATTCTGGTCCGGCAGCGCGGGACCAAGATCAAGCCGGGCGAGAACGTCGGGCTTGGCAAGGACGACACGTTGTTTGCCCGCGTTGGCGGCGTGGTCGAGTATCGCGACCGGGGCCGTCACGGCAAGTTCGTGAGCGTTAAGGTCGCGTCCTAGACGCCCGCGGAAGAACCAGAGTTCTCAAATGAGGCCGCCGCCTGAAATGTGGCGGCCTTTTCTATGTTCATCGACGAAGCAAAAGTTTATGTGAAGGCGGGCGACGGCGGCAACGGCTGCCTCGCGTTCCGGAGGGAGAAGTACGTCCCGCACGGCGGCCCGAGCGGTGGCGACGGCGGCTGCGGCGGCGACGTCGTTTTTGTCGCCAGCATCCATCACAACACCCTGCTTCACTTCCGCTTCAATCCCGAGCACAAGGCCCAGCGCGGACGCCACGGCGAAGGCAGCAACAAGACCGGACACGACGGCGCGTCCATTGAAGTCCCCGTACCCGTGGGCACCGTGGTTTACAATGCGGCCACCGGCGAATTGATCCACGACTTCGCCACCCCCGGCGAACGCGTCACCGTCGCCCGTGGGGGCCGTGGCGGCCGGGGCAATGCGCGCTTCGCCACATCCACGCACCAGGCGCCTACCGAACACGAGCCGGGCCATCCGGGTGAGGAGTTTCACCTGCGCCTGGAGTTGAAGTTGCTCGCCGACGTCGGTCTGGTAGGTTTCCCGAACGCCGGCAAGTCCACACTGATCTCGCGCATCTCCGCGGCGCGGCCCAAGATTGCCGATTACCCGTTCACAACTCTCGAACCGAATCTCGGAGTGGTCGACGCGGGCGATGGGCGCACCTTCGTGGTGGCGGACATCCCCGGCCTGATCGAAGGCGCGCACCAGGGCTCGGGCCTGGGAATTCAATTCCTGCGCCACGTTGAGCGCACGCGCCTGCTCGTACACCTGGTGGATGTGTCGGAGGCCACCGGCCGCGATCCGGTGAACGATTTCGAAGTCATCATGCGCGAACTGGCCAGTTTCAGCCCGGAGATGGCGGCCAAGCCCATGCTGCTGGTGGCGGCAAAGATGGACGTCGCGCAGGATGCCGCGCGTGTGGAAGCTCTCGATCGACTGGCGGCCGCGCGAAACCTCGAATTCTTCAAGCTTTCAAGCGTCACCGGGCAGGGCGTCGAAGCGCTGAAACACCGCATGGGCGACATCTGCCTGGCGCCGCAGGATCCTCCCGCCAAATAGGCTGCGACTCCCCGGTTCGCTGTAAACTGAGGAGATTCCATGAAGACTGCCCTTTGCTGTCTCCTATCCTGCGCCGCAGTTGTGATGGCACAATCCTTGCCTGTGCGCGGCCTGCATTTGAGGGCGCCGCTTGCCGATGAAATGCCCCTGGCAGAGAAGTTCATCCGCGAGGCGCTGCCCAAGGAAGGCGTGAACGTCCTGGTCATGGCCTTTGGTTACCGGTATCAGTACTCCAAGCATCCCGAGGTCGTGGACAAGGATCCGCTCAGCCGCGACGACATCAAGCGCCTGGTGGCGGCCTGCCGCGAGGCGAACGTCAAGCTGATCCCTCAGATCAACATGCTGGGCCATCAATCCTGGGGAAAAGAGACGTCCCCGCTGCTGCGCGCGCATCCGGAGTTCGACGAGACTCCCGGCGCTTATCCGGACAACCAGGGCATCTACTGCCGCAGCTACTGTCCGCTTCATCCGCGGGTGCATGCCGTCGTTTTCGACCTCATCGACGAACTCTCCGAAGTCTGCGAATCGGACGCCTTCCACGTCGGCATGGACGAAGTGTTCCTGCTGGGCGAGGAGCAGTGCCCGCGGTGCCGCGGCCGCAACAAGGCCGAGTTGTTCGCCGGCGAAGTGCGCACGCTGCGGGACCACCTCGCGGCCTCCAACCGCACGATGTGGATGTGGGGCGACCGGTTCCTGGACGCTGCCGCCACCGGGTGCGGCAAGTGGGAGGCTTCAGAGAACGGGACCGCACCGGCCCTGGCGGCCGTGCCGAAAGACATCGTCATCGCGGACTGGCATTACGAAGCCGCCCACCCGACAGCCCCCTACTTCGCGCTGCAGGGCTTCCGCGTTGTCAGCTCGCCGTGGCGCAAGGCCGGCGTAGCTCTGCGGCAAGTGGACGCCATCCGCCTGGCGCGCATGAATTCGAGTCCGGTTGTGGCCTCGCGCATGCTCGGCGTGTTGCACACCACCTGGTGCGGTGTGGGCGCCTTCGTGCGCGCCTATTACGGCGAGAAGGAAGAGGACCAACGGGCGCTCGAATCGGCCATGGCCTTCAAAGCGTTGTTCGCGGAACTGCGCAAGCAGCCTTGAAGCCGCGCCGCACCCACCAGCACGCGAGCAGGGCCGGCGGCAGATCGATGATCGCGATGAGGGCCGCGGTCTTGAGAAAGCCGTAAACGGGAATCAGCCAGGCGCCCATCGAGAGCGCGCCGGCACAGGCGCCCACCAGGTCCCAGGCGTAAAGCGCGCCCGCGTCGCCGGACGCATCCGCCGTCGAGAAATAGACGCGGCTGGCCACCGGGAACTGCCACCCGCCGAGCACCCCCGAGAGCGCCGCGAGCCCCGGGAACAGGACCTGGCTTCCCAGAAACGCGCCCACGGCGTTCCCGGCGCGAGAGAGCGCCACCATAGCGGCCACCAATGCCACTGCGGACACGACCGCGATCCAACCAATCCAGGCGAGGGAGCGCGCGTGTCCCTTCTCAGTCTTCAAGGCCCGCCAACTGCCCAGTGCCATGCCGCCCATGAACGCGCCCACTACGACCGCGAGTTCCTTGTACACCACGCCGTAAACGGCCTGGTAGCCGAGCAGCACCAGCAGTTCGAGCCCCATCATGGTGAAGCCCATGGACGCCACCGCGCAAGAAGCCACCCCGCGGTGCTCGCCCGGGATGCGGGCCGCGGCCAGTACGATCAGGAACATGGCCGCCGCGGCGGTGCCGGCCAATGTCGTGAACGGAATGTCGGCGAGCCGCTCCAGCATCTCCGCGGCTCGATCGTGAAACTGCGCACTCCACAGGATGGCGTTGTAGTAGTAGGCCAGCGGAGCGAAATCGCGGTTCACCGGTGTGGAGTCCTGCGGCCGGATGGCCAGGCCCAGTTGCAGCACGCGGTCCTCGGTGAGCCGGAATGGGATGTCGAACTCGCTTACGTACTGCGTCTGGAGACGCCGCGCTTTCAGCCGCGCGATGAGCGTCCGCGGATCCGCCACCAGCGGCGCGCGGCGGTTGGCGGCGAAGAAGTGCATTGAAGCGCCGGGATACGCCATCACCTGCAGGAACGCCTGCCGCAACGTTTTGTTGATGGAGCGCAAGAAGGCCGCGCGCCGCGGGCTGATGTAGTTCTCCCCACCGGCGAGGCGGAACGAAAACACGCCGGTGGCCGTGAGACGCCGCGCCGCCTCGCGGAAGAACTCGAGCGTGTAGAAGCGGTTGAGCTGGGCCGTCTGCGGATCGGGCAGGTCGACGATGATGACGTCGAACTTTCGCTGCGTGTCCTTGAGCCACAGCCTGGCGTCGGCCGCATGCATGATCACGCGCTCATGGTGCGGGAAATCGAAATACCGCGCGGCCAGGCGAAGCACCGCCGGATCGAGCTCCACGCAGTCCACGCGCTCCAGGCTGGGGTGTTTCAGCGCTTCGCGGATCGCTCCGCCGGCCGCGCCGCCGATCATGAGCAGCGACTTCGGTTCCGCATGTTGCAGCAGCGCGAAATGTACGGCGTCCTCCGCTGAGGCGGCGTCCTCCGCGCTGGCCGCGGCCAGGCCGTTTTCGTAAAGCGTGCGCGCGTCGCCATGCGCGACCACGGCCAGGTTGGCGTAGGGCGAGTTCTCGGTTGCCACGACCGGCCAGCCGCGCCACAATTGGCCGAGCGATGTGCGCACCAGCACGGGCGCAGCCGCGAACAGCCCCACCGCCAGCGCCGCTGCCAGACCCGCGCCTATGAGCCGGCGCGGGCGCGCCAACAGCGCCGCGGCGGTCAGAAGGTTCAAGGCGGCTCCGATGACGGCGACCGTCATCGAATCGAAGCGGCCCACCAGCCAGAGCCCCGTCACGCATCCACCCACCAGCGCGCCCATGGCTTCGAGCAGGTAAACCCGCCCGCCGGCCACACTCACCGCGGCGCCATGCTCGCCCGACCACGCGCGGATGCCGGTGGCGAACAGCGCGCCCGAGAGCGTGCAGAACACGCTGAGCGTTGCGAGCGCGGCCGCCAGCGAGAGTGTAGGTGAGAGCGATTCGCCGGGCACCACCCGAAGAACGGCGCGCAGCGACCGGACGGCGAAAACGGTCACGGGCAATGACAGCCCGCTGAGGATCTCAAACACGGCCAGACGCTGCACCGGATCGGTAGCGGGGGCGCGTCCGGCCCACGCGCTGCCCAGCGCGGTCCAGGCGAGCCATGCGGCCAGTGCCAGCGCAATGGTGATTTCGTTCCCCTGGAATACCACCAGAAGTTCGCGCAAGAACACCGTCTGCGCCAGCACGGCGGCGAATCCGATCAGGGCTAAGGCGGCGCTCAGCACGTTATTCGTCTTAAAATTAGCACGGAGGCGCGATGCTTCATAACGTGGACGGTGCTCACGACCGGCGCGAGATCCTGCTCCGGCTGGCGCGCCTGGGCGGCGCGAGCGCTTGCGTGGCAGGTGGAGCCTGGTGGTTGCACGGCCGTAGCCGCCGGCCCGAGGAGCCCGTGGCCGTAAACGTCCGCCGCGATCACACCGTCGCGCGCGAGACGGTGTTGGCCGACATGTCCGTGGCGCGGGGCGAGGCGCCCGCGGCGCTCGTGCGCCGCGCGGTCGGCGAACTGGGCGGGATGAGCCGATTCGTCTCGCGCGGCGATGTAGTGGTACTCAAGCCCAACGTCGGATGGGACCGCACGCCGGAGCAGGCCGCTACGACGAATCCGGAGATCGTCGGCGAAGTCGCGCGCATGTGCTGGGAGGCGGGCGCCAAGAGCGTCGTCGTCACCGACCTCAGCGTGAACGAACCGCGCCGCTGCTTCGCGCGCAGCGGCATTGAAGCCGCGGCTCGCCAGGCGGGCGCGCAGGTCATCCTGCCGGAAGAGCGCAAGTTCAAGGAAGTGGATCTGGGAGGCGAGGTGTTGAACGTCTGGCCGGTCCTGGAGCCGTTCCTCGCCGCCGACAAGCTGATCAACATCCCCATCGCCAAGCACCACAGCCTCACTGGCGCGACGCTGGGCATGAAAAACTGGTACGGCATCCTGGGCGGCGTGCGCCACCGCCTGCACCAGCGCATCCACGAAAGCCTGGCGGACCTGGCGGCGTTCATGCGCCCCACGCTCACCATCCTGGACGCGTACCGCGTGCTCCTGCGCAACGGCCCGACCGGAGGCAACCTGGCCGACGTCGAGTTGAAACAGACGGTCATGGCGAGCGTCGACCCGGTGGCAGTGGATGCCTACGCCGCCAAAGCCTATTGGGACCTGGACGCCGCGCGCATGCCCTATCTCGGGTTCGCCTCCAATCGCGGGCTGGGTACGGTCAACTTCGAATCGCTGCGCATCCGCACCGTGGAGCTTTGAACAGCCTCAGTGCGCGGTGGGCGTGCGCCGCGCACCCTGGTAAGCCTTGAGCGTCGGATACGGATCCGGCGTGCGTGCCTGGACCGGCAGATCAGCCGGGACGGGCTTACCATCCAGCACGCCCGCATAGGCTTGCGCCATGCGGTGCGTGAGCCGGACGTTCGCGAACAACTCGCCGCGGTAGTAGCCCGCCCACTTGCCACATTCGCTCGCCTGATAGCTGGCCAGGATGCGCTCCAGATCCGCGATCGCCGCCGCCACTTGCCGCTTGCGCTCCTCTGGACGCCCAGCGAGATAGGCTTCGGCGATGCGGAGCAACGCGCGGTTGCCATATTCGTGCACGTCGAGCTGTGTTAGAACGTGCGCCTGGAAGAATGACTTGCGATCCGGCGCAATCCACTTCGCGGCCCGCCCGGCAAGATCGCGCGCAGCGGTCCATCGCGGTTCGGCCTCCGCCGCGATCTTGCGAAGGCGTTCGGCGAAAGCGCGGTAGTCTTCGACCGGCATGCCGCCTTCGGACTTCTCCGTTTTACCCGTGAGCAGCTTGGTGAGGATGTGGCGCGCCAGCGTGTTGTAAGCGCAGTCGGAGAAGGTGCGGTCTTCGGCGGTGCCGTAACGCCCCGGCGCGGCGAAATATGCGTTGTAATAATCCACCAGCGCGGCCGAAGCGCGTTCGCCGAACTCGCGGCGCGTCCACTTGGCGAGGAACGCGCGGCTTGCTGCGCCATCCTGCTTCATCCAGGCGTCCGCGTTCCAGGCCAACTCCATGGCCGCTTCGGTGGTCATCACCACGGGCCGTATGTCGCTCACATTCACGAGCAGGTATTCGGTGGCCCCCACCCGCGCGGCGCGCCCCAACTCGCGTTGAATGCGCGCGAGCGGCACCATCTCGGTAAGCTGATTGGCCATGAAATTATGCATGGCCGTGTGGTAGTACACGCCCTCGCCCCGGGTAAGCGCGCCGTCGTCGCGAATGATCCCGTGGCCATTGTCGGGCCACACCAGCGTCACGCCGCCGGGGATCTTCAGATACCCTTTCCGCACCAGCGGCACGGCTTCGTCCCAGGCGTTCATCAGGAACACTGGATTGCGGCGCTCGGCCCGCACGATTTCCATCTCAGCCTGGATGGCCCGCTGGATCACCTCGGCGCGGCCGCGTTCTGACTTGTCGCCCGACGCGTCGTCTTCCCAAAACGCGCGGTCGTGGCGGCCGCGGTATCCGACGGTCCAGATCACCTCTTGCTGAGGCTTGTACCCGTGCACACTCGCGCGCCACGCGTTCTTGAGCAGATCGGGGCGGCTCAGGAACGAGTACGGCACGTCTTCGGGCCAACGATACGTGTTCAGCCCCACCACTTCGATGTGGTGCTGCGTGATGATCAAGCCGCGCTCGCTGGCCGCCGCCACTTGAGGTTCGTCGGGAAACAGGAACGTGCCCGGCACAATCATGTTGCCCTTCACACGCAGCAAGGTCTCGAAGATCTTGTCCCAAAGTTCGAGCGAGAAGCCCGAAGCCGGGTCCGGCTTCCAACCCGTGAACAGGTCTTCGTCATTGATAAACCAGCCGCGGTAACGGAACCGCGGCGGCCCGTCCTGGATCGAGGTGCCTGCGGGAATCCTCACGGAGGCCATGCGCGCGGGCTCGTGGTCGTTCCAGTAGTAGAACGGATCGACGCCCAGGAACCGCCGCGAGAACTCGTAGACGGCGTAGATGGCGCCGCGCATATCCGACCCGGTGAGCATGACGCCGTCCGGGACCGCGCGGATCGCGAGGACTTCCGCGCCGCCGGGGCGCAGGCCGTTGCAGGGCCTGGCCGAGAGGCAGACGTGCACAGCGCTCCCCTTGGCCGCGTTACGGCTGCCCACCACCGCCGGCGTTGCGCCGAACACCTTGGACATGTCGGAAGCAAGATCCGCCGCGGCCCGCCGCAACGACGCGGGTTCGGAAGGGTCGATCACGATCGAACTGCGAGCATCCATGCGAACATCGGCCAACGCAGCGCCGGCAATCGCTATCAGTGCAACCAACAGGAAACGGATTCTCACGACGAACGGAACCTCCGGGGCAATTTACAGGATAAGGGAAAGCGCGTGGCGCGTGGGCGGTGCGATGAGAGCATGGTGCCCGGGGTGGGACTTGAACCCACACTCGCGTTGCCGCGAAAAGGATTTTAAGTCCTTTGCGTCTGCCGGTTTCGCCACCCGGGCACGTTGACACTAAACAACTTGGCTCACAGCAGCATCACCTGGTCCCTAGAACGCGCTCCACCGATTCTGGCAACGGGTGGACGGACCGCCCAGACACAGTTACGCTGCTGTGACCCATCAGTCTCATTATAGTGAAGACGTCGGCACCGGACTCTCCGAGGCGGGTACCAGTGGAACACATAGCCGTTCTCCGCGGGATTCTTTCCATTGCGCATGGCCAACACGCGGGCGCTCAACGGCACGTTGCGGCTCTTGGAGTTCTTGGTGATCGTAGCCCGAACAGTCAGGTAGCCATACTTTGCATCGTTGGCAGGCTCCAGGTGCACATCGTGCCACTCCGACCGGCGGTCGATGATCTTCCACTTGTATGGCCAGCCGGCGTAAAAGTCGCAGTGTAGCCAACTTCCGGTTCAACGACGCGACGGCCATCGGTTTCTTCCTTCGTGACTTTTGGCGGGATCTGTTCTGCTTGTAAGTATCGACGGAGGCTTCGTCGATTTGGTCAAGCCGTAAACGGGAAAGGTCTTAGTTTTTCAACAAGCAGCCAGTGTCCTGAGTCAGAAGTTTGCATAAATAAGTGAATCCCGTCGCCTATGCTGGGAATCCAACCGCCAAGGGCCGACCGACACAGCCAATCGTGCTGACCGATGAGGAACGCCAGAGGCTTGAACAATGGGCACGGCGTCCGAAGACTTCGCAACGACTGGCATTTCGGGCCCGCATCGTGTTGGGTTGTGCCGGCGGGCTCCGGACTCCCGCATTTGGCGCAGCAGTTCCCACCCACCGTTGTCAATACCAGCCAGTTCCGAGATATCCACTGCGGGTTCCTTCCCCTTTAGGATCGAGGCCGCGGTGGTCCAGGCATGCCTTAGTTCAAGGTTCCGAACACCTTCCAGCGACCCGCGAAGCACCATACGGAAACACGTCGGACTATCGTGGAGGTGCAACTCCAGGCCGTCCGGCCGGTCACGCTTGCGGCTCACAAGTTCATCCTTGCATCCGGTGTCCCTCTGGTCAGGATCATTCGCGTTGACCCTTCCCAGGCACTGTGCCGGGCGGCGCACAGGCCTTCCCGGAGCGCTGAAAGCTCCGTACGAGATGCGACGTGTACAGGCCCGATGCGCGTAGTCGAACGCCTCTTCTGGCAAGGCGTTCCAACATCTCTCGGCCAGCTTGGTCGATGACAGAGATGTCTCGCAGAAAAAGGGATACGGATGTTCCGCTGGCCAGAGCCTTTGCGCAGCAATCCTCAGTGAAGCTGACAGACTCTCCTGCGAGTTGGCCATATATGTTGACGACGGTTCCAGAACGGTCCTTCGTTTGGCTGACCCGGAAAATGGCAGATCACCTCCCGTAAGGACTGTCTGAGCATGTACGTATCCACGGCGCCCGGTAGCCTGATAGCCATCTGAATTGGGGCGTTGAAGCCTTCCGCCGCCAGTCCATAACGTCAATTGACGCGTCAAGCGCCGACCCTCGGCAACGGCCGATGTAGCCCGGCCGCCACAATCTAGCGATAACAGGAGAGTTTTCGAGCCGAATCTGGAACGGGCAGCAACTTGCAAGATACAGCTTCGAGATGTGCCGACTTTGGTATGCACGGCAGGTTCTGCTTGCGGCTTCACTCCTCGCTGCGCTGCAGGGGCAGACACTGCCGGGCAGAGCCGGGGGCGTCCGAGGCGCCACCTTCACCGGGCAAGGCGGCTCGGACCGCACATTTGTGCCGGGCGTCCGTGTCCGTGTGCAGTGTGTAGACGCGGGCGCCACCCCGGCCGAAACGACCACCAACTCCATTGGCCGTTTCTCACTTACCGGGCTGGCTCCGTGCCGGTACCGAGTCTCCGCCGAGTCCCCCGGTCTCACCGCCCAGCCTCTCGATGTCTATGTTCTGCCGAATCAGGTTGCCGAGGTCGAAATCGCGTTGAAACCGTCGGAAGTGAAGGAGGAGGTCACGGTGTCCGCGCAGGCGGAAACGGTCGACGCCACCTCCACCGAGTCGAAAGCCGCGTTGCAGCAGTCCACGCTCGAGCATGCGCCCAACATCAATGAACGTTTCGAGAGCCTTCTCCCCCTGCTGCCCGGCGTCGTGCGCGGTCCCGACGGCCTGATCAACATGAAGGGTGCCCGCACTTCGCAGAGCGGGATGCTTCTCAACAGCGCCAACGTCACCGATCCGGTCACGGGCAGCTCGGGGATCAACCTGCCGATTGATGTGGTCTCAAGCGCCCGGGTTGTGGCGAACCCGTACGATCCGGAATACGGCAAGCTGACTGGCGCCGTAGCCACCATCGACACGCGCATTTCCGAATTCGACAAGCTCCACTTTCGAATGCAGAACTTCATGCCGCGCATGCGGAAGCGGGACGGCGCGACCGTGGGAATCGAGTCCGCGACTCCCCGGCTGACCTTGACCGGGCCGCTGATCCGAAACCGGTTGGCGTTCACGCAGTCTTTCGAGTACCGTTACGTGCGCACGCCCGTGGAGACGCTGCCTCCGCTCCAGCGCGACACTGGCGTGGAGAGTTTCGACTCCTATACTCAACTCGACGCCAATCTCACGGAACGGCAAACGGCTTCATTGACGCTGTCCTTCTACCCGCAGAAGCTCAACTTTCTCGGGTTGAACACGTTTACCCCGCAGCCCGCCACGCCGGACCTGCGCCAACGCGGCGAGTTCCTCGCCTTCTCGCACAAGTTTGTGTCGAAGTCGGGAGCGCTGTTGTCTTCGCAGGTCAGTCTCAAGAAACTCGATGCGGACGTCAAGCCACACAGCCATGACCTCTACCAACTCCGGGTCGAAACCACGACTGGCGGCTTCTTCAACCGCCAGGACCGCGATACCGGCCGGTTTGAGTGGCAGGAAGTCTTCAGCCCGCGCGTAATCTCGGCGAGAGGCCAGCACCAATTGAAGATGGGCGCGGACTTTGTCCGGAACTCGTTCGACGGCCGCTACGAGTTCAGTCCGGTGGAAGTATTGCGGGCGTCGGGCGCCCTGTCGGAACGAATCGATTTCGCGCCCGGCACCACGACATCCATCCGGCAACGGGAGTACACGGGCTTTGTGCTCGACAAATGGACGATCCACCCGCGCGTGACACTCGATGGCGGCTTGCGCCTTGACCGCGATTCCATCAGCGACGAGGGCCACCTGGCCCCGCGTCTGGGCATCGCGATCGCGCCCTTCGCCGGCGGGCGTACGGTGGTTCGGGGCGGCATTGGCTATTTTTACGATCGGATCAACCTGAATATCCCCGCGTTCCCGTTCCTGCCCGAACGGACCGTCACCTGGAACGGTGGCAACCCACTGACCTACCAGAACCGGCTCGCGGGACCAATCGACAACCCGCGCAGCACGGCCTGGAATATGGAGGTCGAGCAGCAGGCGACCAGCAGCCTCATGCTCCGCGCCGGATACAGCCAGCGCATCACGATCCGGGATTTCTTCCTGGATACGCTGCCTGGGGGCACGTTGTCGCTCTCGAACAGCGGCAGGAGCCGCTATCGCGAGTTCCAGGTGACGGCACGCTACCAAATCCGCCGCCACGTCCTTAACGGTTCCTACGTGAGATCCAGCGCGATCGGCGACTTGAACGACTTCAACCAGTTTTTCGGCAACACGCCGAATGCGCTGATCCGCCCGGACGAGCGCGGGCCGCTTCCGTTCGACGCGCCGAATCGGGTTCTGTTTTGGGGGCAGTTCGAAGCTCCGTGGAAGATTACGCTGGTGCCGGTCTGGGATATACACACCGGTTTCCCTTATTCCGTGGTTGACGAACAGCGCAACTACATAGGCGCGCGGGACCGGGCGGGCCGCTTCCCGCCGTTCTCCTCCACGGACCTGCAAGTGACCAAGGAGATC
Source organism: uncultured Solibacteraceae bacterium (assembly GCA_964561215.1). Taxonomy (GTDB): domain Bacteria; phylum Acidobacteriota; class Terriglobia; order Bryobacterales; family Bryobacteraceae; genus JAJFUV01. Next base: position 6,564 of record CAZLOS010000096.1, on the reverse strand, counting down.
GCGCTTCCGTTCCACGGCAAGAAGTATAAGGCCCATGTCGGCTGCCGCATCTTCAACCTCTTCAATCACTACAATCCGCGCGATCTGCAAGCGAATATCGCCAGCCCGCGCTACGGCGCTTTCCTGAACAGCGTGGACCGGATGGTGCGCGGGAAGTTCGTCCTGGAGTTTTAAGTATGGCGCTGAACGGCTTGATCCTGATGCTGGCGATGCAAGGCGCACCGCCGCGCTTGACGGCGGACCAAATCGTGGACCGCATGGTGCGTGCAGACGGCGAGCGTCGTGAGGCGCTCTCCGGTTACAGCGGCATGAGGCGGTACCGGTTCGAGAATAAGCGCGTGAACAAACACGCCGAAATGACGGTCCAGATGAACTGTGACGGCGCCGGCGTCAAGACTTTCCGGGTGGTGGCCGAGAGTGGTTCCGGCTTTGTGCGCAATCACATCCTCCGCAAGATGGTCGATGCGGAACAAGAGGCCAGCCGGAAGGGGGAACGTGAGCAGACTCGGATCATTCCCCGGAACTACACCTTCCGTCTGATCGGCGAAGAGGCTTTGGAGGGGCATGGCAGCTACGTCCTGGAGATCATACCCAAGACACAGAACAAGTTCTTGATCCAGGGCCGGATCTGGGTGGACGCGGAGGATTTTGCCATCGCGCGAATCGAAGGCCGGCCCGCCAAGAACCCGTCGTTCTGGATTCGCAGCGTGCGGGTGGTTCATCGATACCAGCGCACCGGACGGGCCTGGCTGCCGGTGTTGAACCAGTCCCGCGCGCAAGCACGCATTTTCGGCGCGACGGATGTCGACATTGAGTACTTCGACTACGTTACTGGCGTTACCAGCAGCCAGGCTCAACACGGTCGAGTTGCGGAGAGAACCGAATGAAGAAGGCTCGGGTATTTACCGGCTTCGCGGCGGCATGCGCTCTCGGAGTACTGGTTTGGCGCATCGGGCTGGGGCAGATCGCCGCCCAGCTTCGCGACCTGAGACTTGCGCTCCCCGTCATTCTGGTTGCCAGCCTATTGCGGCTTCTGCTCCAGACGCGTGCGTGGCGGATGGCATTGAGCGCCGAAGGGATCGCCGTGCCGCAGTCCAGGCTCGTCGCGGTCCGGTTGGCTTCGCAGGCCGCGGGCTACCTGGTTGCGCTTGGGCCGGTGCTCTCCGAACCCGCGAAAATCGCCCTGCTGCGCAATCCAGGCGGCGCGGCCGCCGCCGCGCCGGCCACCCTATTTGAAACCGGCGCATATTGGTTCAACACAGTGATCCTTGGACTGGCCGGCGTTTGCGCCGGGATGTTCCTCATCGGCAATTCGACGGCGGTCTGGGGAGCCGCGGCACTGTTCGGCGTCGCGCTGGCGCTGCTGGCGGCACGCCGCCCCCTGTTGTCGCCGCTGGTTCGTGCGGCCGGTCCACGCGCGCCGGGCTGGCTGCGCTCCGCCGGGATTGTGGAGCAGCGCATCCGCTCCTTCCGTGACCGGCATCCGCGCGTAGCCGGAGAGGTCCTGGCGCTGGATGCGATCGCCCAGCTCTTGACTTTGGCCGAAGTGGCGGCCGTTCTCTGGGCGGCCGGGGCACGGATTTCTTTACTTGATTTACTCGTGCTGGAGGCCGCGGGGCGGCTGGTCAAGATTGTTGGCGCGTGGATCCCGGGCCGAATCGGCGCCGACGAGGGCGGCGCCGCCGCGTCGTTCGCCCTGCTCGGGTTTCCGGCTGCCGCCGGCCTGATGCTCGTTCTGGCACGCCGCGTGCGCGACCTGCTTTGGTGCGGCGCCGGAATTGTCTGGGTGGCGAAGGACACGCCTGGCCGATTGTGCATGGAGGAACACTGACGTGCAAGTCGTGATCGCATTGCCGGACGCGAGCGAGATCGACAGGTTGGAGACGCCGGTGTGCGGCGTGCCCCTGCTCGTGCGCGTGATGGAGACTGCCCTGCGAGGCGGGGTGGAAAACGTGCTGCTCGTGGCGCCGAGCGGGGAGATGGCCGGCCGGTTGTCGGATCGTTTGCGCGCTGTCCGTCGGCCTTGCGTGGAATTCTTCGTGACCGGCCACGTCTTCGATCCCAATCAACCGAACGACTGGCTCGCCATCGCGCCCCGCCTGGCGGACCGGTTCCTCTGGGCGCCATGCGACTATCTGGTGCACCGGCGGGCGATGACGGACTTGCTTGCCGCGGCTGCCGGTCATCCCGGCGCGGCAGTGCGCTTCGCCAACGCGATCGCCCCTGCGCGCGAAGCGCTCTTTGAACGTCCCATGGTACTCCACAAGAGCGATCCGGCCAGCCTGTCTTCGGATGCCTTCAAGGTTGTTCTCGTGGCCGGCCGGCCAGGGATATCACTGCGGCCGCCCGCCAGCGTCCGCCACGCGGAGACCGAACTGGTCCGGCGGTCGGGCAAGATCACTGACGGAATCTACTCGCGTTTCAACCGATGGCTCTGCCGGCCGGTGGTCCGCTGGATTTCGTATACATGCGTGATCCCCAACGCGGTCAGCTTCGGCGGCCTGGCCATTGCAGTGCTGGCCGGATTGGCCTTTGCACATGGATCCTGGGCATGGGATGTTGCGGGTGCTGCATTGTTCTTCGTCTCGGGTCTGATCGATGAAATCGACGGCATGCTGGCGAGGCTGAAATTCCAGGAATCCGCCTTTGGCTGTTGGCTGGAGACCATGGCCGACTACTCGTCGTATCTGCTGATCTTTGCTGGCATGACGGTGGGAGGCTATCGTCGCGGCGGGTGGGTGTACCTGGCCATGGGTGGGGCGCTGCTGTTTGGCTGCGTGCTGTCGTTCGCCGTCATCAGCGTGCAGCGTAAGTTAGCCGCTCCGTCCGACCGGCCGAACGAATACTCGCGAAACTACCTCAAGGCGCTCGACCGCGATGCCGGCAATCCGATTTCCCGCATCGTACGCCAACTCCAGTTCCTGACCAAGAAGGGAGTGCTGATCCACTACCTTCTGCTGCTCACGGTCCTGGGAGCGCTCCCCGTGGTGATGTTTCTCTCATCCGTGGGCGCCAACGTCGCATGGATGGTGACGATCTACTTCAACCACCGGCTCTTCTTGCCGCCCCGGCGCACGGTGAAGGCGACGGGACCGATTCATGTGGAGGTGGAGCGATGAAAGCCGTAATCCTTGCCGCGGGCCGCGGAACGCGGATCGAATCAGTGACGCTCGGCACGCCCAAGTGTCTCCTCGATTTCGGCGGCCGGGCGATTCTGGACTGGCAGATCGAGGCGTTGTGGGCAGCGGGCGTTTCCCCGATCGGGATTGTCGTCGGCCACAACGGAAGCCAGATCGTGGACCATCTTGCCCGGAGTTCGGGCGAGTATCTGGATTCGCTGCAGATCATCCACAACCCGGAATTCGCCACCACAAACAACATCTATTCGCTGTGGCAGGCCCACCGTTGGGTCGGCGCCGACGGCTTTGTCTGCCTGAACGCCGATGTGCTGTTCCACCCGGCGATCCTGGCGCCGGTCCTCTCGTGGACCCGTCCGGCGACGATGGTTGTCGATCCGGAGTGGAGGGACGAAACCATGAAGGTTGTGATACGGGACCACCGCGTGATCCGGATGAGCAAGGGTATACCGCAGTACAGATCGAGCGGCACCTACATCGGCGTCACCGCCTTCTCGCACACCGTGACACCGCTGCTTTTCAAAGAGATCGGCGCGATGGTGGCCGAAGGCCGGGTCAACGAGTTCTTCAATACCGCCGTGCAGCAGTTCGTCGATCGCGGTCTGGATGTCTGCCCCGCTTCGACCCACGGCTTGCCCTGGGCCGAAATCGACGACCCGGCCGATCTACGGTTCGCGCTGCGAGAGGTGTATCCCCGGTTGCCGTCGCCAGCGGTCCTCCTCGACCGGGAGGAGGAGTTGGAGCCGGCAATCACGTGAGACGGTCATGGATGAGATCCTGATAGGCGAACACGGCGGGCAGTACTGCGCCTTCGCGCGCAGACCGATCCGAGTTGTCGACTGGAATATCGAGCGCGGGCTGAAGCTGGCGGGAGTAATGGAATTCCTCGAACGCCAACAGCCGGATCTCTGCATTCTGCAGGAAGTTGACATCAATGCAAAGCGCACCGGCCGGCGTGATTTGGCCCACGACCTGGCTGCGCGCTTTGGATTCAACTATGTGTTCGGCATTGAATTCGAGGAGTTGAGCCAGGGATCGCCGGCGGAACGCGCCTTCAGCGGCCAAGCCGTCCTCGCTCGTTGCCGGATCGGGAGACCGCGCATCCTGCGGTTCAGCGCGCAGTCGGGAATCTGGCGTCCGCGGTGGTTCCTGCCGCACTGGCCGGTCTTCCAGCCGCGCCGGGGAGGCCGCATGGCGCTGGTCGTGGAGATGCCAGCCGGTCCGAGGCCGCTCGTGGTCTACGATCTTCACCTCGAGAGCCAGGCCGACGAAAACGTCCGGCTTTGGCAACTGAGCGAAGTGGTGCAGGACGCCGGCCAATATCCCCTGGATACTCCGGTCATCGTCGCCGGCGACATGAACACGCGCGAATCACCCTCTTTGCTGAGTGAGTATCTGCTCACTGCCGGATTCCAGGACGCCGGCGAAGGTTCCCCGCGGCGCGGGACGAAACCGAATGGGAAGACCCTGGATTGGATCTTCATCCGCGGGCCGGTCGTCTGCACCGAAACCAAAATACACCAGGACGTCAGGGTTTCCGACCACTACCCGCTATCGACGAAGCTGACACTTACCGGGAAGGCCGCGTATTGGAGGATGCAATGACTACAAATCCCGTACATCACGTACTCGAAGACATCTTGGCGTCGCCATTGACCAGGCGTGTCCTCCGGATGATGACCCGCCCGGACGGTTCGGACGTGTGCTTCTTCGAACGGATGTGCCGGAACTACAACAATCCCGGTCTGACACGCGGGGAGCGCTTGAAATGGCGTCTCCCTGCAGCCATTATCGACTACGCCCTCCAGCGCGCCAACCTTGACAAGACCATGATGACGGAGAAGCTCTTCCACCATCAGCCCACGGTCCGTGCGCTGGCGCTGGCCGGACGAAGTATCGCCCGGTTCGGTTTGGCTGCGCCGCAGCGATTCGCAGCGCCGCTGATGGTGGTATGGAACATTACCCAGGCCTGCAATCTTCGATGTGTTCACTGCTATCAGAACGCGACAGCCAGGCCGGCGGCCGACGAACTCACACTCGAAGGGAAACTGAGGGTTGTCGACCAGATGGGCACGGCGGGCGTCCCGTTCCTGGCGATCGCCGGAGGTGAACCGCTGCTATCACCGGACCTCTGGTCCGTACTTGCGCGCGCACGGGAGCGCCGTATCCATGTTTCGCTCGCTACCAATGGTACGCTCCTGACTCCCCGGAATGTGGCGCGCCTTCTTGCCGCCGGCGTCAAGTACGTCGAGGTCAGCGTGGATAGCGTCCTGCCTCAGGAACATGACAGTTTCCGCGGCCAGCCGGGAGCCTGGCAACGTGCGATCCAGGGGATTCGCAATTCCGTCAAAGGCGGCATGCGCACCGGATACGCCACGTGTTTCACCAGGAACACGGTGGAGACGGTGGATGACGTCATAGAGTTCGCGATTTCGCTCGGCTGCCGGACCTTCTCCCATTTCAATTTCATCCCGGTGGGCCGTGGCAGGGAAATGATCGACGCCGATCTCACGCCTCCGCGGCGCGAGTGGCTGATGCGGAGACTTGTCGACCACTTGCAGGAGGGCAGGATCAACATCATCTCAACGGCTCCCCAATTCGGACGTTCCTGCGTCGCCTATGCGCCGCCGGAGGGCCTCTTCGCCACCGGACATGCAGGCGCCGGGAAAGGTTCGAAGACCATGGTCCTCTCCCGCTACGTGGGCGGCTGTGGCGCCGGTCGGTGCTACTGTGCGATCCAGCCGAACGGCGATGTCACTCCCTGTGTGTACATTCCAATGTGCAAGGTTGGCAATCTGCGGAGTCAGTCGCTTGCGCAGATCTGGGAGTGCTCTCTGTTCGACGTACTCTCGGACCGCGGAGACCGCTTGGACCACTGTGCCATCTGCGCCGATCGGGAGTATTGCGGCGGTTGCCGCGCGCGGGCGCTGGCCTATCTGAATGATATTCGGGCCGGGGATCCGGGCTGTGGCCGCAACAGGGATCTCTGGGATGAACTGACCGCCGGACCGGAGTTCGTGGCACTGTCCGCCGATGTTCTTCCCTTGCGGCAGACTGGCGCCGGCCTTCATCAGATTGCCCCCCAATGAGTTCATCAATAGCGGCACCTGGGCGCCGCTATTGGATTTGGAACGCAAAACGCCCCGCGCAGTTGCGATCCACCATGTGCGCGATTAAGGAGGTATTGAAACAGCAATGCTGTTATCCGACGAATCACCGGCCAGTGCCACCCGAACCAAAACCCGACTAGAAACGATTACATCCGAGCCACTGCCCCCATCAATTGAGCCGGCGGCCTTGCCCGATCCGGTCTACCCGCGGTTCCCGGAAAAGTGCGGCGACGTGCCGCCCGATCCCCGCTCCGTGCCGCGGAACGGCAACCCGTACCGGACGCGCGTCACGCCGTTCATGATCCGCCGTGCCATGC
>CAZLOS010000095.1:0-19773 GCA_964561215.1 uncultured Solibacteraceae bacterium | reverse complement strand
TTCTGGTCTTTTCCGCGCTCGAATTGCGAACCGATGCTACGCTGTACTTCGCTGCGGGCGATGGCGTAGGAACGGTCACGCGGCCGGGCCTGTCGGTCCCTCCCGGCGAACCGGCCATCAATCCCGGACCGCGCCGCATGATCGAGGCAGCGCTCCGCGAAGTGACCGATGCGGGGGCGCTGGTCACGATCTCGATCCCCGGCGGGCGGAAGTTGGCGGCAAAGACGTTCAATCCGCGCCTCGGGATCGAAGGCGGTCTTTCTGTGCTGGGCACAACCGGGCGGGTTCGGCCTTTCAGCAACGAAGCGATGCGCACGGCGCTGCTTTGCGGCCTCGATGTGGCCATCGCCTCGGGTGTGCGAGCGCCGGTCTTCGTCCCCGGCAACATCGGCGAGCGCGCGGCGCGCCAGCATCTGCGCGTATCCGGCGTGCAGGTGGTCGATGCCGGCAACGAATGGGGCCTGCTGCTCGACCGCGCCCGCGAGTATCGTGTATCGCAGTTGCTCGCGTTGGGACATCCGGGAAAGCTCGCCAAGCTGTGGATGGATCAGTGGGACACGCATTCGTCGCGCTCCCCGGCCGCCGTGGGTCCGTTGTCGGAATTCGCCCTGGACCTATTGCGGGAACCCGTGCCTGACAGTCCGACCGTTGAGGGTGTCTTCATGGGACTGCCGCCGGAACAGCGTGCGCGTCTGGCCGCCGAGCTTTGCCGTCGCATTCAACAGAAGATTGCCCAGCGACTCGGCGGGAGCACGGACGTTGCCGTGGCTCTCGTCAACATGGCCGGCGATTGGCTGGGAGAAAGTGGAGATCTGACACCGTGGCGCTGAGCGTGATTTCCATTGTTGGTTGCGGTCCAGGCGCGCTCTCATGCGTCACGGGTGAAGCTCATGAGGCTGTAAGGAACGCTGGCGTGCTGATTGGGGCCAAGCAGTTGTTGGAGCTGTTTCCGGAGTCGCGCGCTTTGCGGATCGCGGTGAATGGCAATGTGGAAGCCACGATCTCGGCAGTGACCGAACACCGACATAGCGGTGTTGCCGTGCTGGTCACAGGTGACCCCGGCATCGCCAGCCTCGCACGCGGCGTTCGCGCACACTTCGGGCGCGACGCCTGCCGCGTGATTCCTGGCATCAGTTCGGTGCAGGTGGCGTTTGCGCGACTTGGGCTGGATTGGACAAATGCGCGAATCGTCAACGCGCACGGCGGCGCGCCTGCCGCCAGCTACAGCGACCTCGCGCGCGAGGACAAGATCACCATTCTGGCCGGTTCGCCAGACACGGCCGTGTGGGTGGCAGGCCTGGCGGAGCACCTTGGCGCAGAGTGGCAGTGCTATCTGGCGCAGGATCTGACGCTGCCCAGTGAATGCGTCCGCGAGGTCCCGCTAACGGAGCTACGGCACCACACCATTCCAACGCGCTCTGTATTGGTGCTTCTAAGGAAAGGCTGCTCATGATCGTACACTTTGTTGGCGCGGGGCCAGGCGATCCCGAACTGCTGACCCGCAAGGCCGAGCGACTGCTACGGGAGGCCCGCATCTGCATCTACGCCGGATCTCTGGTGAGCCCTGAAGTTGTAGCGCTGGTGAACCCATCTGCGGAAAAGTACGATTCGGCGGCGATGAGCCTCGAACAGATTACGGACGTGTATATGGCGGCCCTGCGGCGTGGAGTCGATGTCGTCCGTCTGCATTCCGGAGAGCCCGCACTGTATGGTGCCATCGCTGAACAGATGGACGAACTCGACCGGTGCGGAATAGCCTACGACGTAACTCCAGGCATTAGTTCCTTCCAGGCTGCCGCTGCCGCGCTTGCGACAGAGCTGACGGCGCCGGAAATCGCGCAAACGGTAATCCTGACCCGCACCAGCGGGCGCACGCCGCTTCCTGCTGGCCAGGATCTGGCTCATCTGGCCGGCGCTCGCGCCACGCTGTGCATCTTTCTGTCCACTGGACACATTGAGGAGATCGTCACGGCTCTCGAACCGGAGTACGGCGCTGAGTGTCCTGCCGCCGTCGTCTACCATGCCTCGTGGCCGGACCAGCAGATGATACGGACGCGTCTGGGTGTCTTGGCGGAAGCTGTGCGATCCGCCAGGCTGTACAAGACCGCCATGATCGTGGTTGGGGAGGCGCTGGCCCGCTCACATGCCCGCTCGCGGCTCTATGACGCCGCCTTCACGCACGAGTACCGTGAGGCATCGCAGTCGTGAAAACTGCATTCATCTCTCTATCGCGCGAAGGGATCGCGCTGGCAGGCCGCTTACGGAACTCGCAGGATAGCCTCGATTGCTTCCTTCACGAATCGGCTGGTCACTCGGAGGGTGTGTCGCCATTTGCACACATCTGCGAACTGGCGGAGCGCCTGTTCCCCTGCTACGGCGCCCTGATTTTTGCCGCGCCGTGCGGAGTGGTGGTGCGGGCATTGGCCGGTTGCGTGCGCCACAAGCTCACCGACCCGGCCGTGGTGGTGCTGGATGTGGGCGCGCGATGGTGCATCAGCCTGCTGAGCGGGCACGAAGGCGGCGCCAATGCGCTCGCGATAGAGATCGCGAATGCACTGGGCGCCGAGCCGGTAATCACTACGACCACAGAGGCCGTCAAGGACGTGATCGTCGGCATCGGCTGCCGTCGCGGCGCGGTGTGTGACTCCATTGTCGCTGCTGTCAACACGACCCTGGAAAGAGCCGGTGTGAGTCTCGCCCGTGTTCGCCTGCTGGCATCGGCGGACGTCAAGGCAGACGAGCCGGGATTGCACGAAGCCGCCGACAGGTTGCACGTGCCGTTGCGTCTGATCTCCTCCAACGAGATCCGCACGAGTCCGCGCGCGTTCACGCGTTCCGCATTCGTGCAATCCAAAGTCGGAATACCCGGAGTTGCGGAGCCGGCAGCCCTGCTTGCAGGAAGGAGGACGAAGCTATTACTACCGAAAACGAAGTTTCCGGGCGTCACGGTGGCGCTGGCACAGGAATGCTGTATGTGGTCGGAATCGGCCCCGGACACCCGCTAGATAGAACGCGCCGAGCGGAGGAGGCAATCCGGCATAGCGACGTGATCGCTGGATATCGCACCTACGTCGAACTGGTGGCCGATCTGACGGTGGGCAAGCGCATCATTGCCACAGGCATGACCCAGGAAGTGGCGCGTGTCGTAGCCGCGCTCCATTGCGCCATCGAAGGCGCGGTCGTGTCTCTGATCTCGTCCGGTGACGCGGGAATCTACGGCATGGCGGGCCTTGCTATCGAACAGGCTGCTGCCATGGGCACGGACGTTCCGATCGAGATCATTCCGGGTGTCTCGGCCGCGGGGGCCGCCGCAGCCAGGCTTGGCGCGCCGTTGATGCTCGACTTTGCCTCAATCAGCCTCAGCGACCTGCTGGTGGATTGGTCACAGATCGTCGTTCGGCTGGAGGCTGCGGCGGCAGCCGACCTGGCCGTGGCGCTCTACAATCCAAGGAGCCACAAGCGGATTCGCCAACTGGAGGAGGCCGCCGCGATCTTCCGCCGCTCGCGCGCCCCCGAAACGCCCGTCGGTGTCGCCACCGCAATCGGCCTGCCCGATGAACGCATCGTCATCAGCGATCTGGCGCACTTCACCGAAGAAGAGATCGGTATGCGAACCACAGTGCTTGTCGGCAACTCGACGACGCGCGTTGTTGCAGGCCGCATGGTCACACCGCGAGGGTATCGTCTGTGATTCTCCTGCTCGGAGGCACGAGTGAAACGGCGCCAATCGCCGATGCGCTTCTGCGCGCCGGGCACAACGTCCTTGTCTCCACGGCGACTGATGTGCCGCTCGTCTTGCCCGATGCGGCACGCCGCCGGACGGGGCGCCTGGACGAAGCGGCAATGGCGGAACTCGTACAAAGTTGCGCGGTAAAGCTCATCGTGGATGCAACGCATCCTTACGCCCACGTCGCGCACCAAGTGGCGCTCGAAGTTTCCGCGCGTGAAGGCATTCCCTGCATCCGGTGGGTACGGCTGGCTTCAGGCGTTGAAGACAGCCCCGGCGTGCGTCTCGCCGCAAATCATGAGGAGGCCGCGCACTTGGCCTGCACCACGGGCCGGACGGTGTTGCTCACGACGGGCTCGCGGAACCTGACGCCCTATGTAGCCGCTGCTGCGGCCCATGGCTGCCGCCTGGTGGCCCGCGTGTTGCCGGAATCGGTCGACCAGTGCAAAGAAGCGGGCATCGCCGAAGCGGACCTGATCGCGGCGCGTGGGCCGTTCAGCGTGGAAGAAAATCTGGAGGTACTGCGCCAGTTCGCCATCGACGTCCTGGTGACCAAAGACGGTGGCGCGGCCGGTGGCCTTCCCGCCAAACTCGACGCCGCGCAACACGAAGGCTGCGAGGTCGTCCTGATTCGCCGGAAACCGGAGACCAACCAGGATCAAGTGCGGACAATTGAAGAGCTACTCGGCCGCATCGGTCCATGTACATAGCGCGCGCACCTGTTCCAGACTGGACGCAGCGAGCAGGGACCGGGCCTCTGCTATCTGCGCGTCGGCGTTTTCTTCATAGAGTAACGTCAGCACCGTTCCACTGTGAGCCGCCGCCACACCCAGCGCACGCGTCTGCGCGCCCACGGACACAACCGCATCATAGTGTGACTTCGGAAGAAAATGCTGATTCACCTCGGCGCTGGCACTAGCCACCCAGCCAACCGCTGCCGCATCGTCTTCCCCGATAGCCGCGCGCAGACGACAAAGTAACCGGTCAAACAGCTCGATTTGCGAAACACCGTACCGAGGCCGAAGCATGGTGTCGGTACAAACGTTGGCTGGTTCTTGGGACTCCACGACCAACATCCGCATCTTCGGAAGCGGGCCGCCCAGTTCTTCCAGAACAACTCCCTGCCGGTGAAGAAACGCCACCACTTGTTCTTCGAACATGGTGCTGTCGCTTGATTGTTCGGCTTGGTGCGCGATCTGCGCGATGGCCTCCGGTCCGCAGGCGACGCGGCAGTGTGCCGCCACGGCTCGAATGACGGCTACACAATCGCTGGTCGAAGAGCCCAGCCCGCGGCATACGGGGATCTCGCTGGAGAGTTCAATGACTCCGTTCTGTCCGGAGCAGCCAAGAGTCTTAAGCGTCAGAGCGGCAGCGCGCAAGCTCTTTTGCTTCCATGCAGGATAGACACGCAATCCACCTTCGCACTGCGGATGGAATACCGCCGTGCTGCGGAGCCCCGGAGTCGGCAGGGTAACAAGAAGGCGCTGCACCTGACCGTCGCGCTCCACGGCTCCTTGCAGGATTTCGCCGGCGTGTCCGTGCGCGGTTCCGTTGGTCATAATGCTTCCGGGCGGACAGCGTCCAACTGGAAGACAAGATGCGGAACACCGTTGGCTGCATGTACGATCTCACCTTGGACCCCGAAAACGCGCTTCACGGATTCCGGCGTTAGGACATCTCGCGGCGATCCGATGGCGACTGAACGGCCGCGATCAAGCACTTCCACCGCGTCGGCGCAATGTGCCGCGGCATCAATGTCATGAGTGGCGAGCAGCACAGCCCGCCTTTCCTTCGTCAACTCGCGGCAGAGCCGCAGAATATCCAGGGCGTGCTCAATATCCAGGTTTGCCGTTGGTTCATCGAGAACAATGACCTCTGGGGCGGCGGCAAGGCTTCGAGCGATGAGTACCCGCTGGCGCTCCCCTCCGGACAATGCGTTGGCTGGGAACTCTGCCAGATGAGCCACATCGCATCGTTCGATAGCGGCTTCGACGGCCCGTCGATCATCCAGGCTTTCGCGGGCGAAGCGGCGGCGGTGTGCATAGCGCCCCATTGCGACAACTTCTCTGACTGTGAAGGAGAACTCGATACGCGTATCCTGTGGAACGAATGAAATGCGCCGCGCAAGCTCTCGCGAACCGAACGTTGCGATGGGAGTTCCACCCAGCAGCACGGTGCCCGAAGAAGGCCGCCACAGTCCGCCCATGACGCGGAGCAACGTGCTCTTGCCGCTTCCGTTTGGCCCAATTACCGCCGTCAGCGTGCCAGTGTGAACGCCTAACGTGACGGTATCCAGAGTCAGGCGGGCGCCTCGCGCTACCGAAACTGACCGCGCTTCAAGCACTGCGGTCATAGACTGACCTCCCGGTATCGCTTCAGCAGGAGGGCAAGAAAGAACGGTGCTCCGCAGAGTGCCGTGACCACACCGAGGCGAATCTCGGTGGGTGGATGCACCGTGCGCGCCAACAGGTCACAGAGAACCAGGAATACCGCTCCGCCGACCGCGCTTGCCGGGATCACCACACGGTGAGCGGGACCGAGAAGCAGGCGAACCGCGTGCGGAACAATCAGGCCCACGAAACCAATCATCCCCGCCACCGCAACGGACGCGCCGGTAAGAATCGCGGAAGTCAGAATCAACAGCCGTTTCGCGGCTTCTACATTCACACCGAGTGAGGCGGCCGTCTCCTCACCCTGCAGGAACAGATCCAGTTCGCGAGCCTTGAGTAGCGCCACCGCGAGTCCCAAAGCGACGAATGGCGCGCTCAGCCAGACGTGGGACCAAGTCCTCGCTTCCAGCCCGCCCATCATCCAGAAGACGATCTCCTGGGCAATCTGCCAGTTCACGATGTTGAGCGAGAGAAGCAGGCTCGATACGGCCGAAATCAACGCACCCGTTGCGACACCTGCGAGAAGGAGTGTGGACATCGGCGTAACGCCGCCGCGCGTGGACATCGCGTACACCATGGCCAGCGCCGCAACCGCTCCCGCCATGGCCAGTAAGGGCAACGTGCTAGGCGATCGAAGACTCCAGCCGGTGATGAACGCCACGACAGCTCCCAGCGCTGCGCCGGGTCCAACTCCGGTGAGGCTTGGTTCCGCCAGCGGATTTCGAAAGAGCCCCTGTAGGATTGCGCCCGCCGTCGCAAGCCCGGCCCCAACTAGCATGGCAACGATCACGCGGGGGATGCGAATGAGCCATACGATTACCTGATCGGCCGGTGAGGTGGGTGTCGTAGGGCACCAGGCGGCTGGAAGCACCTTCGCCAGACAGACATTCACGATGGTGTGCCAGTCTAGCGGAGTGCTTCCGATGGCAACCGCGGCAATCGCACTAACAGCGAGTGTGGGAAGCGCGACTCCATAGAAGAACGTCGCTCGCGTAGAAACGGATGCTGACTTCATTGCCAGAGCGCCTCCGCAAGGGCCGTGACCAGCAGCGTGGAATAAGGGGACATGGGAAGAAATACTCTGTTCTCGAAAACAAGGACGTGGTCATTGCGAACGGCATCGGTTACGGCGATGCCGGGATCGCTCGCAATCTTCCGCCGCACCTGGTCTTCTTTACCTGGGTCGGCGCCTGCGACGATCCACTCCGGATTCCAACGCGCGATGAATTCGCTGTTTATGGAGTCATAGCCTTTAAGTCCGTGCTCGGCGCCGAGGTTGATCCCCCCGACCGTCCTGATGATGTCGTGGAAGAGCGTCTCGGAACCATAGCTGTAGTAGTTGCCGCCCAGGCCGAGAATCCTGGGCGCGTGCACTCCCGCCGGACGCAGGCGCCTGGCCCGCTCAACTTGAGTGTGAAAGCACTGTGCCTCGGCTTCGCCACGCTCATCTTCGCCGGTCAGGTATGCCGTCAAACGAATGTGCTCTTCAACTTGGCCAAGGGTCGTGAATATCGTGTACATGCGATAGACCGGCACTCCGGCCTGGGCGACGATTGCTGCAAAATTCGACCGGTCGCTGCTGGAGACAAGAACGAGGTCAGGATTCACACGCAGCACGCGTTCCGGGTCGGCGGCGACCGCGGGTTTGTACTGCCCGGCAAGCGACCAGACGTTCGAGTAGCTACGTGCGTAGGAACTCTCGCTGACGGCGACGATATGCACGGGAGGAACGATGCGGTACAAAAACTCGTCGATCGACCAGTCTTTCGATACGATCCGGTTCGGTTTGGCGGGCAGGCGCACATGGACTGCATTACTGTCCCAGGCTTCGCGAGGATAGCTCACGGCGCCGGTACGGACCGCGCTGCGGCCGTATTGGAAGGCGTCTTTTTGGAGTTGCAGACCGTTTAGCGGCGGCGCCCAATAGGCAACGAGGGCCGCCAGCGCCAGGACACAACCGACAAGTGCAACCATCTGCCAGGCAACCGCTGATCTACCATGCACGAGACCAACGATTCCCCTGCTTGCCGTTCAGCCCCCGCAAGGCGGACTGATCGCCCGCGGCGCCTTCCAGTTTGCGGCCAAAAAGCCAGAGCAGGTCAGACAGGCGATTCAGATAGCTGAGCACAACCGGCGGCACCTCCTCGCCGGATTCCTGCAACCCTACGACACGGCGCTCCGCGCGCCGGCAGATGGTTCGCGCAACATCGAAGGCAGCCCCTGCTGGACATCCGCCGGGCACTGACCAATCGAGGACGATTTCTCTCGACTCTTCGAGCGCATGCACCTCGGAGGTAAGGGTTTCAACAGTTGCTGGATCGAGAGGCGATGGCCCTTTTCTGGAGCCGGCCGGTGTTGCGAGCATGGAACCGAGCGTGAAAAGCTCTCGCTGGATTCGTAGCGCGGACGCGCAGATTTCGGGATTATCCGAAATCGACCGCGCGAAGCCGATGGCCGAATTCAGTTCATCGACGGTGCCGTAGGTTTCCACCCTGAGTGACGCCTTCGAGACGCGCACCCCACCGACCAGACCGGTCTCACCACCATCACCGCGTTTGGTAGCAATACTTGACAAGGTTGCCTCCTCTTCGTAATGGGGCGGCGGACCTTGCTGAGAGGGACTGTAGATCGAGGATGTAGGTCGAATTCCGCATCTTCCTGTTCTCCGCAGAAAGCCTGCCGCTGAATTGGCCTCTGGTAGGTCTCCTGGCTTCGAGGTGGCAACTTACAGCCGATCGCTTCCCCCTTCCCCGGCAACTCGCCGAGTGGACTTGGAGGCGATACCTCGTATACAGTGGCGGGACCGCACCGGAATTGAACCGGACTTCCCTGTTACGCCCTCGCGGGGCACCAAAGGTGCCTTCACTATAGCCGACTGGAGAGTCCCTGTGCAAGGATCCGCTTCGGTTGTGATCCCGCTTCGGTTGCCGGGTTAAGTGAGATGACAGGAGCCTGAGACTCCTGGGCCGGGGGAAACTCAGAGAGCCAACTCGGTCGGTGCCGGCGGATGTTCTACTGACATGTGAACGTTGGGCTGTGCCCTTACGGCCGAACAGCCAGATTGCTACGATTTTGCGATTGGTGCTACGCTGCAACTTACGAGCGATTTGCCAAGCTCGGCGAGACCATGCACAAACTCATACTCCTTCTCATCGTTGCTCCCGTGCTGGCGCAAGAACCAGAAGCCGGCACGGCGCAGAAGACGCAGCCAAAGCCGCCGCCTGACCAGGCGTCGCCGTTCGTTCTGAAACAGAGCATCACCGTAACTGCCACGCGCGGAGAATTGGAAACGGAGAAAGCACCGGTCTCCGTCTCCTCGGCAACAAGCGAGGAAATCACCGCGCGACAGGTGCAGTTGCTGGACCAGGCGATCAACACAGCGCCGGGGATTCTGGCGTTTCGTGGCAAGGGCGCCCAGGACACAAACGCCGGCATCGGCATGCGCGGTTTCTCCGGGCGAGGGTCGGCGCAGTCCCGAGTTCTGGTCCTGGTGGACGGACAGCCGGTGAATGATTCCTATACCGGCCAGGTGAACTGGACCACGCTACCCATTCAGGAGGTTGAGCGGGTCGAAGTCGTCCGTGGCAGCTTCTCGTCCCTGTACGGCGGAAACGCCATGGGCGGGGTGGTCAACATCCTTACCAAGCCGGTGACGAAGCGCCAGGCGGAGATCTACGGGCAGTTTGGCAATCAGGACACAACGCGCTACGGAGCCCGGATCGCAGACCGTTTCGGCGACCGCCTGGGCCTCAGCCTTGCTTACGACCGGATGCAGACCGGCGGATTCCCGTCTCAGTACGTGACCAGCGCAGGCACTGCGGCTTCGGGCGGCACGGCGGTAACGGGCGTGATCCCGACGCTCACCACGACCGGCACACAGACATTCATCCTGGGCCGGGCCGGAGACAACTGGTGGAACCAGCACAGCGTGCGCGCCCGAGGCGACTACACGCTCAGCCGGCACACCATCGGCTACCTGCAATTCCAGCGGCAATGGTCGGGCTATGGCTACGACGGATACCGGAGTTTCTTGCAGACAGCCGCTGGCACGCCCTTCGATTCCGGAACGGCCTCGTTCAACTGGAACGGCAGCCCGCGGCGCTTCAGTGTCACGCCGAGCCTCTTCCTGCCGGGCGATGGCCGGACGACCTATTGGATGCTCTCCGGGCGAATCCATCACGAGTTCGCGAACGGCGGCATCCTGCAGGTAGGCGGCGGGCGTACGCGTTCCCCGCTGAATTACTACTCCACGCCTGGCACGGGCTCGACCATCACGAGCGGAACCGGCGTGATCAGCGACCGGCCCTACGAATCGTGGTTCGGCAATGCGCAATACTCCCAGCGTGCGACCTCCCGGCACAACATCACCTTCGGAACCGACCTGCGGCAGGACCAGAGCAAGCTACAGGAGACGACGGTCCCGAATTGGACGCGGCGTCAGGATTCGGCCGTCGTCACGGGTGCCTCGCAGGGGCAGGCATTCAACGACGGCGCGTACATTCAGGACCAATGGCGCGTCGCGGAATGCCTCAGCCTGACCGGCGGCGCACGCTATGACTACTGGAAAACCTACGATGGCGGCTACGGCACGGGGGCTTTGGCCACAGAGGTGAACAGCCGTTCGAACCACAGCGGTTCGGCCAAGGCCGCAGCGTTGTGGAGCGGGCCGCTTGGCCTGGCGTTTCGCGGCAGCGTGGGCAACGCGTTCCGCAGCCCGACGGTTTACGATCTGTACCGCACGTGGAAGAGTTCGTCTGGCATCACCTACGCCGCCAATCCCAATCTGGAGCCGGAACGCCTGCTGGCCTTCGAGGTTGGCGTGAGCCGTCACTGGACGAAGCGGCTGGAACTCGATGCAGCGTTCTTTCAAAACAGAACTTCGAATCTGATCTACCGCACGACCGACTACAGCGTGGACGCGACCGGTAACTACCGGCCCGTCATCAACGCGGGCGAGAGCCGCACCAACGGTTTTGAAGCCAGCGCCCGCGTGCCACTGCGCACGTGGCTCTATGCCGTCTCCAGCTACACCTGGAACGATGCGAAGATCACGAAGAATCCGGCGGTGCCGGACACCGTGGGCAAGCGCGTTCCGTTCGTGCCGGCTCACGTGACCAGCGGTTCGCTGTTTGCGTTCCTCCACAAGGCCAGCGGTTCGCTGACCGGCCGCTACGTCTCGCGCATGTTCAGCGCGGACCTGAATACCGATACGACCAAGGGCGTCTATGGCGCTTATGATCCGTTTTTCTCGCTCGATGCCGGCCTGAGCGTTCCCGTGGGGCGTCACCTGACGGTGGAAGCCAGCGTGGAAAACCTGCTCAATCGCGTTTACTACAGCTACTATCCCTCACCCGGCAGACTCGCTTCTGTACGGCTGAGGATCCGCCTCTAAATGCGGAGATTGCTCCTGCTGATTCTGGCCGCCTGCTCGTTGGAGGCGGCACCCGTGCGCATCGTGATCCTAACGCGTCTGAGCCAGACGCTGCCGGACGCGCTGAAGATTTTTGAGGCGCGCTGGGGACGCGACAAGATCGTCCTCTCCTACGGCGACGCCACAGCGCCCCCCGCGGACCTCGACCAGGCCGACGTTGTCTTCGCCTACAGCATGCACTCCGAAGAGGCGCGCGCACTGGCGCCGCGAATGCGACCGCTCATCGCCCGCGGCGTGAAGGTGCTGGGTCACTGGCCCGAGGGCGCGGAGCGGCACTGGGGGCTCAAACAGGATAGCGCGCGTCTCGAAGCGGCCGTCGAGTATTGGAACTACGGCGGAGCCGGGAACATGGCGCGGCTGCTGGCGTTTCTCTCCGGCGTGGCGGTGGAAACGCCCGAACGCCAAATTGTGACTGGTATCTACCATCCCGGCGCGCCTGCACCGTTTGCCTCGCTCGACGCCTATACGCAATGGTACGACGCGCAGAATCTGGTGCCGAAGGATGCATCGCGTGTTGGCATTCTCTTCTACCACACCAACCTCAAGAACCACGACATGGCGCATATCGACGCGCTCATTGCCGCTCTGGAGAAGCACGGTTTGGGCGCGGTTGCCGTCTTCGGCTGGCCACCGACACTGTGCGAGCCACTGCTCATCGGCCCGTCGGGCGCGGCGGTGGACGCTCTGTTTGCGTTGAACCTCGGGTTCGCGAAGCCGGATGACTCGGAGTTCCTTGCGCGTCTGAATGTTCACGTAATCGGCCTCATGACAACGAAGCAGACCCGCGCGGAGTGGCTGGCCTCACCGCATGGCGTGCGCACGGATCAGTTGGCGCTGCAAGTCTCCGCGCCGGAGCGAGCGGGCGCAACCGAGCCGATCACCTTCGCCGCAACCGAGCGTAGCGCGGATGGGAAGACGGTCGTCAGCGTTCCCATCGACGAGCGCATCGAGCGCGCCGTGGCCCGCGCCGCGCGCTGGATTCGCCTGCGCAAAACGCCCAACATCGAGAAGCACGTTGCGCTGCTCTACTACAACAACCCGCCGGGCAAGGGGAACATCTCGGCCAGCTATTTGAACGTGCCGGGTACGCTGGCGGCCATCGTGCATCGCCTCGAAGCCGAGGGTTACCGCACCGGCTCGAACGCGCCGGACCAAGCTGCGCTGTTGCAGATGCTACAACGCTCCGGCCGGAATATCGAAGAGTGGGCGCCCGGCGAACTGGAGTCTATGGTCGAATCCGGACAGATCACTCTGGTTTCGATGGCGCAGTACCGCCAGTGGGCAAAGCAACTACCGGAGGAGTTCCGCCGCGCCGTGGATCGCGCCTGGGGACCGCCCGAGAAGAGCACGCTGATGACGATCCGCTCCCGCGACGGCAAACCCTTCTTCGTCGTGCCGGGCGTGCGGCTGGGAAACGTGTTCCTGGGTCCACAGCCGCTGCGTTCGAGCTTCGCCAAGGCCGCCGAGTCGCAGCACGACACCACGCTGCCGCCGCCGCATTCTTACGTGGCAGCCTATCTCTGGTTGCGCGAGCAGTTCCGTGCCGATGCCATCGTTCACATTGGCCGCCATGGGACGCATGAGTTCCTGCCGGGCAAGAACACCGGCCAGGCCGGTACCGATGCCGCGGAGGCCATACTTGGCGATGTCCCGTTGCCTTACGTCTACATCATCGATGGCGGCGGGGAGTCCATGACGGCGCGGCGGCGCGGTGAGGCAACGATCCTCAGCCATCTCACGCCGCTGCTTGCGCCCGGAGGCGCACAGCAGGAGTTGCGGCCATTGCGCGAAGCCCTGGAGCAGTACGTGAAGACCAAAGCGGAGGCGCCGGAACTGGCCGCGCAGTACGAGGTGGCGGCGCGCGCCGAGATCCGGCGGCAGAAACTGGACGCGCAGTTGGGAATCGATCTGGACGAGGCCGCATGGAATGACGTCGCCGGACGAATTGAAGAATACCTGGATGATGCTGAGTCCTCCGCCATTCCGCTCGGCGTGCACACGTTCGGCGCAATGCCCCGTCCGGAATTGCAGATTGAGGCGCTGGCCGAGTTCCTGCGGAGCGGTATCGGCCTTACCGATGCGCCCTACATGGAGTGGGCCTCGGAGCTTGCAGATGGCCGTATGCCGGTGGCCGATCCAAGATTCACCGCACAGCTTGAGGCCGGCCGCGCCTGGCTGGAGAGTCTGCGGGCGTCTCCGGCGAGGGAGTTGGATTCGACCGTCCGGGTGCTGCGCGACGAGTACCTCGCGAGCGGCCCTTCGGGCGATCCGCTCCGCTCCCCCGCGTCGCTACCCAGCGGAAGGAACCTGCATGACTTCGACCCGTCGCTCATCCCGACCAAGGCCGCGTGCGCCCTCGGGCGCAAACTGGCGGACGATCTGCTCGCGCGGGTTCGCCAGCAGACCGGCGAAGATGCGAAGAAGGTCAGCATGGTGCTGTGGTACGGCGAGACCATCCGTCACCAGGGTGCGCTCGAATGCCAGGCCCTGCAACTGATGGGCGTTGAACCACGCTGGAATGCGCGCGGCGTGGTCGATGACCTGCGCCTGATCCCGGAGGCCGAACTGGGCCGCCCGCGCGTCGACGTCGTCATCACCATCGCCGGCATCTACCGCGACGGCTTCCCGGACAAAGCGCTGCTGCTCGACCGCGCTTCGCGCCTGGTCCAACAGGTCGGCGACAACGTCCTCAGCCGCAACACAAAGAAGGCGGTCGACGAGCTGCGAAGACGCGGCCTCACCGAGGAACAGGCGGCGAGGGCCGCGACGGCGCGCGTGTTCGGCCCTGCGCCTGGCGATTACGGCGGCGGCGTCGCCAATCTTGCCAAACAAAGCAAGGACGCGCAGCAGCCGGGCGCAGTGGCCGAGGCATATCTTCGCCACAACAACCACGCCTATTCGGCCGAAGGCTGGGGCGAGACAGCCCCGCACGCGCTCGCCACACAGCTCGAAGGCAACCAGGCCATCGTGCATTCCCGCGCCACGAACCTCTATGGAGTACTCGATAACGACGACTTCTTCGACTTCGCGGGCGGTCTCAACGCCGCAACGAAGAGTGTGAACGGCGGCAAGGCCCCGGAACTGTATGTGGCCAATCTGCGCCGCGCGGGCAAGGAGCGCCTGGAGGACTTCCGCCAGACGCTTTCCGCCGAACTGCGCGGCCGTGTGTGGAATCCCAAGTGGATTCGCGAAATGCAGCGGTCCGGCTATGCGGGCGCCCGCGAGATGGCTGACCACATGGAGAACATCTACGGCTGGCAGGCGACGACACCGGAGAAGGTGGACGGCTCCATCTGGCAGGAGAACTACGACGTCTACGTCCGGGACCGCAATAACCTCGGGCTCAAGGAGTTCTTCAACAAGGAAAACCCGCACGCACGCCAATACCTGCTGGCTCGCCTACTCGAAGTCGACCGCCAGGGTAGCTACCGCTTCACCGCCGCCGAGCGCAAGATCCTGGTTCGTGAGTATATGCAGAGTGTCCTCAAGAGCGGCGTTGGCTGCTCTGCCAACACCTGCGGCAATCGTGCCTTGCAGCGCTACGTTGCGACTCAGGCCCTCCAGAACGGCGAGGCGAGCGCCGCCCGCGAGTTCCAGACCAAGTTCGACCGGGCCCTGCAACAGCCCGGGACTCGGCCCGCTGCCGCCCAGCCACTCTCTTCGCAGAAGTCCCGCCGCCGACCGTTCCGGATCTTCACGGTACCGGCCGAGGCCTTCGCTGCTGCGCCCGAGGCCGTGCAAGTGGGAGTCGTGCTCTTCGCCTTGTTCATGGGCGCGAGTCTCTTTCTGGGCTGGTTCCAGAGCGTGCTTCTTCGCATGAGTCGCCGTCGGCTGGTCGAGTTGAACGTCAACAGACGCGCCGAGTGATCGCGACGCTGACCTCCGCCCGCCCCTGGGAGAAGCGCAGCGACTGCCGCTCACCGACCTGCACATTGCGGCCGAGCGACTCGGCATGCACTACAACGAAGCTGTTGGGCTCTGCGGCGAAGGCGACGTGGTTTTCATAAATGGCGACGGCCTTACTTAGGGACATGAGCATCCGCTTTGCGTTGCTGTCTATTGCGGGCTCGTGCTATGCTCAGGTTTCTCAAGGTGCTCGCCATCAAAGGTGAGTGAAAAGGGAAGCGGGTGAAAAGCCCGCGCGGTCCCGCCACTGTGAGCAGGGAGCAACGGCAAACCGCCACTGTTTCTTCGGAAATGGGAAGGCAGCCGGAGCGCGATGATCTGCAAGTCAGGAGACCTGCCTTGGGTTGGGTGCGTTCCACTGCGAGTGAAAGTGGACGGTGAAGAGAATAGCCGTTAACCCGCGGTTTCCCATTCGTTCATCGCCCGCCTCAGATCGTCGTTCCCGCACCTATTGAATTATCGGTGCGAGGACGCCTGATTGTCGAACAACGCTCTTCGAATTGCGATCTACGGAAAAGGTGGAATCGGCAAGTCCACCATTGCGGCCAATCTCTCCGCTGCCATGGCTGCCACTGGAGCCAAGGTCCTGCAAATCGGATGTGACCCCAAGCAGGACTCCACCCGCGTGCTGCTCTCGGGCCGCCGCCTCACCACGGTTCTCGATTATCTGCGGTCCACACAACCTTCTCAGCGGACGCTCGACGATGTCGTCGGGAGCGGCTACGGCGGAGTGGCGTGCGTGGAGGCCGGCGGCCCCGAACCCGGCGTCGGCTGCGCCGGGCGCGGGATTCTGAGCACGTTCGAACTGCTGTCGCAACTGCAGATCGACGAACGGAACTACGACGTTACGCTCTACGACGTACTAGGCGACGTAGTTTGTGGCGGGTTTGCTGTTCCCCTGCGCGATAACTACGCGGAGATCGTTTACGTCGTCACCTCCGGCGAGTTCATGGCGCTGTATGCGGCGAACAACATCCTGCGCGGAGTTCGCAACTTCGAAGTGAACGGTCCACGTATCGGCGGCATTATCCTCAACCGCCGCGGCCTGGAAGACGAAGACGCACGCGTTCAGCGGTTCGCCGATGCGGCGCAGATTCCGATTGTTGCGTCGTTTCCTCGCAGCGCGCAGTTCGCCGAAGCGGAGCAGGCCTCGCAGCCTCTTCTCGCCGCATTCCCAACAAGCGATCTGACCTCCACGTTTTCGCATCTGGCCGTGTACGTACTCAACGGCGCGCCTCGGCATATGGCTCAACCGCTACCGGCGGACGAACTGGAGACCATTGTCCTCGGCAATCAACGCAAGAGCGGCTCGCTGTCTCCGGCTGCGGCTTTCGTCCCGGCGCCGCCCGCTACCCGGATCACCACGCCGGTTACGCCGCCCGTGCGGGCACGGCGTTACTGCTCGAAGGGCGTCCGCGACCACGCCGTGCTGTTCGGTTGCGCTTTCAACGGAGCGGCACACACGGCGCTCCATCTCTCGGATGCGGTCGTGGTCGCGCACGGTCCGAGAAGCTGCGCGTTTCTGTCCTCGCTCGGCACAGTCGCCTCCATGCGGAGGAGATGGAGGCGTTATGGCCCGCGCGCGGAGTTCTCGCCCGTCGCCGAACTGCTCAGCTCGGACATGGATGAGCGAGTGGTGATCTTTGGTGGAAACGATGGGTTGGAAGCGGCGCTGCGCCGCGCGGCGCATCTCGCCCCGAAAGTGATCGTCATTGTGACTAGTTGCTCGGCAGGGATCATTGGCGATGATTTACGCGTGTCGCTGAGCCGGGCGCGGGGCGTAATCGGCGATGTGCCAGTGCTCACGCTGGCGGCGGACGGCGACATGAACGGCGATTACAGCCAGGGCGTTCTCGATGCTTTGACAACCATCGCCGAACGCTACATCGACCGGCGGGTTCCATCCGAAGAGGCGATGGTCAATATCGTCGGCGAGAAAAACCTGGTCAATCAGACCGACAGCAATTACCGCACGGTTGAGCAACTGCTCGGGGCGCTCGGCATCCGGGTGAATTGCCGCTTCCTGCGGTACTCGAACACAGCGCAACTGACGAGGTTCCAGAAGGCCCGTCTGAACCTGCTCGCGTATGACGACCTTTTCGGCCGCACTCTGCAACGTTTCTTCGAGGACCACTACAGCGCGAGTTTTGCATCGATGCCGTTCCCGCTGGGGTTCCGGCAGACCGAACGGTGGTTGCTGGAGATTGGCGGCACGTTCGGCCGGCAGGAGCAGGCGGAAAAACTGATCTCCGGGCACCGCGGGCGATACGAAGATCAACTCGCACGGCTGCGCCCGGTGCTCTCCGGAAAGCGGATCTTCATCGTGACTCAGAACCGCCACATCGACTGGGTGCTCGACACGGCGCTCGATCTGAACATGGAAATTGTTCGCGTGGGCGTACTCGACTCGGTGTGGGACGACGAAGTCCGCACTCGTTACGGCAGCAAGGTTCCGTTCATCGTGCCGTACCGGCGCGAGCAGCGGCTGTTGGATATCGGCGAATTACGCCCCGACATCACGCTCACGGACTTCCGCTGGAGCGGCGCCCCAGAAGGTGCGCGCATCAGCACAATTCCATTTGGTTCCGAAGCCGGCTTCTACAGCGGCGTCACGCTAGCCGAGCGCTGGCGCGACATACTGTGCGCTCCGGCGCGGGAAGGATGGCGTCATGACCTGTAGCCAACTTTCGGGAGAACAGTCCGTCATCCGGCCTGATGGCTTTACAGGCACACTGCTCGCGCTCGAAGGAATTCGCGACGCTGCCGTGATCCTCCATGGCCCGACCGGCTGCCGAGGTTATCCTGCGGCACTATCGGAGCAGTGGTATCCGCGCAGCACACAGTATGAGCCTTTGAACTATGGTGAACGGTTCTACTTCGGGCAGCCTCGCATACCGACCACCTTTCTGGATGGCGACGACTTCGTTTTCGGCGGTGTAGAGAAACTCAACCAGGCGATCCAGGCCGTACTTGATCGGAAACCCGCGCTATTGGCGGTCGTGAACGCTCCGGGCGCCGCTTTGATCGGCGATGACCTCCAGCGTGCGCTGGCCGCTGTTCCGCCTGAAACTCCTACGGTGTGCGTGGAAATGCCGCGCATTTCACAAGCCATGGGCGAAGGGCATCAGCAGGCACTGATTGGCGCCCTGGAGGCATTGCATCTCAACCGGCGGCAACCCACCACCAGACGCGTTGCGTTGGTAGGGCTGTCCATTGCACATCAGCATTGGGAAGGCAGTGCCGCCGAATTGCGTCGTCTGCTTGGCCTCTGCGGCGTCGAAGTCTGCTGCACCCTTGGCGCTGGAAGTTCGGTGAAGGAGTGCGCGCACGTTGCGGACGCGTCGTGTGTGGCGGTTATCCACAAAGAGTACGGAGGCCGTGTAGCGCGATGGCTCGGAGAGCGGCTCCCGATCCCCGTGGTGCAAGCTGACGGCGGCGCTCCCATTGGATTCGAGGCCACGGAAGAATGGCTCCGCGCGGTGACAGCCGCTGTGGATGCCGATCCGGGCCCGGCGCTTGCGGACTTGCAGGAATGCCGCCGGAGTGTGGCACGCCGGATGTACCGAATTGACATGTTTCAGGACATCCTCCGCGGCTCACGATTCAGCGTGCAGGCGGATCCGTCCGCAGCGCTTCCGCTGACGAGATGGCTCTACGAGTATCTCGGCATGGTTCCCGTGGCGGTTGAGACTCCCGAGTACGCGGACCGGCCCATGGCCCTACAGCTTCTCGCGTTCTTACAGTCGATCCACTGCGAGGACGCATGGCAGCGCGAGTGGCGCGAGGTCGAAAGCGAATTCCTCTTTGCGGACGGATGTCAGGCTGCGGTGGCGCGCATCTCGGGGCTAGTTCCGTCCTCGGTGGAGTGGCTGCTACCCTCCGACACGTATTGGGACATCGTTCCCAAAGCCATGCTTGGGGCGAGCGGGGCAGCATATCTGGTGGAACAGGTGGTGAATGGAATCCCCGAACCCTAAGCGGCGGCTCTGTGCGGCCTTGCTGATCGCCGCAAGCCTGCTGGTAAGCGCTTCGTGCTCACGCCCGACGGAAGCCGGGGTTAGCAGCAAGGCTGCCTCCCCGGCCATGGTACAAACCGGCAGGGCGACGGTCCGCTACGCAAAGCATTTTGCTCTGGAATATCACACCGGCTATCGGGTGGTCCGGGTCTTGTCACCGTGGCGCGGCGCCAGGACAGGATTCACCTACGTTCTGGTGCCTCGTGGGCAGAAGCCGCCGCAACTTAGCGGCGGGGAAATGGTGATCGAGACTCCGATCCGGCGCTTCGTCATCACGAGCACTATCTACATTCCCTTCCTGCC
>CAZLOS010000094.1:0-19862 GCA_964561215.1 uncultured Solibacteraceae bacterium | reverse complement strand
CGCGATCTCGTCGGCGCATTCCTTGTACATCTGGCGCAGGTAGTTCCGGACGCGTGCGCCGAAGTGCATCTGGTGCGAAGGCACGTCGAGGAACACGTCCTGGCCGGGAGAGACAACGCCGCCACCGAGCGACAGGTACTTGGCCCGCATCGCGGCAGGCGGGTTGTACACCTCCATCGAGAACGCGAACGATGCACTGATCCCCGCCGCCACAAACTGGTTGGCGAGGTCGCGAATCCACTTCCGCGCACCCTCGGTCATGACCGGCGAGACCGAGTCGATCAGTTCCCAAGAACCCTCCGCGCCGGCCACACCCATGCGGTCGGTCAACGTCAGCGTCACGTGCGCCGACGATGTGACCGCGAGGCCGGTGAAGGTGTAGCCGGGCGCCTTGCTCTGAATCTGTAGCGTGTGGCTCGTGCCGAATCCGTTGTCTGCCCACACGCCGACGAACATTCCGTTGAGCGTCGCACGCATGTGCGATATGAGAGATTCGAGTGACTCTCCGTAACCAGTGGCGTGCGTCACCGTGGTGCCGCCGATCGAGATGGACACGGGCTCGCCGGGCGTCGGCGTTCCGCTGAATGTGATCGTGGCGTAGGGGTAGCTCGCGTCCACACGCTGCCTCTTGTTGTTCCAAAAGACGCCCATGTAAACGTCGGCGTGGCCTCTGAAGCCGAGCTTCTGAAGCTGCCAGAGGTGCCAGGCCGGGGGCTTCTTGTAGCCGTGATCGGTGTCGAAATCGATAGCGAGCGACACGTCCTGGTAGACCTTCGGCGCGTCCGGAACATCCTGCGGCACAAGCGGCCAGAGGTAGTCGAAATAGAAATAGTACCCGCCGCTCCACGCGTTCTTGTCGTGGAGTGCGGCGATTTCGACGGTGTGATTCCCGGCTGGCACATTGCCGCGGACCTTTACGTTGGCGACCTTCCCGTCGTACTCGCTCAAGTAGAGGTCGTGGTCGCTCATCGCGCCATCCACAGAGACACGGATCTTCCCGCAGTTCGTGTACAGGAGCGTGCCGAGATAGAGGTCGTGCTCAACCGGATGCGAGTAGGAGAGCACCACCTTTCGGACGTCGCCACCGTTGCTGGGCGCCGCGCGCCTCGCGTGGCCCATGCTCCACCGCTCAGAAGGCCATGCCGGAGTCGCGCCGTACTTGTAATCCTCCCAATAGCCGGTGTACTTGCACCGTGGGTCGGACTCCTCAATCCGCGAGCTATCGCCGCCAACCTTCAAGGTGGCGTCGCCCTCGACGGAGATGTTCGAGAGCTTCACACGCCACTCGACGTCGGACCCGAACCCACTCTTAGGCGAGAGCTTCTTCAGCCGTGCGCCGACCGCCCACGCGCCGGGCGTCGATCCCTCATACCCTCGTTGAACCCGGATCTGCGTCGTGGAATCCACGGCGGTAAGCAGCACTCGCTCCTCGCTGGTCGGCGTGCCGATGAAGTACCGGCCTCCGGTGAGCTTCGACGCGTTGTCCACGAGCCACGTCGTCGCGCCAGCAGCCACATCGGCGGTGAGAAAGCAGCCGTCCTCCAATTGCTCCTCCGCGCGTTCGAAGCGCGGGGCGAACACCATGTAGATCTTCCGGCAGTCGTTCATCGGAACGACTCGCCCCCGCTTGTCTATCAAGCCGGGGATGTTCGCTGGATTGATGAAGATCCGATACCGGGTGTTGTTGTCGCCACCGGTGAATCGGCGCGATGTTCCGGAGCCATCTGTCCACTGGAAACCCTGCTGCTCGTCCGGATCGCCGCCGAAGGTGCGTCCATGCGTCACGAGGATGCGATCCAGATTCCCAAGCTTCCCGTAATAGGTGTGGTAGGAGGGCGATTTGAACTCGAGGTACAGCATGCCCGACTGGTAAGAACTACCGCCGCCTACCGTTGCGAACAGCGTACGGGACTGATCCGGGCCGTACCGTCCGGAAACGGTGTCGCCAAGCGTGTTGATGATCGTCGCGAGTTTCTCCGCGAGATGGATCGGCTGCGTCCTGCGTGTCACGTAGGAGTCCATCGGGTGCTCCATACTGACCCTCGCGAGCAGGTACGGCCAGCCGATGCTGTCGCCCGTATCGATAACGGTGGTGGTTTCCTCGTTCACACCGCCACGTTCCAGGATGATGGTGTCTCCGGGGGCGAACTTCCTGTGGTCGTTCACCCGGATATACGTGTACGTCGGCTGGCCAGACACCGGATCGTAGGTCGGGCCATACGGAAAGCTCGCACGCACCTCGACGCGCGCGTCCGTGCTGGTGACCGTGTACCGGGTATCGCGGAAGTGCAGGTGGAGCCAATCGATCCCGCCGTCCGCGATCTCCCCGCCAGCGATTTCGACCGCAACACTCGCGGGCGTCTCCCCGCCGTCGATGATTGTGTTGTAGTGGGGGTCCGTGAGCAGCACCTCGTAGATGTCGTCAGGAGCTACACCCTTGCCGCAGACGAACGTCATCGAGTCCCACGAAACGGACGAGTATTTGGCAGCATCGAACCGCATCGCGCCGTCGAGGGCATGGTCGTACTCGATGTCGAAAGAGAAGGCGACGCCCGAGAGGTCCGTGCGGGGCAGGTGCTTCAGCCGCAGGTGGCTGTAGTAGTCGTACGCGTCGTACAGAGCAAGGACCGCGAAATCCTCCGCAGCTTGGAAAATGCCAGAGATAGACACACCGGTCGCGGATGCGTCGTGGAGCGTGGTCGTAGCGCCGCGCCCGGTGAAGCCCTGCAACTGGAAATTGCGGCGGGGATCGAAGATGCGAAGAGTTTCAGCAGCCACCGAGGTTGAAGAGGAGTAGACGATCCATCAAGAAACGATTCGGATTACTCCCGGAGAGCGCGTATTCCGCCCGGGACGAGAAGACTGCTCTCTTCGGCGCAGATCAACGGGTCGGCGACTACGCGGCCATGTGGATCACTTCCGAGCTGCCACGATCGGAACGCTGGAATAGAGAACGACAAGGCATAGGAGAAAAACCGACGAAAGAGTCCGTTTGCATATCCACACCACTCACTCGCCATTCACGTATGCTTCATACATATCAATGCGGCGGTCGATCTCAGCGGCAAACTCATCGCGGGAGCCGGCATGCTTCAGAAGCGATGCGACTGCGGTCGGTGCCAATGGGATCGGGAGCGGCGTTCGGACGTACATCGTGGCGGCCCAGGTATTAGGGTCCTCCTCGAAGAGCCTGCGTGCCCTGTCGAATAACGCGAACATCGCACCCAGGTCCGTCTCCTTGAAACCAAACAGCGGATTGGAATTGAACTCAGTTACCCGCGTCATGTCACTTGGTATCCAGCCGGATTCCTGGTGGCAAACGATAAACAACGGCAGCGCGTGGCTGAAGACGTTGCGGTACCGTTGCTGAACGAGGAGCATCTCCTGATAAATCTCTTTCCTGGGCGAGACGTCCACATTGATAGAAAGCCTGAAGCGCTCTTTCCACTCTTTGCTCCGAAACTGCTGGTATGTGAGGCCACTGCGATTGCCGAAAGCGAAGCAGGCATCGAACACAAGCTCCAGCGTCCCGAAAAACAGAACCACGGCACCCGC
Source organism: uncultured Solibacteraceae bacterium (assembly GCA_964561215.1). Taxonomy (GTDB): domain Bacteria; phylum Acidobacteriota; class Terriglobia; order Bryobacterales; family Bryobacteraceae; genus JAJFUV01. Next base: position 16,307 of record CAZLOS010000094.1, on the reverse strand, counting down.
AGCCGAAGCCTCGCAATCCCGCCGCTTCGCGAAGTAAGCATTCGTGCCGGGCATATCGTATTGCGTAACCGTACCGCCGGTCGGCAGCTTAAATGTCGAGACAGGCACGCCGGGCTCAGGGTCGCATTTCAGCCCGAGCATCACCTCTGCCTGTTTCCTCAAGCTCCAATAATAAGACTCAAGCATCCCGAACTGATGGGCGAGCGCGAAGTCGCCGGCTGCGAGTTTTGCTTTTGACTTGGCTTCGAGGCTCGACTCTGCGGCTTTGGCAGATGCTTTGAGTTTTTTCAGCAACAGCTTCATGGTTGTCGGTGCGTTCGCAGGACCATACAGCGTCCATGAAGCGTGCTTCCAATCGTGGATGTACCAGACCGAACCCTTGAAAACGATGTCGGCCTTCCACTCGATTTTGTCGCCAGCATAAAGTTTGCGTCCGTGAAGCTTGATCAGGGCAAGCTTCAGGAAACGGCTCTCCGGTTCTTTCTGGTTGATGAGGAGGCGCGTCAGGTCTTTAGGAAGGTCCTTATGTTTGTCGGGATCAAAGGGTTCGACGCCGTGGAGTGCGGCAAGGATCTTCTTCTGAAACCGATCAGTCTGATCGCTCATAATAGACGGCCCTCGGCGCAATTGTAGCGAAGCGACGGCCCTCGTTCACTTTGGACGAAGGACGCCCGTTGCTGATTTCTGGCTCTCGGCGTTCGCTTCGTCCTGACATCGTGGCGTCGGACGGTGCTCCGAGTGGATTGTCGGCCACCAGGAACACATCGATAACGCGTCACGTTTGAATCACCACCGTGAGATCGCTTCCGGGGTCCGGGCTGGCGACCGCAAGGATATCGAACGCGAGACTGTCGCCCTCGTTGAGAACCGTGGTTGGCCAGACCGTCGGGCGCACCGTCGCGCCGGCCGGATGCGCCTTCGTGAAGATCGCCGTGAATGTCTGGTTATCCTGGTCGGCGTCGAGCACTTGCACGTACTCCTCGTCCGCGGCGCCCGGATTGACATGGACGAACTCGCCCACATCGAAGCCCAACTTGTTCGCGCCGTACGAGGCAGTCTGAACCGTCTGTTGGCTTGATCCCGCCACGATTGCCTGCGTTGTGATGATCCCGAAGTCGTTGTACGGCAGACGGCGCGTCGCGGGTTTGCCGTATCCCTGGTCCACCAGAGAGTCGTACGTGTTCTTGTAACCATCGGGAAGCTTCTGAGCGATGCCCATGAACTCCAGCACTTCCCAGGTGGCCCCGTCGTCGCGCGACACCTTCACGCGGTACGCGCTCTGCCCGTCCGTGGTCGGCGTCTGCACGTATGCATAGATGCACCGGATCGACGCGCTGTCATGCACGCGCATCGGGATGACGACGGTGTCCGCGACTGCGAGAGCGCCGGGGATCTGGAACGTGTATGCGCCGCCGTTGCAGGTCCGCTCGCCAGGCATGAACGGTTCGCTGTGGTGCGAAAGCGGGAACACGGTGAACGGCCCGAAGCCGAAGTGGTTTGCAACGCCCACCAGCATCGCCACCACGCACGCCGAGGGAAGCTTCGCCTCCATTCGCGCAGGGATTCCGGGGGTTCTGAAGAAGCCCTTCTTGACGGCCATCGTGAACATCTTCATGTCGAGCTTGAAGAACCGGATGCCCTTGGCGTGGGCGCACCGGACCGTTCCAAACGTGGCGAGGCCGGGATCGACACCGGGATAGGCACGCTGGAACTGAAAGTTGCCGGAATGGACCACATCGCATTCGCTGCCGGGGCCGACGATCTGCGCGCACTCGTACGAGCGGAAGTAGCCGATGTCCGGATTGTGAGTTTCGTCGTTGAACACCACGAAGTCGCCCACCTTGAACGTGCGGGCAGTCGCGGGATTGACGGTGCAAGAGACGGTGACCGGGTCGTCGTCCTTGTCGATGACTGCGTCGAGGCTCGCGAAGAGATCGGCAGCCAACTCATCGACATAGTAAAGGCCCATCGCGACCTCGTTCGCGCCGACGATGTTCATGTTGCCGGAGTCATCCGGCAGAACCTCCATGTTGTCCAGCACGATGTTCCCGTAGTCGGAGAGCTTCGGCGTGCCGTTCACGATCCCCGGCACACCCGTGTCGCGCAGATTCTCGTCGGGCACCTGCGCCGGTTGGACATCGGCCGGCTTCGGTCCTTCCACGAGATCGTACATCGAGTCCGTGGTCGTGCACCCCTGAATGTCGATGCTGAAGTCCTTGTTCAGACGCCAGGAGACGACGCGGAACTCCCCAGACCCACCGGGCATGTCCGGGTGGGTCATCGAGCAGACCATCCCCGGTTCGGTGTTGAGCGCGAGCACGGTGGTCTTGAACCCGATCTGGCGGGCATTCTTCCATTCAGCGGCAGTCGTGCCGCCCAACTCCTCGCGCAACCGCACACTCACGATCCTGCCCGCCTGGGACTTGCCGGACGTGCCGGAGAGGTTGACGTTCGACTTCAGGCACATCGGACCCGCGCCGCCGCCAATCTGTGAAGCATGGTCGATGTCGTAAACGGCGACGCTGTTGGCCACGAAACCGAAATCCTGGTCCGCGAAATTCGCCGTGAGGTGATTGAACGACGGTCTCACCGCCGCCAGTTGGAGGCTGCGGAAGACGGTGTTGCCCTCCGTGAATGCCTCGACCACGGACGAGTTTTCGCGGATGCCGATCTTGAGCTTGCCGAACGAGAAGGTGTAATAGCCCAAGCAGTTCATCAACACTTCTTGGAGCCAATCGCGAAGCGGTTTCTCCTCCTGCAACACGCCTCGGAAGGTGAACTGCGTCTCCGTCGTGACGGCCCGCGCCTCATAGTGGCCCGCGCTCGGGTCGCTATTCGGGTCGTCCGGGTTGTAATCCGAAACCCACACGTACGACGTCCCGTTGACCAGCCGGGTGACCGTCTTGTTGCAGATCGCGGCGGCGTCGACCGCAGCTTGCACATCGAAATAGGTCTCGGCCGTATCGAGTTGCTGCGTGGTGGCGTCCGCGCCAAGCCGGATGCCGCGCGCCCGCAGCACCATGTTGATGGCAACCCACACCGGGTTGGCGAGCGCAGGACCGTACACCCGCGATCCAGGACCCGCCCAGACCCACCCGCGCAGACCCTGCGTCACCGTCGCGATCATCGCGTGGTCGCCGGGATTCGAGAGTTGAAGTCCCTTCGCGTCCGACCTGCGGATCACAACGAACGCAGTGCCCGCCGCGAATGTGTCCTTGTAGGTGGATGCGCCCGAATAAACCTTCCGGTAGTCGCCGCCCGTCTGGTTTCCGGACTGATCGAGAGAGAAGAAGTCGGTGTCGCCGGCCGGATCGTTGCCCAAACACGCGCGGAGTCCGTAGTCGTTCTTGGGGAAGCCGTGGTGCTGCTGGCCGTCCAGCGTGTGGCCCACGAACGTCTCCGCATTGCCGTCGCCGTCCTTGTCCACCATGCGAGGTGTCGTGTACGCGACCAGCGGTCCCTCGCCCACGATTCCCAGCGCCTCGTAGAAGTCGCTCTCGTCCCGGCCAGCCGCCACTTTGCAGTTCACCGGCATATCCGTGTCGGTGTACACCTCCGGCAGCACTTGGTCATAAATCGAGTCCGCGACCAACGACGTACTCGTGAGCGGTGACCGCCCGAAGCCCCACACGCCGGTCGAGTTGTCCTTGATGCGGACGCTCTGCGGCTCCGCGAGGATCGCGCCGTAGTACTTCTTCATGCCGTGCGCGAGGCACCCATTCGCCGTCTCGTAGTTCTTATCGCACTTCGAAGCGTCGGCGTCGGGGAAGTGAACGAGATCGAGCGCCCCATGCGCGGCGTACGGGCACGCCTGCGAGTTAAAGACCTTCCAGCACGTGCGAGAGATCTTGCGCGTCGGGTATGGCAGATTCAATTCGTACAAGCCATCCGATGCCGTGATCTTGAACTCCGGACCCGCGTCGAGGGACCAGTTGACGATATCTCCTTTCCAGAGATCGACCTTGACGCCCTGGCCGACATGGAACAACGAGAAGGAGATCGCCGCCCGGTACAAGTCCACGTCGTTTGCAACGGCCCGCATCACACGGTCGGCGTTCCCAAAGGTGAACGACGCGTCGTCGGAATCGTTGCCCATCCCCTGCGAGATACCGTCGAAGTCGATGAGCCGCGCCTGGTAGAGTTGCCCGCCGACCGTGCAGCGGCGGTCGGACAGATACATCGCCGGATAGCCCGTCTGAAGAGGTCGGATCTTAATCAGCGGGATGACCTGCTGCACCTGCGCGAGCAGAGCATCCTTCAACGCATCCGAAGGGAACCGGGTGACGGTCGAGCTAAGCGTGTAGGCCGGAGTGCTAGACGGGATCTCCACCAGCGTCACACCAACCGAGCACACCCAGTCCGCAACCATCTGCCAGGACAGAGGCTCGTTCTCAAACCGGCAGGTGTAGGCAGTCGTCCCGTTGCCGTTGTCATTGGGCGCGTTATATGTGAAGGCGCCGTACGGCCCGTACTTTGACTCCCAGAAGTTCCGGAGGGCAATCCGCTGTGCGTCGTTCATCCATGTGCGGCGCACGGTGAACCGCCGCGCGCCAGTCCCCAGGAGGAACCGCTGCTCGATCTTCGCGTTTCCTGACCCGAACTGATGTACGGCCACGTCCGTGCTGCCGGCGCGTCCATACGGGTATTCCGGGATCGTCGGAAACGTGCCGGAGACAGAGATCTCCGGTACCGGGATGTTGCCGATGCTGTCAGCCATTGGTCAATGCCTGCTTAGGCTGGAACTCGATGTGGATATGGTCGACTTCGAGGAGTACGTCGAAGTCGTCCGCGAGGCACGCCTTTATACGGGCGATGAGCTTCTGCACGTCCGCTGCTGTGATATCGCGGGTTCGGACGTCTATGGCTGCGCCCGCGTAGTGGAGCGAGCCAGCCATGTGCTTGCCGTCCACGCACGCCGTGATCGTGAAGTCGTGACCGGCTTCGTCGTACACGCGCTCCGCGGCAATTGCCGCCAGGAGGATCTCCGGCCGCATGCCCGTGATCCGGACTCCGGGTTTGATAAACAGCATTGAATTGTCCTTACGAGGAGAATCAGGCCAGTTCGATCAGTTCGATCTGCACGTCCGACCGGCCTGGCATCACGGACTGATTCCAGTCGGTGTTGAACCGGACCACGTATCTGCCGGTCAGAGCCGCGCCCGTCGGATCGTACGAAAACCTCGGGCTTGTCTCGTACGGATCGTAGAAGTAGAACGGCTGGTGAGTGCCGTTTCGCGCATCGTAGAAGTCTCGAAGCACCTGCAACTGCGCGGGCGTGAGGCGCTTCGAGAGACTCCACTTCTTCCGGCTGGTCGGCGCCTGAGCCGACCGCTGCGACTCGCCGTTCCGGTACTCGTTGTCGATGACCGGATACTCGCGCGTAGGGACGAACGAGCGGCACAGGCTGTTGGGCATCACCGTCGCCGGTGCTGCGTTTGCAACAGAGCCGGGCATTACGCCGTCACCAAGCCCGGGCTGAGTTGGAGGCTCGTCAACTCCCGCCGACCGGCGTTCGACTTCGCCGCACTCATCGACGCGCTCGCGACGGCGCGCGGGTTACTGACGATGGCAGACACCGCCTCGCCGCGCAGGAGACTCGTGGTGGCCTGCCCGTCGAGCTGGATCACCATAGGCTGCGCTCCGGAGGCTACGCCACTGCCGATGCTGTCCAGCGAGGGAAGCCCGCCGAGACTAGAAAGCGCGGTGCCGTTGGAGTACCCCGCCGATTGGTAGAGCGACCCGCCAGACTGCGCGAGATCGAGCGGGTGGACGGTCGCGGGCATCCCTTTGGTGGGCTGGCCCGTGCTCATGGCGTACAGCTTGATCAGGTCGCGAACCTCGTCCGTACGGATCGCCATGTCGAGGTTGCCGCCGTACTTCTGCTTTGCGGTGTCCACGATCTGTTGCAGGAGCGTCTTGTCAGGGATGTCGATGCCGTACGTTGCCTTGATCTTCTCGCGCGCCTTCTCCACCGCACCCTTGATGAACAGCCGCACCATACCAGCCGCAAACCCGGCAATAGCACCGATCGCCGCGCCGAGCGGCCCGCCGAACTTCGCGCCGATGAGCGCGCCGCCCCCGGTGGTTTCCGCGACGCCCAACTTACCTCCGCGCCGCAGGCCGTCCATCGCGAGCATCGCGCCGGCCGCGAGCATCGCCCCGCCTTTCATGCCGCCGACGCCGCGCGCATTGGCGAGCTTCGTCATGTTGCCCGCCTCATCCATGCTCCATCGCTCCGGCTTGAACCCGAGGTTACCGAGGTTCGCGAGCATCTCTTTCCATCCCGCGATGCTCTGTTTGAGATTGCCGAGGACTCCAATACCAGCCTTGGACGTGACGCCACCGCCCGCGCCGGTTGCCATTGGCACAGTACCGGACCCGGCGCCCTGCGGCAAGATGGGCGGCGTGCCCCAGCCGCCGGCAGAACCGCCAGGGATCGGGCCGGTACCGCCGCCGCCGAACACTGGGACCGCGCCGACGCCCAGCATCCCACCAAGCCCGCTCAGCATCCCGCCGCTACCGCCAGGCCCAGCGCCACCACCCGCAAAGGACACCTTCTGGCCGGTGAACATATACATCAGCGTGGCGGCGACGCGCGACGTCACCACCTCTTTGATGGCCGTCAAGATGGCGGTCTTGAGAGAGTTGCCGATGGCCTTCCAAACCGACTGCGACTTGGTGAGGAGCGCATCGAACACGCCGCCCGCCTGCTGCTTGAGGGACTCGAAGATCTGCCGGTTGTGCTCGCGCACCAACTGCGCCGTCCGATTCGCGGCGTTCTCGCGCGCCGCCTGAATCGTGTCGTCGTTGGCCTCGTCACCCTGGTCGCGGATCTCCTTGCGTTGGCCGGTCAACTCCGCGATCCGCGCCTTGATGTCATCGACTGTGTAGCCGAGACGCTTGAGCGTCAACTCCTCTTCCAGCAGCATGCGCCGGGTGTCCATGTCGTAGAGAGCCTGCTTCACCTCATGGACCCTTTGGAGGTAGTCGATCTCGATGGCCGCTTTCTGCTGCTCGACCGCAATCTTCTGTTCGAGGGTCTGCGCGTCCACACCCTCCAACTGCCGGAGCCGCGCATCCCTCTCGAAGCCCGCCCGCTGCTCCTCGAAGGCGTACACCGTCCGGAGATGGTCGAGGTTTTTCTCCGCGATCTCCGTGTCGTGCTGGAGGCGCTGCTGGAAACGCTGCACCTCCCACTCCCGCTGTTTCTGCGCGGCCTCCTCCTGGTCTTTGAGGTAATCCGCGAGCGCCTTCCTGTTGTCGTCGGCGGCCTTGCCCAGAAATGCCTTCAGCTTGTTGCTGGCGAACTCGATGACCGACGCCCACGCATTCTTGGTCATCGGAACGTGGTGCTCGCCCTTGTCATCGATGTACGTGCTCTTGCTGGCGATCTCCTTGTTGATCTCAGCCACGTCCTTCGCAAATCCAGAGAGCGGAACGTCCATCGGCTTGCCGTTCACCATGATGGTGTTCATACGCGAGCCGATGGCTTGGTCGCGGAAGTACTTCTCGTTCTCCCTCTGCCGCTTCTGGACTTCGATCTGGAGCTTCAGCGCCTCCGGGTCGGGTTCGCCTTTGCCGAGGATCTTGATCTTCGGCAGGCCGGCACCGAGATCCTCCCAAGGGGACTCCTCGCCGGGAAGCGCCCTGCGGCCGGAGATCAGTTCGCGGATCTGGTCGTCCGTCATGCCGCGCTTCTTCAGATCATCGACCTTGACCTTCCCGGAGAACACGTCCTTCCGGAGGGCGTCCGTCTCCATCTGTTTGTAGCGGGCGTCCATCCCCTCCTTCATGTCGGAGTATTCCTTCCAGATGATCGCGCCCGCTCCGATAATGCCTCCCGCCAGAAGGAATGCCGGATTGATGGCCATCGCAAGGTTGAGCGCACCCTGCGCGAGCGCCCAAGCCTTCGTCGCGGCGGTGATGGTGGCGATGATGCCGACCAGGATCAGGATGCCCTTGCCGAACTTCTCGATGGCGTCGGTGTGATCCTTGAAGAACCCGACCATCGTTTTCAGGATGCCGACGGCAACCAGCAACTCGCCCTGGAACGCCTTGCCCACATCATCCTTGAGATCCTTCATCTCGCGGTCGAGCTTCTTCATCTGGCCGTCGTACGTGCCCGCCTGCGCGGCAGCCGATCCCTGGATCGAAATGGCGGCTTCCACGATGGCGTTGTACCGGACCTGTTTGACCTCCAGTTCAGAGAGCGTCTTGCCGTGGAGTTGCGCCTGCAACCGCGCAACCTCCTCTGCCTTGGCGAGGTCCGGAAACAGATTGAGCGTGCGGAGGCCACGGGACTGGCCCGTCTCGATCGCCATCATGATCTTCTCGAACGCCTCCGCAGCGCCGATACCTTCGGTGCTCACTGCTGAAGCGTCCTTGGCAATCTTGGCGAGGCTGGACGCTTTGTCCAAACCAATATCCGCGATGATGAGCTTCTGGACCACGGCGGTCGCGTCGGCGGTGGCATAGCCGACCTGCTTGATCGCCTCGATTGCCTTCTCCGCGGCGGCAGCACCGTCGCCGTGTGCTTTGGCCAGCGAGCGCGCGACAACGGCGGCGCGCTCGGTGTGCGCCGCCTCCTTCGCCGCCTCGATGGTCCACTCCTTGGCCCACTCGATGGCTTTCTTGATCGCGTCCGCGAGCAGGTTGCCAGCCGCGGCGCCCTTGATCATCGAGGCCGTCATGCCGTCGATGCCCTGCGAGGCGCCACGCGCGGCGCGGACGGCGGTCTGCTCGATGCCCGAGAGGTTCGCGTTGACGGATTTGATGGACTGGTTCGCCTTGTCCACCTCGACGGTGACGACCAGTTCAACTTGGTTGCTATTGGCCATGGGTTCTCATCCGCTCCCGTTCCAACTGATCCCGTTCTTCCTCCAGGATCAGCATCGTGTAAAACTCGTCGGCACGGACATCATCGAGGCCGATGTAGACGCCGAGGTTGAGCGCCGCGCGCAGTTCGAGGGCGCGCCGGATGAGCAATCCGGCTTCGGACGTCTGCGCGGCGTCGAGTTTGTCTTGAGGGCAGTGGTCGCAACGACCACCTTCGGGCGCGTCCGGACACAAACCGGGATCGCAGAGTTCCTCGCGCCGGAGCGCCCAGTGGATGAGGTAACGCAGGGAGGGCTGTTCGGGCCACTCCCTCTCTAAAAATTTCCCTCCCGATCCTCTTGGAAGGCGCCGTCGAGAGCGTCAATGGCGGCTTTGACCGCGACCGCCTGATGGATGATGGGCACCTCACCGGCGTATCCTTCCGTTGCCTCGATGAGCTTCTTGTACAGGTCGCCAGCCGGGCGCACGTTGACGGTCAACTCCTGGCGACCATACGGAAGGTCCAGCAGGCGGGCAAAGCCGCGCCGGTAAGTGATAACGTCCTTGGCCGAGGGCATCTTCAGCAGGTGCGTGACAACACCGCCAAGCACGCGCAGGACGACCCGGAAGGCGTCGCCCACCAGCACCACGTCGTCCACGTCGCAGGTGGCCAACTGCTCGATGACCTTCTGCGCCTCGAACGCATCGACTTCGGGCGTCTCCTCCGTCCGGACCTTCGCCAGGAGCGCGGCGTCGATATCCTCACCATTCGGGATTGTCGTCTCGGAGATCTGCCGCCCAAGTTGTTTCACGATCACCTTGCGGCGGCGCTGACGTTCTGCCCACTCATCGTCGGAGGGGAAGCGAACCCGGACGGTCTTCAGACCATCCGGGCCACGGAGTTGAATGGCGACCGGCCTGGTCGCGTCAAATACAGGAGCGTTGCTGTCCATCGAAATTGTCCTTACTGGCAGATCGCATCAACGGTCGTCTTGGCGACCGCCGTGAGAACGCCGTTGGTGGTGTCGTACATCGGCAGGCAATCGACCGCGACGGTGAGGATCTGGTCCGTCTCCGCGATCTCCACCACCGAATAGGTGACCTTCTGCCACGTCAACTGGAGCGAGTTGTTAGCGTCGTACGCGAGCGTGACGACAGCCGTGCCGGAAGTCTGCGCCTTGAGCTTCGTGTACTCGTCCGATCCGTTCATGAACCGGGCGACGAAGCGCAGATTGCCCTGCCGGTTGCCGAACTCCAGCCTGCCCCGGATTGCGCCGGTGGACCCGTCGCCCGCAGTCTGAAAACCGGAGCCAGGATAGAATCCGGAGTCCAGCCGGATATTGTTCTTCCAGCCCGTCTCCAGGGAAACGATGTTCTTGTTGGTCACATAGTCCACGCCGTTGATGGACAGCGTAAGGGAAGCGGACGGCAGGAGCTTCTCCGCAGTCGCGGCGGGCATCGTGATGCCGGTTGCGGAGTCGATGACCTTTCCGGAACCGGCGAACTCAATGCTGATCTTGCTGTTGGCGCGGCCAGGGCCGGAGCCAACGCTGATCTGGAACGACTCGATGGCGCAGCCAACCGCCTCGCGGTCCAGAACGACACCGGAACCAGGACGGATCTGCTCGACGTACGAGAAGTACGGCAACTCCGCGGCATCCCCGTTGGCCGGGATCAGCGGCGTGCAGGTGTACACGTAATTCGTGGTGCCCGACTTCACGACTTTGCCCAAGCCGAAGCAGACAGCCCATGCGCCGATCTCCGCGCCGAGGTACTTCTCGATAGTGCCGCCCACATCCCACGCCGTCTTGAACGTCGCGGTCGGAAACTCGTGGCCCTTCCCATACTCGTCGGCGTCGTTCTCGGTCGCCAGTTTCGGGTTCGCGAGGGCGGCGTTGATCTTGCTGAAACGCCACAAGGCGGCAGCGGCCTGCGCCGTGGCGATATCGGTCTGTTTGCCTTTGCCGAAGGCAACCAGAACTTCCTGAAGCCTAGTCGTGGACATCGGTCGTTACCTCCTCGCTACCGGCCGGCGGGGCGCACTGGCTCCAGCCAGCGACCATAAGCGGCGTAAGCACCTCGGGCGTCGCGTCAAACTCCTTCGGCTCGCCCACTCCGAAAGGCGGCAGCATCCAAACTTTCTCAGGCATCACTCGTCTCCAATCTCGGTGAACGTAATAGGAACCTCGAAGTAGTCCAGACCCTCCGCATCCGTCTGGCGTTGAATTGACGGCAGGTCCATCGGATGGCAGGACGGGTGGATTGTGGTGTTCAACATCTGCTGCCCGCTCGCGGCAGGAACGCCTTTCGTGATCAGCCGGAAGATCCGGTAGTAGGGAGTAGGCGGGTCGCCGTCGAACGTCTCGCGCGCACGGATGTACAGGGTGACCTGATGCTTCCACACATCGAAGCCGCCGAAGCTACCGGGCCCGGTCCCCTGCCAGACCGCCATGATCGACGGCGTGGGCATCTGGTGGAGTGCGTGGGCCAGACTGCCCTTCTTCGGGTACTGGTCGTGGTAGGCGTAGATCCGGTCCGGATCGCCGCCCATCTCATGAACCAGCGGGGCGATGTCGCGCAGCGCGGCGACGAGGTTGTCTACCAGAACAGAGGTGTCGATCATAACTGCTTGCCGCCTAAGCTGCGCTCAAGAACGATGCGGGACGAGATCTCGTCGATCATCTGTTTTCCCGCACGCATGACCGTCTCGCGGTTCTTCGGAGAGAAGATCGCCCACGGTTCGATCTTGCTCGTGATCCACGCTTTGGTGCGGTCCTTCCGGGTAGTGTTCGAAGCGACCGCGCGCTTTTCGCTCACCGTCCGGACGTTGAAGTTCCGGAGCATGTCGCCAGTCAACATCAGGTTCCGGCGATTGCCCTTGCCCATCTTGGTCTTGCGGATGGCGTAGTACTTCGACAGCGGCTTCGCGGGTGTGTCGTCCGGGCCCAGCGCCGCCGCCAGGCGGTTCTTCACCGCCGCGACGCTGACCGTCGCCAGCTTGAACATCTGCATCTGCTTGACGTTCAAGCGATCGATGCGAAGCTGCTTCTTCTGATAGATCCGCACCGACGCCATAAGGACCTCACGTGACGGCGCGCAGAGAGAGCGTCACGCCGCCCATGGCATCAGCCAAGGGTTCGAACACCGTGTACGCCGTCCCATCGATGGTGACCAGATCGCCGTGATCCGGGGGAGTCGTAAAGTCGGCCATATCCACGAACAGGCGGGTGTACAAGCCTGCAAGGTGCTGTTCCTCGTCGGAGTCCTTCATCGGGATTCCACGGACGGTGAATGGCGAGGCGGCGCCCTGCCGGTAGGACACCGCCTTACCGAACGACCTGACGCAGGCCTTGTTGAGCGCGGCAAAGGGATCGCTCATCGGACTACACCAGCGAGTGGACCCGATACCCGACCTTCACCCGCAGGAGGGCGTCGTTCGCGGCGTTGCCCGTGAACTCACCGGCCCCCAGGTTGTGCAGCACGAGGGGCTGGTTCTCGCACCCCGTCCGCGCCACAATCGGGTCGAGCTTCGGCAGGCCGTAAGTGATCTGATCCGCGGCCTGATCGATAAAGCCGGTTGCCTCGATGGTTTGCGATACCTGGACACCAGCCGCTCCCTGGTACTTGATGGCGAGGTTGGCGGTCGCTTCAACGAGGACGTTCGCTCCGGCGTCGAAGTGCAGGACCGCCGACAGGAACTCGATCATCTTACCCGCGCCAGGCGCGGCCACCAGGGTCTTCGGCGTCGCGCGAATCGCCTTCAGTTCGGCGTTCGACACGAGCACGTCGGCGTACTTCAGATCCGCGCCGCCCTGATTCAACAACGGCACGACGACCTTGCCCTTAAACTTTTGCGCGCCCATGGGTCTTCTCCTTCCTGTTCTTGGTTTGGGGATTGGCGGAAGGCTCAACCTGATCGACCTTCCGCAGGTCGAACAACTGGCGCAACTGCCGGAGGTACACACGGCGGGGCCCCGGTTCGTCCGGGGGAGACGGCAGTGCCTCCCCCGGCTTGAAAGGGACGCCGTTGAAAACCGGCAGGCGCGCGGTCGCGAGGAACGTGGCCGAAGGGTCGAACTTCGGCAGGGAACGGTAAGGCATCGAGTAGCCTCCTCGCTTACGCCGTGGCGCCGGAGAAGAAGTAACCCAACTCCGGGGCGACGAGCTTAATGTCGAAGGCCATCTCGATCTCGACGATGTCGGACGCGATGATCTCCCAACGGTACCGCTTCATCCGGTTGCCCTCGTTGCCCGCGCCGAGGTAGCCGGTCCACCCGAAGGTGTACGCAGCAGACGGAGTGAGCAGGCCGGGGTTCGGAGCCACATTGCAGAGCAGGGCGTTCTTGCCGCCAATGAAGGAGTGCGCGGCGGCAGCGCCCTCGCCAGCCGTGTTCTCAATAGACCCCATCACGAGAATGCGGTCGATTTCGAGGATCGCAGCCAACGCTTCGCGCGTGATGCGCGCGGGCCCGCCGTTGGTCTGGCCGTACTTCACCCGATCCACGAGGTCCGGGTGGTCCACGAGCTTCAGCCACACCGGTTCGGAGATGACAAGCGTGTTCGCGGGATAGCCGGTCGCCTGCTTGATGGCGAGCTTACCGGCCCGGACATCCTCGATGGGGTTCGAGGCGGGATCGTTCCACTGAAGGAACTGTCCGGCAGCAGGACCGGCAGCCACGCCGGTAACGTCGGTGCCCCACTTGCCGGTCGTGAACAAGTTGGCGGCGAAGATCTTCTCGCGCCGGATCAACGCCTGCTGCGAGAGAAACTCCGTGGCGTCGCGGTCCATGTTCAGAACCGCATCGTCGTTACCGCGCAACTGGTCCGGAATCGGCTTCGCCTCGGCCCACACGTCGCAGAAGTACGTCGGCGTGTTGTCGAGCCGGTAAGCGGTGCTGGCGGCGGGGGTGCCGGGCGCACGCTTCTGCATCTGGTCGCGGAAGAAGTCCCCGCGATTGTAAACGTAGTAGCGGTCGCTCTGCTTACTGACCGGGATCACCGGGCAGATCTGCGCTGCGACGAACTGGTCCTGGTTCTGAAGGTACGCGATGCTGATCTGCGTCAGCGGCGTATTTACGTGAACATCACCGGCAGTCGGCGTGTACATACTCTTGGTTCTCCTCTCGTTGTCTGGGCACAAAAAAAGCCCCGCGCCCGAAGGCCGGAGCTTCCTTTGCCGCCCGTGGTCTGACTACCGCTGAAGAATCAGCAGAGCCGGGATGATGACACCGTCCCCGGCGCCCGCAGCCAGCGCCCGCGCAAGGATCTTTCCCGCAGCGTGCGTGACCGCCTTGCCGTTGGCATCGGCATCGAGCAGCGCACCGTTGGCAACGGCAGCGCCGCACATGACCTTGACGACCATGCCGGGCACCGTGTAGAACGCGCACGGACGACCCTGCGCGGCGGGCTTGTCGGCAATCACGCCGTCCGCTGCCAGACCCGCGCCGGTCGCACCCACCTGCCCGTTGGCATCGATCGTGCCGAAACAGAACTGCTTCGCGGAGAGGTCGGCACTCGCCGGAACGGAGATCGCTTGATTTCCAAGTTCGTAAGCCATCGTTGTGTTTCTCCTTTCGAGTGGATTGGCTCGCCCTAGCTCGGCTTCACCGTGGAAGACTTCTCAGCGAGGTATTGCTGATAAAGATTGGGGTGGAGCTTCATCGCCTCCACGTACGCCTGCGCGAACGTGATGTGCTTACTGGCGGCGATCTGCGTCGCGGCGGCGTTCAACTGACCTTCCGCGCCAACCGGCGCGGCGTCCACCTGCGAATTGATCTGCGTCCCCTGCGACTTCGCGGCCTTCTTCGCGAGCAATGCCTCGCGGACCTGAGCCACAGTCATGCGCTTGCCGATGGCTTCGGACAGAAACTCCGGCGTCCCCGCGAGCGTGCAAAGGGCCGCAATCTCCTCGTGCTCCCCACGAATGCGCGCCTCGATAGCGGCGGCATCCACCGTGGGAGCGGCCGGAGCAGCAATGGGCTCCGGAGCCGGAGCGGGCGCGGCGGCAGGCGCGGCCGGAACCGGCACCTCCGTGGCAGGCTTGGTTTCGGCAGGCGCCGCCACCGGAGCGGCCGGAGCGTCTGCCGGTTTCGTATCGACGTTCTGAGACATGGTAGTGTCCTCTTTCTCTGTGATCTGCGCTTCAGCAGACGCCGTTGCGCGAGCTTGCCTCGATGTGCGCGACGCCTGTGTTACGGCGGCGAGCGCATCGTCAAAACTTCCGACCTGATCCGCGAGCCCTGCACTGATGGCCTTCTCGCCCCAGTACAGACCGGCATCGGTCTTCCGGATAAAGGCGGGAGCCAGTCCCCGGCTACGCGCGACCGAAGCCACGAACATCTCGTACAGCCGGTCGATCTCTTCCTGGAGGTTGGCGCGGGCATCGTCCGACAACGCATGGTGCGTCGAGAAGTCATTCTTCCGCGCGCCGGCATAGACCGCCGTGTACTTCCGGCCCATCTTCTCGTCGAACCCGGACTGATCCATGTGGACCGCGATCACGCCGATACTGCCGACGCCGCCCGTCCTGGTGACGAACAACCTCTGCGCGCTCGATGCCAGTGCGTACGCAGCGGAAAAAGCCTCGTCGTTGGCGATGGCGTAACACGGTTTCTGTTCGCGCACCGCGTACACTTCGTCCGCGAGATCGAACAGCCCGCCGACCTCACCACCCGGCGAGTCCACGTCAAGCAGCACGCCACGGATGCCGGGATCGTCGCGGGCATCCGCGATCATCGTCCGGAGCGTCTCGTAAGACTGAAGGCCCGATTCCGCGTCCATCCAGGACGCCTTCTTGACCAGCGTGCCGGAGATGGTGATAACGGCAATGCCCTCTGGAGTCACCGGGTACGCCTTCCTGCCGGAGGCCAACGGCGAGTCTTCATCCTCGTCGTCGTCCACCGTGGGCTTGGTGACCACGACCGGCAAACCCTCGACCACGCCGTGTTCGCGGATGCCGATGCGGGGACCGATGGCGTCCAGGATCACCATTAACTTGTCGATCTGGATCATCAACGGCACGCCGAACACGCGGGCCGCGAGGTGCGGCAGATAGTTCTGCTTCACGGGGTCGACTCCTTCCGGGTGGGCTTTCGTGCCGGCGGCTTCGGCGGCGCACCCTCGCCGCCGTCTTCACCGCCGTTCTCCGGCCCGCCAGTGAGCAGACCCTTAGGCGTCGTCTTGCGGGGGTCGGAGTCAAGCACCAGCCCCAACTCGTCGGCGCGGTCGTTGTCCCGCGCGATCTGCCGGTCCACATCCTCCTCATCCATGCCCGTCTCGTTGATCGACATGCCGCGAGACTTCAGGCCCGCACGGATCGCCAGCACCTCAGCCTTGACGTCCTTCTCCGGATCGACCCATGCCCACTTCGGCGTGTGCCATTCGACCGCGAGATAGTCGGCGCGATTGGCCTGGTAGTCTCGGGCATCCAAGCGGCCCGCGACCGTAATCCGTCCGTAATGTGATGGGCGGGGGCGGTTAGCGCGTGGCGAGTC
>CAZLOS010000093.1:4262-20119 GCA_964561215.1 uncultured Solibacteraceae bacterium | reverse complement strand
TCCGGATAGGGGGATGACCTTCTCGGTGATCCTGCCGGCCAAACGTTGAGGAACATGAACTCTGCTCGCATTCTGGTAGTAGACGATGACGAAAACCTGCGATGGGTGCTTGAAACCCAGCTCCAGGACATGGGTTACGCCGTGTCCACCGCCGCCGACGGGCAGGCAGCTTTGGCCGCCATCGGGCAGGAATCCCCGGCGCTTGTCCTGACGGATTTGAAAATGCCCGGAATGTCGGGGCTTGAGCTGCTGGATAAGATCCACGCGGACTACCCCGAGATGCCGGTAGTAATTGTAACCGCGTTCGGCACCATTCAAAGCGCGGTGCAGGCCATGCGGGCCGGCGCCTACGACTATCTCACCAAACCCATCGACTATGAGGAACTGGGGCTGGTCGTCGGCCGGGTCCTGGAGCACTTCCGCCTGGTGGCGGAGGTCCGCACCTTGCGCAGCAGCCTGGACCGCAAGTACGGCTTCGAGAACATCATCGGACGTTCGGAGGCGCTGTTGTCGGTTCTGGATACCGCCGCGCGGGCGGCCCTGAGCGACGCCACCATCATGATCCACGCCGAGACGGGCACTGGTAAAGAGTTGCTGGCCCGCGCCATCCATTTCAACAGCCGGCGCCGCGACAAGCCGTTCGTCACCATCAACTGCGGCGCGATCCCGCGCGACCTGCTGGAATCGGAGCTGTTCGGCCACGTCAAAGGCGCATTCACTGGAGCCACGGCCAACAAGCAGGGCAAAGTGGAGCTGGCCGACCGGGGCACGCTCTTCCTCGACGAGATCGGCGAGATGCCGGGCGAACTGCAGGTGAAGCTGCTGCGCCTCATCCAACAGGGTGAATTAGAAAAAGTAGGAGCGACGTCGCCCTCCAAGGTGGACGTCCGCATCGTCACGGCAACGCACAGGAACCTGCGGGCCATGATCGAGGACGGCACGTTCCGCGAAGACCTGTACTACCGCCTGGCGGTAATCCCCCTGGAACTGCCTCCGCTCCGCGACCGGGCCGAGGACATCCCGGAACTGGTCCAGCATTTCTTCGTCAAGGCGCGGGAGAAGATGGGCCGGCCTGAGTTGGTCCTGCCGCCCGCGCTGCTGTCTAATTTCCAGGACTACCGCTGGCCCGGCAATGTGCGGGAACTGGAGAACGTCATCGAACGCATTGTCGTGCTGACGAGAGGCGACGAGATCGCGCTCGGCGATCTGCCGGACTTCCTTCGCCGCGAGCGCGCGGCGGTGGACACGCTGCAGTTCGAGCTGCCGGCAAAAGGTGTCAGCCTGGAAGCCATCGAAAAGGAGCTGCTTACGAGGGCGCTGGCCAAGTTCGAAGGCAATCAGACGCACGCGGCAGCTTACCTCGACATCAGCCGCAAGGCGCTCATCTACCGCATGGAGAAGCACGGGATCCGCCGCAAGAGCGCCGAGGAAGAAGAAGATCCCGGCAAAGGCGACACCGCGCCCCCGGGCGCTGCCTGAAAACGGCCAGCGCTGTGCCGTTAGGCACAGTCTTCCGCTGCCCACCCGGCGCGACATCCATTGTCTCGCTTGACTTTAGCAATCCTTCCCGGATGGCCCGGTTCGTGCAAGTTCACAGGTGTATCATCCAGGAGGTTTTCCAAAAGTGGCGAACGACATTTTCGGCGATCTTCAGAGTTGGGTACGAGTGCTGGACCAGATGGAACGGCTGGCGAGCGCGGGAGTGCTCGACCAGCACCAGCCGGGCCTGGCACGGGTGCTCCGGTATCCGTTCAACTGGCGGCTGCGGCAAGCAGCCCTGCGAAACGCCGGGCTGCTGAAAGAGCCCTCCGAGGAAGTGATCGAGGTCGTGCTCCGCATTCTGCGCAACGAGCACGGCGATATCGAGAATCGCGTGCTCGCGGGCGACGCCCTGGCCGGCATGATGAGTAACGGGGCCGAGGCATCGATGAGCGACGCAACGCGGTGCAGAGTCGCCGAGAGCTTCGAGCGCCTGCTTGAGGCCGCGGAGCCGCCCGTGCTTCACAACGCGGCTGAACGCTGGCGGCAGCAGATGAATGAGGCGGCCGGGATCCCCGGAATCGCTGCCAGGTAGACACACACGTACGAAAGAGAGGTGCGCCATGATGCAGGCAGTTGTTCCAATTTCGGGAGAAGACGAGCGCCGCTTGCGAGGAGCCCAGATGGCCAAGCTAGGCGTGAGGCTGCTCAACAAGTACGGCCGTCATCTCCAATGCGACGTGTGCGGGGCGACCTGGTCGCCACAGCCCAACCCCGATGGATCCCTCCCGCGCGGTTTCTGGCGCTGTCCGAACCGGTGCAACTGGTAGCTCGACCCGCGTTTAGCCAGGGATCAGCAGTAGTTTCCCGGTCGTCGCGCGGCCGGCCAGATCGATGTGTGCCTGCACCACGCTGGCGAGCGGGTACGTGCGGCCGATGCGGACTTTCAACTTGCCCGATGCGACCCAGCCGAGCACGTCTGTGGCGCGAGCGAGCAGTTCCTCGCGCGTGGCGGCATAGTGCGCCAGCGCCGGCCGCGTCAGAAACAGCGAGCCTCTCTGATTGAGGAGCAGCGGTTCGATAGCCGGCACGGCACCGCTGGCGTTGCCGAAGGTCACCATCATGCCGCGCGGCTTGAGTGAATCCAGGCTGCGCATGAAGGTCGACGCGCCGACCGAATCGTACACCACGTCCACGCCGCGCCCGCCGGTGAGACGCTTCACTTCCTGGTCGAACTCGCACTCGGTGTAAAGGATCACCTCGTCGGCGCCGGACTCCTTCGCCAGGGCCGCCTTCTCGCGCGTCGAAACCGTCCCGATCACGCGCGCGCCGCGCATCTTGGCCATCTGTATGATCAGGCCGCCCGTGCCGCCGGCCGCCGCGTGCACCAGGCACGTATCGCCCGGTTTGAGCGCATAAGTCGAATGCGTCAGGTAGTGCGCGGTCATCCCTTGCAGCATGGCCGCGGAGGCGGACTGGAAGTCCAGCGCGGCGGGCAGGACCACGATCTGCGCGGCAGGCACCACAGCGTACTCGGCATAGGAACCGCGCACCATGCAGTAGGCCACGCGATCACCTGCTTCCACGCCGTCGACGCCCTCGCCGACGGCTTCTACCACTCCGGCGCCTTCCATCCCCAGGCTCACCGGCGCCGGCGCCTTGTACAGACCTATGCGGAAATAGATATCGATGAAGTTCACGCCGATCGAGACCAGCTTCACCAGAACCTGTCCCGGCCCAGGCGCGGGCTTCCCCACCTCGACCAGTTCCATCTTTTCAGGACCACCGCATTCTTTTACCAGAATTTGTTTCATGCACGCACCTTTCTGCGAATATGCGCCGCCGCGGCCCACAGCAAAAGATAAGCCAGCGTGATGGGAAAGAAAACCAGACGGCCGATCGTCAAGGCCGCTCCGCCCCCGGTCAGCCCCGCGCGGAAAAGGACGAAACGACAGATCACGCCCGCATGGCCGTAATCCAGGAAGAAGAAATCGCAGTTTTCGTTGATCACGAAGACCTTGGCTTTGACCAGAAGCGCGACCGCCCACTTCCATTTCGTCATGATGGGTTCGGCCGAACAGACGATGCCCACTGAATCGTATCGATTGGCGGCCAGTTCCCGATAGAGCTGCTCACGGCGGCCGCGGGTGGCGTACTCGTTCACGCGATACACCGATGCGGACTGCTCGCGAAATCCCTGTGGCACACCGGCGTAACAGGTTACCAGGTCGACGCGCATATCGTTCCCGTACATTTGGAACAACCTGGGAAGCAGAGTTTCCAGCACGCAGCGGGAACCGCTCTCGACCAAAAGTATGCGCCGGAACTCGGGAATGCGCCGTCGAAAGAAATACCGCATCTCACTCTGAGTCTCGCGCATCCGCGGTGGCCGCGCAAAGCGCACCGCGGGAGCCGTGCGCGGCGGACGAGGCACGGGCTGAGGGTAAGTGTGCGGGTAAGTCACGGCTCAAGCGGCCTCCGGGGCGGTGAGGAACTGCGGCAGCTTGGAGCGGTCCACGAAGGATTGGAGGAGGGCGTGGAAAGCGTCCTTGGATTCTCCGGGGAGGACATATGCGAGCTTGGCGTAGCGGGCGTGCTTGAGAGCGTTCATGGAGGACCGGGCCTTGCCCTCGGGCGTTTGGGGCCGCGCGAACGGGCGCCATCGCGCCGCGCGGCTTCGAGTCGCCTGTGGGTGAGTCGGATGAGAGGCATGGTTCGGGCTCGGTGGAGATTGTAGCAGGCGAAGTAATGAAATGACGGGATATTTGCGGTCTATTGCGTTGATAACACGCGAAGTATGAAGTCTGCATTCGAAGTGAACGCAATTTTCCGGGGTTGACACTCCACTGCTGTCAAGTCAGTCGCTGAGCGTTGTTGGACGGATTGATTCCAGGCCACGCTGCTCTTCCCTGAGCCACCTCCGCTGGACCAGGCCCTCATTGGTGGCGTCGACTGCTGTCCAGACTCACCCCAGGTGCGACGCGAGATGCTCGGCTGCTGCAAGCTGCGGCGGCGCGAATGAGCAGTCCAGCCACGCCATCAAGTCCGGGTGGACAATCACTTGCTGTCGCGGCAGAGCTACCAGGTTGGAGAGGCTCCAAGCGAAGGTCAAACGCAGTTGCAGGTAGCGCACCGGATGCCAGCGGCATCGGCCGAATTCGTATTACGCCGGGTAGAATGCCCATCCCGCGTAAACCGGCATGCAGCCATTGCAGCTTTGCTCTTTGTCACCGGCGTCTGTTAGTCACCGCCCGTTGCGCTCTTGCTTCGGCCGTACCAGTAGGACGGAAGTGCACGTGCGCCGGCCAGTAGCACCATTGTGGCAAGAGGATACAAAACGCCCGAAACCACAAACACCGGCGTGAACGAGAATCGTTCCACCACAGTACCGATTACCAGACTTGAAATCATTGCGCTAACCCCTCCCGCGGTACCGGAAAGCCCGGTCACCGAGGCCAGTAGCTCGGCGGGAATACCATCGCTCAGAAACATCAGGAACACCGTCTGCCAGATTCCTCTGGCCAACATCAGCACGCACATCAAAGTGAATGTCGTCCCGACGCTTGGCGCGATCGTGACCAATGCGGAGACAGGGGTTACGGCCGCTGCGGCGGAAAGCAAGATGATCCAGACCCGCGTCGGTTTCCATCCCCGGCGCACGAGACGGCTTGAGATTCCTCCCGCGGCAATGCTCCCCACCGCACCAGCAAGAAATATGACCCAGAACTTCGCGCCGATCTCTTCCGATGTGAAGCCACGCTCCTTCGTCAAATATTGAGGAATCCAAAACATGTACAGATAGGTAACGGGATCGACAAGAAACTTGGCGGCCATGGCGCGCCAAGCCAGGTGGTCGCCGAGAATCTTCCGAATCTCAACTCTGTTCTCCGCAGAGCCAGTCCGGACCCATCGCGGCAAGGTTCGACAAACGGCGTCCCAGCCCAGAAGCCATAGCCCGCCGAGTAGCGCCGTCCAAACAAAAGGAGCCTGCCACCCCCATGCGGCGGCGGCCGCGACACTGAGAGGCGGCGCCAACAACGCACCAAATGTGGCTCCGCTATTGGCAAGCCCGATCGCCAGCGCGCGTTGTTGCGGTGGGAACCATATGGTGGCGCCCTTGACCAGGGCCGGGATGCAGATGCCTTCTCCCAACCCGAGGAAGAATCGGGCGACCCCCAAACCAAACGCCCCCGTCACTACGGCGTGGGCGCCGCTGGATGCCGACCACAATGCAACCGAAAGCGCCAGTCCTAGCCGGGCGCCGCACCGGTCCACCAGATATCCACCTAGGGAAAGCATCAGTGCATAGCTCAGGACGAAGGCTGAAATCACGCGAGAGTAGCTGGTGAGCGTGACATCCAATTCCAGCAACATCTCAGGCGCAAGAACAGAAAGCACCTGACGGTCGAGGAAACTGAGTGTCGTGGCCAGGAACAGCATTCCGCAGACGATCCAAGGCTCTCTGCCGTCGCGATTTGTCATGTTTGCTTGATCTCACACCGCTGCGCGCAGAATGGCTGGTTGGTCCGCCCCCGAGTGGTTTCAGCCGATGCTGAATCCCCAATCTTACTGATTTGCCAGTGCAGCTTCAACCACGTGCCAAAGCACCACATTGTAAAACCGATTGCAGGCTAACTGCGACGGGGGTGCGCGGCCGGCGCCTCACGGAATGGGAAGAACGTACCGTTGCCATGTGGCATGATCTATGCAATCATTTACGGACATGGGGCAGTCGACGATCAAGGACGTCGCGCGGCAGGCCGGAGTGAGTACGGCCACCGTGTCGCGGGTTTTGAACCGAAGCGGGTATTTCGACGGTGAAACGGCTAAGCGTGTGCGCCGCGCGGCAGACGAGGTCGGGTACAGACAGAACGTCAATTGGAAACGCATTTCCCGGCAGGCCTCCGAAAACGTCTGCTACCTGGTGGGCAACTCCGCGACGCTGAACTCCATGCATATGAAGGTACTGATGTCGGTGGAGTCGGTATTGCGCGAAGCCGGCTACGACATGGTGTTCGCCACGTTTCGTTACCGCGCGGCGACGCCTGCGGCACGATTGGAATTACCGCGACTGCTTGAGCAACAAGGCACCGTGGACGGAGTGATTCTGGCCGGGGTTCACTATCCCAACCTGCTGGACGCGCTGAAGCGCCTCCGTCTGCCGCATGTGATTCTGGGCAATGCCTTCGCCGGTCCGCACAGCCGATTGAAGTGGGATGCCGTAATGTACGACGACATCGGGGGATCTTACGAGGCCGTCAGCTACCTGGCGCGATTGGGCCATCAGCGCATAGCATTCGTCGGGAATACCGAGCGTCCCTGGTTCAAGCGGCGGTACGAAGGCTATCTGCGGGCGATGCGTGAGCGACAGTTGCCCGAATGCAGTGTGATTGAGAATTGGGATGTGAACGGCATCGAGTACGGGCAGATTGCGGTGCCCGTGTTGCTGGGGCAGCCGGAGCCTCCCACGGCGGTGTTCGGTGCCAACGACCCTGTTGTTGCCGGGATCTGGCGCGAACTGTTCAAGCGTCGCATACGAGTGCCGGACGACTTTAGCCTTTGCGGTTTCGGCGACTGGGAGGAGTTCTCCATCATTGAGCCGCCGCTGACCACCATTTCCATCTTTCAGGAGAAGTTAGGGGCGGAGCTGGCCTCCATGCTATTGCGCCGCCTGGCCACACCCGGCGCGCACGTAAAGCCCAGCACCTTCCCCTGCAAGCTGCTGGAGCGCGGTTCCTGCGCGGTTGCCAGCAGCGGCCGGCGCCTGTCGTAAACGTGTTCCATCTCCCGAACGCTCATCCGCGTGGGGCCCTCTGCGGTGTTGTGGAAATGATTACACATTTTCATTGACAGACCCGAGCGAAGAGGCTATAAAGGGTAGAGCGTCCACAATTCGACGCGACGGTCAACGCCGCAAAGCTACACAAAATCATCCTTATGAGAACCGATCTTCTTCGTGCGGGCTCACACGAACGCAACAAGCTCCTGAAATACGCGCTGCCGGCAGCGATGGCGTTGCTGGCGTTACTCCAATGCGCCTGGGGACAGACCGCACCTAAGCGGTTGACCGCCCACGTCCTGAATTCGAACTTCGCCTTCGGCCGAGCCACTTTCAACGCCATATCCAGCGCATCGGACGGCAACATCTACTACGTGCTTTCTTCCTCCAAGCTCGACACCGGAGGACAGATGTACCGTTATTCACCTTCCACGAAGGAGATCCGATATCTGGGCGACCTCAACCAGATTTGCGGAGAGCAGGGGCTGCACGCCGTCGCTCAAGGTAAGAGTCACGTCAGCTTTGTGGAGGCGGATGGCAAGCTCTACTTCGCGACCCACATGGAGTACTACAACGTCGACGGCGCCAAGGAGATCATGGCTGCGCCGCCGGCCGGCTACCGTCCGTATCCGGGCGGGCACTTCCTTTCCTACGACCTGAAATCCGGAAAGTTCGAGGACTTGGGCAGAATTCCTGTGCGCGAAGGCATTATCAGCATGACCATGGATACCCAACGCCGCAAGCTCTACGGACTGACCTGGCCCACCGGACACTTCGTGGCTTTCGATTTACGGAGCCGGCAGATGAGGCAACTGGAGCCGGTGGAGGGCCGGGGCGAGGCCGGCCAGGGCGCACAATACAGGCCTGTCTGCCGCGCGCTGGCAGTGGATCCGCGGGACGGCTCCGTGTACCTGACTACGTCACAAGGCGACATCCTCCGTTACCGCTATGACAGCAATACCGTGGCAACAGTTCCGGACGTGGACTTGCGCAAGGAGTACTTCGGCACGTTCGATCCCTCCGCGGGTGGGCAAATGGCCTACCACTGGCGTCAGACGGCCTGGTACGATCCCGAAGGCGCCATCTACGCCGTCCACGGGAATTCCGGATACCTGTTCCGCTATTTGCCGCGTGAAAACCGTGTGGAAGTGCTGGAACGTATTACCTCCGAGCCATCGCGCCGCAGCGGCATGTTCGACATGTACTACTACGGGTACCTTGGGTTCGCCCTGGGGCCGGATGGCCGAACTCTGTATTACCTGACCGGCGGCCCAATTCCGGGTACCGGGAGACCGCGGCGGACGGGGGTTCTCGGGGTCCGCGGTGAAGAGAATCTGCACTTGATCACCTATGAGATTCCCACGGGCCGCTACACCGACCACGGGCCGGTATTCGCAGAAAACGGACAGCGACCTACGAATGTGAACTCGATCGCCATCGGAAAAGACGGTTCGGTTTACGCGATCGCCAATATTTCAGGACGCACCGACGTGATCGCCATCGCCCCGTTGCGGAACTGAAGAGTTCACAATGGAAATCACTCGACGATCCCTGCTGAGCACCGCCGTTTTTCCAGTGGTTGGAAAAGCACACGACATCACCGCCTTTGGCGCGGTGCCGGACGGCAAGCAGAACAACCGTGCGGCGATTCAGCGCGCCATCGACGAATGCGCTACGCGGGGCGGAGGGACGGTCCGCATACCGGCGGGCCGGTTTGTCAGCGGCTCCATCCGCTTGAAAAGCGGCGTGGCTCTGTGCCTGGAGCACGGGGCCGTGCTTTCCGCCTCGAACGACCCGGCGCAGTACGAAGCGAGGCGGCCGACCGATCGTCTGCCCCGGGATTCTTTTGCATGTGCTTTCATCCTGGGGGAGCGAATCGAACGGGCCGCCATTCTCGGCCATGGCACGATCACCGGTGCCGGTTTGGCGAAGCCGACCGTGGCAGGCAAACCGCTCGAACCTTTCCGTCCACGTCTCGTCTCTTTCGAACATTGTCGTGACGTACGAGTTGGAGATCTTAGCCTGAGGGATCCCGATCGTTGGACCCTTCACTTTTACGATTGCGAAGGCGTTCAGGTACGGTCGGTTCGTATCCGCGCCGGTTACCAGATCGGCAACAGTGACGGGATCGATGTGGATGGTTCCCGTAACGTGGTCATTTCGGGATGTGAGATCGTCACAGGCGACGACTGCATTGTCCTGAAGACCTCAAACTATCTCGGGGAACCGTGTCCCTGCGAGAACGTAACCGTTTCCGACTGCACACTCTCAACGCGCTCGGCCGGCCTGAAGATCGGCACCGAGACGCACGCTGACTTCTCGAATATCACGTTCGCGAACTGTACGGTTTTCGGAAGCGGCGTTTTCCGGCCGGACGGAGTCTGTCTGGAGGCGGTTGATGGCGCACGTGTTCGGGGCGTGGCCGTGTCCAACATCTCTATGCGGCACGTGAGTACACCGATCTTCGTACGAGTCGGCGCCCGAACAGCGCCCAGCCGCTTGGAAGACGCAGTGATCACCAACATTGTGGCGGTAGACGCGGGCACCACCTCATCTATCACGGGCATTCCTTCTCAATCCGTTGCGAATGTTTCGGTGAGCGATGCACGAATCGTCATGACCGGCGGAGGAGCTGCTTCGCTTGCTGGAGTCGAAGTGCCGGAAAAAGAAGCTGCGTACCCGAAGGGGCGGATGTGGGGCCAGTTGCCTGCTTACGGATTCTACTTGAGGCACGCGCGCGGAGTGGTTCTGAGAAACATCGGTGTTTCCTGCGAAGAATCCGACGCGCGGCCTTCCATGATTGCCGACGACGTAGCCGGTCTGGCAGTGGAAGGATTACGTGCGGACGGCCCGCTGCTATTGAAGAACGTGCGTCAGGCACTGCTGCGCGGTTCGTGGGACCGCGTCATCGTCTCGGGAGTTCAATCGGACCGCATCCGCCTGGCGCCCGACCAACAGGCACATGAGGCCGTTGTTCTGGAATGCACGCCGGACGTGCCGCCGCACAGCGTGCGGCTACTCGACGGTCAACAGATGAAACAGGATGGAGGTTGTCCGAAACGGCGCACTCCGCCCTGCGCGCTGGGGACGGCCGGAAAGGGCATGAGGTGAGACACACAGGTCTACTGCTTGTCTATTCATTGGCTGCGGCGATGACGGCGCAGCCGCCCGACGCACGAGTGGAAGCGATCCGCTACACCAGCCAGATTGATGCGCCGATGAAGCTTTCGGCCCGGGTAGCCTACCCACCTGCAGGAAAGGACCTGCCCATTCTGGCGGTGATGCACGGCTTGCGGGAGAACGCCTCAAGCATTTCCGACAGCGCGCTGGTTCGTCTGGCTACCGCCTATGGTGATGTTTTCGTTGTAGCCGTGGAGATGCGCGGACGGGGCGACAGCGAAGGCTCGCCCGACGTGGGCGGCCGCGAGATTCAGGACATCGTGGATGCCGTGCGCTTCGTATTGGATCATTACCCCGGGTTGACCGACCCGGAACAGATTCACGTGGTTGGTTACTCGGGCGGCGGCGCGAACGCACTAAGTTGCGCGGCGCGGTATCCGGACATGTTCAACACGGCGACTTCGTTCTTTGGCATCTCCGATTACGGTTCCGATTCGCGTGCGGGCTGGTATGCCTCGGCCACGCCAGCGCGGCAGTCATTCCTGCGTCGCTGGATAGGCGGCAGTCCCTTCGAGCAGCCTGACAGGTATCGCGCCCGGGCAGCCGTCGCGGCCATCACGAACTATAGCGGCGGCATTCTACGGCTGTTCCACGACAGGCAGGACAACGCCGTGGCTGTGGACCAGTCGAAGCAAGTCGCGGAGGTGATGGCCGCGGCCGGGCTGGCCAATTGCCGGCTCAGCGTGACCGGCCCTGGAGACGATCCGCGCTGGATTCACGGAGCTCCCAACGGCAAGGCGGGCGTGATCGGAGCGGAGGAGTCATTCATGCTCGATATCGGCGGCAAGCGGGTTCGGGCCTGGAGTGTTCCGGCGGCTGGAGATCTGAAGGTCGCTGGATATCTGGAAACCAGGCGCTTCGGCCTCTGGTTGGGCGATGGCACGGCGGGTTTTGCCCGTCTACATTACGACACCGCCGCGGCAGTCTTCAACATTGCAAAAGAATCCGGTCCGGACGCCTGGGCGCTGACAATCAAGGGCCGCAGGCCCGGCAGCAAGTTTACGGTCACCGTGAATGGGAAGCGGTATACGCGCCCGGCTGACCGTGCTGGGACGATAGCCATTCGGAAAGGCTCATCGGCCAAGAAGTGACGCAGAGCGGACATCGCGAGAAACGGTGTGCGCCTCGAAGACGTTTTGAGGAGGAAAACATGCGAAGAATTGCCATTTTGATGTTGGTTGTATCAGCCGCATTGATCGGGCAAGAGTTCCGCGCGACAATCGTGGGCCGCGTTACGGACAACTCCGATGCAATCATTGCCGGTGCTCAAGTCGTTGTTACGAACACGGAAACCAACACTAACACCACTACCGCCACGACAGGGACGGGCGACTTCGTGGTTCCCGCGCTCCAACCGGGCCGATACCGGATCACCGTACACCACCCGGGCTTCAAATCTTACGTGCGCGATGGAATCCTGCTCCAAGTGCAGGACCGGCCCACAATCGACGTCAAACTTAACCCAGGCGACATCGCGACGAGTGTCACTATCGTTGCGGAAGCCCCGCTGCTTGAAACCACGACCGCGTCGCGCGGCGAGGTGGTCTCGCAGCGGGAAGTGGCGGACATGCCGCTCAACGGGCGTAACGTTTTCACACTGGCAACGCTCACGGCGGGGGTCATCTTCACCGAACGCGGGGCCGCCAATTCCTTCATCCGCACCACCGGCATGGACGCGATGTCGGCTATGTCCGTTTCGGGAGGCGAAGCCCGCAACAATGAAACGGTCATTGACGGCGTGCCTGTCGCGGGCGGCAATGGAACCATCCAGTACGTGCCGTCGGTCGAGGCCACACAGGAGTTCAAGGTACAGACCAACAGCTTCGACGCGGAACTCGGCCGCTTCACCGGCGGCGTAATCAACGCCACCACCAAGGCGGGCACCAACCGCGTGCATGGAGTTGGCTACGAATTTATGCGCAACTCCGTGTTCAACGCGCGCGACACCTTCGCCACCGAGAAGCCACAGTTCGGTTACAACCTGTTCGGCGGATCGCTTGGCGGGCCGGTCTATATCCCCAAGTTGTACAACGGCAAGAATCGAACGTTCTTCTTCATGAATTACGAAGGTTCGCGCGAAGGCGTGCCGCGCTCGGCCAATTACTCGGTGCCGACGGCCGCTCAGCGCATCGGCGACTTCTCCGCTACATACACGCGGCAGTCTGACGGGTCAGCCTTACCCCTTACCATCTACGATCCAGACACGACCCACCTGGTAGGCAAGAACAGCATTCGCGAGGCGTTCCCGGGAAATCGCATTCCGGCCTCACGCATCAATCCCGTGGCAGCCAACACGATGAAGTTCTATCCCCTGCCGAATATCCAGGGCGACCCCATCACCGACGCCAACAACTGGCGCATGGCATACAAGGATAGCGTGCGCGACGACGGTGCCGTGGTCCGGTTCGACCACCGCATCAGCGACCGGCACCAGATCTTCGGCCGCTACAGTTATCGCTACTCCTTCGTGGGAGCGAACAACGTGAACCCCATGAACATCCTGCTTGGCACGATCAACGAGCGGCCTTCCCACGGATTCTCCATCGACGACACCTATACGCTGAATCCGACCACCATACTGAACATCCGCGCCGGCATGAGCCGCCTCTCCCAGTTCAATCCCGCCAATAGCTACGGCTTCGATGCCACGACAATGGGGTTCGCACCCGACTTTGTGAATAGCCTGGACGTCAAGGCGTTCCCAACGTTCACAATCACGGGCTACCAGACATTGGGCCGGGTTCCTCTGAACCTGAACGCATACGACACGTACTCGCTTCGCGGCGGAGTCACCAAAGTGACGGGCGGCCACTCGTTGCGCATTGGCGCCGAGGCGCGAGTCCTGCGATCCAACATCAACAGCCCGGCTTCCGACGCAACGGGTAAGTTCACATTCAATAACGCATTCACGCGCGGCCCCAACGCGTCAAAGGCGAGCACCACCACCGGTTCCAGCCTGGCATCCCTGCTTTTAGGCGTGGCAGCCAGTGGCTCAGTGAGCAAGACAGCAGGCGACTCGGGACAGGTTCCCTATTATGGCCTCTACATCCAGGACGACTGGCGGCTGACCCCCACCGTCACACTGAATCTGGGTCTCCGCTATGAATGGGAAGGTTTGAACACGGAACGGCATGACCGATATAATCGGGGCTTCTACTTTGCGGCAGACAGCCCGATTGCCGAAGCCGCCCGTGCCGCATACGCATTGAGCCCGATTCCCGAAATCGCCGCCAACCAGTTTCAGGTGAAAGGCGGATTGGGCTTTGCCGGCCTGAACGGAGAATCCCGAGGCGTCACAGACCAGGACCTCAATAACATCGCTCCGCGTATCGGCGTGGCGTGGAGACCGCTGCCCCGTACCGCGATACGAGCCGGGTACGGCATCTTCTACGGAGCGACCAGCCAGTTGAGCGAACTCAAGCAGGGCTTCTCCCAGTCCACCCCGTTTTCCGCCTCGCTGAACGAAGGACTGACTCCCGAGCACCGGCTCAGCAACCCCTACCCGAACGGTGTTCTGTCACCCGCCGGGGCCAGTCTCGGCCTGATGACATACGTGGGACAAAGCGCGAGCTTCGTGGACCTCGACCGGCAGAACCCGGCGGCGCACCAGTTCCAGTTTGGAGTGCAGCACGAGTTGAAGGGCGGAGTTCTCGTGGAAGCCACCTTTGCGGGAAACATTACACACGCGCTTCCGGTGAGCGTCGCACTCAACGATTATCCCAAGCAATACCGGGACTCGGCGTATGAGGAGTATCTAGCCACAGGCAGCAACCCGCTGCTCACCAGCTTCGCCAATCCATTCTATGGGCTCATTAGCATTGGCACGCTCAGTGGAAAAACAACTACCCGCGGCCAACTCTTGAGGCCCTACCCGCAATTCACCGGCTTGACCAACGTGAACCGGAGCATCGGCTCCAGCCGATACGACTCCTTCCAACTGAAATTCACCAAACGGATGTCCAAAGGCTTCAGTTTCCGGGGATCCTACACCAACTCCAAAACTCTGACGCGGACCCGCTATCTGAATGCCCAGGACACGGAACTGGTTAAGGAGCCAACTGCCTACGACATCCCGCAGCGGCTGGTGATCAGCGGCACTTGGGAGTTGCCTTTCGGCCATGGCCGCTCGTCGGGAGGAGCGAAGGGCCTGGCCGCGCAACTCATCAAGGGCTGGCAGTTCAACGTCATTTACATGGCCAACAGCGGTATTCCCCTGGCGATCACGGGCGCGGAAAGCGTGGGACGTTCGGCGAAACTCGATTCTTCCGAGCGCACCATCTGGAAGTGGTTCGACACTTCCGCGTTCCGCCTGCGTGACACCCTGGAATATGTCCGGACGGCTCGTCTGCCGGACGTACGCTCGCACGGGCGCAACAGCTTCAACACCTCGCTTTTCAGAACCATCGCCATAACCGAAAAGCTGAAGCTCCAGATTCGCGCGGAGAGCTTTAACACCTTCAATCGGCCCGAATACGAAGTGCCGGACATGACCTTCGGCGGGCCGGCCTTCGGCACCATCAGTACCTCGAACATTTTCGCCAGGCAGTTGCAGTTTGGTTCGCGTATCGTCTGGTGAGGCAGAAAACCCGGGCCACCGGCCGGCGGTGTACCTACACCGCCGGCTGCGGCCCGGTAGACGCACAAGTGTCCAACACCTAAACAAGGAGAACGATTCGATGAACACAACACGGTGGTCCAGACGCGCAGTACTCAGAGGTACCCTCGCAGTACCGGCGGCGGGAATGCTGGCGCTTCGTCCGGCAAAGGGAGCCGCGCTGGCTGTACCGGACTGGATCGCGCCCGGCAAGCTTCGGTGGGTGTGGGCGCTCTGGGAACCCATGGAACTCTATGCGCGAGGCGGTGGGGCCGCCGGTATTGGAGACCAGAGGGCCACCGGCCACTGGGTCCGGAAATGGTACGACCGTATGCACAGCGACGAGATCCTGGACAAGCTCGCCGCCGCAGGCGTGAATGTGGTGAGCACACATTTCTATAAGGGGTTCGGGTTAAAGGCCGAGGCCGCCGAAATGGCTCGCGCCGCCGACTATACGCGCCGTGCCCATGCCCGCGGCATCCGCGTGCTCGGATACCACCAGTTCAGCAGCGTGATGTACGAGACCATGCTCGACGAGATTCCCAACCTGGCCGATTGGATCCAGCGCGGGCCCGACGGCAGCATGCTCACGTACCCGGGTGCCAAGTGGCGCTGGAAGGCCTGCCCTATTCACGACGAGTTCATGGCCTACCTGCGGCGTGTGATGGAACGCTGCCTTCTGGAAGCGGGCATGGACGGGATAGAGTTCGACGGCACCGCCTACGATTGTTACTGCGAAAAGTGCCAGGCGGCGTTCCGGCAGTACCTGACGGAGCACAATCCGCAGCCTCTGGAACGTTTTGGGATTCCCCATTTCCGGCACGC
>CAZLOS010000093.1:0-4252 GCA_964561215.1 uncultured Solibacteraceae bacterium | reverse complement strand
TCCCATTGGTCTTCGACAAGAGGGACCCGCTGTGGCAGGAGTGGATCCGCTTCCGTATCGACCTGATGGGCCAGCGCCTGCGTGAGATGCGCGCTTACGTACACCAGAAGAAGCCCGGTGCCGCCTTGGTCACTTACGGGGATGGCCCCATGGGATGGCGCAGCGACCGTACCCGCCTTCTACCCGACCAGGGTGACTACCTGGATCTGGCGGTGGCGGAAAGTCACGATATGCCTCAAATGCTCGACGGCGAGCTGGTCACCAAGGTGCCCTACCTGAAAGAGAGCACCTCCCTTGGCCGTGTGGTGCTCTCCACGGACTGGCTGCGCACGGAAAAAGGCGGCATAAAGATGCCGGACGATCCCAAACCCGTGGAACTGGACATGGCCGAATGTCTGGCCGGCGGCGCGCATGTGCTTACCGCCACATGGGCGCTACGCTCCGGCGACAAGCGGGACGGCTCGGCATTCTTTGAGCAACCTGCCTTCCATGAAGCCATGAAGCGCTACATGGGATTCTCTCGTACGCACGAAGACCTCTACGTGAATTCGCAACCATGTGCCAACGTCTGGGTGTACCACTCGTTCGCCTCCTTGGCTTTCGACCACGCCAGGGCATACCACAGCGCGCTGGGCTTCGAACGGGCCCTGTTGGGGCGAATCGCCTACCGCATCGCCAAACAAACGCACCTGCCCACCCTGGGGCCGGACGATGTTTTGATCGTGGCTAACCAGACTTGCTTGAGCGCGGAAGAGTGCCGGGAAATCCGGGCGGCGGTGAAGCGTGGCTGCGGTCTCATCCTTACGGGGCGCAGCTCGGAGTACGACGAGAATTTCCGGCAGCACGAGAAACCTGCGCTGCGCGACCTGTGGACCGCTTCCAGAGTACACTACTTCGCCAAGTGTCCCGGCATCACGCAGCAGAAATCATCGACCCTGCACCCCGCCATGCCGCGCGAAGCGGACCAGATCCTCAAGGCCGTTTCGGAACTGGCGCGGCAAGGGCTGGCCGCCGAACTGGCGGGCGGCGATCCGCATCAGCCACTGACTTATGTCGACGTGTACCGCTTGTCCAAAGGTTGCGTGGCCCATGTAGTGTACTACGGCGATGGCGCTCCGAAAGGGTTCCGGCTACGGGTGGCCGGCTGGCTGGCCGCGGGCAAACCGGTGCTGTATTCTCCATACTTGCCCGGACCGGTTCCAATGCAGCCGGCGAGCGGCTGGATCGATTTGCCGGCAACATTCGGCCGTTACGCCGCCGTGCGGTTCGTGTAAGCCACGGGTGATCCCGATGCGCATGATCCTTGTCCTTCTGTTCTTGATGGCCTCGTTGGCCGAAGGACAGTTGAACTTTCAGGAGCCCCCATGGTGGGACCAAGGTGTGGCATTTGTCGGCAACTGGGAGCCCCTGAATGTCCGGCTGCGACTGGGGACCGACGCAGTGACAGGACTGGAACTTCCCGTCAACGTCATCGACCGGTACCAGCGCGAGCACTCCGAGGAGACCGTTCTCAAGCTCAAAGAAGCGGGCGTGAACCTGATCATCGCGCACTTTTACAAGACCGGGCTTGCCTCCGACCGCGAGGATATCGAGTGGACGAAGAAGCTTGGGCAGTTGTGCCGTAAGCATGGACTGAAGCTGGGCGTCTATATCGGCGATACGATCTACACCGAAACCATGCTTCGGGACATGCCGGAGGCAGCTCAGTGGGCACTCTACATGGAGAACGGCGACGTGGTCCGGTACGCAGGACAACCCTTCCGTTACCGCGTGGATTTCAACCATCCCGGCTATGTGGAGTACATCAAGAAGGTAATCAAGGTTGCCATTGAGGACGTCGGGGCCGACCTGATCCATTTCGACAACGTCTTTCATCGCCAGCCGCCCCAGAGTGGTGACACCCCGGAGATCAACCGGCGCTTCCGCGAGTTTCTGCGCGCCAAGTACAACGCCGTGCAATTAAAACAGCGCTTCGGTTTCTCCGATATCAGCAATGTCCGAGTGCCGTCGTGGTCAGGCGTGCCGAATCCGGCTGTCAGGTCGACGATTACGGATCCGGTGATGCAGGAGTGGATCGATTTCCGTTGTTACGACCTGGCGGATTACTACGGCAAGCTCGCCGCCTACATCCGCCAGCTCAACCCAAACGTGGTAGTCGAACTGAATCCTCACGGGCTTTCGGGCGCCAACCGGGCCTTCCTGAATGGCGTGGACCACGCACGCCTGGTGCCGCACGGTTCGGTTTTCTGGACTGAGGAAACCAGCGACGCGCAGGTGGATGCCGAGGGCATTCTGGTCTCGAGAATCCGCTCTTACAAAGTGGCCCGCACTCTGGACCGGACGCTGTTCGCCAAGTGCCGCTTTGTAAACGACCCGTCTACCAAGGTAGTCCGCTCCTCACACTGTCTGCGGATGGCCGAAGCGATGGCGTTCAACCGCAACTGTCTTGGAGACGTGGGCAAACCGCTGGACGTTTTCGAGATGCCCGAGGACGCCGCGCGCTACGTCCGTTTCTACCATGAACAGAACCGCCGTTTCCAAGCAACCCGGTCCGTGGCTGACGTGGCCGTGTTGCGATCCTTTGCTTCCATGGCATACAACAGCGTGGAACCGCACCGGGACACCATGCTGATTGAACAGTTGCTGATCCAGCACAAAGTGCCCTTCCATATCATCTTCGATCAGCAGTTGGGCGATCTGAAGAAGTACAAAGCCGTAATACTTGGCAGTCAGGAGTGCTTCTCGGACCGCGCTTTGGAGCAAATCCGGGAGTATGTGCGGCAAGGCGGTGGCTTGGTAGCCACAGGCCACACATCGCTTTTCACCGGCTGGCGGCGCGTGCGGGAGGAGTATGGTCTTTCGGATGTACTCGGAATCCACGTACAGCCCGGCCGGAAGCTACCCCCGGCCACACGAACGTCATTCGGGAAGGGTCGCGCTGTGTATGTGCCCGCGGTCGGGCCAGCCAAACCGTTGCCGCCATTTTCCGCCTGGGCCGCCGGCGGTTTCGATCGCAGGTTCTGGCACCTGCCCAGGAATGCGGACGAGGTCCTCGCCGCGATCCGCGATGCATCGGGCGCGCCATTTGCCGTCGAGTTTGAAGGCGCGCCCCTGACTACCGCTATGGAGTTGACGGAAAAGAAGGATGGCGGCGAACGCGTACTGCACTACATTAACTACAAAGTGGGAACGGTGGCGGATCCCGTGGGAGTTCGCCTTGCGGTTCCCGAAGGCCGGAAGGTAACTCGTGTCGAGGTATTGTCTCCGGACCGGGAGGCTTCGGAGCCGATCCCCTTTCAGCAAGACGGCACCCGCGTGAAATTCCGCATGCCACGCCTGGAAACGTACAACCTCGTTGTCATGACATTCTGAATCGCCACGAAGGGCATAGGGAGAGAGTTCATTGAAAAGCTTGTGGTGTCTGCTTGCACTGATGTGCGGCCATGCGTTGGCACAACACCCCGCGGCCACGCTGGGGTACAAAACGGTTTCGATCCGGCATTACCGGTTCAGCACGGTAAACAAGGATGCACAGATGTGGAGCGCCCTCTACGCCGCCTCGAACGGGAAACTCTACATCGGCCTCTGCAGTCACGCGGACGCCGCGAATGTGTACGAGTTCGATCCATCTTCCGGAAAGATGCGGCACCTGGCGAATCTCACTGTGCTCTCACGCGAGCGCGGACGCGGTACCTGGACCAACGGCAAGATCCACGTGCAGATGCAGGAACTGGATGGCTACATCTATTTCGGCTCGCTCAGTGAAGACAACGGACCACCCGCCATCGACGCATCGAGCTACAAAGGCCCTTACTGGTACCGCATCGAGATGAAGACCGGCAAGGTTGAACAACTCAGCCACATCAACAGCTTCTGGGGGTTGCTGGGCCAGGCGATGGACAAGAAGCGCCGGCTCATATACGGTCTTTCCGAAAACGGGCATCTCTTCCGTTACCACATCGACGAGGACTGGACCGAAGACCTGGGGCGAGTGGATGACTGGGACATCTGCCGGACCATCTTCAGCGACGATGAGGGCAATGTGTACGGCAGCTACCCGCCCGGCCGCGTCTGGAAATACGATACCTCCCAGGACCGCGTCTTCGACCTGGAGCACCTTGTGCTTCCCATCGTGAATCAGTCCCGCACCATGGCCAACCCCATGCTGGACCGCAAGGTCCAATGGCGCATCGTCGAGTGGGACGCGGAGGATCGTGCCATCTACGGCATCGTCGGAGGCAGCAACCTGCTT
>CAZLOS010000092.1:0-20579 GCA_964561215.1 uncultured Solibacteraceae bacterium | reverse complement strand
ACTTCAGCGTGGACGGCACGCTGATCGAGGCCTGGGCGAGCCAGAAGAGTTTTCAAAGGAAAGACGGAGGCGATGACGAACCGGGTCAGTTTCGCGGCCACAAGCGCAGCAACGAAACGCACGAATCGAAGACGGACGCGGACGCGCGCCTGTACCGCAAAGGTCGCGGGCAAGAAGCCAAACTCAGCTACCTGGGCCATGTATTAATGGAGAACCGCCACGGCATGATCGTGGATGCGCTGTTGACGCACGCCGATGGCACGGCGGAACGCGACGCGGCGCTGCTGATGCTGCACGATAAGTGGCGCGCACGTCGGCGGCGCGGGGTGCGCGGGCCGATGAGTGTGGGAGCCGATAAGGGCTACGACACGCGGGACTTTGTGGAAACGTCGCGGGAGATGAACATCCGTCCGCATGTGGCGCAGAACACGCAGCGGAGCGGCGGCAGCGCAATTGATGGGCGAACGGCGCGCCACGCCAGTTACCGGATCAGCCAAGGGAAGCGCCCGCTGATTGAGAAGGTCTTTGGCTGGATGAAACAAACCGGCGGGATGCGTAAGACGAAGCTGCGAGGGTTGCTGAAAGTCAGCTGGCAATTCTTAATGACAGCGGCGGCATACAATCTATGGCGGCTTCCGAAGTTACAGCAGGCCGAAGTGTGATCGCGCGGCGAAAAGCGGCGTTTTTCAACACGCCGCGTCGCCGCCAAGGCCCCAATCCGGCACTCGAAACCCATCAATGGCCGCTGATCCCTCGACCCGGGAAGGCAATCATCGCTGCCGGGGAGCCTTTTTCAACAAGTTCCTAGCGCTTCTGAACGCAGCCTGGCGGCGGTGGGATAGAATCGGTCTCATGGGAATCAGGCTGGGCTGGGCTCTGGCATTCGCGTTGGCGGCCGCCGCCGGCGCGGAAACAAAGAGATTCAAGATCCTGATGACGGAATGGCCTCCGGAAGTCATCGCAGAGTTCCGCGCCGCCGTACCTGAGGCACAAATCGTCACTCCTACAACCAGGCAGGAGTGGCTCACCGAGATCGCCGACGCCGACGCCATGTATGGCCACCTGCGGCCCGAGTTGCTGCGCACGGCCAAGAAACTGCGCTGGGTGCAGGCAACCAGCGCAGGCGTGGACGGCCACATCGCCGCCGGCATCGCGAAAACTGACATCGTGCTTACCAACGCGCGCGGTATCGCCAGCCCTAACATCGCGGACCACGCCTTCGCCCTGCTGCTCTCGCTTACGCGCTGCATCAGCCAGGTGGAGCGCGACCGCGGCAAGGAGAGCATCAATCGCCTGGACTACCACCCTATTGAACTCAAAGGAAAGACGGCCGTGGTGGTCGGGGTAGGCAGCATCGGCACCGAGGTTGCCGTCCGCGCCACCGCCTTCGGCATGCGCGTCATAGGGGTTGACCCCAAGGACATTCCCGCACAGCCTTACCTGACCAGGCTGGTGCGGCCGGACCGGCTGGATCAGGTGCTGCCCGAAGCCGACGTGGTCTTTGTCGCGGCGCCGTTGACCCAGGAGACCCGCGGCATGTTCAATCGCGCGCGGTTTCACCTGATGAAACGGGAGGCATACTTCATCGCCGTTTCGCGAGGCCCACTGACCGACACCGCCGCCCTGGTCGAAGCGTTGGATTCGAAGCGCCTGGCCGGCGCGGGCCTTGACGTAACCGATCCCGAGCCCCTGCCCCCCGGTCACGCGCTGTGGAAGTTCCCCAACGCCATCATCACGCCGCACCTGGCCGGAACCTCCGACAATGCCGCCCGCCGCCGCATTGAGCTCATGAAGGAAAACATGCGCCGGTTCCGCGACGGCGAGCCGCTGCTCAACGTGGTGGACAAGCAGAAGGGCTACTGACGGGGATTTCGTCCGCAT
Source organism: uncultured Solibacteraceae bacterium (assembly GCA_964561215.1). Classification (GTDB taxonomy): domain Bacteria; phylum Acidobacteriota; class Terriglobia; order Bryobacterales; family Bryobacteraceae; genus JAJFUV01. The sequence goes on along the minus strand of CAZLOS010000092.1, from coordinate 18,698 downwards.
GCGGGAGCGCCCCCCGCACGGCTTGAGAGCCGCCATCCTCCCGGGCTTTCGAGCGAGGTTGGTCCGTTTCCACGGTAGAATGGGATCGTGCGCTCCCTTTCCTGGATCTTGGGGTTACTGTGGATCGGCGTGCTTGCGGCGCAGCCCTTGATCCTCCCTCTGCGCGAGGTGCGCGCCGGGATGCACGGCATCGGAAAGACCGTGTTCTCGGGCACCCGCGTGGAGGATTTCCAGGTTGAAGTGCTCGGAGTGCTGGAGAACTCCGGACCCAAGCAATCCGTTATCCTTGCTCGCCTGTCCGGAGGACCGCTCGCGAGCGCCGGTGTGATGCAGGGCATGAGCGGCAGCCCGGTTTACATAGGCGGGAAGCTCGTGGGCGCGGTGGCGTTCGCGTTCCAGTTCGCCAAAGAACCCATCGCCGGCGTGCGACCCATTGAAGAAATGCTGCGCGTTTCCCAGTCGATGACGCGCGAGCGGCGTGCGGCGATCTCGCCGTTCGACCGCGATTTGGCGCGGCCGCTGGCCCAGGCTCTCCCCGCGAGCGAGGGGCGAATCGTCGACATCGCCACCCCGGTTTCTTTTGGCGGATTTACGCGCACCTCGATCGAAACCTTCGCGCCGCAGCTGCGCGCCCTGGGACTCGATCCGCGCGCCGGAACCGGCGGCGGCGCCAGCCAGCGTCCGGCCGCAGCGGCGGAGCCGTTGCAGCCCGGCTCCATGATCAGCGTGCAGCTTGTTTCAGGCGACATGAACGTCAGCGCCGATGGTACGGTCACCATGATCGACGGCAAGCGCATCTACGCATTCGGCCACCGGTTTCTGAGCATCGGCCCGGCGGAACTGCCCTTCGCGCGCGCCGAGGTATTGACGGTCCTACCCACGCTTTCCAGTTCGTTCAAGATATCGACGGCGCGGGAGTGGCTGGGCTCGATCACCATGGACGCGAACACGGCGGTGGCGGGCGAGCTCGGCAGGCCCGCCGCGCTGGTGCCGGTAACGATCGCGGTGAATCGCGTAAGAGACGGCGCCGCTCCCGTACCGTTTGAACGCTATCGGATCCGGATGGTGAACGATCCGCTGCTCGCGCCGCTGCTCCTGCAAATTGCGGCATTTTCGGCTATCGACGCCACCGAGCGCACCGTGGGCGCGTCGACCTTCGCCATCCGCGGCCGGGTTGAGTTCCAGGGCGGCGCCGCGCCCGTGCGCATCGAGAACATGTACTCGGGCGACGCGAACATGCCCTTGCAGGTATCGCTGGCCGCCGCCGTGCCGGTGGCTTACGCGATGCAGAGCGGTTTCACCTCGCTGAAACTGAAGAGCGTGGACCTCACCATCGATTCCTCGGCGGCCAAACGCCAGTGGCAGATCGACCAGATCTGGACGTCCCGGCAGTGGGTACGGCCCGGCGAGACCGTGGATCTGAACGTGCTGCTGGCCGGCGAAGACGGCGCGGAACTGAAGCGCAAGGTGAGCTACCGGGTTCCGCCGGGCGCACCCACCGGCCCCCTCTACTTCACCGTGGCCGACGGGCTGGTCACTAACATGACGGAATTCGGCGGCACTCTCACTGCCGTGCCGCGTTCCGCGGCGCAGGTTGTGACGCTGCTCAATTCCTTGCGAGCCAATACCCGGGCTTATGTGCGCGTGTGGCGTGCCGAACCCGCGTTTCAGGTGCAGGGCGAGGATTTGCCGGATCCGCCGCCGTCGGTGGCCATGATCCTTACGCGCAGTGCAACCGCCGCCCAGGGCACCGGTATGGCGCGGAATTCCAAGGTGGCGGAGTTGGAAATCGGAGTGGAGAACGCCGTGGTAAGCGGGTCCAAGACCCTGCAGGTGGAGGTGAAGGAATGAAACGGATGCTGCTCGCCCCGTCGTTCTTCCTGGTGGCGGTGGCCGCCATGGCTTCGGGGACTGCAAGCTGGGAGATGAACTCCTACCAGGACTTTCTGCGCGGCCATTTCAACGGCGTCTCCCTTTCGCGCGACGGCAAGCTGCTGCTGGCGCCTCCGCTCGAAAGCCTATACGCGAGCGAGCAGCCCGTGATCTGGAGCCTGGTGCAAGCGCCGGACGGCTCCCTGTACGCGGGGACAGGGCATCGCGGCCGGGTGTACCGCATCGACAAGTCCGGCAAAGGGACGCTCCTGTGGACCAGCGAGCAGCCTGAGGTTTTCGCCCTCGCCGTGGCGCCTAACGGCAAGCTGTATGCGGCCACGTCGCCCAACGGCCGCGTCTACCGGATCGAGAACGGGAAGGCAGTCGAGTATTTCGCGCCGGGCGCACGCTACATCTGGGCGCTCACCTTCGCCCCCGACGGCGCGCTTTACGTGGCAACCGGAGATCAAGGCAAGATCTTCCGCGTGACCGGCCCGGGCAAGGGTGAGGTCTATTACGAGACGTCGCAGACCAACGTTACCTGCCTGGCCGTGGACGGCGAAGGGCGCTTGCTCGCCGGGACCGAGCCAAACGGCATCCTGTACCGCATCACGGCGAAAGACAAGGCCTTCACGTTGTACGATTCGAACCTGCCTGAGATCCGCGCTATCGTGCCCGCGCCGGGTGGGACCCTGTACGTAGCGGCGCTGGGCGGTTCCACGGCGCGCCGCGCCTCGGCTGCGGCTGCGGCCACCGCTGCGTCGGCCGGCATGACCGTGACGGCCACCTCGGCAAGCGTCACGGTGAGCGACGTGGCAGCGCAAAGCGGCGTGGATCTCAAGGCGCGGCCAAGTCCCACGCAGACAGCGCCGCCCAGTGCGCCGGCCGCGCCCGTTGCTCCCACGATGGACATCATCGGCATCGAACGTTCGGCCGTGTATCGCATCAACCCGGACAACTCTGTCGAGTCGCTGTGGTCGAGCAAGGATGAGAATGTGTACGACCTGGTGGCGCGCCCCAACGAGTTGATTCTCTCGACAGACTTCCAGGGCCGCATCTACCGCCTGGGACTGGACCGTAAGCTCACGCTCGCCGCCGAAAGCGGTGAAGGCGAGATTACCCGCCTGACTTTCGACGGCGGCTCGCTGATGGCGGCCGTGGCCAACCAGGGCCGCATCGTGAAGCTGGGCCTGCGTCCGGGAGACAAAGGCAGCTACGAATCGCCGGTGCACGACGCGGGCACTGTGGCACGCTGGGGCCGGTTGAGCTGGCTTTGGGAGGACGGCGCGGGCGGCCGCGTGCGGTTTGAGACGCGCTCGGGCAACTCCGCGCGGCCCGACAAAACCTGGAGCGATTGGGGCGCCATCCAGGGCGAAACCGGCATGGGCTCGGTAGCAAGCCCCAATGCGCGCTATATACAGTGGCGCGCGACGCTTGCGCGCAACGGAGAAAAGGCCCCGGTGATCGAAGGCGTCACCGTGGCGTACCTGCCGCAGAATACGCAGCCGGTGGTCAAATCCATCAACGTCACCCCCCAGGTGGCCGGTGCGCCAACTGCGCGTCCGGCGACGCCCGCGACGACCGCGGCCACTTACAGCGTCACCGTCACCGATACGGGCGATGCGGCTCCCTCCACCTCGGCCGGCACGCCTACGCAGACGCTGACGCGCCCCGCGCCGACGCAGATTCAGATTGCATGGCAGGCCGAGGATCCCGACGGCGACCGCCTTGTGTACGCGGTGCACTTTCGCGGCGAGGAAGAACGCGAGTGGAAGCTCATCAAGGACAATATCACGGAGAATACGCTGGCTCTGGAAGCCGAACTGTTCGCAGACGGCCGGTACTTCTTCCGCGTGACGGCGTCGGACCGCCTGGCGAATCCCGCTTCGGCGGCGCGCGAGGCGGAACTGGTCAGCGCTCCTGTCCTGCTGGACAACACACCGCCCCGCGTCACGGCCGGCGCGCCGCGCCGCACCGGAGGCCAAGTGGAAACCGAATTCGAGGCCACCGATGCCGCCAGCCCGCTGCGCCGCGCCGAATACTCATTGGACGCCTCTCCCTGGACTCCCGTGGAGGCGGTGGACGGCGTGATCGATTCCCCCGGTGAAAAGTTCGTGGTGCGCTTCCCGGAACCACGGCCTGGCGAACACCTGTTAGTGTTCCGTGCTTTCGATGCCGCCGGCAACGCCGGGCTCGCAAAAGTGATTCTGCGGTAGTATTACTGTTTAAACCTTCCGTATGCCTATCTACCAAATCGTAGTCTTGGCGATCGTCCAAGGCCTGACCGAATTCCTGCCCATCAGCAGCACGGCGCACCTGGCGCTGGCCCCTTGGCTGTTCGGGTGGCGCGATCCGGGCCTGGCCTTCGACATCGCTCTGCACATTGGAACGCTGGCGGCGGTGCTCGGGTTCTTCTTCCGCGACTGGCTGCAGATTGCCGCGCAAGGGTTCGGCATCCGTTATAGCCCCGACCCGGAGCTGAAGGAACAACCGCGGTTGTTATGGGTGCTGGCGGTGGCAACCTTGCCGGTGGCGATCCTGGGCCTGATTTTTCACGACCAGGCGGAATCCAGTTGGCGTAGCCCGTTCGTGATGGGCGGGATGCTGATCGGCGTGGGTGTATTGATGGCGCTGGCAGACCGTAAGGCTAACCTTTCCAAGGACATCGCGCACATTTCTTTCCTCGACGCCATGGTGGTTGGGCTGGCCCAGGCCATTTCCATCATCCCGGGCACGTCCCGCAGCGGCATCACGATCACAGGGGCACTGGCCTGCGGCGTGAACCGCCCGGCGGCGGCGCGTTTCTCTTTCCTGCTGTCGACACCCGCCATCGCCGGCGCAGCCGCCAAGGCGCTCTGGGATTTGCACAAAGCGGGCGGCGTGCCGCCCGACATGCGGCTGGGCTTCGTGCTGGGGATCGCCTTGAGTGCCGTGACCGGCTGGCTGGTCATCAAGTTCCTGCTCGAATACCTCCGGCGGAATACGCTCACTTTCTTTGTCTGGTATCGGTTAATCTTTGGCATAATAGTGATTGCTCTGGCTTTTTTCCGCGTCTAGCGGATGAAGCTTTTAGGTCCGACCGAACATCCACGCCTGAATGAGGCCGGCGCAGTAGTGTATGCAGCCGGAGCCGTACTTCTATCCCTGAGCCTGGTTTCTTACCACAGCGAAGATCCATCGCTGAATTCCTCGAGCGGCGCCCATCCGCTCAACTGGATTGGGTTCCCGGGTTCCTATGCGGCCGATGCGGCCTTTCAGTTGTTCGGCGGCATGGCGTTCATCTTCCCAGTCCTGCTCGGACTCCTGGCCTGGAAGTGGGTGCGCTCGAAATCCATTGAGGCGGCCTGGGTGCGCGTCGCCGGCTGGCTGATTCTGGTGGCGAGCACCTCGGCGCTGGTCTCCATGCAGACCGGCTGGCGGCTGTTTCATGGCGCCGTGCCGGCGGGCGGTATGCTGGGCCTGCTGCTGGCAGACTACCTCGTGCGTACCATGAACCTGACCGGCGCCCTGATCCTGACGGGGACCTGCGTCATGGTGTCTCTGTACCTGGTTTCCTCGTTCTCCATGACGCGGCTGGCAGGTTGGTTCAGTGGGCCGATGGTCTGGTTCACGTCGATGGGATCGGGCTGGACGGCATGGCGAACGAAGCGCCGCGCCGCGATCGCCGAGAAGAAACGGAAGAAGGCCGAACGCGCCAAGGCGCGGAAGGCATCGGCGAAGGAGCCCGTTACGGTCCAGATGCCGGAAGCGATCGCCGCGGCCGCACCTGCTGAAGATTCGTCAAGGCCGCCGTGGGAGGAAGCGGCGGACATCCCCATACGCCCGTTCGAAGAGCCGGCGGTCACGTCTCCGGCGCAGCCTCCCATCGCCAGCCAGCCCGCGGACGAAGCTACCGGCGCAAGCCCGCGGCGCGTGCCCGCTGCACCCGCCCCTTCCGCGCCGGCCTCGGCCTCGGCGGAACACACTTACGAACTGCCGAATACCGAGCTTCTCAATCCACCGCCCATTCGTAATCCCTACGACGAGCAGGAACTGAAGGACATTGCGGCGCGCATCAAGAGCAAGTTCGAAGAATTCAACGTGTTCGGCTCGGTGGCACAGATCAACCCGGGACCGGTCGTGACGACCTATGAATTCAAGCCTGAAGCCGGCATCAAGTACAGCCGCATTACGACGCTCAGCGAGGATCTGTGCCTGGGCCTGCAGGCGGAGTCCGTCCTGATCGAACGCATTCCGGGCAAACCCACCGTCGGCATCGAAGTGCCCAACACGAAGCGCGAGGTGATCAGCCTGCGGCAGATCCTGGAGTCCGAGGAATTCCGCGGTTCGCGCTCGCACATGGCGATCCCGCTTGGCAAGGACATCAGCGGCCGCATCAAGGTTTCGGCGCTGGACGCCATGCCGCACCTGCTCATTGCCGGATCCACGGGTTCGGGCAAGAGCGTCATGTTGAACTCGATGATCATGTCCGTGCTGTTCAAGTCGACACCCGACGACGTGCGCATGATCATGGTCGATCCCAAGCGCCTGGAACTCGGGCTCTACGAAGGCATCCCACACCTGCTGACGCCGGTGATCACGGATCCGAAGAAGGCTACCAACGCGCTGCGCAACGCCGTGCTCGAGATGGAGCGGCGCTTGAAGCTGCTGGCCTCGCAGGGCGTACGCAACATCGAGCAGTACAACAAGAAGATGCGCCAGCTCGCCGAACAGCCTCGCAGCCTGTTCACCGAGGACGAATCGGCCGAGCCCGAGGACCTGCGCCCGCTGCCCTACATCCTGATTCTGATCGACGAGTTGGCCGACCTGATGATGGTGGAGCGCGCCAACGTCGAGGAGGCGGTGACGCGGCTGGCGCAGATGGCGCGCGCCGTCGGCATGCACCTTGTGCTGGCGACACAGCGGCCCAGCGTCGATGTCATCACGGGTCTGATCAAGGCGAACTTCCCCGCGCGCATCAGCTTCCGCGTGGCCACGCGAGTGGACTCCCGAACCATTCTCGACGTCATGGGCGCCGAGCACCTGCTGGGCAAGGGCGACATGCTCTTCCTTCCGCCGGGTTCGGCGCGCCTGATGCGCGTCCACGGCGCGTTCGTCACTGAAACCGAGATCAACCGCGTGGTGGAGTTCTGGAAGAACCAGGCGGTGGCCGAATACGATTCGACCTACCTGGTGGCGCCGCCGAGCGACGAAGAAGAAGGGCCGGAAGGCGAAGAACTGGACGGCGATGAAGATCCGCTGTACGCCGACGCCGTACGCGTGGTGATCGACATGGGCAAAGCCTCGACCTCGATCCTGCAGCGCCGCCTCCGCCTGGGTTACGGCCGCGCCGCCCGCATCCTGGACATGATGCAGCGCGACGGCATCATCGGCCCGCCGGACGGCAGCCGCCCGAGGGAAGTGCTGAAGAAGCCGGACTGGCTGGAAGAGGTGAACGCGGAGTACCGGTAAGCTGAACCGGAGCCAAGTGACTGTCCGTTGACTGCCCGGCCTCGCCAGGCACGACACTTCGGTGCCATGTCCGGCAAGTGGATCGGTTACTCGATTTGCACCACGCATCGCGCATGGATCAGATGGAACTTGCCTTCGCGGCCTTGAACAGGAAGCTTACCATCGACGTTCAGGCCGCCGCGTGAGAATGAGCCCAAAGGGGCCGGGGGACCTCCACACATAGCCCGCAACGTTGGTTTGCGGCGTGTTACTTGAACCGCTCCAGACTAAAGCGCGCCGGGCGGAGAGGCCAGGCGGTCAGCGATTCGAGTTTCGCTGCGCCACCGTTGGCGAACACTTCGATGCCCAGATCGTTCAGGCCCGCGTCCACGGTCGTGAAGATGGCAGCCTCGCCGTCGTTTGCGTATACTTCCACCACCCGCTTGTCGAGAAACACTCTCAGGCGCAGGTGCTTCTCTCTTCCGAAGAACATCCTGGTGGCTCCGACCGAGAGGAAGCCGCCCCTCACTTCGTGCCGGATCTCGGCGCCCGGCTTGCCAGCTTCGGAGCACCGCAAGCGCATACCTACCGAAGGAGCATTCTCTGCGGCGAACACGGCTTCGATCTCAAGCGTGTCGCGTTGGAATTCCTCGCCGAGCACAAGCGGCTTTCCGCTGAGATCAGTCGCGGGCACGCGCAGAGGCTCGCCGCGCAGCTTCGATAATTCGGGCGCGGGCGTCTGACACAGGAAGCCGGCGGAATCGATCGAAAGGATGCGCGGCAGCGCCATCACGCTGTTCCATCCCTTTTCCAGTTTGGTTGCGGTGCGTCCCCAGAGCCAGAGAATGGTCCGGCCTTTGTCGTCGACGGAAATGTTCGAGGCATAGGACGCGCCCGGGTCCAGCACGCCGCGCGTTTCGGGAACAAAGCGGGCGCGCTCCAGATCCAGTTCGCCGACGAAATACTCGCAAGGCATGTGCGGCGAGATGATCAGCACCCATTTCCTGCCCAAGCGGAACAGGTTGGGGCACTCGATGTTGGGGCAGCGTCTGTCGCGGTCCTCAAAGATGGAGCCCAGGTGTTTCCACTCGTTCAGGTCCGCGTTCAAGGCGCGATAAAGCTGAACCTGGCCATCTCCGCCACGGCGCATGTCGTTCCCGTCCCCTCCGCAAACCATGTAGACGTGGCCCTGCTCGCGGAACAGGAACGGGTCGCGCCATTCAAACACGTTCTTGGCGCCGTGGTTCTTCAAGCTCACCACCGGATTGCGCGGGTGCTTCGCCCACGTGATCAACTCGTCGTCCAATGGGACGGCCATCCACTGTTCGGGATCGCGTTTGCCTATGCTCGTGTAGAACAGGCGCACTCGGCCGTCATCGCCCTTGATGGCGCCGCCTGAATACACGTGATTCTCGCCTTTTTCAATCGACGGCCACAGCGCGATGGGCAGGTGCTCCCAATCCACCATGTCGCGGCTCCGCGCGTGACCCCAGTGCATGTGCCCCCACCCGGAACCATAGGGATTGTGCTGGTAGAAAAGGTGATGCCAGCCGTTATGGAAAATGGTTCCGTTGGGATCGTTGCTCCAATTAGCGGGCGGATGGAAATGGTAGACCGGGCGCTCGGGATCGGCTTCGGCCAACGGGATGGCTGCGCGCACCGAGTCCATTGCTTTCTGGATAGCGGGATTCGATGCGGCCCTCAGAGAAGCCGGAAGAGCGGCCGCGCAGGCCGCGTTGAAGTTGCGCCGAGTCAGCAATGAGTCAAGGTGTGATTTAGTCAAACTGGAGAGTTACCAAACGTCGGGCGTCCGAGTCAACTGTGACGGCGCAAGATGATAAGATCGTTTCGACTCAAGCCATGAAAAGCGTCATCTTTACCTTCCTCGCTGCCGCCGTGCTGGCGGCATCGCCCATCGAACTCGTCTCCGGAGGACAGCCGCGGGGCGCCGTAGTTGTCGCTTCAAACGCCGGACCCATCGCGCGCCGTGCCGCCGCGCTATTTGCGAGTCGCGTCGAACGAAAGACCGGTGCGAAACTTCCCGTACGGAGCGCGCCGCCGGCCGCCGGTGCAGCCGTAGTGTTCGTTGCGGCGGGGAATCCACTACCGCCAGGCGTCCAGGCGCCCGCATCCGAGCAGCTTGGCGAAGAAGGTTTCGCGTTGGTGGAGAAAGGCGAGCGCTTGTACATCGTGGCGCGCGAAGGGCGCGGAATGATCTACGGCGCCGGCAAGATCCTGCGCACGGCGCAGTACACCCGCGGTTCTATGCGCGCGCAACCGCCGCTGGGCGTGGACAAGCCCGCCATGGGACACCGAATGCTGTACCTTGCCATCCACGTCGAGAACTACTACGAGATTCAGGAAGCGCGCACGATCATGCGCGAGGTGGTGGAAGACATGGCGCTGTGGGGCGCCAACGGCGTGTGGGTGTGGTTCGATCAATCGCAGTACAACGACCCGTTCGAGAAGGGCGTGGACAACGCCGACGCCAGCAAGCGCTGGGACAAGGAAAAGGAAGTGCTGCGGCTGGCGCAGGACCTGGGATTGAAGCCGGGCTACACCATGAGCGACAACGACTTGTACCACAACCAGGCCACGCCCGAGATAAGGGCGCCGAACACGGAGAAGTGGGCGAACTTTCAGAGGCTGGCATGCCCATCGGTGCCGCGCGGGCGTGAGATCATCCTCCGCAACAAGGAAAACCTGGCGCGGGAACTGGCCGAAGCCGGCGTGCATCTGGAGATGGGCTGCCACTTTGCTTACGATACGGGCGGCTGCCTGTGCGACCGCTGCAAGCCCTGGGTGAAGACATTCCTGAACCTCGCTAAGGACGTGCACGAAACGTTTCGCAGGTATCACCCCGCGATGCGCTCGTACATGTCCGACTGGCACTTTACGGACGAAGAGGCCCGCACAGCCATCGACTTCTTCCGCGAGCGCAAGCCCGATTGGTTCGGCGGCGTGTTCAAGGACGATCGCCATCCGGCGGACCGCTTCACGAGTCTGCCGCCGGGCTACCCCGTGCTGACGTTTCTGGAGATCACGGAGATCGGCGGTTGGGGCACGGTCGGCGCGAATCCGTTTCCGAAGCGCCTGGTCAATATCTTCGGCGATCTGCGCCGCACCGGCCAGGACGGCTACGTGGCCTATAGCGAAGGTATCTACGACGATTTCAACAAAGCCTCGGCCGCGCGCATCGCCTGGGATCCGGGCGTCACGCCGGAGCAACTAGCTTCCGAATACGCCAACTACTTCTTCGACGCGGGCGTGGCTGCGGACTTCACGCGCATGACATCGGGCATGGAGAGCGCCTGGACCAATCCGATGGGCAGTTGGGGCCAGCAGCAGTTCGTGCAGCCGGCGGAGAAGGCGGACGAGGTCGCGAAGCTGGCCCTGTCGATCTCCGCGCACCTGCCCGCCGCCGTGCGGAAGAACTGGCGTTGGCAGGTGTTCGAGTACCGCGCTCGCATCGGCGCGGCCATCGCGGCGCTGGGCGATCGCGAGGCACTCCGCGCTCAGGTGAAGGAGATGGCCCGCAAGGGAGCCTCGCGCGTCGAGATGCGTCGCGTGATGGAAGCCAAGCGCGCGCGCTTCGAGGAGTACGCACGGCTGGTGGCGGAACTGCGCGACGAGATCTACAAGGAGCCCTGGAGCCGGTACCCGCCGATGATTCCGGGCGACTTCTTCATGTGCGGCCGCACGCGCGTCGACTTCGCGGCCTGGGTAGCTCTGTTTCAGGAGTTGAGCTATGTCGCCGACGGCATCCCGCAAGTTTAGGAATCACGTAGCCTGTCCCCGGAATTGGATGTGGTTCGCGGTTTTGTGCGCGCTTCCGTTGTGCGGAACCGAAGTGGAGGTGCGGCGGATCGGGTTTGGGCGCGGTGCGGGGCCAGTCCTGGAGCACTATGCGGGCATCGCGGCGGGCGAGATCCACTTGCGTTTCGGCGTGAAAACTCCGATTGCGTCAGGCTGCACGCCGGGTAGCCTGTGCCTGCAAGTGGCGCCGGGCGTGCGAGGGTGGAAGATCGAGGCGAGCGACCGCGTGAGCGTGGCGGGTGAAACCGCACTCGACACGGTTCACGCTCTCGGCTCAGCCCTGCGCCAACTGGATTCAGTAAACGGAAAGGTTGTGTTCCGAGGCGCGAACTCAACAGCCGCACCGGCCGTTGCCTTACGCGGCATTTACGCTCCCGCGCACATGAACAATCCTTACGCCAAACTCTCCGTCGAGGAACTGGGCCGCCTGTTTGAAGATTGGACGTTATGGGGGGCGAACGCGACATGGAACTGGGTCGACCCGATGTCGTATATGCCCAGGGTGGATCCTTTCTCGAAAGAGCCCGGCGCGGCGGAAAGCCTGGCCTATATGCGCCGCGTGCTGGGCTCGCTTCGGGAGGCGCAACGCGCGGGCCTGGAAGTGGGCTTCACATCGGGCACCAACGTGGTCTGGTACGACCAGTTTCGCAAGCATCCGGAGTTGAGGGCGCAGATGGGCACCCGTCTCATCGCGGGACAATTGCTGTGCCCGTCGCAACCCGCGGCCCGCAGGATCATCCTGGACAACACGCGCAATCTGCTTGGCGAGGCCAGGCGCATGGGCCTCAATGTCCGATCGCTCGATTTCTACACACGCGACCCGAGCGGATGTGCTTGCGAGAAATGCAGGCCGTGGAACCGCGCCTCGCTCGCGATCTGCCGGGACATCGTGGAGGCCGCGCGAGAGATCTATCCGAACCTTGTTGGCGATTTGATCACGTGGTATTGGAGTCCCGAAGAAAGCACGGATGCCGCCGTATGGTTCAGCGGCCAGGGCGCGCAAAACTGGCTGCGCTTCTGGTTCCATCACTTCCCCACCTGGCGGCGCGAAATCAGGCATCCCGAACTACAATTGCCGGCTTCGGTACGGTTGGGCGGTATGTACAACCTGTCGGCAGCGGACAACGATGTCTACGGCAACGAAGGAGCCATCACGCGATTCTCCTATCTGAGTAAGCTGCTGACACCACTCTCCAAAAAGGGTCTGCAAGGCTTTCACGGCTACACGGAAGGCAACTACGACGACTTGAACAAGGTGGTGGCGCTGCAACTGCTTGTTACCCCACAGCGCCAGGTGCGCGATATCGTCGAAGAGTACTGCCGCTGGTATTTCGGCGTGCGCGGAGCCACGGCCTGGAATTCCAGCGCGTCACCGAGGTGCAGGATGCCGCCTGGGACGCCTACAAGTATCTGCTGGACAAGGACGTCCTGGTGCGCAAGCGCGCGGTACTGCTGCACGAACTGATGCACGTATACAAAGTGGACGCCGACCAAGCCATCGGCCTGGACAACGTCTACCTGGGCGACTGGCCCGTGTGGTTCGCCGAGCAAAACGGACGTTACAACAAGCTCGCGGGGTTGGACACCGTCGCCGGGCAGCACAAGCTGATCGCCGAGCTTTGGCCGTAGGCGCGCCGGACCGGCATCGGCTATGCTGTGAACCATGCGTACCTGGTTTGCAGCTTTGGCAGTGGTCGCGTGCCTGGTGGCTGTGGGGGCTGAACCGGCTCGTGAACGCGTGAATTCGGTCGGCGTGAAGATGGTCCGCATCCCGGCGGGATCGTTCCGCATGGGCAACGACCTGGCCACCGATCCCGCGATCCTGAAGCAGCCCGCGGTGATGCCGCGCGGCGATTACGACGAGCGGCCTGTGCATGAGGTCGGCATCTCCCATGAATTCTGGATGTCCGAGACCGAAATCACCTCGGAGCAGTTCGCGCGCTTCCGCTTCGATCACCAGGACTTCGGCACGGTCTCGCCGTACGCCACGGGCGTGAGCTGGGATGACGCGGTAGCCTTCTGCGATTGGCTCAGTAAGAAGGAAGGGCGCCCCTATCGCCTCCCTACCGAAGCGGAATGGGAGTACGCCTGCCGCGCCGGCACCAGTGGACACTTTTCGAGCGGCGATTCGATGCCGCCAAGCGGCGCGCCCAACGTCTGGGGGCTGAAGAACATGCACACGGACGCGGCAGAGTGGGTGCTCGACTGGCACGGCTTGTACCTGGCCGGGATGCAAACCGATCCGGTGGGGCCGTCGACAGGTTTTGCGCGCGTGATTCGCGGAGGCGGCATCATGGGCGAGCGCAGGCACGACGCAGTAGCAGGAACACTGCCCTACTACCGGCGCTCGGCCAATCGTGCCAGCATGCCGCCGGGCTATCGAGGCCGCCACAACATCGGTTTCCGCATCGCGGAAGCGCCCCTGCCGGCTACAGTTCGCCACACGCCCGAGCCTGTTTTCACTCAGGAGTGCGTGAAGCAGGCCACGGCGCATGTGAAGCTGGGGCCGTCTCCGGCGAAGCCGTGGTTCCGCAGAAGACCGCTGGCGCCCATCCCGCCGGAAAACACACCATCCGATGCGATCATCGCGGCCGGCCTGCGTCCGGAACTGATGTGGCACAACCACTCTGCAGGACTCACGGTGTGTCCGAACGGCGACCTGCTATGGGTGGCTTTCAGCTCATCGACCTCGTCGACCGAATACCTGGCCAACACTACGTTCATTGCGTCGCGCCTGCGATTCGGCAGCGACCGTTGGGACATGCCGGGACCGTTCGAGGATTTCGCGGACGCCAACGACCAGAGCGCGCTGCTATGGACCGAAGGCGACACCGTACATTTCTTCGGCGGCGGCGCCGGGATGGAGGGGGTACCATTCCGCCACCAGACATCTAGAGACAACGGCGCGACCTGGAGCGCGGTGGAACTACCGCTCATCGCCGGGCCGCGCGGCGGCTACTGGCCCCAGCCGATCTCCCACGCCTTCCGTAGGCTCGACGGCACGTTATACTTCGCAAGCGATGCCGTGGCCGGCACGTCACTGCTTTGGGCCAGCCGCAACAACGGCGCCACATGGTTCGACACGGGCGGACGCACTGCCGGGCGCCATACGGTTTTCGCGCTGCTCAAAGACGGCCGCATCCTGGGCATCGGCGGCAAGAACACCAACATCGACGGCTACATGCCGCAAGCAGTTTCAAGCGACGGCGGCAGGACCTGGACCGTGAGCAAGACTCCATTCCCCGCCCTGTCCAGCAACCAGCGGCCGTCGCTGGTAAAGCTGGCGAGCGGCCGGCTGCTCTTCGCCGCCGATTGGCAGAACCGCGAGGGCAAGCAGCCGGCGGGGGTTACCGGCCGCGGTTCGTTCGTGGCCTTGTCGGACGACGAGGGCCAGTCGTGGAAGATCAAGACGCTGCCCGGCACGCTGCCGCACGAGAACTGGGTGCGGCAAGGCAAGGGGCATTCGAGCGGCACGCTGGGCTACTCAGTGGCGGCGCAGGCACCCAACGGGATCATCCATTTAATCACCAGCATGAATCAGCCTTCGCAACACTTCGAGATGAACGAGGCATGGATTCTCTCCGATGACACGGCGGAGACCAAAACCGGCCCGGCGCTGAGCGAACCGATCCGCGGACGCGAAACCTTCGATGACGGAGAGCTGCGCTCCTCATGGGCGGGCGCACTCGACTCCGCCGGCAGATTCGTGCTCTCCGGAGACGAGGTGTGGTACTACCCGGACGGCGCGAAGCGCTACCAGGTGACATGGCGCGACGGGATGAAGACCGGCGTCGAGACTTACTGGCTCGCCGATGGGAGCAAGCTGTTCGAGTGGCGTCACGCCGAGGATGGCGCGAGCGTGTGGACGCAGTACTGGCCGAACGGAAGGAAGAAACACGAGTCCGCCTGGCGCGATTTCAAGTGTCAGGGTACGGCCACGGCGTGGGACGAATCGGGCGCGGTTGTCGCGCGGCACGAATTCAAGGACGGTGAACTGGTTCGGTGAAGCACATAGGGTCCAGGAGTGCGCACATGCGCCACGTGGCACTGATTTACGACGCCACGCGCGCTTACGACCTCAAGGTGATGACGGGCGTGGCCGCGTACTTGCAGGAGGGCGCCGGTTGGAATGTCTACATTGAAGAAAACAGCCTGAAAGATCAGCGGCTCCCGGACCTGCGGACCTGGGCGGGCGACGGAGTCATCGCGGACTTCGACAATCCTCGGGTGGCTGCCGCGGTGGTCGAATCGAAACTGCCGGCGGTGGCTTTTGGCAGCGGGTACGGCTGGTACGCGCCGGAATCCCGCATTCCTTACTTTTTCACAAACAACCGCGCCATCGCGGACATGGCGGCGGATCACCTGCTGGACCGCGGGTTCCATCATTTCGCCTATTGCGGGTACCCGCGTACGCCGATCAACGGTTGGTCGGAGGAGCGCGAACACGCCTTTCTGCGGCGGTTGAAGCGGCGAGGGATGGCCTGCAGCGTCTTCCGCGGCCATCGTCTGCCGGGGCGCGGCTGGGCGGCCATGCAAAGCGCTATGCGCGAATGGCTGCGAGCGCTTCCGAAGCCACTCGGCGTCATGGCGGCAAACGACAGCCGGGCGCGGCAGGTGCTGGAAGCGTGCCGCGCGCAATCGCTGCGCGTTCCGGAAGAAGTGGCGGTGATCGGCGTGGACAACGATGAACTGCTATGCCGCCTCAGCAGTCCCTTGCTCACGAGCGTCGAGCAAGGCGCCCAAAGAATCGGCCACCACGCGGCCGTGCTGCTGGACCAGATCATGAACGGGCGTAAGCCACGCCGGCGGCGCATCGTCGTCGATCCCGAGGGTGTGGTAACGCGCCGTTCCACCGACATGCTGGCCATCGAAGATCCGCTCGCCGCCCGAGCCATGGCGTTCATCTGGGAGCAGGCCGTACAAGGTATTAAGGTTCGGGACGTCGCCGAGGCCGTCCCTTGCTCGCGCGCGTCGCTCGAAACGCGCTTCAAGGCCGCCCTGGGGTACAGCGTGCACACGGCCATCGGCAAAGTGAGGCTGGAGCGTGCCAGGCGCCTGGTGCGCGACACGAATCTCTCGCTCAAGCAGATCGCCGCGAACACAGGTTTCCGGTCGGTCCAGCACATGACCACGGTGTTCGGTGGCGCTTTCGGCCAGCCTCCGGCGGAATACCGGCTGGCCTCCCGCGCGGCGCGTCTGAAATAATTGTAAAAGATTTACGAAATTCTATAAACGAGGACCATTGATCCGCGGCGCGCGACGGGCTACAAAGAAGATGGATCGTCAGAGACGCCGGTGGTCTGCCGGTTGACGCTCACCCGCGCCGGCTCCACCGCAGGAGGTAGCAACGTGCAATTCGGGATTCACTCGCTTCTTTTCCGGGAGACCTTCGCCGAACAGGACCTGCCCTTGCTCGACAAGTGCAAGAAGATGGGGTTCGACGCGGTTGAGATCATCCCCTTCGACGTTGATCGCTTCCCCGCCGCCAAGGTGAAGAAAGCAGCCGCGGACCTGGGGCTCACCATCAACATGGGCTTCGGGATGCCGCTCGAATACAACATCATTTCGCCGGACGCCGCGGTCCGCAAAGCGGGACTGGACTTTTCTCGCAAGCTGATCGACGTGTGCAACGAAGTCGGAGCCAAGCTTTTCGGAGGCATGATTTACTGCGGGTGGGGCTATCTGACTGGAAAGGGGCGCACCGAGCAGGAATGGAACTGGGGTGTGGAAGGCTACCGCGAGATCGCCAACTACGCGAAGCAGACTTCGGACCTGATCCTGGGTATCGAGCCGGTCAACCGCTTCGAGTCCCACTTCATCAACACCGCCGCCGATGCGGTGAAGTTCATCCACGCGGTCGGTGTGTCCAACGTACGCGTGCATCTGGACACCTTCCACATGATCCGGGAAGAAGACGACTTCCCGCGGGCGGTGGAAACAGCCGGCAGCCTGCTCGGTTACGTCCACGCCTGCGAGAATCAGCGCGGTATCCCGGGTACCGGCCTGGTGCCGTGGGTGCCGTTCTTCAAAGCGCTCCGCAAGGTAGGATACGACGGCTGCATCACCATCGAGTCGTTCGATCCGGATATCGAGAGCGTCGCCAAGCTCTGCTGCATCTGGCGCAAGCTGGCCGATTCTCCGGAGCAACTGGCGACCGAGGGCGTGAAGTTTCTCAAGAGCGTTTACCAACAGGTGCAGGCGGCATAGGAGGTCCCCGGCTGTACCTGCCGCCGTGCAGTGACCTATGCTGTAAGCCGGGATGCGCAATAGCGAATCGCTGTTTCACCGCCGTGCTTTGCTCAAACGTGCCGCGATGGCCGGGCTCGGCCTGCCGCTCGCCGCACAGCAACAAGACACAGAAGCCTTTCGCCGCGTGCACGCAACGGCTGTGCATGACAAGATCCAACCGTGGTTCCCGAAAGCTGGAATGGGTCTGTTCCTGCCGTGGGGCCCGTGCAGCGTAGGGGAGATCGAGGGCGGCTGGGGTCTCTTCCGCGACATGAGGCCGCCCAACAGGTATTGGCCGGTCGAGAAGTACATGGCCCTGGCAGACCGTTTCAACCCGCGGGACTACGATCCCGAAAGGTGGCTGGTTGCGGCGAAGCAGGCGGGGTTCAAGTACACGGCTTTCCTGCTGCGCCATCACGACGGCTATGCCACGTGGCCCACCGAATACGGCGAGTTCGGCACCAGGCAGCACATGGGCGGCCGCGACCTGGTGCGGCCGTTCGTGGAGGCGTGCCGCCGCGTGGGGCTCAAGGTGGGCTTCTGCTACTCGCCCACGGACTGGCTCTTCAATCCCAAGGGCTGGCCATGGCGGGGATTCCCGCTGCGGGATCCCGAGTTCAGATACCGGCGTCCCGAGCGCAGTCAGGGTCTGCCGCGCTACGCGGACATGCCTATCCCGCAAATGCAGAAGTATTTCGACCAGCTCTGGGCCGTGGTGAAAGGGCAGATGAGCGAAGTCCTGACGCGCTACGGCAAGATCGACCTGTTTTGGTGGGACGGGTACGACTGGCCGGTGGGCATCGACCATCACGGCCAGGAACTGGAAGACTACGTCCGCATGCTGCAGCCCGAGATCGTCCTGAATGACCGCAACATGCTATGGGACAAGGGCCGCACGCTAGGCGATTACAGCACGGCCTTCGAGAACCGCAATCCCGCCGAGAGGCCGAAGGGCGTATGGGAGCAGTGCGAGGCGGTGTGCGGCACCTGGAGCTACGAGGGCGAGCGCGCCTGTAAGCCGGCTTCTTACGTGATCGAGCGCCTAGTGCGCAACCGCGCCTGGGGCGGCAACTACATGGTCAGCTTCGGCCCCCGGCCCGACGGCACCATGCGGCCGGTGTTTTACGAGATCTGCAACCAGATGGCGGGCTGGATGAAGCACAGCGGCGAATCTGTGTTCGACGTGGAGCCGGGACTGTATCCCGACCGCAGCGACGTGCCGGTCACCATCAAAGGCGGCACCTGGTATCTGCACTTTCTCCCGCCGAAGCAACGCGCGGCGACGCTCACGGGCATAAAGCCTCCTTCGAGCGCCAGGCTGCTTCGCACCGGCCAGGCGGCGTCCTGGAAGG
>CAZLOS010000091.1:0-20609 GCA_964561215.1 uncultured Solibacteraceae bacterium | reverse complement strand
CCACGCCACTTTCGGGGGCAGACCCCAATCCCAATCCTTTCTAAGAACATAACACTTGCACTCGCTGCCGGCAGCCTTGCCGCGTTCTGCACTGTTGCTCAATGCTGGTCTTTCCTCCGCAACTCAGCACCGGGAGATCAACTCCCACCTAGCCGCCACTGCCAGAGCAATCGGCCTTCCTGAGCGTGATGGAGTGGCGGTTGGCAAGCAAGCCGCGCGGTGCCGGGAGCTGCATGCACTCGTGGGCTTGCATCAAGCGAGCGGGACGACGAGGGGCTGTCCACGTTTCGCAAGCTGTGGGGCACGCGCCTGGACGTCGGCAAAGAGCGCATCCTGGTTGATCGGCGCGAAGTGTCGTGGGTTCTTGTGTTGCTGCGCCACTCACACCAGGCCCGCCAGTGTCCTCGCATTCGACAGCGCGTATCCGTGGAAGTCGTTGTTGAAATACACATAGACGTCCAGTGGCGCGGCCAGCCAATCCCGGATCCTGGCCGCCCACGCGCGCAATTGCTCATCGCTGTAACTCGACGCGAACAGTTGCTCCGGCCCGTGAAAGCGTAAGTAGATGAACGGGGCTGTGGCCTCCAGGGGGGCTTGGGGATAGCGCGACGACTGTGCGATCACCATGGCTGCACCCCTTTCGCGCAGCAGGCCGGCCACGGCGCCGGTGAACCAGGACGCATGGCGAAATTCGAAGGCCAGCCGGACCTTGTGCTGCCCGGTGAGGTCCAGAAAATGCGCAAGGAGAGCGCGGTCGCCACGAAAGGAGGGCGGAAACTGTAGAAGCACCGGCCCTAGCTTCCGACCCAGCACTTCCGCATTGCCAAGAAACTTCCGCCAGGCGTCCTCGACGTTCTTGAGACGATTGATATGCGTGATAGCGCGGCTTGCCTTGACGGCAAACACGAAGCCCTCCGGTGTTTGACCGGACCAGTTCAGGTACGTTTCCGGCCTGGGCAAGTGGTAGAAGGAGTAGTTGACCTCGACCGTCCCAAAATGTCGGGCATAGTACGACAAATACTCCTTGCTCTTGAGCGGCTCGGGATAGAAGACGGCGGACCAGCCGCCGTAGTTCCACCCGGATGTGCCGATGCAGAACTCGCCCCGTGGACGCGTCACCGCTGCTCCTCCATGTAGTATCGCCGGTTCTTACCGAGCCGGGGAGGCGGGAGACAACCTGTTTGGCAGGTGAATTGCTCTACTTCTTTCGTGCTTTCGTTGTGGTGACCGCCACTGCGAGGGACGCGGGAATCTCAAACCACGTAAGGAATGATTTCCCCTGGCGGCTCTCAGGCGCGGTGGCGAACCACTTTGTGTAGCGGGCTTCTCTTCGTCGCGGGTGCCGGGACCACCGGCCGGGAGACACCCGGAAAGGTGGGCTCCGCGGGGGTCGGGGGTGCCGGCACCACCGGCGGGAGGGATTTTTGCCCGCGAAAGCCTTCCGAACCGGAAAGCCTTACCCGGTACTTTTTTCAGGAAAGGGTTGGCCGCCCCCTCCGCACTCCCGGAACCTTCGCCGCGCCCGGCGGCCATGCTATTTTGAAGAGACGTGGCGTCGCCTCTAAATATACATCTGGAACAGTACGAAGGCCCCCTGGATCTGCTGCTGGACCTCATCCGCAAGCAGGAGATCAACGTCTACGATATCCCTATCGCCAAGATCACGGCGCAGTATCTCGAATACATGCAACAGGCTATGGAGTTGGATATCGAACTGGGCGCCGAGTTCGTCTACATGGCTGCCACGCTCATCCACATCAAGAGCCGGATGTTGCTGCCGCGCGATCCGGCCCTGGATGAGATCGCCCCCGAGGAAGATCCGCGCGCGGAACTGGTCGAACGCCTGCTCGAGCACGAGCGCTTCAAGAACGCCGCCGAAATGCTCCACGAGAAACGCCAGATCGAAGAGGTCGTCTGGTCCAATCCCCAGATCGAGCAGTTCCTGAGCGAAGACGAAAATCCCGGCCTGGCCGTGACGTTGCACGACTTGGTGCGCACGTTCCAGGAGGTGCTGGACCGCACGCGCAACCGCCCGATTTACGAGGTCGGCAAAGAAGATGTCAGCGTGCCGGACATGATCCAGTACCTGAAGACGCTGCTGGAGTCGAAGCCCAAGAGCGAGGACCTGCGCGTGGTGGAGTTGTTCGAACGGCAGCGCAGCCGGCGCGCCATGATCTGCCTGTTTCTGGCGATCCTCGAAATGGTGAAGGTGCAGGCCGTGGTGCTCGCGCAGCACGACCTGTTTGGCGACATCGTCATCAAGCG
The DNA here is from genome assembly GCA_964561215.1 of uncultured Solibacteraceae bacterium. Classification (GTDB taxonomy): domain Bacteria; phylum Acidobacteriota; class Terriglobia; order Bryobacterales; family Bryobacteraceae; genus JAJFUV01. The sequence goes on along the minus strand of CAZLOS010000091.1, from coordinate 18,344 downwards.
GCACAAGAAGTTCGAGGAGGCCATGGCCTCCGGCGAAGCCGTATCGGCGATCGAGAAGGACTATAACTGACCGGATGCAACCAAGCGATATTCCCGCGGCGCCCGTTTCCGAGGAGATCCCCCAGGAGCTGACGCCGGAACAATTAGACCTGAAGTCCGAGGCTACGACGGAGCAATCGGACGAGGAGCGCCTGCTGGCCGTTCTGGAGGCGATCGTCTATGTAACCGACGAGCCGCTCTCTGCCGCGCAAATCGCTGCGGCACTGGGCGAGCCGCCAGCCAGGGTCGAACCGTTGCTGGAGCGCCTTGTCTCCGAATACAACAAGTCATCGCACGGCGTCACCGTCCGCGAGTTGGCCGGCGGCTACAAGATGACGACGAAAGCGGAGCATCACGAAGCCATCCGTACGTTCGTCAAGAACATGAAGCCTCCGCTGAAGCTCTCATTGGCCGCGTTGGAGACTCTGTCGGTGATCGCTTACAAGCAGCCCATCACGGCGCCCGAGGTGATGGAGGTCCGCGGCGTGCAGGGCGCGGGCGTCCTGAAAACGTTGCTCGATCGCAAACTGATTACGTCGGCGGGCCGCAAGAACGTGATCGGGCGGCCGATTCTCTACAAGACCACCAAGGAATTCCTGGTCCAATTTGGCCTCAAGAACCTGAATGAGCTTCCGACCTTGAAGGAGTTCGAGGATTTGAGGCGGCTGGCATTGAGCGACTCCGAGGCCCCTGCGCCACCGGAGGAGAAACCTGCTGACGGCACGCCTGAGGCAGCAGCCACCACCCCGGACGGGAGTGCGGAGCCTGAAGCCCCCGCCGAGGTTACGCCCGATCCGGAAGTGGCTCCCGATCAACAGATTGAGGCCGCGGCCGGGGCTGCGCCGGCATCGGAAGCCGAGCCCGGGGAAGCAGCGGAGATCCCGGCGGAGGAAGAGGCTCCGGCGCCCCCCGAAGCCCCGGAAGCGTCGAGCAACGAGTAATGGCGGAAGAGCGGTTACAGAAAATCCTCGCCCACGCCGGCATCGCCAGCCGCCGGAAGGCGGAGCAGTATATCCTGGACGGCCGCGTCACGGTGAACGGCCAGATTGTCACGGAGCTGGGTTCCAAAGCGGATTTCGAGCGCGATCACATCAAAGTCGACGGGAAGCTCCTGCGCGCGCCCAAACGGTTGATCTACATCGCGCTTCACAAGCCCAACAACTGTGTAACCACGATGGACGATCCCGAAGGCCGGACCACCGTGATGGAATACGTGCGCGGCGTCCACGAGCGCGTCTATCCCGTGGGACGCCTGGACTATCACAGCGAAGGACTGCTGCTGCTGACCAACGACGGGGAATTCGCCAATCGCATCACCTCCGCCGCGCACCACGTCACCAAGACCTACCTGGTGAAAGCGAACGGGCACCTCAGCCCGGAGCAGGAGCAGGAATTCCGGGACGGCATCCCGATGCACGGCCGCCGCACGGCCCCCGCCTGGTTGAAGTTGATCAAAGAGGGTGCTAATCCGTGGTATGAGGTGCGTTTGGTGGAGGGGCGCCAGAACCAGATTCGCGTCATGTTCAAGTACTTCGGGCGCCTGGTGGAGAAGTTGAAGCGGGTGAAGATCGGCTTCCTGGAATTGGGGCCGCTTCCCTCGGGCGAATTCCGGCACCTCACCGTCGCCGAGGTGGCCCGTTTCCGCAAGATTCTAAAGATGGATTAGAACGGATGCCGGTAATCACCGAACTGCTGCGCACGGCCCGCACGATCGCCGTCGTAGGTCTGTCGAGCAAGAAAGCCCGCCCGAGCCACGGCGTCACAGACTACATGCAGCACGCCGGCTATCGCATCATCCCGGTGAATCCCAACGAAACGGAAGTGCTGGGCGAGAAGGCGTACCCGGATCTGGACTCGGTCCCTGAGAAGATCGACATCGTCGACATATTCCGCCGCTCGGAGTTCGTGTCGGACATCGTCGATGCGGCCATCCGCATCGGCGCCCGCGCCGTCTGGATGCAGGAGGGTGTGGTGGATGTGGAAGCGGCGGCGCGCGCGCGCAAAGCCGGGCTGATCGTCGTCATGGACCGTTGCATCCTCAAGGAGCACCGGAAGCGGTTCCGGTGATTGTTTCCGTTACCGCTCGAATTCCAACTGATCCCCCACGGCCGTGCTGGTGGCGGCGATGGTGCCCGCCGGCACTTCAAGCACTGAGTGGGCCCAAACGCAAAGGGAGATCTTGCCACGGCCCATGTTCGGCCGCATCTTGATCACTTTCCGGGCACGGCTCAGGAAGAGCACATCGATGGCGAACTTCATGCCGAAAGTGTGAATGCCTTCGGTGGGAACGATCCAGAGCCCCTCGCCCTGGGGCAAGCTCTGGTGTTTGAGCAGGCCCGTGCGGCGCTTCGCGCTGGTATCCGCCGCGGCGGCGTTGGTAGCGATCAAAGTCCCTTTGGTCAAGTTCCGGACAAGCAAGTCTTCCACCTTGGCTTTCAGTTAACTCTAGCGCAAGAACCGGACAGCAGATGGAGGGCGGCGTTCAGGCCGCGCGGGAGTGTACCCCCGCCGTCCCTCGTTTTACAGCATGTCGTGGACTTATGATACGATTTTCGCATGAAACGCCGCGACTTTCTGAAATATGGCCTGGTGGCTGGAACACCGGTGTGGGCATCACCGGCGCCAAGCGCGAGCGACGTCGTATTCTTGGGCCCGGATAGGGTCCGGCTGACGCGGCTTGCCATGGGAACAGGCACGCTGGGCGGGCGGCAGGGGCGCGTCCTGGGCATTCAGGGCCTGGCCGATCTACTGCATTTCGGCTACGACAACGGCCTGTTTTTCTGGGATGCGGCCGACTCCTACGGCAGCCATCCGCACTTAAAGGAAGCGCTCAAGCGCGTGCCCCGCGAGAAGGTCACCATCATGACCAAATCGTTCTCGCGTACCGCCGAAGGGATGCGCAAAGACATCGACCGGTTCCGCCGGGAGGTGGGCACGGACTATTTCGACATCCTGCTGGCGCACTGCGTGACCAGAGCGGACTGGCCGGACGAGTGCAAAGGCGCCATGGAGGTGGTAAGCGAGATGCATGAGAAGGGCGTGGTACGCACACACGGTGTCAGTTGCCACACCATCGAGGCGCTGAAGACGGCGGCGAAAACCGATTGGGTGAGAGTGAACCTGGCGCGCATCAATTTTGCGGGCGCCAATATGGACGCCGATCCCAAGACCGTGCTGGGTGTCCTCGGCGAAATGAAGGCCGCGGGCAAAGGCGTGATCGGGATGAAGATTCTTGGCGAGGGCGTTCTGAAGAACCGCATCGATCAGGCGCTTCAGTTCGCCCTATCGCAGAAGACGATCGACTGCTTCACCATCGGCGCGGAAAATCGCGACGAACTTGCCGATCTGATCAGCCGCATTCCCAAAGCGGCGGTGGCGTCCAATATTCCACAGGCGGCTTGACCCGACGATGCGCGCAAAACTCTGCCTACTGGCAATGGCGGCCGTTTGTGCGCCTGCGCAAATGGTCAAGGACTGGCACGCCGTCGAGACGCCGCACTTCGAGGTCGTCTCCCGCTACGATCCGGCCAAGGTGGAAGCGCTGCTCGGCGACTTGGAATGGGCGCGCGGGGTGTTTGAAACTCACTTCGGTTTGAAATCGCGCCTGGATCGCAAGGTACTGATTCTGGTTCCAGACTCCCCCTTCGATTACGAGCAGTTGAGTCCGGCGAAGCAGGCCGCGGGATGTTATCTAGCGGCGCCGTGGCGCGACATGATCGTTCTGCGTGAACTCTTCGAAGCGCGGCGCGCACTGCTACACGAGTACACACACCTGGTGTTGCGCCATCAGGGAGGCCGTTGGCCCTTGTGGTTCCACGAAGGCACGGCGGGATATTACGCCTCCATGCGCCGGAACAAGGACGGCAGCGTGGAAGCCGGGATAGCCGAGCCCAGGCGCTTTGACATCCTGAAGCGTGGGTCATGGATTCCGATCGATTACCTGACCTCGACCGCCTCGATCGATGAACTCACCAGCGGGGATGCGACTGCGCGCTTCTATGCGCAGGCGTGGGTGCTGGTCGATATGCTGCACCACTCTCCGGCCTATCGCCGGCAGTTCCCACGGTTCCAAAATCTTCTGGCCGAGGGCATGAAAACCGGGGAAGCGGTCGATCGCGTTTATCAAAGGACGTTGGTGGAATTCGATAGCGATGCACGGGAGTGGTTCCACCAGGCGCAGTTCCCGTTGGAGAAGATGGCCTCCCCCGCGGCGGTGGATGCGCAGGCGCGCTCGCGTGTCATCGGCGAAGTGGAAGTGGAAATCGCACGGCGCACCGTAGCCGTGTCCGGGCCCGCCCGCGGAGAAGCGCGCACCGAATATCACCGCCTTGCCCGCGCCGCGGCGGACCGCTGCGAGTTGCAGGCCGCCGTCGGAGACCTGGCATATGCCGCGCACTTGATGCGGGAGGCTTCCTCGCATTACCAGGCAGCGTTGAAGTGCGGCACGCAGGTGGCCGATCTCGCGGTGGGGTACGAGTCGGCCATCCGGGCGGGAGAGAAGATCGACGTGAGCGAACTGTCGCCGAAGGTTGAGCGCGGTGGCCAGGGACACTGGCACTACATGCTGGGCACGGCGCATTTCTTCGAGGGAAACCACGCAAGCGCACTGAGGGAATTCGAACTGGCCACCGGCCTGCCCCAGACCGAAGAGTTTCGCATGCGGCGCTTGCGGACTATGTCGCTTGCGCAGTTGGGACGCTACCAGGAAGCTGAAGAGGCTGCCGAAGGACTACGCCAGGTCGCGACGAACGCCGACCAGCGGCAAACCGCGCATCTGGTGCGGGAAGAGGTGCAGCGCGGGCGCGAGCAGGCCGCCAGGGCGGAAGAGCCGTACCACAAGCTGATCTTGCGGCGCCTGACCAAACTCGACGGGATCGTGGTGAGGGTGGATTGCATGGGCCAGCGGGCGCGCTTCTGGGTGCGGAGCGATGGCGCGACGCGGAAGCTGCTGATCGCGGACCCGGGCGAGGTGATCACGGGCGAGTCGAACAATCCTGGACTCGAGTTCGCGTGCGGGCCGCAAAAGCGGCGCGTGTTCCTGGGGTATCAAGAGCAGGCGGACCCCGCCACGGACACGGTGGGCCGCATCCGCTACATGGAGTTCCCGAAGTAGGCCGCTGCGGAGGCGCGTGATAAGCTGGAATTTAGGCATCTCGCCCTCCCTGGAAACGCACTTTGAAGGTCGGATTCATAAGCTTGGGGTGTCCCAAGAACCTTGTCGATACCGAAGTCATGATGGGCCACCTCGTGGCCCAGGGACACGAAGTGACGCCGCGCGCCGAGGACGCCGACGTCATCGTGGTCAACACGTGCAGCTTCATCGATCCGGCCAAGCGGGAATCGGTGGACACCATCCTCGAGATGGCCGAATTCAAGAAGTCGGGCAAGGCCAAGCGATTGGTCGTGGCCGGCTGCCTGGTGGAGCGTTACGGGGCGGATATCCGCAAGTCGATTGCGGAAGTGGATGCCGTTGTCGGGACCAATCAACTGGTGCAGATCGGCGCGGCGGTCACCGGCGCGCCCGCGCCCGCCGCGCCCGCCAATGAACCGTATCTCTACCACGACCTGACGCCGCGGCTGCGCGCTACTCCAAAACATTACGCCTACCTCAAGATCGCCGAAGGGTGCGACCACCCGTGCGCGTTCTGCGTCATCCCGCAGTTTCGCGGGCGGTTCCGCAGCCGGCGCCCCGATTCGGTCTTCGCCGAAGCCAGGCGCTTGTTCGAGGAAGGCGTGGAAGAGATCAACCTCATCGGGCAGGACACCACCTGCTACGGCGAGGACCTGGGACTGAGCGACGGGCTCGCTCAACTGCTGGACCGGTTGGCGCGCATTGAGACGCCGCGGCCCAAATGGATACGATTTCTCTACTCCTATCCCAACAAAGTCACCACACGGCTGCTCGAAACCATGGCGCGGCGCCATGCGCTGGTCCCTTACATCGACATCCCGCTGCAGCACGCGAGCGCCGGCGTGCTGAAACGCATGAAGCGCGGCGGCTCGGCCGACGTTTTCCTGAAGCTGATCGGGAAGATCCGCCGCACGGTGCCGGGAGTGGCCATCCGCACCAGCATGATTGTGGGCTATCCGGGAGAAACGGACGCGGAATTTGACGAGTTGTGCCGGTTCGTCGAGGCGGCGCGTTTCGATCACCTGGGCGCGTTTTCGTATTCGGACGAGGAGACCAGCGCCAGCTTCCATCTTCCAAACAAGATCGATAGGCGAACCATTTACAACCGCAAGCGGCATTTGATGGCCCTGCAGCGCAAGATCTCGCGCAAGAGCCGGCGCGCCATGGTGGGACACGAGTACGAAGTCCTGGTGGAAGGCCCCAGCCCGGACACGGACCTGCTATGGCAGGCGCGGCTTGCGACGCAGGCTCCCGAGATTGACGGCGTCTGCTATGTGAACGACTTTGAGGGCGCCGCGCCAGCATCTGGCCAGCGTCGCCGCTTCCGCGCGACCGCCGCTTACGATTACGATTTAGTGGGAACCTTGCTGCCATGAATTGCCCTATCTGCAAAAAGGAGGTCGCCATGGGCGACCCGTATATGCCGTTTTGCAGCGAGCGATGCAAGCTGATCGACCTGGGCAACTGGGCCTCGGAGAAATACGTCATACACTCGCCGCTTACCGGCGAGGAGGAACCCGAAGAACAGGAGTCTGATGAAAACTCGTAGCGCGGCGAGCTGGTGCGCCCATCTCCTGGCGACGTGGTTTGGCTGCGGGCTCTCGCCGGTGGCTCCGGGAACTGCGGGCTCGCTGGGTGCAGTGGTGTTAGCGGCGATTGCCGCACGCTACCTGCATTGGCCACCGTGGTCGATGGGCGTCGCCGCCATCGCCGCCCTGCCGCTCGCCGTGTGGGCCGCCGGCCGCGCATCCTCCGACGCGGGAAAAGAAGATCCTGGATTCGTGGTGATCGACGAGGTGGTGGGACAGTGGGCAACTTTAGCGGGCGCCACTGCATCTAATTGGCAGGCGCTCCTGGCTGGATTCTTGTTGTTCCGGTTCTTCGACATCTGGAAACCGGCGCCGGTCAGGCAACTGGAGAAACTGCATGGCGGTGTGGGCATCGTGGCCGACGACGTCATGGCGGGAGTCTACGGCGCGCTTGTATTGTACGTGGCAGGATGTTTCAATCTTTATTGAGTATGGCTACACCGAAGAGCAAGAACGGCAGGCCGGAGATCGCGGATGTTTCGCCGCAGGCCGCTATTGCCGGTGGAGAAGTCCACATCCACGGCAAGGGTTTCGTGCGCTCGGCGCGGCCGCGAGTGACTTTCGGCGACGTGCAGGCGCCGATCATCGTGGGATCCGACGCGCTGGTAATTGCGCGCGTGCCGGAGAACGCCTCGGTCGGCGAGTTCGTACTGACGAACGGCGATGCTTCGAGCGCCCCGTGGAGTTGCGACATCGGCATACAAATTGCCGACAGCCTTCACCCGGTAGCCAACCCGGCAGTCGACCCGACCGGCGTGATCTACACGACGTTCAGCGGCTCACGCGGGCAGAAGACGCCGGTTTCGTTGTATCGGATCGACCTGAACTACAGCGTCACACCGTTCCTCAACGACATCATGAACCCGACCGGCCTTGCGATCGGCCGCGACGGCCTGCTCTACATTTCCAGCCGCTTCAACGGAATGGTTTACCAGGCCAGCCCGGGCGGGAACATGTCGGTTTACGCCGAAGGGATGGGCGTCGCCACGGGACTGGCTTTCGACGCCGAGGACAACCTGTACGTGGGCGATCGTTCGGGCACCGTTTTCAAGATTGCGCGGGACCGCCAGATTTACGTGTTCGCGACGCTCGAACCGAGCATCGCGGCATACCACCTGGCGTTCGGACCCGACGGGAATCTGTTCGTCGCGGGGCCGACGACGTCGAGCTACGACAGCATTTATCGTATTACTCCCAAGGGCGAGGTATCTGTGTTCCACCGCGGGCTAGGCCGGCCGCAGGGACTCGCCTTCGACGAGGAGGGAAACCTGTACGTGGCGGCGTCGCTCGGCGGGCGCAAAGGCGTCGTGCGCTTCGACCCGGCGGGCGATCCGAAGCTGTTCCTCTCCGGCCCGAACATCGTAGGACTGGCGTTCACACCGTCGCACGCTGTGCTGGTTGCGACCAACGCCGCGATCTACCGCGTGGACGCCGACGTGAAAGGCTTGCTGCTCTCTTAGATGAATGCTGAAATCCTCGCGTCCGGCTCGGAGATGCTCACCCCGGCGCGAATCGACACAAACTCCCTCTATCTGACCGAACGGTTGAATACCCTGGGGATTGAGGTCGTGGGCAAGGAGATCGTGGGCGACGACCGCGAACGCATGGCCCACATGATCGAGGCAGCGCTGGGAAGAGCGGACCTGCTCGTGATCACCGGCGGCCTCGGCCCCACCGAAGACGACGTGACGCGCGACGCCGTGGCCATGATCCTGGGCCTCGGCATGCACTTCGACAGAACCGTGTGCGCGGCCATCGAGGCGCGTTTCGCGCGCATGAAGCGAAAGATGTCGGAGATCAACCGCCGGCAGGCTTACATCCTCGACACCGCCGAGATCCTTCCCAACGACCGCGGAACCGCGCCCGGCCAGTGGATCGAGGCGCAAGGCAGGATCGTGGCGCTGCTGCCCGGCCCGCCAAACGAAATGAAGGCCATGTTCGAGAAGCAGGTCTTCGAGCGGCTCCGGCAGCGCGTGCCGCCGCTGGTCATCCGCACGGTGGAACTGCGCGTGGCGGGCATGCCGGAATCCGATCTCGATCAGCTCATCTCCCCGGTCTATAAGAAGTACACCAACCCGGTGACTACGGTGCTGGCGGCTCCCGGAGACATCCAAATCCACTTCCGGGCCCATGCGGAGACGGCAGCGGAAGCCGAAGCGCTGCTCAGGGAAGTAGTGGACCAGGTGGCGCCGTTGCTCGGCGACCGCCTGTACACGCGCCGCGGTGAGACATTGGAAAAAGTCGTTGGCGACATGCTCCGCGGGCGCAAAGCCACGGTCGCGGTGGCCGAAAGCTGCACCGGCGGTGGGCTCGGCGAACGCATCACCGCGGTGGACGGCAGCTCGGACTACTTCGTGGGCGGCTTTCTCACTTACACCAACCTCATGAAAACGGAACTGCTCGGCGTGTCCGCGCAGTTGCTTGAGCAGTACAGTGCAGTGAGCGAACAAGCGGCCCTCGCCATGGCACGAGGCGCGCGTGAGCGCACGGGCGCGACCTACGCGCTCTCCGTGACCGGAGTGGCCGGGCCGGCGGGCGGTACGGCGGAAACACCCGTGGGCACTGTCTACATCGGCCTGGCGAGCGAGCGCGGCGCGAGCGCCCGGCGGTTCCAGTTTCTAGGCGACCGCGGCCGCATCCGCGGCTTCGCCGTTCACTACGCGCTCGACATGCTACGCCACGCACTCAACGCAGCGTAAGCGCATCACTGCGCCGCGGCTAATTCAAAATCCGTCCACTGCGTCACGGCGGGGCGCTTGGCGGGAGCGGCTTTGCCGGTGGCGCAAACCTGGATCACATAGGAACCCGGCGGTGTGCGCGGCCCGAAGCTGAGCTTCTGGACGAACGGCACGCGGCTGGGATCGGATTGTCCTTCGACTCTCAATGGGTACGGTTCGCCACGCCATACCATCCGGCCGTCCCGCAATACGCGAACCTGCATCTCCACTTCCGGCCGCTGTGCTCCCTTGACGCCGCCCGCGTTGTAGACCATCACGCCGCAGTAGATCGGTTCGCCGTGCCGGAACATCCGCAGCGCCGGCTGGCTGGAATGCGCTTGCGCACCGGCCGCCAGCCGGTTGTCGAGCGAGACTCCACTGAGCGCCAGTTGTCCGTTGCTTACATCCGGCGCGAACACGAACTGGCTGGCCGATCCGAACTTTCCACTGCCCACGTCGCGTACACCCACGCGGAACTGATACGCACCGGCTTTCTTGAGTGCGAGCATGGCGTCATACAGGTAGCCCTGCTGAAGCATACGTTCATAGCCGGCGTCCGATACGCGGATGTTGTGATCCTTGGCCACCGAGCCTTTGGCTTCGCTGTCGGCGTCGAACGTCGCCAGCACCACGTCGACCGTCGCTTTGCGGTACCCCGGCCCGTCTTGGACAAACGCAAGATCGCCGGCGTCGATGTGCACCATCGCGTTCACATAAGAGCCGCTGTCGGAGGCGTTTCCAAACAGCGCCGCAAGGTGCAGCCGGATGCCTTCGGCCTGAAATGGACTGGCGATGCTATCCAGTAAGAGCCGCTCGCGATTCACCATCAGGCTCCGGCCAGGGGCCTGGCCCGGATCTATGCGAGGCTCGTCGGGAACGCCCAGGAATCCGGCGCGCGAGCGAACTTCCAGTCCCGGACGCGTGACCTTCACTGTGACGCGATGGTACTTGCTCTTACCCTTCTTCAACTGAAACGTATCCGGGCCGGGGTTGTAACCGAGCATGTAGTAGCCGTTCTGGTCCTCGACGCTTTTGTCCACCGCACCCGGAAGATCGTTGTCGTTCTTGGTGAACAGTCCGCCGGTTTCCTGGGCCAGAAACCTCAGCCCGTCCCAGTTGTTAGTCACCGAACTCAGATCGACGACTTCTGCCGGCGCGGTTGGCGCCTTGGCCCCAGGCCGGCCCGTCATCAAGCCGCGTGCGTCGATCGTGTGAATGGCCACGCCGGTCCGGTTCGCCCGATCGGTCAAATTGCGCAACTGATTGGAGAGACGATCCAGGGCCCTCCTGAACTCATTCGGACCGGTTTTCTCCTGGATCCACATCTTGAATCCGTCCGAAAGCAGGATTACCGATTTGCGTCCGGGCATCTGTTGCAGGCCTTGCACAACCCAGGTCAACGCGCCCACGGTCCCCACGCTGGACATCTCGTGCTGCAGGTTTTCATTCTTGAGGATTTCTCGCTCGATCTCGCCACGCATCTCCGGGCGTATCGTCTCTAGGTCAACGTCAGGCTCCTTCACCGCGTCGGAATCCGCGCGGCCCAATCCGTTCCACCGTGCGCGGTCGATGGCCGCATGCAGCAGGCGCTTGTCGTTGGTGAACTGCTGGGAAGCGCCCGCGTTGGCCCCGGTACGGACGATGGACACCAGATCTCCCGGTTGCATCTGTTCGTCCACCCACTGTCTGAGCGCCTGGCGCGCGAAGTGTACGCTACTGAACGCCATGCCGAGATCGTCGATCACCAGAGCTACCACGCGCCGCGCCTGCGAAGGCTTCAAGGCCGGCACCGCGACCGGTGCGCCTGCCGGAGCTTTGACCGCCGCGGGGATGGGCGCCGCCGGCGGTTCGGCGAAGTAGGTGCAGTGAGTGACCTTGTGCGGTTTGCCGTCCTGCAGGATGACGAAGTCGTCCTTGGTAAGATCGGTCACGCGCTTGCCGTGGCTGTCGGTGACCACGGCGTCCACCTGGACCAGGTTGACGGTGATGCGGAGCGTCGGCTCGGGAACAGTCTGAGCGGCAAGAACGGGAGCAAGCAGCAGAAGTACGGTCCGCATCGCCTTAATTCGCCGGCACGAGTTCGAAGTCCGTCCACTGGGAAACGGGTGGCGCCTTCTTGGATGCCATCTTGTCTATGGCGGTTATCTGCAGCAGGTACTCACCCGGCGGCATGGATGTACCGAAGTCCAGTTCCTTGGCGAACTGGATGCGGAGAAGATCGGCGCTTGCGGCCGGATCAAGCGGCGCCTGTGGCGCGGTCCACACGGGTTTGCCGTTGCGGAACAATTGCGCCTGGACAATCACTCGTGAAGTCCGGAGCGCCGCCAGGCTCGGGTTGTAGACCACTATGCCGTAGACCAGCGGGCTCCCTTGGGGAAAAACACGCAGCGCGGCTCCGCCTGTGGCGCCTGGGGCGCGAGACTCCAGCAGAATCCCGGAAAGCGCCATGCGGCCGCTCGCCACATTTGGAATCCCGACGAACTGGCTGGCCGAACCCATCCTGTCCGAGTTGGAGTCCCGCACGGCGACGCGCACCTGATAGGCCCCGGGCTTCTTCACAGGACACATCAGGCGGTACAGGAATCCGTTCTTCACAGCGCGATCGTACTCCCGGTTGGAAACGCGGATCTGGTAGTGCCGGGCGTTGATCTCCGTAGCTGCTCCATCCTCGCCAACCGCCATCAGGACCAGATCGACCTCCGCCTTTCTCCAGTCCGCGCCGTCATCGGCGAAGGTGAGGCCGCGTCCGTCGATGTGCAGCATGGCGTGGATGTAGGAACCCATATCGGCCGCGTTACCGAACAAGCCCGTCAGGTGCAAGTTGATCTCGCCCGCCGCGAAGGGACTGCGCAGCGCAGCCATCAGCCGCGAAACGCGATCCTTCGCCGCTGGAGCGCGCGCGTGGTCCGGTATACCGAAATAGCCGGCGCGCGTGCGCACCTGCAAGCCGGGACGCTTCACCACGACCTTCAGTCGATGGTAGCGGCTGACGCCATCTTTGGTCACGAAAGAACCTTCCGGCGGGCGGTAGCCGAGCAGATAATAGCCGCTTTGATCCCGAAGCGCCTGGCGGGCACCGGTTGAGAGATCGTTATCGTCGGCGATCATCACGCCGCCGGTCTCCCGCGCCAGATACTCCAGGCCGGACCGGTCGGCGACCCGCCGGGCGCCCATCCCATACCGGTCACGCTGCATTTTGGCGAGCAGCATTCCGCCGCCCTCGCCCTGGATGAGCGGGCCGACATCGTCGCTGGCCCGCAGCGTGAATGTCTCCAACCCGCGTGCGTGTACCGTATAGAAGACCACCGCCGCGCGGTTGGCCTGGTCGGCGAGGCTGCGCAGCGAATCAAGGCGGCCCAAGCGTCTCGCCGCAACATGGAGGTCATCCGGGGGGTTCAACGCGTCGGAAAACAACAGAACGGATTTGCGGCCCGGCATCTGCCGAAGCCCGTCCACCACGCGGCGCAAGGCGAGCATCGAGACGACGGTGGAGTAACGCTCCCGAAAGCCGCGCGCCGTCCCGTTCTCCTCCTGCGATTGCACTTCAATATCTCCGCTGCGGCTCTCGATGCTGTACCGTACACGGTCGATGGCGGCTCGCAGCAAGCGCTTGTCCGTGGTGTACTGTTCGAGCACTCCCATTCCACCCATCGTGCGAATGATCGCAACAAGGTCGCCCGGCTGCATCTGCTCATCCACGAACTTTCGCAGCGCGTTGCGGACGAAATGCATGCTCGCAAACGAAAGCCAGAGATCGTCCACCACGATGGCGATGGAGCGGCGGGCATCGGCCTCACGCGGCGCGGCCAATGACGGTGCCGCCGTCGGAGCGGCGGCGGCGATGCTCCGCGGCGGTGCGGGCGCCACAGGCGTAGCAATGTAGGACAGGTACTCGACCTTGCGCGGCTTGCCGTCCTCCAGGACTTCGAAGTCTTCCTTGTTGAGATCCGGGACGGACCGGCCCTGCTTGTCGGTGACCACGGCGTCCACCTGAATCAGGTTGACGGTAATGCGAAGCGTCGGCTCGGATGAAGTCTGTGCCGACAGAACAAGAGCACACAAGAAAAGTGCGCTGCGCGCCACCATACCCCAGATCCTCCTAGATGGCCGGGCGCCAGTCGTTTCCCCGGTACCGGCTCGAGATCCGTCCATGGCCGGACGGGCACGGAGTTGAGGGGACGCGTTGGCCCCCCCGGCGGTTACGTATAAAAAGATCCCAGGCCCCGCTTGTCCTGCATGGGGCAGGCGTTTCCACCTGCCCCATAATGGTTCAGACCCTGGCGATATCCAGTTTCGCGTCCCAGACTTCGTTCGAACGCAACAGTTCGTCCCAAGTCACTTCGCGGCCCGTGTAGGCGGCGGTGCGGCCGAGCATGGCGCTCAACGCGGATTCCGCGCCGAGTGCCGCCTGGGCCAGCAGGTTGCCTCTGGTGATGCTGGCGATGAACGCGCGCTGCTTATTAGGATCGGCGTCGTCGAGGGCGCCCTTGAAGGAGCCCGTCACCGCGGCCTTGGAGTCGGTGATCTGGCCGGCCTTGGTCTGGATGGGGAATTCCCACGGTTCGGCGCCCGTGATGCACACCGGGCTGTCGTAATGGGCTTCGGCGTTGCCGCGCGTGCCGAAATACTGCATGGCCACGCTCCAGCTTCCCTTGATGAACTGCGTGGAGTTCATGGTGATGTGCACGTCGCCGGGGTAGGTGTACTGGCAGTTGAAGTGGCTGAAGCAATCGCCCTTATCCTCTCGTCCGACGCGCCCGCCGGCGCCCACGGCCTTCAGAGGATGGCCCTGCAGCATCCAGTTGGTCACGTCGATGATGTGGATGTTCTGCTCGACGATGATATCGCCGCTGAGTACGCGGTCGTGAACCCAGTTGCGCAGGCGGCGCGTGGCGGGAGGAACCCCCGGCCAATCGGGCCGCGCAATCGCTCCGGCATAGTAGTAGGTGAGGCCGCAAACCGGCGTTCCAAGAGCGCCCGCGTGGACTCGCTTGGCCAGTTCCACGAACGGGGTGGCGTGCCGGATCTGGAATCCCACCGCGAGGCTGATTTTTCCTTTCGCCTTCTCGCCGGCCCGAATGACGCGCTTAGCGCCGGGGACGTCGACCGCGACCGGCTTTTCAAGATAGACGTGCTTACCCGCGGCCACGGCCTTTTCCAGGTGCTCCGGATGGAAATACGGCGGTGTGGCGATGTAGATGGCGTCGATCTGCTTGGATTCGAGGATGCGTTCGCAAGCATTCGGCCCCTGGAAGATCTGCGAAGGATCGATGGGGGGCAGGTTCTTCTGGGCCAGGGCTTCGTCGAAGCGCTTCTTGCCTTGCACGACGCGGTCCTCGAACAGGTCCGCGATCGCGCTGAGATGGGCACCGGCATCCTTAATGAAGCCGGTGGCAACGCCCGAGCCGCGTCCACCGCAGCCGAGCAGGCCGAGCCGGACGGTGGAGTTGCGCTGCGTACCGAACACGAGTTCGGGCTTAAGAATCAGCAAATTGGCCGCCGCGGCGGCGCGCAGGAAATTCCTGCGGGGTGTAGAAGATGGGTTTGTTGTCATGATGGGACCTACCGAGCCAAAAGTACGTTCCGAAGGGGGAATGATACCGCCAGCCGGATGGACAATTCAAGCGGGGCGGGCGGAGTAAGTTCAACGATGAAATCAACTTCCCGGCGGCAGGACGGGAATCGGGATGGCGTCGTTGGGTTCCTTTGGCACAGCGGGGACATCACAGGAGGTGGTTGGAGAAGGCGGACCGGGAGGCGGCGCGGAGGCAGGCTTCACGGCAATCGAGGACAGTGAGGACGCGGGCTGAGGCGAAGGCGCGCTTTCGGCGGGCGCGAGGGCAGGTACCGTGGTGGCGTTGCCGGGTTCGTTTGGCACGGCGGAGGTACGCAGGAGGAGGAAGTTGAAGAGGGCGCGCTGGTAAACGTTGTGGAGCCGGGTCTCATAGCGATGGATGAGGGCGAGTTCGGGGCGCGAGGCGAGAGAGCTGAAGGCGGCGGTGACGCGGCCCAACTCGTCGCCGGGAGCCTGAGCGGCCAAGGCATCGTCGAGCAGGCGGGTTTCGAGGGCCCAAACCCGGCGGAGACGCCAGGAGGCGGCGATCATCTCTTCGAGCAGACCGTCCTCGACGCCATCGGCGGGGCCGAAGCGGTTGACGAACTGGTCATGCAATTCCTGGAAACCGGCGGGAGACTCGTTCGAGAGGACCACGCACTTCGCGAGAAGGCCGTGGCGGAGGGCGTTGCGCGAGGAACGGGCCTTCCCTTCGGGCGTGACAGGGCCGAGGGAGCGCGCTCCATTGGCGCGGGAAGCGAGAATGCGGCGTAGCGATGGCATACAGTCTCCACATTGAGTGTAACTTGCGCGACAAAATCAGACGCAAGGAAGTCGTTTAGAATCAGTCGGTTTTGTTTTGTTACCGAAGAGTGAGCATTTGCGGCGGAGGGGCTGGACCACTAGACTTGTCGTGGTAGAGTCTGCTTGGGATGTGGCGATTGAAGAGCAACACGAGAGTTAGCCAGCGGCGGCCAAAGCGTGACGATCTGTCCGGCACGAGGACACTGGTCGCTTTCCGGGGAGAATCGGTGATCGGCTACGAGGAGAATCCGCATTCACCTACTTGCCAAATATAACCAAGTAGGTCAATCTGGTCCTCTGGGGAAGCGGACGCCGCCCTGCAAGCTGGTGGTTGTCAAGAACCTGCTTGCAGCGGGCAAGGTCCGCGCCACGGTTTCGGCGCTCGCTGGCGGTGTGGTTCTGGGCATCGGCTTCGCAGAGATCGTCAGCGTCGTCGCGGCGCTTACGCCAAGAGTTTTCTACAAGAGCATGACCACACACGCCGACCACCGCATGACGATGTGTTGATCGTGTCGTTCAAAGAATTGTGAAAGAAGGAGCGCAGCCATGAAGTGTCGATTGTGCGGAAAGGCAAAACTGGTGCGCGACACGCGCGATATTTCCTACGCCTACAAAGGTGAAACGACCACAATTCCGGCCGTGCGCGGCGAGTTCTGCCCGGCCTGCGGGGAAAGCGTCCTGGCCGCAGCGGAATCGAAACGGGTCAGCGCGGCGATGCTGGAGTTCAACAAGCACGTGAACGCCTCCATCGTCGATCCGGGCTTTATCGCGCGTGTGCGCAAGAAACTCTCGCTCGACCAGCGGCAGGCGGCCGCAATCTTCGGCGGCGGACCGAACGCCTTTTCGCGTTACGAGAACGGCAAGACCAAGCCCCCGCTCGCACTGGTGAAACTCCTTATGCTGCTTGACCGTCACCCCAACCTGTTGAAGGAGGTCGACTCTGGGCAATAGCCGCACACGGGTGGGCTTGGAACAAAGGTGTGGATGAAAATCACGGCGCTCAGGCTGACGCGTTTCGCTCTCCTCTCCGCAAAATGCGTCTGTCCCCTTTACCCGTGGGTTGTTTTCGGGAGTGTCACCATCCCTGTCCAGCAGGACTATGGAGCACCCAGAGGCGGCCCCGACAACTGCACACACGTACTCCGTCTCGAACAGCCCGCGCTCATGCAACCAATCTGAACCCCCCTGTTGTACTCTACTTCTGTGGGAGGTTGGGTTGGTGGCGCATAGGGGTACATGATGGGAAACGAAGTGCCGACGACGAACCATCGATCGTTTCTGTAATTCACCGACACGTTACCTGTACGCAACCTGGCAGAGAGAACGGCTGTGGCTTCTTCGCAGAGCCTGAGTGTTAGTGGGGCGTTCGTTTGGACATAAACGACTGGCAGCTGAGTCCCAGCCCCCCTGCACTTTTCAAAGCGCGAGATGGTTCTATCGGATATGGCCAAGATTTCAAACGTTTCGCCACCGACAGAAAACTCCATCGGATTTCTGCCTCGTACCACCTGTCGCTTGATGGTGCCATCAGCGCTCCTCAAACGAACCGCTGCATCAGCACCGATAGCCACGACACTTGCCGCAACTAGCGAATCCTGAGGGAACCCATCATAATAAGCCCTCCATTGCCGAAAGCTACCGCAGTTCATCCCACTTAGCAAGCTAGCAATCTGCCGCGTCGGATAAACGGAAACCGCTACTACTCTGCGTGATGTCCCCGCGCGTCGTAGAAAGCGTTGCGCAAGCCGCTCCATGTTTGGAAACACGAATTGCTCCTTCCGAACGACGACGGTGCTAAACCATGAAAGCCGATCACTCCGCTCCCAAAGGACTTCACTTCGAGTTTGGTCAAATGCCATTGCTCCAGTCGCCAGCAGGAGCAGTAATAGTCGAATCATTTGCCACCCCTCTGGTTCGGGCAGTCATCCTTCAGCCAGTCCGAAATCGAATGAGTGTCAGAGCTGGTAGGCTTGTATCCGAAATTCGCAGACAGGTAATATGTCAGCCCCTCGTCAAACATTCCCAGTACCACATGAAGAGCTTCGTGCAGCAGCGTGTCAGGTCTGCTCACCTTCTCATCACCAAAGAAATCCCTGCCGAGCACGACATTGTTAGTGGGTTGACCGTCCTTTACCAGCACCTGAGCAATATCGTACTTGACCGTAGCTGCCAAGGAAAGGTTCACGCCATTGCCAGAAATATCATTCTGGTACCTCTCAGAACCAGGCACGTCTGGTCTGCCGTCGTAGTAGTTGATCTTCTCGGCTAGTTTCCAGAATCCTTCGACGCCTGGCTCGCCAAATATCCGCGCACAATTGCCGATGTTGTCGAGGCGTTTTCGTAAAGACTCGCGTTGCGCCTTCTTGAGATTCCCATCTCGTTGTGCTTGAGTTAGCTCTCTCGGTGAACCGCCAACCGGATGTGCAAGGAAGAGGAGTGCCATCTCCTGCTGCATTGAGGATGTCCGGTAGATCGTAGAAAGTAGCGACTCTCACACCTGAGGGCGTGGT
>CAZLOS010000090.1:0-20623 GCA_964561215.1 uncultured Solibacteraceae bacterium | reverse complement strand
TGCTCTCCGGCTCGCAGACGCCGAAGATCGGTCCCATTGCCCTGGCTTTGTTCTACGACCCGAAGCAAGCCGCTTCCATCGAACCGCTGGAGACCAAGGAGGACCGCAACGCAGCCATCGTCTTCGCCGGGCGCCTGGCCGCGGGCCGAGCGGTCGATGGGCGCTATTCCGTGGCGGCGGCCTGGAGTGGGTCCGGCATCGCGGACCTGTTCGCCCACCTGGATGACGTGGAAGACCAGGCGCGCGCCGAAGTGAAGGTCTCAAATCTCAAATTCACGCCGACGCCCGCGCCGGCGCACGTGGATGGCGAGGCTTACTGATGATCGTCGACGCGCACGTCCACATCGGCAAGTCCACGCGCCTCCAGATCGACGTCGACGGCGAATTCCTGGTGCGCACCGCCGACAAGCTCGGCTTCGACAAGATCTGCGTCACCGATCTCACGGCGTTGTTCTACGACATGCACGAGGGCAACTATCTCCTTTCCCAGGAGCTGAAGAAGTTCCCGGACCGCATGCTGGGCTATGCCACGATAAGTTCCACCCACTTCGGCCAGGAAGCGCTCGACGAACTCGAACGCTGCCGGAACGATTACGGGATGAGGGGACTCAAGATTTACTCCACGCCCGACATGTCCGTCGCCGAGCCGGCCATCATCCCGATCCTCGAAAAGTGCGTGGAGCTGGGCTTCCCCATCCTGGGACACGTGACGCCGCAAGAGTGTGAGTACATGCTGACGGCCGTGCCCGCGGTGAGGATCCTGATGGCGCATTCAGGCGGCCAGCCTTTCGCCAAAGGCGATTGGAGCCGCGCCATCATGGCCGCGCAGAGGCACCCCAACCTCTACCTGGAGACGGCCAGTTCAACCATCGACGCCGCCTTTCTCCCACAGGCGGTGGCCGCTCTCGGCACAGACCGCATCGTCTTCGGCACGGACACGCCGTTGCTCGATCCCTATTCGCAGCTCGGCCGCATCAGGTCGAGCGGCCTCTCAAGCAAAAGCCTGGGCCAGATCATGGGCGCGAATATCCTGCGGCTCATGGGGGTGGAGCAATGATCTTCGACGTGAACGCCTTCATCGGCCGCTGGCCGTACTGGCCCATCGAGGCGACTACCGGCGCCGAACTGTGCTCCCTGCTATCCGAGTGGGACATCCAGCAGGCGGCCGTTTGCTCCACGCGCAGCCTGTTCGTGAACTGGGAAGACGGTAACATCGAGACGGAGAGCGAAACCGCGGCGTGCGGTGGCGCGCTGGTTCCCATGGCGTGCCTTGGCCCGCGCGAACTGTCCCACAAGTTCTCCGACGAGCCTTACGATTTCGACGCTTACGCGGCGCGCGGTTTTCGCGGCGTACGTTTGTACCCGCAGCATCACAGCTATCATCCGCTTTACGAGGCTTCCATCGAGCCCATCCTCGAGGACGCCGCCCAACGCGGCTGGCCGGTGATGCTGCCTTTGCGAGTCGTCATGAACTGGGGAGTGCCGATGCTGGATATCGGCGTGATGGCGGCTGTCATCGAGCGCCACCCCAAGGTGAACTGGATCCTGGCGGGCGTCAACTATTTGTTCGAGCTCCAGATGGCCATCTCGATGATGCGCCGTTTCGAGCGCGTGCACCTGGAGACATCCTGCATCATGGGTTTCGAGGCGATCGCGAAAATCGTCCAGCAGGTGGGCTCGGAGCGCCTGCTGTTCGGCAGCGGATCTCCCATCCAGAACGGCGCCGCGGTCGTCGCCAAGATCGCTCATGCCAATATCTCCGAAACCGCGCGCGAGGCCATCTTCTTTAGCAACGCGCAGCGTCTGTTTAATCTGAAGAGTTGAACTATGCGAATCCTTCGATTTTTCTCAGCCGACGGCAGTGTGCATCTCGGCGTGCGGACAAAAGATGAGGTGGTCGACCTCGGCGCGAAGAGTCCCATCGACTTGATGAGCGCGCCGCCAGCGCTCGACGGGCCGCGCATTCCGGCCGCCGGTCTCCGCCTGGACGCGCCCATCCGCGACTCGCGCAAGCTGTTCGCCCTGGCGGGCAACTATCGCAAGCACATCGTCGAGAGTGGCTTTATAGACCCCACCGCCGATGGAGTCCTCACACCGCAGGTCTTCTGGAAACCGCCCACGACGATTAACGCGCCCGGCGGCACGATTCCCATCCGGGCGAACAACGTCTTCGTGGATTGGGAGATCGAACTGGCCGTCGTCATCGGCAAGCGCGCCAAGGATGTCCCGCCCGCCGGCGCCATGGATTACGTTTTCGGCTACACCGTCATCAACGACATCAGCGAGCGCAAGTTCAACGCACGCATCGAACACCGCAAAGTGCGCGAGTTCGATCCGTTCTTCGACTGGCTCATGGGCAAGTGGTTCGACGGGCACGCGCCGCTCGGCCCCGAAATCGTCACCAAGGACGAGATTGCCGACCCGCACAAACTCGACATCCGCCTGTGGGTGAACGGGCAACTGATGCAGGATTCGAACACGTCTTACATGATCTTCAGCGTCCCTGAGACAATCGCTTACATCAGCAGCGTGGCGACGCTCGAACCCGGCGACGTCATCGCCATGGGGACACCCGAGGGCGTGGGCTTCGCGCGCGGCATCGCGCTCAAGCCGGGCGACCGCCTGCGCGGTGAAATCGAAAAGATCGGAGTTCTGGAAAACACGCTCGTCGAGGAGAAGGTGTCATGAAGAACATTCGTTTAGGCATCATCGGCTCCGGGTTTATGGGCCGGACCAACGCGGAGGCATCCACAAAGTACTTGAAGAACGTGGAACTGGTGGCGATCGCCGGCGGTTCGCGTGCCCCGAAGCTGGCCGCGGAATACGGCGTCACGGCGGAACCCAGCGTGGAAGCTTTGCTGGCACGCCCGGACATCGACGCCGTTCTCATCTCGACGCCGCACGCCGAGCACACCTGGCAGGCGGTCGAGGCGGCCAACCACGGAAAGCACATTCTGCTCGACAAGCCCATGGCCACCACGGTCGCCGATTGCGACCGCATTCTGGCAGCCACGCGCAAAGCCGGCGTGAAGTTGATGATTATGTTCGGCCAGCGCTTCCGCATCTGCAACATCGAAGCGCGGCGGCTGGTGCGGGAAGGCGCCATCGGCAAAGTCAAAATGGTTTTGGAACTGATCCTGGCGAGCGGCGGAATCAAGGCGCTGCCCCCCTGGCAGAGTAAGCCGGAGAACGTGGGCCCCTTCATCGGCCACGCCGTGCACAACATCGACCGCATCCGTTGGGTCACCGGCACGGAGGTCACCAGCGTCACCGCGCATGTGCAGCGCGATCCGGAATCGGGCAACGAGGTTTCCACGATGGCGCTGCTCTCTCTTTCGAATGGCGCCATGGCCACGCTCTGGGAAAGCTGGGACATCCCCAAGCCTATCTTCCCGCGCTCGGAGTCCGGCGCCCGGATCGTGGGCGAAACCGGAAACCTGGACCTGGACGCCTATGGTGAATTGCGACTGGGCCAGAATGGCGCCTGGAGCGTGGTCTCCACGCAGCCGCCCATCGACTGGGCCGGCCAGGGCATGCTCTCGCCCGTGCGCATGGCGGCCTATCGCGCGCAGCACCAGGAATTCATCGACAGCATTCTCGAAGACCGCACGCCCGCTGTAACCGGCGAGGACGGCCGCGCGGCCGTGGCGGTGGCCGAAGCCGCATACCGTTCGGCCGCGGAAGGCCGTACCATCTATCTCGACAATCCGGAGGAAAAGAAGTGAGCGCGAAGTTGGCTATTCATGGCGGCGAGAAGGCGATCGGCACGCGCCTGCCATCATACTTGGAAAGCGCTGGCCGCACGTTTGGCGCCGAAGAAGAAGCACTGGTTCTCGAAGCGCTGCACTCGGGCTGCCTGACGCGTAACGGGGGCAAGATGGTGCCGCGGCTCGAAGCCGAATTCGCGGAACGTCTCGGCGTGAAGCACGCCGCGGCCTGTTCGAGCGGCACGGCCAGCGTACACCTGGCCATCGCCGCGCTCGATCCGGCCCCCGGCGACGAGATCATCGTTCCGCCTATCACCGACATCGGTTCCATCGCGCCCATCCTCTGGCAAAACGCGGTGCCGGTGTTCGCGGATCTCGATCCGGCGACCATCACGCTCGATCCCGCCGGCGTCGAGCGCCGCATCACGCCGAAGACGCGCGCCATCGTGGCCGTGCACCTGGCCGGCCAGCCCTGCGCGCTCGACGAACTGAGCGCCATCGCGCGCCGCCACAACCTGGTACTCATCGAGGACTGCTCGCAAGCCTACTGGGCCGAGTACAAGGGCAAGCTCGTCGGCACCATCGGCGACATGGCCTGCTTCAGCCTGCAGCAGAGCAAGCACATCACGTGCGGGGAAGGCGGCCTGTTCGTCACAAACAACGACGAATGGGCGCGACGCGCGACGCTGTTTGCCGACAAGGCCTGGCCGCGCGACTCGAAGACCCTCGGCTCGTGCCGTTTCCTGTTCCTGGCGCAGAACTATCGCATGTCGGAACTGGAAGGTGCCGTCGCACTCGCTCAGTTGCGCAAGCTGCCCGCGCCCGTGGTGAAGCGCCGCGCGCTCGCCGCCCGTCTCGATGCCGCCATCAAGGGCCTTGCCGGCGTGAGCGCGCCCGCCGTGCCCTCCAACACGAAGCACTCCTACTGGCTTTATATGCTACGCGTCCACCAGGACGCGGCCCGTGCCACCGCGCGCCAGTTCGGCGACGCGCTGGTGGCCGAGGGCGTGCCGGCCTGGGTCGAGTACATCGTCGATCCACTGTATCTTTCGCCGGTGTTCACCGGCCCTAACACCTACGCCGCTTCCGGCTATCCGTTCAGCACTTACGGCACGCAGAAGTTCGAACAGGGCTTGTGTCCCGTGGCCGAGCGCGTGCTCCATGAAGTGATCGCCATTCTCTGGAACGAGAACTACACCGAAGCGCACGTGGACCAGATCGCCGCGGCCATTCACAAGGTAGCTGCGCACTTCGCCGGCAACTGATAGCCCCAGTGCACCGCCGCCGCGCCGAAGTTGGCGCGCAAGCGGTCGATGGCGCTCGCCAGGCGATACTCCCGCTCCCGGATTTGCGCCTCCGCGAATAATTCCATCTGCGGGGACGGGCGATAAAGTGTGCCCGCTTCCAGGCACACTGCGCGCAAACGCACGCGCCGCTGCCAGGCCGAGCGCAGCAGCCGTTCGAGCCCTGCGCGGAATTCGCTTTCCACACACGCCGGTTCGGCCAGCGTGAGCGAGCGCTCGGATTCATCGCGGTCCGTGTAGCGCAGTTTGAGCGTGACGCGCCGGATCTCCGCGCCTTCGCCGCGCACCCGCGCCATCAGTCGCTCCAGCATTTCGCGCAGCGTGATCAGCAGCCGCGCCTCATCCCAGACGTCTTCCGGAAATTCGACCTGCTCGCGCAGCGCCGGAGACCATGTGCGCCGCGGCGCCACGGGTTCCTCGTCGACGCCCTGCGCGCGGCGCTGCAGCGCAAGCGCCTGCCGGCCCAGCACCAGCGCCAGCGCGTCCAGCGGCGCGCGCGCCAACTCGCCGATGCGCCTTATCCCGGCCACTTCCAGCGTGGATCGCGAAACTTCCCCCACACCCGGCAGCCATTCCAAATCGAGCGGCGCGAGAAACTCCGCTTCCCCGCCCCGCGGCACCACCACCTGCGCCGCCGGCTTGTGTATCCGCGCCGCGATGCGC
This sequence comes from uncultured Solibacteraceae bacterium, assembly GCA_964561215.1. Classification (GTDB taxonomy): domain Bacteria; phylum Acidobacteriota; class Terriglobia; order Bryobacterales; family Bryobacteraceae; genus JAJFUV01. The sequence continues at coordinate 14,949 of CAZLOS010000090.1, read as the reverse complement.
GCCACGGTTTTGTTGGCGCCCACGCCGGCCGAAATCGAGATGCGCAGCCATTCGCCCACGGTGCGCCGCAGCCGCTCGGTGGCGCCTTCGGCGCTGTCCCTGCGCAGCGCAGGCGCACCGGTCAGGTCCAGAAACGCCGCGCCCACCGCCACCGGCTCAACCAGCGGCGTCTCCTCCTGGCACAGCCCCAGGATGTCCTGAAAGAACTGTTCGTAAAGATCGAAGTGCCCGGGCAGCACGATCAACGGCGGACAGCGCCGCCGCGCCTTGCCCGTGGGTATGCCGGGATGGATGCCGTAGCGCCGCGCTTCGCGGCTGGCCGAAACCACCACGCCGCGCCGCGCCCCGCCGACGGCCACCGGCCGCCCGCGTAGACGGCGATCCGACGCCTGCTCGATGGAGGCGAAGAAGCTGTCGCCGTCCCAATGGACCACGTGCCGCATACATGCCTGTTACTGTAAATTGTTACACTACACAGCCGAAGAGGCAAGCCCTCTAGAAAAGGCGAATACGTGCATAGCGGATGGCGGTCTGCTCCGCACCCTCCGCGATGCCCATTACGTCAAGTACGTTCGAGGGCCGCGAGCCGCCACGCTCGGTCGCCGTGAAGAAGATGGTGAAGGTATGCTTCAGAGCCACACGCATGGACGTGGTAGCTGAACCGTCCGGCGCAAGCGTGAAGAGGCGATTCTCGGCGCTATTGCCGCTCTCCAGGCACGCCAGGACGAATAGCCTACGTGGGGCGCAGGCGTGGAATCGGGCAAATGCGGAGACAGCCGTTCCCTGCTCTTCGACGGCTTCAAACAATGTCTGCCGCCGCTCGACGCGGCCCCCGCGTAGCACCGCATGGATCAGCGAAACGGTAACCGGCACTCCGGGAAAGAACCTGTCCCGCATGGCCAGGCTGGCAACAGTGCGCTTGAGGTAGAGCAGGTGGGCGACCCCATCGCGAGCGAGCCAAAGGTCGAGGTTCCGCAGATGCCCGGCGGTGGCGTCGACGTTCTCAATCTCGACAACATCGCCGAACTGGCTCTCGTCAACTGAATGGTTCGCGACGTAAAACAGACGGCGGAAAACAAAGTCCCACTGCTGCCCGCCGCTTTGTTCGAACTTCCATTTGCGCCACGGCTCAACGGGTTCCCTGATGTCGCCGACAGCGAAGACATGCGACTTGCGGTTCCGGAGCGCCACCAGCGGATAACAACCGCGAATAGGGTAGCGGATGACGCCCTGGTTGCGCCAACGAAGCGACGGATCGAGGAAAAGCCAGTGTGCCTCCGGCGCGCCCGTTCCGTCGTTGTGCAGCATCACCAATTCATTGCGCCGCCCATCCACGGCCATGCCGCGATAAGTATGCTCCGTGAGCCGAGGCTTGCCGCTGAACAACGGACGCAACACCTTAGGAGTCCTTTGTAAGTCTCTTGACTCGAAGACGAGCAATTGTGGATCGGCGGGACCGTTGTACGTATCACGCGCCGTCAATGTTGGATTGCTGGACAGCATGAGCCGCCCATCATCGTACATGCCAATGGGACATGGCTCCCGCTGGAGACCTTTCTCGTCTCTGAGGACCCTTGTCCATCCACTCTTGTCGCGGCGATGTAGCACCCAGCGGCAGTTGTTGAGCGGCTTGACGCCAGCGATCGTGTCGAGGCCAGCGACGAAAACCGTCTCGTGACGCCGCACTATGAGCGGGGAACCGAAAGCCCACAGCGGCGTGGCTCCGTTGCCGGCGGGAGTGAAATCGTAGATAGTTTCTTCCACCTCGACCCGTGGCGCGAGGGTCGCATCTGCAACGCCCTGGAGGGGGACCGATAGAGTTGCGGCGACTCCGGAGATAGAACGGCGACGGCTGTCGGACAGCATCCCCCTATTATGTACGGCTGAGGCGTGCCCGGCCCTCTATCTGCCGTCGATCGCGTGGCGCGCAACAACATGGATGCGACCACGCTCGTCAGGCTCGAAGCGGTATTGCGTGAGTGTTTCGCCGCGCAGCATGTGAAGGCCGTGCGAGGTGCCCAGGTAGAGCGCGTCGCCCACGCGGTCGATGGTGTAGATCACGTCCTTGACCGGGTAGGTCCTCGCGCTGCGCGTCTTCCGGTTGAAACGCAGCAGGCCGCCGCCGAACACCGCCCCTTCAGGCCGGCGCGCCAGACCAACCCAGACATCGTCACCGTCCAGACGCAGCGCGGAGCCCGACCAACACACAATCTCCGGAAAGTAGCGCATCTCGCATTTGCGGGTCCCGGCATCGAACGTGCCGATGGCGCCCAGGCCGCTCATCCCTTCCCCGTCATAGAACGTACTGGCGAACCACAGCGTCGAGCCTTCCATCACGCAGGGACCGATGCGGTTTTCGATCTCCAGCGGCCGCTGGCTCGGGTTGCGCCGCAGCAGCGGATCCAGCGGAGCGCGCACTTTCATGTAGAAGTCCAGATCCACGACCGGGACGGGATACTGCATGGCATCCCGACGCGGCAACTTGATGGCTATCCCGTCAAGTTCCGGACCGGGGGTGTGCTGTATCAGCGCAAGCGAACGCCCACCGCCGAGGTCGAACTCCTTCACCGGCTTTCGCCCCAGGCCCGGGATGAGCGTTCCAGGTTCCTCGCCCTTGAGGGGCCGCACGTCAAAAACCGGCGGTGCTTTTTCGCGGGGCTCCACGGTTACGACAGCCCGGAAGGCCCGAGGATAGACTTCCGTGCCGGCCGCATAGTAAAGCCGGCCGCCTCCCCGCGCACTCACCTTCAGAGCCATCCGCTGGTACTCGATCTTGCCCGTTTTCCGCCGTGAGTGAAGGTCGTAGAAATACTTGGTGCTGCCAAGATAAATTCTGTAGTCGTCGTAAGCGTGCAGGTAGGCGGCGTTCTGGGTGGGCGGCTCCATCGATGGCCACGGGTGGTTGACGTCGGTCGGATAGCGATCCAGCACCATGTAGACTTGATTCCCCAGACCGGTAACGACGAAGAGCCCTATCTGGCCGCGCCTGAAGTCCGGCGTGGACCGCGTACCTTGCGAATTGCGCACCAGCGGTGCGGCATTCACCAAAAGCAAAGAATACACGCTGTCGATCGGCCTCTTGTCGAGAGCCTGAAAGTATTCGAGCGTAGGATCCTGCTTACGCAGCTCCGCTTTGACCTGCGCGAGGTCTTCGCCGGCCAAGCGCTCGCGCCGGTCCCAGGAAGATTCGCCTTGGGCCAGCAGCAACAGGGCCACGAGCGGCAGCAGCATGATGCGCCCTCACACCTCCAACAGTTTCTCGAAAGCGTCTTGCGCCAGATCCTTGAAGGAACGTACTACGATATCCGCCGCGAGATCTCCGCCGTCTCGCGACAAGCCGATGCAGCGCATCCCGGCCCGCCGTGCTGCTTCGACGCCCGCCGGGCCGTCTTCCACCACAATCGAACGCGATGGCGCGACGCCCAGCCGCTCGGCGGCAAGCAGAAATACCTGCGGGTCGGGCTTGCCGCGTTCCACGTCTTCCGCAGCTACCGAAGATTCGAAGCAATCCTGCAAATCGAGCACATCGAGGATGACTTCGATATTGTCGTGCGGCGCCGCGGAAGCGATGGCCTGGCGCCAGCCCTGCTCGTGCAATCGCTTCACCCACTCGACGGCGCCCTCGATCGCCGCGATCCCTTCTTCACGCACCAAGCGCCGGCAAGCGGCTTCCTTGGAGTCGTTGATCCGCGCCACGGTCCCGGCCGCCGCCTCACCGCCCAGGAACAGAGGAATGATCGTGTCGTTGCGCTGCCCGAACGTGTCGCGAAACTGCTGGTAGGCGATGGCTACACCCTCGGCGTCCATCACTTCTTTCCAAGCCAGCCAGTGCAGCCGCTCGGAGTCCACCAGCGTGCCGTCCATGTCCCACAGAACCGCTTTCAGCATGAAGGCACATCGTAGCAAAACCCGGCTTAGATCTTCAGCGCCGCACGCACGGCAGCCCAGCGTGCTTCGTTCATGCCGCCATCGGAGAATAGCGATACGCCGCCAGCGCCCGCCGCCAGCGCGATTTCGATGGTGCGCTGAAGCGTGGCCGGATCCATCGGGCCCACAAACAGTCCGCTGTAGACCGGCTTGCGGACGGCCGCGCACCCTTCCCGTGTCTGCTCGCCGACCCACTCCGGCCCGGCGTTGTAAAACGAGTGATAGAGCATCGGCAGGAAACCGTCGAGCTTCCAGCGTCCCCAGTCCTGGTACACCATGCGGCGCGCCATCGACGGCCCTGGGAACACCGCCGCCGTGATCTTCTTGTGCCTGGCGCGCGCGGCCGGCGCCAGGTAGCCGTTCACCAACCCCGTAACCATATCGAGACGGAACTGCCGCCACTCGGCCTGTAACTCGCCCGGCTTCAGCTTCATCGGATCGGCGCCGTACTTCTTTTTGAACTGCTCGCGCTCGTACGGCGTGTATCCGTAATCGTAGGGCGGGTAGACACGGTCCTGCACGATGTTGTATTTCTTCCACAGCGTTGTCGGCAGAATCGCGTCGGGGTGCCGGATGTAATCGAGATGCACGCCGGTGAGGCCGGGAATCGACGCCAGTTCTTTCACCGTGTCCTGCACGTACTCGCGCACCTCGGGCCGGCCTGGATCGAGGAACTTGTAGTAGGGCACATAGGGCGGCTTGTCCGCCGCCGATTCGCCCAACGCGTTGACGTTGTACCAGTCCGGATGCGCCTTCAGGATCTCCGGATCCATGCAGGGCATCGCCCACATCCAGGCATGCACTTCGAGCCCCGCCTGCTTCGCCAGGGGAAGCAGCATCCCCAGCCAGTCGCTTTTCACCGGCAACCGCGTGGAGGCATAGAATGCTCCGCGTCCGGCGTAGACTTCGGGCAAAACGGCCTGGATGCCGGAAGCGCGCATCTCATCAAAACGGCGCTTCCAATCATCCGCCGTGCGCCGCGTGTCGGTCGGGATCCAAACCCAGTTCTTCGGCTTCCTGGCGGCACCCAACGCGGGCACGGCCAAGGAAGCGGACAGGAATTCGCGACGGCCTATCGTGATCGGCATGCAACAATCTTATACCGTCGCCAGAAAGCCCGGGTTTGCCTATAATCGGCTTAGCGTGGTGACAACATCTTCGGTCGCGGCTGTACTTTTGGCGTCGCTGGCGGCCTTTTTCTATCCACACCTGGACGCCGCAGCGGACCGCGAAGCCTTCCGCGGTTGGTTCACGTTCCTTGCCGAAGCCCAGTTTTACCGCCAGCCGGGAGATTTGCCGCGCGAGATCAACGACTGCGCCGGTCTGATCCGCTTTGCATATCGGGAGTCGCTGCGGGTGCACGATGGAGCCTGGGCCGGCGAGATCAGCCTCGCCACGGCGCCTCCGTTCCCCTCCATCCGGCAGTTTCAGTACCCGCGCTGGCCTTGGGGCGCGAACCTGTTTTCGGCCGGCGGCGGATCCCTGCGGGCGTTTGCCGACGCGGAGACGCTAAGGCGCTACAACACACACCTGGTGGCCCGACGGATCGAGGCGGCGCGCCCCGGCGACCTGCTATTCTACCGGCAACTCGGTCAAAACATGCCTTTCCATGCCATGGTCTACGTCGGCCCGAGCCATTTCGAACCGGGGCGGCAGGTCTATCTGGTCTATCACACGGGCCCTGAGGGTAAGCAGAAGGGCGAAATCCGGCGTCCCACGGTCGCGGAACTGCTCGCACATCCGCAGCCGAGGTGGAGGCCGCTGGAAGGAAACTCGAATTTTCTGGGCGTATACCGCTGGAACATCTTACGGGACTCGGACTGAACATGCGCGCAAACGCTTTGATGACAGTACTGGCGGCCATCCTGCTGACCGTTCCGACGGGAGGCCAACCCGACGACTCGCGTCCGTATTTTTCGCTGAGCAGTTCACGAACCTACGCGCCCGGCGAGAAGCCAACCATCCAACTCTGGGCGCAAAACGTCGACCATCTGGACTTTCGGGTCTACCGGGTAAAGGACCCGGTGGCCTTCTTCAGTACGCTGGAGGATCAACACCGTTTCGGCGGGCAGGCGCCGCCCGTGGCCCGCACCGTCAGTCCCATCGAGAAGTTCCACGCCTTCAAGGTCCGCTTCCGCAACCGGATACGCGACCTGTTCCGCGCGCAACTCAGCTCCGACGCCCGCGCCCGCATCCGGACGTGGTCGGCTGAACGCCGCCGGCAGAAGGTCTCCCCGGCGGCCACCACCTATGCCGAAGCGCCGCTGCTCAATCCGCAGCAGGTCGTCTCTGTCTGGAAGCAAGGCGTGTCCAAAGGCCGCCGGTGGGAGTCGCAAACCATTCCCATCGCCGTGCCCGGCAAGGGTGTCTACGTGGTGGAAGCGGTGAGCGGGCAATACCGGGCTTACACCATCGTGATGGTGAGCGACATCGCGCTGATCGCGAAGACCGCACCGGGGCGCCTCGTCGCGCGCCTGGTCACGCGGCGCGAGGGAGCGCCCATCGCCGGCGCTCCGGTCATGATGATCGTGAACAAGAAGGTGCTCGGCGATCCGAAGACCAACGAACAAGGCATCGTCGACGTCAAGGTCGAGGAGGCGAAGCCCGAGAACATCCTGGTCATGGCGCGCCACAACGGCGATTTCTCGATGAGCGCCCCTTACGGATGGAACCTGGGAAACGATCCGGACCGCTGGACGACGGCCTACATCTACACCGACCGCCCGGTCTACCGTCCCGGCCACACGGTCCACTTCAAGGCCCTGTTGCGTTCCCGGCCCACGACCGAGTACCGCATCCCTTCTCAACGCGAGGTGTCGGTCGAAGTCAAGGACACCGAAGGCCAAACCGTGTTCCAGAAGGCGCTGCCCGTCTCGCCGATGGGCTCGGTGCATGGCGAGTTGAACCTGGCCGAGACTGCCTCGCTCGGCTACTACTCGATCGAACTGCGCGCCGGCGAGTCGCGTTCGCATGCCGGCTTCGAGGTCGAGGAGTACAAAAAGCCCGAATACGAAGTGCGCGTAACTTCGGATAAGCGCCGAATCCTGCAGGGCGAGACCGCCGAAGCGCTCATTGACGCGCGGTACTTCTTCGGCGGACCGGTTGCGAACGCCAAAGTCACTTACACCGTGCATCGCTCGCCGTACTGGTTCCCGTACTGGGCCGACGACGACGATCTCGCAGAGCAGGAAGGCGAGGACGAAGATCTCTGGAGCCAGAACGAGCAACTACTGCAAGAAACCGCGAAGCTCGACGGGGAAGGCCGCCTGTCTGTCCGTATCCCCACCCAAATCTGGAAGACCGACGCGCGGCTGCGCATCGAAGCGCAGGTCGCCGACCAGGCCAATCGCGAGATCTCCGGCAGCGGCACCATCATCGCCACGCGGGCGAGTTTCCTGCTGATGGCCTGGCCCGAACGGTACTTCTACCAACCGGGCGAGACCGCGCGCATCAAAGTGGAGGCGCGGAACTACGATGGGAAACCGGTTGAAACGGCGTTCCGCGCGGAACTGAAAGCCTGGCGCGGACACAAGGAAGGCCTGGGCTCCAGTGTGTACACAACCGATGGGCGCACCGACGCCCAAGGCACGGCCGCCATCCATATTCCCCTGCAACAAAGCGGTTCGTGGGGCTTGTTGGTGACCGCCGCGACGCCGGAGAGCCGGCAGGTGGAAGACACGGCATACCTGTGGGTCGGCGGTGGTGCAGGTGGCTGGATAAGCGAGCGGCGCGAGCAGATCGAAATTATCCCGGATAAGAAATCCTACAAGCCGGGCGAGACCGCGCGTGTGATGCTGATCACCGGCGTGCCGGACGCTGATATCCTGGTCGCCTCCGAGGGCCGTGAAATCCACAATCTGCAAGTGGTCAAGGTCAAGGGGCCCACCACGACCGTGTCCGTCCCCATCACGGCCGCGCAGGCGCCGAACTTCTACCTCTCCGCCTCGTTCCTGCGGGACAACGTGTTCCATCACGGCAGCAAGAGCATTCGCGTGCCGGCGAACGACAAGCGGTTGAAGGTGGAAATCAAGCCGTCGAAGAACGAATTCCGTCCGGGAGATCCGGCCGAATATACCCTGCATGCAAGCGATGCGGAGGGGCGTCCGGTGGCCGCCGAGTTCAGCCTCGGAGTCGTGGACGAAGCCATCTACACGATCCGGCGCGATGCTACGCGGGACATCTTCGGATTTTTCTACGGGCGCATCTGGAACGTTGTGAACACGGACAGTTCGCTCTCATACTACTTCCAGGGTGAAGCCGGCAAACGGCGTATGACACTCGCGGCCCTGCGCCCGCCAACCACTTTCGCGCAGCTCAAGCCCGAGCGTTTGGTGCAACCGAACGTGCGCAAGGCGTTCCCGGACACGGCGCTGTGGCTCGCGGACCTGAAGACCGACGCGAGCGGGCGCGGCACGGCACTACTATCCTTCCCCGACGCGTTGACTACCTGGCGCGCCACGGCGCGCGGCATTACGGCCGACACGCGCGTGGGATCGGCCGTCGAGAAGACCGTCGTGCGCAAGAACCTGATCCTGCGCTTGAGCACGCCGCGTTTCTTCACCGAGGGCGACGAAGTAGCCATTTCCGGCATCGTGCACAACTACCTGCACAGCGGGAAGACCGTGCGCATGTCGTTGGAGGCAACCGGAGCGCAGATCGTCGAAGGCACCACCCGTGACGTAACCGTGGCAAGCCGCGGCGAAGCGCGCGTCGAATGGCGCGTGCGCGCCGGCTCGCCTGGCGAGGTGAAGCTGCTTGCCAAAGCGCTGACCGACGAGGAATCCGACGCGTTGGAACTCCCGCTACCGGTTCATCCGCGAGGCGTGAAGCTCTCCGAAGCGCGCGCGGGCACGATGGAGGGCGCGCAGCGGGAAGCCCGCGCCAACCTGACGTTCCCCAACGGGTCCGTTCCGGCGTCGCGGATGATCGAGTTTTCCGTGACGCCGTCGGTGGCGGGCGCCATTTTCGGCGCGCTCGAATACCTCACCACCTTCCCTTACGGCTGCACCGAGCAGACCATGTCCAGTTTCCTGCCGAACGTAGTGGTGGCAGAAGCCTTGAAGCAACTCAACGTGAAGACCACCGTCAATCCCGCTCAGCTCAAGAAGAAAATCCAGGCCGGTCTGGATCGCCTGTATGAATACCAGCACGAGGACGGTGGCTGGGGATGGTGGCAGACCGACGAGAGCCAGTTCTTCATGACCGCCTATGTGGTGAGCGGCCTGGCGCAGGCGCGCACGGCCGGATACTTCGTGCGCGAGGATGTGTTGAAGCGCGCGGCGGCGTGGCTGATAGGCCAATGGCGCGAGAACCCGCGCGCGCTGCCCGACCTGCGCGCCTATGTGGCGTATGCGCTGGCGGAGGCGGGCGTGAAGGACGGCTCGATCATCGACGCTGTTTGGGCCGATCGCCACCGGATGACGGCTTACGGGCAAGCGCTCACGGGGCTGGCGCTCGTCAAGCTTAACGACGGGCGCGCCGGCGAACTCGCCGCTACCGTGGAAGCTTCGGCCAGGGTGGACCAGCAGGAAGCCAGTTGGCCGGTGGATCGCGACAACCTGATGGAATTCCACGGCGACGTGACACCGGAGGCTACCGCTTACGCCGTGAAACTGCTTTCGCGGACCAGGCCATCCAGTCCGCTCATCGCCAAGGCGGCATTCTGGCTGGTGGCGCACCGCAGCGAAGGTTACTATTGGTGTTCCACCAAGCAGACCGCCATGGTCATTTACGGGCTGACCGATTACCTCAAGACGAGCGGCGAGTTGAAGCCCGACATGAACGTCACTGTGTCCGTGAACGGAAAACAGGTACTTGCCAGGCGTTTCGGCGAGGCTGACGCGCTGGCGCTTGCCGCGCCCACCGTGCGCCTGACGGCGGCGCAGCTTGCAGGCGCGAACGAGGTTCGCATCACCAGAAGCGGCGCGGGCCGTCTGTACTGGTCGGCGCGGGCCGAGTACTTCTCCACCGCGGACAGGCTTGTGCGGACGGGAAGCGTGAGTCTGAACCTGACGCGCGAGTACTTCCGGTTGTCACAGGAGCGCGAAGGCGAGAAAATCGTCTACCGTTTCTCGAACTTCGATGGCGCCTTGAGGCCCGGCGATGTGTTGGCCGTGCGCCTGACGGTGAGCGGCGGCAACTGGCGGTATCTCATGACGGAAGATCCTATCCCGGCGGGCCTGGAGTTCATCGAACGCGACGATCTGATCGAGATCAAAGACAGGCCGCGGTGGTGGAACTGGTGGTTCAACCGCCGCGAGTTCCACGACAACCGCGCGGCCATCTTCCAAACCCATTTCGATCGCGGCCAGACGCAGTACGTTTATCTTCTCAAGGCCGTGAATCCGGGGCGGTACAACGTCAACCCGGCGCGCATTCAACCGATGTATCAGCCGCAGTACCTGGCGACTACCGAAGCACGCATCGTGGAGGTGAAGTGATGACGGAACGGGAAGCACTCAAAGCAGCGTTCAAGCCGTGGAAGATTTGGCTGGCCAATGTGCTGGGGGGCGCGGGACTGTTGGCAGCCACTTACGGCTGGTTCTGGATTCCCGATCAGAGGATCTGGCACCTCGCGATATCGGCCGTCGTCTCGGTGGCGATCGTTTTCGCCTGCATCTATCTGATGGCGGCGACGGCTGCGGCTCGCGCGGGCACCAAACCGCGGTTAACGCGATGCGCCGCCTGGCTCGCGGCGATTTCGTTGTGGGCCGGAGTGATAGAACTTGCGGGAGCCACCGCGCCGCGCCAGGGGAGCTGGCTGGCATCGCTTCTAACCATGACGCTTCACAAGCCGGTAAGTCCGGCCTCCGTGACGCCGGTGGTCGATCTCCTTTGGACCGCAATCCTTTGGCTCGGCATCATCGCGCTCGTTCCCTGGCTGATTCGATTGGCGGGCGGCGTGGCGGTATCGCTTCGTTCGCGGCGCTATTGGATCCTCGCGATCGTCGGAGCGTTTGTGGGCTTCTGGCTTCCGTGGCGGCTTTTCCACTGGGCGCCGGGTTTCGAGGGATTCAGCGTGCAGGTGGCGAGCGTCGTGATCCGCGCGGTCATTGCCTGGATCGTCATGGTGACGGCATGGCTGTGGCTGATGGCGCTGGCGGCGCAGAGCCCGGCTTCTGTAGTAACATCGTCCGACTGAGCGACAATGGCCACCCAACCTAGCGCCGTCACCAAACGGCTCCTTTCGCTGGATGTCTGCCGGGGATTCATCATGGCTTCGATGATCATGGTGAACAACCGCGGTCCGGCGGAATCCTATGCGCCCATGCGACATGTGCCGTGGCACGGCTGGTCGTTCGCCGACGTCATCTTCCCTTCATTTCTTTGGATGGTTGGCGTGGCCATGACGCTGTCGTTCGCGCGACGCGTCGAACGGGGCGATAATCGCGGCAAGCTCCTGTTGCACACGTTGCGGCGAGCGGTGTTCATCTTTCTGATCGGGTTGGCGCTCAATGGGTTCCCGTATTACAACTTCACGACCATCCGCATTCCCGGCGTGCTGCAGCGCATCGCTGTCTGTTATCTGATCGCGGCGGCCATCTTCCTGTTCACGAAGCTTCGCGGCCAGGTGATCGCGCTGGTGGCGGTTTGCGTCGTGTATTGGATGTTGATGACCCTCGCGCCTGTGCCCGGCTGCGCGGCCGGGACGCTGGAAAAGGACTGCAACTTCGCGCGTTACGTGGACAGCCTGTTCCTGAGCGGCCACATGTGGTCCGCCACGAAAGTGTGGGACCCCGAAGGACTGGTGAGCACGCTGCCGGCGATCGCCACCACGCTGTTCGGTATCCTCGCCGGGCACCTGTTGCGCGCGGCGATGTCGCCTGAGGCTCGCGCGGCGTGGATGTTCCTCAGTGGCAATGGGCTCCTTTTCGCCGGCGCGTTCCTGGGCCAATGGATGCCGATCAACAAGAATCTCTGGACCGTGCCGTTCGCGCTCTTCATGGCGGGGATGTCGCAGTTGATCTTCGCCGCCTGCTATTGGTTGCTCGACGTGGTGGGCTGGCGGCGCGGCATGCAACCCTTCGCCACCTACGGCAGGAATGCCATCACGGTGTACGTGTTGAGCGGCGTGATCGCGCGCCTGATGGGGCTGATCAAACCCGGCGGCACGTCGCTCAACGCCCACTTTTACAACAACACTTTCGCCTGGTGGCTCAAGCCGGAGAACGCATCGCTGGCCTTCGGGTTGTCCTACGTGCTGGTGCTGTACGCGGTCGCCTGGTACATGAACCGGCGCCAGTGGTACGTGCGGCTGTGAGAGAACGCGCCTACCGCCGGCCGTCGTACACCACTTCGCCGCCGACGATGGTGGCCAGCACCCGCGTCTTGAGGATCTCGGCCGGGGCGATCTTCATGATGTCGGCGGACAGCAGCACCAGGTCCGCCATCTTGCCGGGCGCGAGCGAGCCTTTGCGCTTCTCCTCGAAAGCGGCGTAGGCGCCGGTAAGCGTCCAGCTCCGTAGCGCTTCTTCGCGCGTCATGCGCTGGTCCGGGAACCACCCGCCGGCCGGCTTGCCGTCGCGATCCTGCCGCGTGATGGCCGCATAGAATCCCCATAGCGGGTTCGGCTCTTCCACGGGAAAGTCGCTGCCGTTGGCGATGGGCACGCCGATTTCAAGAAACCTGCGCCAGGCATACGCGCCCTTCACGCGGACCGGACCCACGCGCTGTTCGGCCCAGCGCATGTCGCTGGTAGCGTGCGTGGCCTGCATGGAGGCGATCACCGAGTACTTGGCGAATAGCGCGAAGTCTGCGTCCGCCACCACCTGCGCGTGCTCGATGCGGAAGCGCTTGTCGTTGTGGCCCCCGAGCGCGGTTGCGTAAGCATCGAGCACCATGCGGTTGGCCTTGTCGCCGATCGCGTGAGTGGCCACCTGAAAGCCGCCGCGCACGGCCTCCCGCGCCACGCGCGCCACGTCTTCCTGCGTCATAAGCAACAGGCCGGAATTGCCGGGATCATCCGAGTACGGTTGATAGAAGGCCGCGCCGCGCGAACCCATGGCGCCGTCGATCAGCAGCTTGATCGAGCGCACCGTAAGGTGATCGCCGATTTCGGGGCCCTTTTGGAGATATTCGTGCCACAACCGGCCCGCCCCGCCGATCATCGCATTCACACGGATGGGCAGCCGGTGTTCCGCAATCAACTCTCGATAGGCTGCGAGTTCCGTACGCCCCGTGCCTGCGTCATGAACGGTTGTGAGACCCTGGCGGGCGCACTCCCGGGCGGCCTGCCCGATCCAGCGTTTCACGTCGGCGGGGGAAGCCTCGGGAATGTGGCGCGCCACCAGCGACTGCGCCGCGTCGATCAGTACACCCGTGGGCGTCCCATCGGCGGCGCGCACAATCTTGCCTCCGGGCGGATCGGGCGTGGCCTTTCCGACTCCCGCCAGTGCCAGAGCCTTGGCGTTCACCCACGAAGCGTGCCCGTCGACGCGCGTCAGGTAGACAGGGTGGTTGGGAGCGGCTTTCGTCAGCGGCTCCGCGGTCGGGAAAGCGCCGCCCCAGTTCGTCTGGTCCCACGTGTTGCCGCGGATCCAGGCGCCAGCCGGCAGTTTTCGCGCGGCTTCGGCGACCATGGCCGCTACGGCGTCAATGCTCTTGACGTTGCGCAAACGCAGGCTCTCCAGAGTACGGCCCAGGTGCTCGACGTGCGCGTGCGAGTCGATGAAACCGGGCACGATGGTTGCACCCTTCGCGTCCAGGCGCCTGGTCGCGCGCCCGGCGAGCCGGTCCGCCCCTCCGTCTACCGCCAGGATGATTCCATCCTTGATCGCCAGGCGGGACGCATGCGGACGTGCCGCGTCCATGGTATATATGTTCGCGTTCTCGACGACCAGGTCAGCCATTTGGCCCCACAGCGGAGCTGCGATCAAGAATAGAATAAGGAGCATGGATCAAAGTATGGCACAGGCGGGCGACGACACAGTTCCGCTGGAGCTGCCCTTGTGGCGGCGCAACATTTCCCATCTTGTAGCATTCCTCCTCGCCCTGGTTTATCTCATCAGCGGCATCTGGAAAGTAGTCGACCCGTTCGCCGCGGCCGTACGTATGACCCAGGCGCAATTTCCGCAATCGATCAGCCTTCCCGTGGCGATCTTCGTCGGCACGTGTGAAACCTTCGCCGGGGTCCTGATCCTGGTGCCTCGATTCCGGCGCTGGGGCGCGTGGCTGGTAGGCCTCTCGCTGATCGCATTCATGGCTTACATCGGTTACTACTACGGTGTTCTCAGCGGGGATGAGTGCAACTGCTTCCCGTGGATTCAGCGTCTGGTGGGGCCGATGTTTTTCATCACTGACGCGCTGATGCTCGTGGGAGCCGCGCTCGCCGGCTGGTGGTCGCAGCCGTCGCGGGGATTACGCAACGCGGCCCTGATCTTCGGCGCCGTGGCCGTGTTCGCCGGAATGTCTTACGGCATCAGCGCCGCCCGGCTCAAGGGCACGCGCGCGCCGGATTCCATCCTCGTGGAGGGCAAGCAGTTCCCGCTGAATCAGGGGCGCGTCTTCATTTACGTCTTCGATCCCGAGTGCCGGCACTGCGACCAGGCCGCGCGCGCGCTGGCCAAGCACAATTGGGGAGCGACAAAGCTGATCGCCATCCCCACGCGGCAGCCCCAGTTCGCCGTGGAATTCGTGCAATCGACGGGCTTCAAGGCCGGCATCTCGAACGATGCCGAAAGGTTGCGGCAGACGTTCCAGTTCGTCGATCCGCCGTTCGCCATCGCGCTCGATAACGGGTACCAGAAGGCCATGCTGACGCGCTTCGATGACGAGGAGCCGGCCGCGACGTTGCGGCAACTCGGGTTCATTCAATAAATCCATAGGCGTCGCATAGATGCGACCCCTACCGTTTGATCAACCAAACCTCCGACAGACGGGAACGCTGGCGCCAGTTCAGGTGTCCCTCGTCGTTGGGGATGTCCCAGGTCAGCACCAGCTTGCGGTCCTTGAAGCACTTGGCGGGCACGGGGAATTCCTTGAATTCGCCCATCTTCCGGCCATCGAGGGTGGGCAGAACCCGCT
>CAZLOS010000089.1:0-20725 GCA_964561215.1 uncultured Solibacteraceae bacterium | reverse complement strand
GGCCGCCAAATGGCTCACCATGCGCCGATGGCTCGAAGCGAATCCCGACGACGACTTCGCGAAAGATGTTCGAACTGAACTGACCGCGGAACCCAAACGCTACGCCGCGTACACGCGTGAATACCTGGGCTGGGGCGTGTTCGCGCTGATGGCGCGGTGATGTGAGACAACTTCCGCGCAACGACTGGTGCGGAGCTTCACTCGGTTGCTCGCCGAAGTGTGAGTGCGCCTGGACTCATTCGCCATCGCCGAAATCTCCCTCGTAAGAGGTTGATTCCTGCCGGTGAGGATGAAAGGTCGGTGGGGCGGTCATCAGCACGTCGGTGATTGAATCCGACGGTCAAAATACACAACAGCGCTGCGTGTTTCGGTGACTATCGACAAGCATCGTGATTTGACGATATAGTTCACTCTACACATTAGTACTGTGTATAAGAGCAGTAAATCTCAGACTCAACGTACGAGTTCTTTGCCCGGCACCCGGTCTTCACCGTGGAGGAGTTCGCTGCTCGACAGGGCTCCCGCCACTCGCGGAACCGGCGCGCACAGGAGTCGTTACTCGCCCATCATCTTCGCTCGGGACGGCTTCTGCGATTGCGACGCGGCCTCTATGCGGCGGTCCCGTTCGGCGTGGAATCGAAGGCACACCAACCAGATCCGTACCTCATAGCCGGGAAGATGGCCGACGACGCGGTCTTGGTGTATCACACGGCGCTCGAACTGCACGGCAAGGCGCATTCCGTCCATGAGGAGTTCGTTTTCCTGTCACATCGCACCGTGCGCAAGGCTCAAATCAGTGGCGGGGAATTTCGTGGCGTGTCATTCCAGAAGGCCCTCCTCCACGGCCGCAACGAAATGTACGGCGTCTCGAAGACGGAGCGCCTGGGGATGGAGATCCAGGTCACCACACTGGAGCGAACCATGGTGGATCTGCTGGATCGGCCCGAACTCGGTGGCGGATGGGAAGAGATATGGCGTTCTCTGGAATCGGTCGAGTACTCTGATCTCGATCAGGTCGTCCGCTACACGTTGCTGCTCAAGAACGCGACAACGGCCGCCAAAGTCGGTTTCTTTCTCGATCAACACCGGAAGGCGCTGATGGTGGAAGACAAGCATCTGCGCCCCTTGAAACGGCACCTGCCAGAGCAACCCTGTTACATGGAACGCAGCAAACGGGCGTCCGGAAAACTCGTTGCGGCATGGCGTCTGTTTGTTCCGCCAGAGATACTGAATCGAACCTGGGAGGAGATCGCGTGAGGATATCCAGGGAGCGGCTGTTACGAGAGTCCGAGACAACCGGCTTTTGTCCGGAAGTGCTGGAAAAGGTGATGCCCCTCCTCAGCTTGCTGACCGGCTTCAACCGTCACCCTTTTCTCCAGGTACGCATAGCACTCAAAGGTGGCACTGCCCTAAACCTGTTCGTTTTGGGAATCCGTAAACAGAGGTGACCGAAGCACTTGCCGTCTCTTGTATCTAGTTATATAACTAGATACTGAGGAGACTCTATGGGATTCCCCACCAAGGTGCAACTCATTCACCGCCGCAACAGCCAACAGTGGTACGTCAACTTCCCCTCCGCCGTCGCCCAAGCCATGGAGTTTGTGCGTGGCGAAACCGTCGAGTGGATTGTCGAGGACAAGTCCCAGCTCGTACTCCGGCGCCGTCGTGCGCCGGCCTCCGCTCTAAAAAAAACGATTCCCGACAAGGCCTGATCATGAGCGCCTGGAGCGCACTGTTCGACCAGGCCCGCCCCGCTTTTGCCGAACACCGCACCTTCGAACGGGCCCGCTCGCTTGCCGTCTCGGCCCTCGCCTGCCTGGGCCGCCGCACCCTCTCCGGGCTGCTCTGTACCGCGGGCCTGCAGTTCCACGACTGGTCTGCGGCCTACCGTCTGTTCGAGCGCGAGCGCATGGATACGGAACAACTCTGGCGGGTCTCCACGCGCGCGGTCCTGGACGCTCTTCCGCCGTCGGCCCCGGTCGCGGCCGGCATCGTTGCTATGGGCGCTTGCTCCCCACCCCGGAACAGTTTCGTGTTGACGACTCGCTGGCCTGGCACAGTGTCCGCGCCTTCGCCGCGGGCCAGATCCATGACTTTGATATCAAGTGGGTCGCGCCGCTCCGCTGGAAGCACGCCGGCGGAGAACGTCAACTGTCTTTACTGATCGTCCGCCCCGTGGCCTACCGGCTCTGCAAGCGGGCCCATCTCCGCTATCGCAATCCGGCTTACCTCATCTGCACCGATCCGCACCTGCCCGCGCAGCAAATCCTGCAAGCCTATCTTTGGCGCTGGGAGATCGAAGTCAACTTCCGGGATGAGAAGACCCTGCTCGGTTTCGGCAAACCCCAGGTTCGGCCCGGCCCGGCCCTCCGCACCTCCGCCGCGTTCTTCGTCTTCCTGTATGCCCTCTTGCTGCTGGCGCTGCACACACAACACCTGGCACACACCCCGCTCCCATCGCCCCGCTGGAGCCGTCGCTCTTCGAAACGCTCCCAACCGCGCATCACTACGTCCCAGGCCATCTCGCTATTCCGAGCGGATCTCTGGGCCGCCGCTCTGGGCCTCCAGAATAAAAACGGCTTCGCAGCGCCAATCCGCTCCGCTGCGAAGCCTCTCTCGATCCAAAATTCCCTGCAATCCGCCGTTCTCTACGCCACTGGATAGCCAAACATGAGGGCGGCCACTGGTGGCCGCCGGTATACCTGCTGTCGCCATGACTGCCCTGGCGTGGTGGACTTGGCAGCAAATGCCATTCGATCGAGCGCGACGGGACACACCCATCTTGCAGGCGGTTCCTTTTACCACCTTTCCCGGTCAGGAGTCGCTGCCCGCCTTCTCCCCCGACGGCACGAAGTTGGCGTTTACCTGGAACGGCGAAAAGCAGGGCAACCCTGACATTTACACGAAAGAAATCTCGGGTAAAAAGCTAACGCGGCTCACTACTCATCCTGACATCGGCTACTCCCCAGTCTGGTCACCCGGCGGCCAGTTATTATGGCGATTCGCAGCCAACTCTCTCCCAGGATAGTCGGACCCTGGCTTTCGCCCGCACCAAGGGGCCTGGTGTGTCCGACTTCTAATCCTTGGACGGCCGCTATCTCCTTGTGCAGAATTTCCGCTGACGGAAGTCTTGCCCGGCTCTGAGGAGCACTCACTTAAGTGCCGGTGTTGCGGCTTCGGCCTCTGTGGCCTGTGCCGTGCAGAGCCCGCGATTGTCCGCCGATGGGGCGCTTCCTCCAAAAGGCCCGACAGCAATGTAAGATGGCTTCGATTGGGAAGGGGGATCAACAATGTCGAATTTTTCGAGATTGGGCAGGCGCCGCTTCCTGGAGCAATCCGCGGCGGTCTTCGCCCCTGGCGGCCTGTTTGTATGGAACGCTGCCTGCAAGCGGGAGCGCGAGGCTGATAAGCGACCAGCCGAAGGGCCTCTGCTGCGGGCGATCAGCAGTTGGAAGTCCAGCCCTGACGTCGGCTACTTCTTCGCTTTCGACGCAGTGAAGTTTTACGCCAACGTCGAATCCGAAATGAAGACCGTCCGCGAGGCAGGCTTCAACACCCTCTATCTGATTTACCATCCGTACCGGTCCGAAGATGGCCGGGCCACGCCCTGGCAGGACAATATTCCGCTCAACGACCCGGACTTTGCGTCGGTTCAGCCTCCGGGTCCGGGAGCCCGGGACGCCGGGGAGCGGACGTTCCGGCAGATCCTCGCCGCCTGCGAGAAGCACGGTTTGAAAACCATGTTCAACGCGGGGTGCTGGTCCCCGCAGAAGTGGTTTCGCGAGAACCCGGATGCCATATCCAAGCTGCCCGACGGTAGTCCGCAGTACGACCGCATTTTCCTCAAGAGCTTCGGCGGGAAACGCATTCTGACGCCGTGCTTTCACAGCGAGAGATTCCGTTCCTACACGGAGACGGTCACTCGCGGCTGGCTGGGTCAATACCGCGGTTCGACGGTCTTCGAGGCCGTGTTACCTCGCGTCCGCGTCACGGACCGCTTCGATGTCCGCCTGGATCCGGGCGGCTTCCCACTGTTCTATATCCACCAGGACACCATCGACCGCGACTGGTGTCACTGCCCGGTTTGTCAGGCTGCCTTTCGTGACCACCTTCTCAAACGTTTCGGTTCAGTCGGCGGCATCAACAACGGACTGGGCACGAAATTCTCCTCCGTCGGCGACATCACGATCCCCCTGTCACCCTATGTCCCTGGGCGGAACCGTTTCCATGTCATTGATCCGGTGGGAGATCCCACCAAACAGCGCCTCTGGCACGAAGCGGCCCTGTTCTGGACTCAGAGCATTGCCGGATGGCGAAACCGCCTCATCGGAGCGGTGCGGGAATTCTACCCGGACGCCGAAGTCGTAATGATCAGCAAGTACCCCGTGTCCCCTTTCCTTACCGACTACCCGCGGATCGCCGGAAACGGGAAGCTCTTCCTGATGGATTCCTACCCCATGGAAAGCGCGCTCCAGTGGAACCTGCTGCGTTACTTCTTCGACATCGAGGTCTATCAGTCGGGGGCGGAACAGCAAGGCCAGGCGCTGATCGCTCACCTGCAGGCTTACGACAACCGTCTGCCCAGTCACGTGAACCGGGCACCATCGCCCGAAGAGTACCGCCAACAGCACATTGGACTGCTCGCGCGCCGGGTAGGGGCAACGGTGACCTTCGCCTTTGAGCACGCGGCGCAACTGAGCCCCGGTGGGGTTGAGGGACGCTACGTGCCGGACGCGATGCAAATTGTCGGCGAATGGCACAAAACGCTTCAGCCGGTCGAAGAGGCCTATCGCGGCGCAGTCCGGTACCGCAGGGGTGTGGTGGTGCGTTACAACCCGCTCGAAAACTGCAATCCGAAGGGAGCGCAGGCCGCCCTCGAAAGGTACAAGTACTGGAAAGACCGCGGCGTGCCGGTCAGGGTTGTTTACGACGAGAAACAGGCGGGCGAAACGGTGCCCGATGCGTTTGAATTCGAGTTGGAAGGCGACGGCCCTCGGGACACGGACCTGGTAGTTTCGGAGAAGGGCAAGGGATACCTGGTGTCGCTCACGAATCTCCGCCCGAACCAGAGTGAGGTTCGAACGCGCGTAAGACTGAAGGGCGAGGATATGACGCGGTGGAACCCACGGCCGGTTCTTGGGCAAGTCGCCGTCGGCGGCCAATCAAGTGACACGCTGTCATGCCAGACCGTCCTCGGTCCCCTTGCCAGTGCTGTTTTCGAGCTGACCTGGCTTCGTTAGCCCTATTGGGCCGGTGCAAGGCCCTGCGACAGATATCCGTGCGTGACGTAGTCCGCGGTGCGCACCTGGTCATTCCTGCCTTCAATTCGCAGCAGGACCTCAAAGAACGGGCTCTTGCGGCCCCTGGGACCGTTTGGAGGATCGGCGTCGAGGCGGCGCTGAAGGTCGGCGTTCTTCTTCGGATTCAATGCATACTGGGCCGCCCCCAGGGTCGCCCAGGTGTTGACCCCCGACACATAGAGGATGCGGTACCCCGAAGGCTTGCCGGGCCAGAGGCGGATCAGGGCATAGGAGGTGACGACACCTGCGCCGGACATCTCTGTGTATTGGCTCAACTCCCCGGGGCCAGGGTTCTGAACCGCGAACCCGCTGACCTGGGGCACGAAGGTGAACCGGCTGGGTAGTTGCATTTCCTGCAGGAGAGTCTGGAAGCGGACGGAAGAAACTACCACCAGGTTCTTTCCAGCAATATCGGCATGGCCGATGTTGTGTGAGTTCGCAAGGGTGATTCTGACGCCGTGCGCTTCAAGCCAGTGCCCGACCGCGTACGTCCCCAGCATGTCGCCGATTCCCGTATACACGTCTTGCTGTGGGAAAACCGGTGCGCCGACCGCCCGGACGATCCTGTCGTATCTCTCGCCTGTCAATTGGTTTGGCGTGTTCGCCGTTGTATCGCGGACAAAGAATCCGCCGCCGCTGTAAAAGACTGGAACGCCGAAACTTACGATGGTTTCCGCCTTCGAAGATACGAATGGGCCCCAGAGGGCCGAAGCGTAAGCCGACGGACGATTCCGAAGCCAGATTGCGAGGAGAAATGCGGTGGTCGCAATTGCGGCACCGGTGACAATCCCCACCCAGAACAGATTCCGCCGGAACGGCTTGCACCGCGGCAGACTTACCGCCGTGGGGGCCGCCAGGGCGGGCTGTGTTTCCGGCTCGGCTTCGCTCCAAACCGGGACATAGCCGCCGCGCGGAAGGCTGATGCGCAGGCTGCTGTCGCGCCCTTCATGCTCGTAGTAAGATGACAGCCGCTTACGCAGTTGGCTGGCCTGGACCCGGACGATCGCGTCCGTGCGCGGATCGTAATCGGGCGGCCGGTGAAACACCGCTAAACCGAGCGAATACTCTTTGAGTCCGTCCTGCCGGCCAGCTAGGGTCTCCTCGACCACGTACCGGAGGAACTTTTGCAGCTGTGCCGATTCGCGAAACCAGTGGCTCTCTAAGATCTGGTCGAGTTCGGGCCGTATATCGGAAGTTCTTGAAAGCAAATCTTCTTAACCGTTAATAGACTCATTGTAACTCCTCTGCGGACCCTCGTGAGTTACATAATCACTGGCGAGGTATCTCGCGATTCGAAAGTCGGCTTTGGGTATTCCGTGCTCGTAGCAGCTCAGGTGGTATTCCGTTCGTTCAGACTGCTCTCTCGCATGGAACGCACCAAAGATAGTTTCGATTCCATGGTGGGTTGACCGGCGTGGTTGCCGAGTCCGCCACATAGCTTAATCATCGAGGTGATCATGAAACGTTATCTGTTGTTTCTGCTACTGATAGCGGTGACATCGCTGTGGGCACAGTCACCGCAGGGCACCATTACAGGCACCATTACGGATTCACAGGGGGCCCGCGTTCCTGGTGTTGCCGTCGTCGCAACCCAGGTCGCCACAAGCCTGACATACAAAGGAAGCAGTTCGCAGGATGGGACTTACGTAATTCCTGCACTGCCGGTGGGCAGGTATGAGGTGACAGCCGCTGCTGCCGGCTTCAAAACTTTCCGCCGGGCCGACATTCAGCTGGAAGTTTCTCAACGACTCCGCCTGGATATAACGCTTGAGCTTGGACAAGTTTCGGAGACCATTACGGTGCAAGGTGAAGTCACGCGTGTCCGTACGGAAGAGTCTTCGTTGGGCACCGTTGTGGAACGGCGGCGCATCGAAGAGCTTCCCATGAACGGCCGTCACGTCTTTAATCTGGTGAAGCTCATCTCGGGCGTTCAGCCTGTGGACCGCAGCGCAGACGGATTCGGCGAGATCACCAATCAGGGGTTCTCGCAGATCCAGTTCAATGGCGGGCCGGTTTACGGTACGCAGATGTTCCTGGACGGCGGCGCCAACACCGTGCCTGTCCACAACGAGATCGGAGTAGTGCCGATGGTGGATGCAGTTGAAGAGTTCAAAGTCGAAACCAACGGCCTGAAGGCCGAGTTCGGTCAGACCTCCGGCGGCGTCGTGAACATCGTCACCAAGGCCGGCACAAACGAATTCCACGGATCGCTGTACGAGTTCTTCCGCAACGACAGTTTGGATGCCCGCAACGCATTCGCCACTCAGGTTGCCTCGAACACAGGCCGGATCAAGCCGATCCTGCGTTACAACCAGTATGGCGGCACGGTTGGCGGGCCAGTCCTGATTCCGAAAGTCTACAACGGCAAGAACCGGACCTTCTTCTTTGCCGGTTATGAGCAGTGGCGGTATCGGAACTCGGAAATCCGCCGTTCCACCGTGCCCACTGCCTTGGAGCGGGCTGGGGACTATTCAAATACCCGGGACTCCCTTGGCACACTGATCCCGATCTACGATCCCGACACAACACGCGCCAACCCGAACGGGTCGGGTTTTGTTCGCGACCTGCTGCCCGGCAACGTTGTCCCCAAGAGCCGTCAGGACGCGCTGAGCCTTCGTGTGCTGCCGTTCATGCCGCTTCCCAACGCGACTCCGCTGAATTCTTACACGAATACGAATAACTTTTACTCGTTGGCCGTGCAGCCGTCCAACCAGGGCGTGACCAATCTCCGCTTCGACCACCGGCTCAGCGATAAGGACAGCACCTTCTTCCGCTACTCCGGCACCCGTAACACGCGCTGGGGCCAGGGCTATGGGATGGGACCGGCCGATCCCGACATCTTCGCCCGCTACGACCAGCGAGACAATCACAACTTTGTCGTTACTGAGACACACGTCTTTTCGCCTAGCGTCATTAACGAATTCAAGGCGAACGTAACGCGGCAGAACCTGCCGTTCCAGTCCCTCGGCTACGGTGGCAACTGGCCGGAGAAACTCGGCTACCCAAGCATCATCCCTCAGGATATGTTCCCGGCCGTGACTATAGGAGGTATGCTCCAACTCGGACCGACTTCGTTCTCCTTCGGCCTGCGCGCCCAGAACCAGGTCCAGTTTGCCGACAGCGTGACCTGGATCAGGGGCAAGCATCAGATCAAGGTCGGCGTCGATCAGCGCATCGTTCGCGAGAACTGGATCAACAAGTCGAACCCCTCGGGTCAGTTTTCTTTTGGCGCTGGTCTGACTGGCGATCCTCTGCACCCGGCCGGCACAGGTATCGGGATGGCGACGTACCTGTTAGGTGACGTCACGGGTGGAAGCCTGACCGTGCGCAGCCACATGTCGTTCCACTCCTGGTCCCATGCCAGCTACATCCAGGACGATTATAAAGTCACGCCCCGGCTGACGCTTAATCTCGGCTTGCGCTATGACCTGCGCTCCGGCCCCGTCGAGCGCTGGAACAAGCACTCCAACTTCGATCCGTGGGACATCAATTCCCAAACCGGGATGCTCGGCCTGTTGACGTATGCCGGCGTGAATGCGCCTCGCAACTTTGTTGACCGCAACAACACGGACTTCGGACCCCGCTTCGGCTTCGCTTACGCCTTGACCGGCGACGGCAAAACCGTGATCCGCGGTGCATATGGCATCGTGCATATGTTGACTGAGTCCAATGACATGCAGGCCGACAGTTCGAACTCCCTGGGGTGGGAAGCGACGACGACGTTTGCTTCTACCCTCGGCGGCAACTATCCGGCCTTCCAATTCAGCAACGGCCCGACGATGCTGGTGACGCCGCGAGGCGCGGAGGGCGGTCCGTCGGCCTTCCGCGGGCAGAACGTTCGCTGGCAGAGCTATGAGCATGCTTCACCGTACCTCCAGCAGGCGAACCTGACCTTGCAACGGGAAGTCATTGGGCAGTGGGTGCTGAGCGCCAGTTATGCTGGCAGCCGCGGCGTCCACATCCCCGGCTCCAACTACAACCTCAACCAGCTCGATCCGAAGTACTACCTGGAATACGGACTGGCACTGCAGGACCGCGTGACGAACCCGTTCTACGGTCAAATTGCTTCCGGCGGACTTTCGGGCACCACGGTCTCTCGTGCGCAACTGCTGTTGCCGTATCCGGATTACCTCGGTGTCATGACCATGGCCAACTACGGCGATTCGAGCACTTACCACTCATTACAACTCACTGCGGAAAAACGCTATGCGAAGGGCATTAGCGCCCTCATTTCTTACACTACCGGCAAGTTGATCGACGAGGGCTACTCGAGTGCCGGAAGCAACGGTGAGATAGGCGACTTCCGCATCGGCCGGCTCAACCGGAGAGTTGATCGCGCGATCGACCAGAACGATATTTCCCAGCGTCTGGTCGCCAGCGGCGTCTTCGAGTTGCCGTTCGGCAAGGGCAAGGCATTCGCCAGCCATGCGCCCAAGGCGCTCGATTACGTCATCGGCGGCTGGCAGGCGAACACGATCACCACGATTCAAACAGGCAATCCGCTGACCGTGCGCGGCGCCAACAACTTCGCACTGAACTGGCCGAACCTGGTCAAGAATCCTACGCTGTCGGGCGAGGATCGTGGCGTGGCGAAGTGGTTCGACACGTCCGCGTTCCAGAATCCTCCGGACTTCGTCGTGGGCAATGGGCCCCGCACGCTGCCGGACACCCGCGGACCGGGCATGATCAACATGGACCTATCGGCTTTCAAGACCTTCAGGATTAAAGAGCAGTCGGTCCTGGAGTTCCGCGCCGAAGCGTTCAACTTCCTGAACCATGTGAACCTGAACAACCCGGGGACGGGCTTCTCGCCCAACCGGCAGGGAGTGAATACGAGCGCCTCCTTCGGCGTCATCACCAGTTCGATGAAAGCCCGGAGCATCCAACTCGGTCTGCGATTGTCGTTCTAAGCGGCCGCGGCAAAGAAGTGTAAGCTTAATCCGTCGGGCGGTGGCTTTGGCCGTCGCCCGACATCTGTTTTAGGGAGGTTCCCAACTATGGCGGTTGTGAGCAGAAGGACAGTGCTGAACGCCATTAGCGGGTCGGCCTGCATGCGGGGCGCGCAGGCGAAGCAGGGCAGCACCTATCGTCTCTCGCGCGACATTCCAGTAGAGGATGAATACGACCTGCTGGTAGCCGGAGGTGGGCCCGCCGGCGCATCCGCGGCGATCTCGGCGGGCCGTCTGGGAGCCAAGGTACTGCTGGTGGAGTCCACCGGATGCCTGGGCGGGATGGCCACATCCGGAATGATGATGTCGTTCTGTCCTGTCGCCGACGGCGAGAGGTGCCTGACCGGCGGCCTCATGCTGGAGTGGATCGAGGCCCTTCACAAACGTGGTTTCCTCAAGCCCGGCATCCCCCCGGACACCTGGCGGAAGCGCTATGGCGGATGGGTTCCGTTCAACGCTGAAGGCTTGAAACTGCTGCTGGACGAACTGGCCGTCTCCGCCGGCGTCGAGACGCGGTTCTTCACCAACCTGATTGACGCGGACGCCGGCGCCCGCACCGGTCAGGTTCACGGCGCGGTGATTCACAACATCGAGGGGTACCGTTACGTCAAGGCCCGCGCCTTCATCGACGGCACCGGCAACGGTGTGCTGGCGAAACTGTGCGGCGCAACCTGCCGCGATGCGGGCAAAGATACGTCCGGGATCATGCCGCCGACGCTCATCTCCCTGTTTGCCGGCATCGACTGGGCCCACATGGGTGACCAGCAGGCCGCCATGAAGAAGGCTCTGGCAGACAGCTTCTTCTCGCAGCCGGACCGTCATTTCCCCGGCATGCAACAGATCGGCAATCACATTGGTCTGCTCAACGGAGGCCACATCTTCAACCTTGACGCGTTGCGGGAGAAGAGCATGACGGACGGCATGATGAAGGGCCGTCGCCTGGCTCAGGAGTACATCGCCTTCTATCGCAAGTATGTACCCGGTTGCGAGAATGTCGAGCACGTCACGACGGCGCCGTTGATGGGCCTGCGCGAATCGCGATGCGTGCTCGGTGAATACGAACTCGGTCTGGCGGATTACAACGCCCGGAGGAAATTCCCCGACCAGATCGGCGTGTACAATTACCCAATCGACATCCACGTCTACGACACCTCGGATGCGCAGTACGCCCGGTACTCCAAGGAGTTCCGCGAGACGGGCCGGATGAAGCCCGGCGAGTCGGTGGGGCTGCCTTACGGAATGATCGTAGCGAGGAACTTCAAGAACCTCTGGGTAGCTGGACGGTGCGCTTCCATGGACGTGCAGGTGCATGGCGCATTTCGCGTGCAGCCGGCGGCGGTGATGATGGGCCAGGCGGCGGGAACGGCGGCGGCACAGTCGGTCCGCACACACAAGCCCGCCGCGGAAATTGACACGGAGATCCTGATATCCACGCTGCGGAAGGCGGGAGCCTATCTTCCCCAAAAGCATACCAGCAAACGGATGACTCGGAAGACGGGATGAAGTGACTCTATGAACATAGTTCGATTGATTGCGGCGGCGCTCGGTTTGGCGGGCGCGGTGGCTGCTCAACGGAGCTACGATCTCGTCGTTTACGGCGGCACGGCGGGCGGCGTCATGGCAGCCGTCGCCGGTGCGCGCCAGGGCCTGAAGGTCGCGTTGGTGAATCCGGGAAAGCACGTCGGCGGGTTGGTGAGCGGCGGTCTTTCGGGTACGGATACCGGCAGGAAGGAAGTGATCGGCGGACTCTCCCTCGAGTTCTACTTCCGCGCCGGCCGCCACTACGGCCTGGACCGTCATCTCCAGGAGATCGCCTGGATGCCCGAACCCAAGGTGGCCGAGGCGATCCTGCGGGACATGCTTCGCGAAAGCGATGTGACGCTGTTCGAGAACGCGCCGCTCAAGGAAAAGACCGGCGTTCGCAAGGAAGGCGCGCGGATCGTCGAGTTCTCCACTGGGAACGGGACGCGCTTTCAGGGCAAGGTCTTCGTCGATGCGTCCTACGAAGGCGATTTGATGGCGCAGTCGAAGGTTAGCTACACGCTTGGCCGTGAATCGACGCAGGAATACGGCGAATCCCTGGCCGGCGTGCGCGCGCATACGCCCAGCCATCAGTTCGCCGTGGATATCCCGGCGCGGGACGCTAGCGGGAAGCTGTTACCCGAAATCTCTTCCGAGCCGCGGGGCGAGGCAGGCTCGGCTGACAAGCGGATTCAGGCGTACAACTTCCGCGTGATCGCGACGAATGTTCCGGAGAACCGCCTGCCCTGGCCCAAGCCGGAGCGCTATGACGTGAAGTGCTACGAACTGCTGGCGCGCTACCTCACCGCCATGACTTCTTACATGGGCCGTCCCATCGACATCAACGAAGTAAACCTGCTGAGGCCGATCCCCAACGGTAAAGCGGACTTCAATAACCGCGGCGGCTTTTCCACGGACTACATCGGGAAGAACTACAAGTACCCGGACGGCGACTACGCCACGCGCGCTCGCATCTGGAAAGAACACGAAGAATACCAAAAGGGCTTCTACTATTTCCTGGCCACCGATCCCCGCGTGCCGAAAGCGCTTCAGGACCAGATGAACCAGTGGGGCTTGGCCAAGGACGAATTCATTGACACCGGCAACTGGCCGAACCAGCTTTACATCCGGGAAGGGAGGCGCATGGTGGGCGAGTTTGTCTCGACGCAGAAGGATCTGCAGACCGACCGCACCAAGCCGGATGTCATCGGCATGGGCAGTTACAACAGCGATTCCCACAACCTGCAGCGTTTCGTCAACGGCAAGGGCTTTGTCGAGAACGAGGGCGATGTTCAGGTGCACGTGCAGCCCTACCAGATCGCGTACCGTTCGTTGACGCCGAAGAAAACCGAGGCGGCTAACCTCCTCGTGCCGGTTTGCCTCTCGGCCAGTCACGTCGCCTATTCGAGCATGAGGATGGAACCGCAATACATGATCCTTGGCCATGCCGCCGGTGTCGCGGCGGCGCTGGCCGTGAAGCACGCAGTTGCGGTTCAGGATGTTCCCATCGGCGAATTGCAGAAAAGGCTGCTTGCCGAGGGCGCGATCTTTGAACTTGGATGTGAGCACCAGAACAAGGCGCTCAGCATCATCCGCCAGCGCTACCGCCCCGCTGCGCGCAAGGGTCCGTTCCCATGGGCCCGTCCGGAAAACAAATAGGGACGCTGAGGTATCTCGTATGAATTGGCTTCGTATGGTCACTGTAGGCTCGCTCGTTGCCGGGACGCTCCTCGCCCAGCAGAGCTTTGATCTGGTCGTCTACGGCGGCACGGCAGGTGGCGTGATGACGGCGGTCGCCGGCGCCCGCCATGGGATGAAGACGGCGCTACTCGAACCGCGCAACCACGTTGGCGGCATGGCCACGGGCGGGTTGTCGCGCACCGATACGGGCGTCCGCGAGGTTGTGGGCGGGTTGGCTCTCGAATTCTACTACCGCACCGGCGAACGCTACGAGATGAAGCGGTACAAGAACCCCGTCGCCTGGTTCTACGAACCCAAAGTGGGTGAGTCGGTGATGCTCGACATGCTGAAGGAAGCGCACGTCACCGTGTTGTTCAACCACCGGCTGCGAGAGAAGAATGGCGTGGCCATGCAGGACAACCAGGTGGCCGAGATCGTAACGGAGAACGGCCAACGGTTTCGCGCCAAGGTCTTCGCCGATTGCTCCTATGAGGGCGACCTGATGGCGCAGTCGAAGGTGAGCTACACATTCGGGCGTGAAGGCTCCGCGCATTACGGAGAATCGCTGGCCGGTGTGCGTGACCGGACGCCGTTTCACCAGTTTCTATTCGACGTCCCGGCGCTGGACGCATCGGGCAAGCCCCTGCCGGCAGTCGTTGCGGAGAAACCGGCAGCTCCGGGCACGGCAGACAAGAAGATCCAGGCGTACAACTTCCGCATCATCGCCACCAATGTCCCCGCGAACCGCGTGCCGTGGCCGAAGCCCAGAACTTACGACGCGAAGAACTACGAGTTGCTGGCGCGCTATCTCGACGCCTTCGTGAAGGTGAAGGGCCGCTCGCCGGTGTTCCACGAACTCACCCTCATTGCGCCGATTCCCAACGGGAAGGCCGACTTCAACAACAACGGACCGTTCTCGACAGACTTCATCGGCAGAAACTACGGCTACCCGGACGGCGACTACGCCACCCGTGCGCGCATCTGGCAGGAACACGTCGATTACGTGCAAGGCTTCTACTACTTCCTGGCCAACGATCCCCGGGTGCCGGAGGACTTGCAGCGGGAGGTCAATGAGTGGGGTCTCGCCCGCGACGAATACGTGGATTCGGACCATTGGCCGCACCAGATGTATGTGCGCGAGGCGCGGCGTATGGTGGGCGTTTACGTGGCTACGCAGAAGGATCTGCAGACCGATCTGCGCAAGCCCGACGTGATCGGCATGGGCAGTTACAACTCGGACTCGCACAACATCCAGCGCTTCGTGAACTCCCGCGGCATGGCCGAAAACGAAGGCGACATGCAGGTGCCCGTCAAGCCGTACCAGATTCCGTTCCGCATCATCCTTCCCAAGAAGGAGCAGGCCCGCAATCTGCTGGTGCCGGTGTGCTTTTCGGCGTCGCACGTGGCCTACTCGTCGCTGAGGATGGAGCCGCAGTACATGATCCTCGGCCACGCGGCGGGCGTGGCGGCGGCGATGGCTCTCAAAAACGGCTCGGCCGTGCAGGATGTGGACGTGGCTGAGTTGCAGAACACTCTGAAGTCTGAAGGCGCCGTGTTCGACTACGTGAGGACGCCCCAGCAGGACGCCATGAGCATCATTCACAAGAAGAGGATGCCCGAGGGCACTGCGCGGTTCAACTGGGAATACTAGCCCGCTCAGCGGCGGATCGAACTTCAGTCCAGCTTATATAGCCGGACGGGCCCCAGTTCGCGCACCTGCGTCACGCCCCACGCGGCGGCATTCACCCGAATCTCGTCCGCGCCGTAATCGCTATCCCAGATGAGCAGGTGCGTCACCCCGCGCGCCTTCAGTTCCTGTGTCACCATGCGCCGGAGTCCCACGGGCACCGGCGCCTCGCTCGTCTGCGGCGCATCCGAAAGCGTGCTCCAACGCCCCGCGCCATCCATTCCTTCCAGCTTCATGCGGATCTTGTACTGGTCCCGCGAGCACTCCAAGCGCACCGCGTCGATGGTTTCCAATCGTCCGAAATCCGTCTCGATGAACATGCCGGGCTCGATCTTCCTCCAGCTTCGCCACCGCGTCGCGGGAGAATTGTCGAATGCCATCTGGACGTCCCAGGGGTTCGGGTTGGCGCGCACGCGCCACGCCGCCGCGCGCGGCAGTTCCTTCTCGCTCGCGAAGAACCGCACCTCCGACACGCTCCACAGATCCGGCGCGTTACCTGCCGTCTGCACCAGGCGCACCCGGCGCACCTGGCGCGCCGGGAAGCGGAACGTGTGATGCCAGGTGGGCGCGAGATCGGGCGCGAACCCGATCCACAGGATGTCGGCAAGCACGCGGTTCGTGGCGGCCTGGAATGAAACCATGATCTTGCGCGTGGAATAGGATTCCGCGATCTGGTTGAAAGACAGGATTACCGCATCCGGCCCGGTGCCTGCTTCCACCATCCGCGCCATTCCGTACTGCGGCGCCTTTTCGGTCAGCCACTTCTCCTCGGGGACGATTCGCAGGGCCTGTCTGTAAAGGACGCGGTTCAGTCTCCAGGCGTAGTCGGTGCAGTACCTGTTGACCACAGGGGGCCAGGAGAGCACGCCGTGGGCCAACACCAGAGCGAGCGCGAGCCAGGGCAACCGCGCCACCGCCATGGCCATCGCAAGCGAGACGAATGGGAGCGCCGGAATCAGAAACCGCGTGCCGGTGTTGGTGATGTACGTACTCGCGAACAGCAACGCCGCCAGCAGCACCCGCCGGCCCGCCGGATAGCGCACCGCGGCGAGTCCCAGGGGCGCCAGCAGAAACAACGGTCCCAGCAGGCCGCCCAGCGCGCCCCCGCGAACCGTCAATTCCAGCGGCATCTGGCGGTAGCTTTGGATGTCGCCGTAGTGGCGCATCATGTAGCGATAGTTCTCTTCGAAATCCACGTGGACATAAGGGTTCGGGAACACCTTGTTGAAGAACGGCGAAAACGGGTTATGCACCCACATCACATTCTTCACTATCCACGGCGCGATCATGACCAACGCTGCCAGCGTGACGACCAGAGCCGGCCGCCACCACCTCTGTTTGGCGCGCCAACTGGTCCACACCACCACGCCCACCACATAGGGCACCGCCAGGAACGCCGTGTACTTGATGGCGTAAGCGAAACCCGCCATCAACCCGATCAAGGGCAGCAGCCCCGCCTGCCACTCCTCGCGCCAGATGTCGGCCAGGTAGAAGGCCGCGAACAGCACGGCGGCGATCGCCACGTCGTTGTACGCGCTCGTGCCGTCGATCCCCATCACGGGGCTCAAAAAAGTGAACATCGCCGCGGCTGCTCCCGCCACGGCATGGCCGTTGCGCCGGCCCCACATGATCAGCATCCAGGGCAGCGCGAACAGGTACAGCATGTGCACCATGGCTGCCGCCGAGTGGCGCCCGAACACGTACGCGAACAGGAACAGCAGCTCGAGCCCTTCCGACAGGTTCGCGTACATGTTCGTGGTAATGCGCACGAAGCCGTGCGCGCGCTGGTAGTCGCCCACGAAACGAAGGTGATACGCGCAGCCGTCCGGGCTCATCTCCGGCGCCATGGCGTTGGTGAGATACAGCACCCCGAAGAGCAAGAAAGCCGCTCCCAGCACGATGCGCCAGGCTCGGGGCAGGGAAGGGAGCGCTTCCCCTTTCGCCCGGTGGGCGCCGGTGCGGAACGTCCAGAGCAGGATTCCGGCCCCGAGAGCCAGCAGCAAGCCCTTGTGCACGCCCCGCACGGCGGCGAGCAGGAACATGAGCAGGCTTAGCAAGGCCGATCCGGCCATGAATGCCAGCACGTGCTCTTCGCCCCGGTATAGCTTGACCTTGAGACGGTCAAACAGGAGACGGCCCGAGGCCCAGGACACGGCGCCCGTGAAAGCCACGCCGAAAAGGATATAGAAGGCCTGCGGCATCGACGCTCAGAGCCCCGGCCCCGTCAGTTTGCCTTCAGGCATTCGGAGATCTCTTTTTCCTCGATTGCGCCCTGTTTCACGATCCTCCAGATGGGCTCCGTAATGTCCACGGTGGTGCCGCCCGTGCCTGCGCACAAGCCGCCATCCAGCACCAGGTCGATGCGTCCATCCATCATGCCGAAGACGTCGATGCCGCAACGGCAGGTGGGCTGGCCGCTGATGTTGGCGCTGGTGCCGATCAGGGGCTGCCCCAGCCGCTGGATGAGCGCGTCCGCCGCTTTCGATCGTGTCTGCCGAAGCGCCAGGCGGCCGGTGTTTCCCGTCACCTTCAGCGGCACCTTGGCCGAAGCCGGGACGATGATCGTCAGCGGACCCGGCCAGAAGCGGCGGGCCAGGCGGAAGAAACGGCTGCTCAAGTCCTTGGTGAGTTCCTCCGCCATGGGCACGTCGCCTACCAGCAGCGGGAGCGAGCGGTGCACTTCGCGGCGCTTGGCATGGAACACGCTGGCTACGGCGCGTAGATTGAAGGGATCGGCGAGCAGCGTGTACAGCGCGTCGGTGGGGATTGCCACCACGCCGCCGTGGCGCAACGCCGCCGCGGCGCGCTCGATAGCCTCCTGGGCCGGCTGTTCCTGGTCGATTTCAACAAGATCGGTGGTCACTGTCGGAGAAGTACGTCATTCTATCTAGACCCGATTGCACCGGCTACGTCAATAGCCATTTGATAACGTCCGAAAGGCGCGCTAAGTTGTACGCCTTGCACTATGGGCCGGATCCGCATCACCATTTCGCGCGCGATGGCCACGCCCTCCTCACGGGCCTTATCGGCGGAATCGGCGCGTCCCATGCGTTGAAGGTACTCGCCCGGCACCGGGACGCGCAGTTCGTTCACCATGAACTCCGCGTTGCGTAAACTGGTGAGCGGCCAAATGCCCGCGATGAGCGGGATTCTCAAGTGCTCGATGCGCCTCAGAAACCGTTCGAGAAGGTCCTGGTCGAACACCGGCTGGGTGACGGCGAACTCGGCCCCGGCTTCCACCTTGCGTTCGAAACGATGGATCTCCTCGTCCAGGTTCACCGCGCCGGGATTCGCGCCCACGCCGATGAGCAGGCTGGTGCGGGAGCCGATCTGGTTACCGCCGATGTCGAGGCCCCGGTTCAAGTTGTTGACGATGCCTGCCAGGCCGATGGAGTCTACGTCGAACACCGCCGTGGCCTCCGGATAAGAGCCCATGCGGGGCGGATCGCCGGTGATGCAGATCAGGTTCCGTATGCCGGCCGCGTGCGCGCCGATCAACTCCGACTGGATGCCCAGGATGTTGCGGTCCCGGCAGCAGAAATGCAGCACTGCTTCAATAGAAGCCTGCTGCTGGTAGATCTGGCAGGCCACCTGTGCGCTCATGCGCGCGCTGGCGCGCGGCCCGTCCGGCACGTTGATGCAATCGATCCCGTGTTCGGCGCACAGGCGCGCTCCGGCGACCTCCTTGCCCGCGTCGACGCCACGCGGCGGCAGAATCTCGACGAACGCGACGAACGTGCCGCCGGCGAGCTTGGCGCCGAGGGCCGACTTCTCCGCCACCGGGACCTTGTCCAGGGCCTTTGCCGCCTCGCGCGCGGGCGCGGTCACCACCGCCCGGCGATGTTCGCCCTGCATCGAACGCGTCTCGGCACGCACTTGCCGGATGTGCTCCGGGGTGGTGCCGCAGCAACCGCCGATGATACGCACCCCGGCCCCCAGAAACCGCCTGGCGTACTGCGCCATGTACTCCGGCGAGCAAAGGTAAATGTTGCGGCCTTCCAGTCTCACCGGGTGGCCGGCATTCGGCATGGCGCTGAGAGGCTTGCTGGTGTACTCGGCCATGCGCTCGACGGTCTCCAGCATCACCTTCGGTCCCGCCGAGCAATTCAGCCCGATCGCATCGGCAGGCCACCGGTCCAGCTGGCGCGTATAGGTTTCGACACCGGTGCCGTCGCGCAGCGAGCCTGCGTCATCGATCGCGACTTGGGCGACGATGGGGAATGCGGTTCCGGCCGCCTGCCGAGCGGCGTTCAGCGCGGCCTCCAGTTCAGGCAGGTCGGAAAATGTTTCGAGGATCAACAGGTCCACGCCGGCTTCCACCAGCGCGGCGGCCTGTTCGAGAAAGATCTCCCGCGCCCGGTCGCGATCCATCCTGCCGATCGGCGCGAGGCGTACTCCCAGCGGTCCCATGCTGCCCGCTACGTAAGTCTCCGGCCCGGCGGCCTCCCTGGCGATCCGGACGCCAGCCCGGTTAATGGCGGCCACCTTCTCAGCCAGTCCATATGGGGCCAGGCGCGCGCGGTTGGCGCCGAACGTGTTGGTTTCGACGATCTCGGCCCCGGCCTCCACGTATGCCTTGTGCACTTCGGCGATCAGCGCGGGCGACGAGAGGTTCAGCTCGTCAAAAGACCGGTTGATAAACACGCCTTTGGTGTACAACATGGTGCCCATGGCACCGTCGGCAACCAGTGCCCGGCGGGCCACGGTATCAAGAAACTGTTGGGATTTCGCGCCGCAGGCCAATACAGGGTGATTGTACCGCACCCTCGTGGCGCGGCGCTTTTACGGTCTGCCAGCAGACCTGCCCCCGCGGCAGCGCGTGGCCAGGATGGAGGACTTGACCGTGGACCCCGCGGTAGCATCCAGTCGCAGAAGGACTTCGAAGCGCGCCGAAGAGTCGGTTGGCTCGATCCCGCAGCCCCGCAGCGCGGCGGCCAATTCATCGGGCCGCGTCATCGCCAGGTTCCCGGCGACGTCGGTCCCTTCCATGTTGGTGCCTTGTGCAATCATGACCGTGCCCCGGCCGTCCAGGCCGTTCACCAGGGCCAGAGAGGCATACGCTACGCCCGTAGTGCCGCTGGAAACGTCCGTGGACAAGGAGGAGGGATCGCCGGGCATCGGGTGGCGGATAGTCACCGTGACCCGCCGGGACCGCTCCAGTTCCAATTGGAAATCCAACTGATCCTGGAACAGTTGCACCCAGGGATTGGAACTGCTGCTGCCCAGCAGGATCAGGTTGTTCGCCCCATGGAAGTCGGAGAGCTGCAGGTCACGGGCGTACCTCAATACGGCTTCGTGGCCGGCTGCCGCGGCCAGCGAGGCGTATGCCGTCGCCAGGCGGGCATCCACGATGCTGGTATAGGCCTTGGGGGCCACCTGCTGCCACACGTCGCGGAATTCGGGTGACAATCCAGGCGGCGGCGCCATATAGCTGCGGTTGGCGTAGACGGGCACGGAGAGAGAAAACCACTGCAGGTAGCGCAAGTTGCCGATGCCGCTATCTGCAAGCACCAGGTGTGGCGGCAGGGGACCCTTGAACAACGCCGTCCAGGGAAGGTAGTGCAGCGCGCGCTGCTGCGCGCCGGATT
>CAZLOS010000088.1:0-20802 GCA_964561215.1 uncultured Solibacteraceae bacterium | reverse complement strand
CGGCGTCCTGGAAGGCTGATGGCGGCCGCGTGGTGGTCTCCCTGCCCGAGAGCGTGCCGGTCGAGATGGACGAGGTGGTGGCCTTGCATTGAGCTGATTGGGACTGGGGCCGGGACGCCGGCCCGCGCTGGTGCTACGATGTGTGCTGCCGCCCTGAGGCGGTAATGCCGGATTGAGGAGCGTCCCCATGAAGCCACAGAACTTTGCCAACCACGCCCGATTCGTGGTGGGCTACCACGGTGTGTTGTTCGTACTGCTGCTCGCTATTCTGGGCGGCTCCCTTGTCAACCTGATCAAGTCCTGGGGCGACCACGCGCGCATATATAGCGCGTCGCTGATCCTGGCGCTGACCATCGCGGTATTCATGACAACATTCTTCGCGCGCATTTTTGCGCTGAAGGCGCAAGACCGTGCCATTCGCGCCGAGGAGAACTTGCGCTACTTTGTGCTTACGGGCAAGTTGCTCGACCCGTGCCTCGACATCAGGCAGATCATCGGCCTGCGCTTCGCGCCCGACGAGGAGTTCGTCGAGCTGGCAAAACGAGCCGTCGCGGAGAACCTCTCCGAGACCGACATCAAGAAGTCCGTGAAGAGCTGGAAGGCGGACACCTACCGGGTATGAGCAAGATCAACGGCGCTTACGACAGCTTTTGATGCACGAACTCGCGGACGGTGTCGGCATTGCACTGGTAGTCGCGGCCCAGCGTCAGATGGTACACCTCCGAGCGGGACAGCAGGCGCCGGCTGGCCCTCAGCCGGGACACCGCGGTTCCCGCCTTGGCGGCTATCTCGAGCAGGCTGTGCTGGAATACGAACTCCATGCCCTGGAAGAGTCCCAATCCGACCACACAGTTCGCCATCATGGATTTCAGCCCATCGTAAGCCCCGGCAGGCTCAATCCGGCACTCGCGCGAAAGGCTTCGCCGCCCGAGGAAGACGAGCCCCGGGGCAACCGAATCCCTGATGCGGCCGGCGTAATACTCCGAACTGACCACGATTTTGGGACCGAACTCCATTCTTTCGATGCGGCGCAGATACTGGGCGGGGATCCCGTTCTCGTTTCCCGGCAGAAGCCCCAGCCGCAGGGGGAATGCATGCACGATCCCGTCCGCGCTCACGAACGGAGAGTCGTCGGAGAGGAAGTCCAACTCGGGGAAACGCAGCAGCGCCGAACCGAGCGTGCTTTTGCCTCCTCCCATCGGCAGGAGCACGAGCACCGCCTTTCCGTTGTAAGCGAGGGCGAGTGCGTGCACTCGATGCATGCGGCGCTTGTCCAGGTGTTCGGCGACGCGGGACAACAGAAACAGATAGCAGGCCTCGTACAGAAGGTCCTGGTCGCGCGAGTAGATCGTGACGCCGCCGGCGCTTCGGTCATAGACGGCCAATCCCCGGCCGCCGTAATCGATGAAGGATCTGTCCCCGATCGTATAGGCGACATTACGCGGCGTATAGACCGACGCCACACCGGCCGGTGCCGAGTCGTACGGCGGATCGCGGTCCAGCAACTCCGCCAGGTGCGCCGGGCCGTCATCGTCCTGGAGGAAGTGCTGAAAGTCGCTGGTCACGGCCTCTTTGGCGTACTGGGCGTCGCCGGTCAGCCGGACACGGTACCCGTAAACGTTGAACAGGCTCATTGAGCCGCCTCCTCCCCGGCCGTCTTCTTTCGCGGCCTCCAGCAGGTCGCCTCGACGAACAGCACTCCCTGGCGAAGCCCTCCCAGCAACCCTCCCAGCGAGTAGGCCGCGTGCGCGACATACCGCAGAATCGACATCCCAATCGACCACAAGGGCTCGCGAAAATCAAACCGTGCCCCGAAATAGACAGCAGCGGAGATCGCCGCCAGCGCCAGACCCGCGATCGCGCCGTGCATCCATCCCGTCCAGAAACACAGCAGAGCCACAAGCAAACCGAGGTGCAGCGCCTGAAAGCTGCCCACAAACACCATGACGTAAAGCGGAAACGGAATATCCAGAACGCAGCGCACCGTGACGGAGTCGGGCCCGCTTTCATCGGGGCGGTACCGGTAGACCTGCAGCCTGGGCCGGTCCAGGTGTTTGCGATACAGGTACGGGTGGCCGAATCCATAATGGAACCACTGGCGCCACATGCCCGGCAGCGTTTGGCGGTCGTAGTGCATCACACGCGCATCCGGCTGGTGCCACAGTTCGAAGCCCGCCCGGGCGACGCGCACCGACATATCCACGTCTTCTCCTGTGGCACAACGGGTGTCGAAGCCTCCAGCACGTTCGAGCGCGCTGCGCCGGAAGGCCACATTAGCCGTAGGGAAGAACGGATGAAACAGTCCGCTCTCGCTGGAAGGCATGTAGCCGGGCTGGTATTCACACTTTGTAATGTCAATGATCACGCCGAGCCGCCTCCCGCTCCGCCGCGTAGAATCTCTCAACCAGGCTGTCGGGATCGCCGACGCTGATCAGGGGTCCACCCACCGCGCCGATGTGCGGATCGCGATAGAACGGACGAACCATCTCTTCCACCCATTGCGGCTCCGGTACGCAGTCGTCGTCGGTGAACAGCACGATGTCACCCGAGGTTTCCCGAATGCCGCGGTTGCGGGCAAATGGAATGCCAACTTCAGCCTCGCTGGCCACTTTGAGCGGAAGGCGTCCGGCGAATCGATCGATGACGTTGGCATAGCTGACAGTCGAGTTGTTGTCGACCACCACCACCTCGTCCGGAGCGAGCGTCTGGCGGGTCAGAGCATCGAGGGCGCGCGCAAGCGGGCCGGGCCGGTTGCGCGTCACAATGACAACCGATGCCGTCAGCCGCGGTTGCGGGAAGATCGCTTCGTCAGCACTCACGTGGCAACTCCTTCAGGTATTCCATGGCGCGAGGAAGCACGGCGCCGAGATCCACACGTGCACCGTGAAGCGAAGCCCGGTACGCATCCTCGAGCGGCTCCAGCACCGAATGTTCCGGCAATTCCGTCCGCTGCAAAGCTCTCCTGACTCCCGCCACACTCTGGGCTACGACCGCGGCGCCCCGCTGCGCGGAAACCGACGCGACCGCCAGTTGAAGATACTTCCAGAACATGCGCGCGAAATCAAGAGTGTTCACCCTGTACACGGCGGGATCCTCAAGAGCTTCGCCGAACAGGTTCCGCTCCAGCCGCACGAAATCGCGCATGGGTCGGCTCCAAGCTGGCGAAGCCGGGGGCAAAGATGCATCCTCGGAACCATCCATGAGGGATTGCGGCCGGCGCAACGCCTCCCAGGTATCCGGATTGGCGCCCTGTGTCAGGATCGCCTGCCATGCGCGAAACAAGTCGTGCGTATACACCTGGAGGAGAACGTCACCGGAGCGTAGGTACAGGTGGATGCGGCGGCGCAGGCGGTTCGCCATCCGGGCGTGCTTTCTTACTACCGGGATGAGTTGCGCCAAGGACACGGGCCCGGACACGTCGAAAACGATCAGTGTCTCATCCATCGCGAAAACCAGGCCCGGCACGCGCCGCGCGCCAACATAGGCGGAACCCCAACAACGGCGGGCGCATTCCACTACTTCGCGCATTTGGCATTCCTCCTCCGGTGCCCAGTCGCGGTTCCAAAGCGACTGATCCAGTTCCCAGCCGCAGCCGCACGCAATCTCCGGACGGGTATCCAACTGCTTGTAGAACAGCGGCAGCCGCTCCAGGAGAAACCGGTAACTCTGTTCGGGAAGGTCGCCCTCGTAACGCCTGTAGCCGGACCTTACACACGCCAGCAACCGGGGCAGGAATCCTCCGGGCTCTGAATTTCCGGCTTCGGCATCGAGGGCGTCCTCTCGCGACGTGGTGAGCGGCGCGCCGGCGGCCAGACGTTCCATCCGCAGGACCTCGGCCACGGCTTTCGCGCAAACGCTGTTCACGAAGATGCGATCATGCCGGAACCGTTCAGGCTGCGTGACGCAGTGGATGAACTGGGTCCACCACACCTTGGTCTCGCTGTGTATCCCGCTCAGGAAAGCTCCCGGAGGCAGGGGAGGCAGACTGCTGACAAGATCCTCGCCCCAGAGCAGCTTCCACGCGACCTTACCTTCGTGGATTCGAAACCGGTGATACGGATCGATCGCATAGAGGCGCCGCAAGGATTCCGGGGTATCCAGGTGGATCGCGGCGTTCGGATCATAAAGCGGCATCCGGCGGGCCAGCTTTCCGTATCGCTTTGCCAGGCCGGCGCGCTCTGTGGGAGTCCAATCCCCAATGACCTTGAAATCGATATCGCTGACCCCGGGCACGATCCGGCCCGTCATGCCGCGCGTCAGGTAAACAGCGCGAGTCCCCTTCGCACGGCGGAACCACCGGCACCCGAACCGCACCAACGCACGGTAAGCCAGCCCATAAGCGTGTCCCAAGGGACGCAGCCTGGCCGAATTGACCAGAAACCAGCGCAAGGCCGGCTTCCAACCCGGCGTGGGACGGGCTGACAACCTGCCATCCGGATTACCTTCGCCATGCAAAGTTCGCGTCTGTGGATGCAATGGAAATCAGTATCACAGAGGTGGACTTCTTTTCAAGTCGCAGGGAGCGGCAGGAAAGGTGGGTTGGAGGCGCGGGGCGGAATCGAACCGCCGAATAAAGGTTTTGCAGACCTCTGCCTTACCACTTGGCTACCGCGCCCGAGGCACTTCCTATATTAGCGAACATACCGCGACGCAGTGTCGAGTGTCAACGTGCGCGCCTCCCTTTGAAGGGAAGGTGACCGTGCTCGTGTCGAGCGAGTCGACCAACAACATCGACCCCGAGCTTTACCGCAGTCAGGGCATCGAACCCCGCGACTACAAGATCGTGATCGTGAAATCGGCTACCGCGTTCCGCGCGGAATACGGGCCGTTCGCGGCCAAGATGCTGGTGGTGGACACGCCCGGCGTGAGTTCGGCCAACCTGCGATCAATGCCCTATCGCCGCGTGCCACGTAAATATTTGCCGTGACGCAAGCCTACGACGGCTGCACTGTGAAGTTTGACACCCCGTTCAGAGCCTCATTATATTCAAAGAGAAGGTCCTTTCCCGAAGGGACTCATGCCGACCTCGTATCCACAAATCTACTGGCCGGTTTTTCTGCAAGTGGTCTTTGCGGCAACGGTGGCAGCCGCCTTGCTGGGCGCCTCGGCCATCCTGGGCAAGCGGGTGCGGAATCGCGTCAAGGACACGCCGTACGAGTGCGGCATCGAGCCGATAGGCAGCGCGCGCGAACGCTTCAGCGTAAAGTTCTACCTGGTCGCGATGATCTTCATCTTGTTCGACATCGAGACCGTCTTTTTATATCCCTGGGCCGTCGTGTACCGCGAGTTGAGATTGTTCGGATTCATCGAGATGCTTATCTTCATCGTTCTCATCCTCTCGGGATTCTTCTACATAGTGAAGAAGGGAGCGCTGGACTGGACCGGCGCTGAGACAACGGGCTGCGGCCAATAATCGATATCTATGCTTAACGGGAAGGGGCAGTCCATGCCGCTGGCGCAAACTATATGCGAGCGCGATCCATCGGCTTTCATCAATCTGGAGCAGCGGATGGGCGAATGGACCGCCGAGGTCGCGCCGGAGAGAATCGCACAAGTCTGCCAATGGTTGAAGGACGCATGGCAATTCGAGCGTCTTTCCACGGTAACCGCGGTGGATTGGCCCGAACGCGATCCGCGCTTCGACGTCGTGTATCACCTGCATTCGATCGCTCGCAACGAGCGGCTGCGCTTGAAGTGCCGCGTGAGCGGAGATGACCCGGAGATCGATTCGGTGACGAGTGTCTGGCGCGGCGCCGATTGGTACGAGCGCGAGGTGTTCGATCTGTTCGGCATTCGATTCCGCAATCATCCGGATTTGCGGCGCATCATGATGCCCGAGGACTGGCAGGGGCATCCACTGCGAAAGGACTATCCGGTTCATGGCGGCCGGTACGACTACACCGGCAAATAGGGAGCAACAAGTGAGCGACGCTGGGATCCCGGCAGAAGGCAAGGGTGCATCTGAATCGCGGCGCATGGTCCTGAATATGGGACCGCAGCACCCGTCCACCCACGGTGTACTGCGCCTGAAGCTCGAGTTGGACGGCGAAAGCGTGGTGCACGCGGAATCCGACATCGGATACCTGCACACGGGCATCGAAAAAGAGTGCGAGGTAAAAACATACCAGCAGGTGGTACCGCTCACCGATCGTGTCGATTACCTGGCCAACTTGAGCAACAACCTCTGCTATTGCCTCGCGGTCGAAAAGCTCCTGGGACTGGAGGTGCCGCCGCGGGCGCAATGGATGCGGGTGATGCTCACCGAACTGACGCGGATCAACAGCCACCTGGTGTGGCTGGGCACCCACGCCATGGACATCGGCGCCATGAGCGTGTTTCTCTATTGCTTCCGCGAGCGCGAGGATATTCTGCGGATTTTCGAAATGTTCTCCGGGCAGCGCATGATGACCAGTTACTTTCGCATCGGCGGGTTGGCGCTGGACGCTCCGCGCGGGTGGCGCGAGCCCGTGAAGAAGTTCCTGGATGCGTTCCCCTCCAAGTTGGACGAATACGAAACTCTGCTCAGCAGCAATCCCATCTGGCTGAAGCGCACGCAAGGCGTGGGGTGCATTCCGCTGGAGGACATGCTGGAGGCGGGAGTCACCGGTCCGATGATCCGCGCTGCCGGCCTGGCCTGGGATATCCGCAAGTCCGAGCCGTATTCGGGCTACGAGAAGTTCGATTTCAAGATCCCCACCCGTGCCGCGGGCGACGTCTATGCGCGCTACCAGGTGCGCATGGAGGAATTCCGCGAGTCGACCCGCATCGCCCGGCAGGCCCTGGAGGGTATGCCGGAAGGCCCCGTGGTGGCTAACGCGCCGAAAGTGGTGTTGCCCGACCGCGAGAAGATGAAGACCGAGATGGAGGCGCTGATTCATCACTTCAAGATCGTCACCGAAGGCTTTCGCGTGCCGGCCGGCGAAGTCTACCAGGCGGTCGAGTCGCCGCGCGGCGAACTGGGCTATTACGTCGCGAGCGACGGGAGCGCGAAACCCTGGCGCGTGCACATGCGCACACCCTCCTATGGGAACTTGCAGGCGCTGCCCCGGGGCATTGAGGGAAGGCTACTGGCCGATATCATCACCACACTGGGAAGCCTGGACATCGTTTTGGGAGACGTGGATCGCTAGATGACATTCTCAGCGGAGATGGAAGCGAAGTTCGCCAAACTGATCGGCTGCTATCCGCCGGGACGGCAACGTGCCGCCCTCATTCCCATGCTGATGTT
This sequence comes from uncultured Solibacteraceae bacterium, assembly GCA_964561215.1. Lineage (GTDB taxonomy): Bacteria > Acidobacteriota > Terriglobia > Bryobacterales > Bryobacteraceae > JAJFUV01. The sequence continues at coordinate 13,574 of CAZLOS010000088.1, read as the reverse complement.
CGCGCAGGACGAGGTGGGATCGGTTACACCGGAACTGGTCGCTGAGATCGCTTCACGGCTTTCGCTCCAACCCGCTCAGGTCGAAGAGGTGGTCAGCTACTACACCATGCTGCGGCGCAAGCCGGCGGGACGCCATCACATACAGATCTGCACCAACATCAGCTGCATGCTGAACGGCGCCGAAGAGCTTTGGGAACACGCCACCCGCAAGCTCGGCATCGGAGACAAGGAGATAACCCCCGACGGCGAATTCTCATTGGAGGAGGTTGAGTGCATCGGCGCCTGCTCCTGGGCGCCGGCCATGCAGGTAGGATACGAGTTCCACCATCACATGACCATCGAGAAGTTCGACCGGCTGATAGAGAACCTGCGGAGAATCCACTGAGGCAATGCTGCACAACGAACCCAGCCCGCTGGAAGTGAAGGTTCTGACGAGCCGCTTCGAACTGCCCGACTCGGCTTCGCTTGAAACCTACGTGGCCCACGAAGGCTACGAGGGCTTCCGGAAGGCTTTGTCGATGAAGCCCGAGGAAATCCTGGGCGAATTGAAGGCATCTAACCTGCGCGGCCGCGGCGGCGCGGGCTTCCCCACCGGAATGAAGTGGGGCTTCGTGCCGCGCAATTCACCCAAGCCGAAATACATCGTGGTCAATGCGGACGAAGGCGAACCGGGCACCTGCAAAGACCGCGTGTTGATGGAGAACGATCCGCATCAGCTCATCGAGGGTATGCTGATCGCCGGACTGGCAGCGGATGCGCACGCCGGTTACATCTACATCCGCGGTGAGTACCGCTACCTGATCGGGATCATGGACCGCGCCATCCAGGAGGCCCGCACGCGCGGGCACCTCGGCCGCAACATCCTGGGTAGCGGTTTCGACTTCGAAGTTTACACGCATACCGGCGCCGGCTCCTACGAATGCGGCGAGGAATCGGCGCTGCTCGAATCGCTCGAGGGCAAGCGCGGCGTGCCGCGCATACGCCCCCCGTTCCCGGCCGTGGCGGGCGCGTTCGGCTGCCCCACGGTGCTCAACAACGTCGAAACGTACTGCGCGGTGCCGGTCATCCTGCGGCGAGGGGGCGCGTGGTTCGCGGATCTCGGCACACCGAAAAACGGCGGCACGCGGCTGTTTTGTATTTCGGGACACGTCAACCGCCCCGGCGTTTATGAACTGCCGATGGGCTTCAACCTCTTACGCATGATCAACGAGGTGGCTGGCGGCGTGCGCGACGGCAAGAAGCTCAAGGCTGTCATCCCCGGCGGATCGTCATGCCCGGTGCTCAAGGCTGACGAGTGCGACATCGCGATGGACTACGATACGTTGGCCAAGGCCGGCAGCATGCTCGGCTCAGGCGGCGTGGTGGTGATGGATGAAGACGCCTGCATGGTCAAAGCGGCCGCGCGCATCATGCGCTTTTACAGTCACGAAAGTTGCGGCTGGTGCATCCCGTGCCGAGAAGGCACCACATGGCTGAGCAAGTTGTTCGCGCGGTTCCACTCCGGCGTGGGCGAAAGGCAGGAGATAGACCTGATCGGCGAACTGGCGCGAAACATGCTCGGGCGCACATTCTGCCCGCTGGGCGACGCGGCGGCCATGCCGACCATTGCGTTTGTGAAGAAGTTCCGCGATGAATTCGAAGCGCACCTGGATGGGCGGCCCTGCCCGTTCGAGAACAAGAAGCGACTGGTGACGGCGTAATGGCGAATCTGGTTCACCTGACCATCGACGATAAGGCCGTGGAAGTCCCGGCCGGCACGCTGGTGATCGAAGCGGCCAAGACCGTGGGCATTCACATTCCCGCGTTCTGCTATTACCCCGGCCTGACGCTTCAGGCGGCTTGTCGCATGTGCCTGGTGGACGTGGAGAAAGCTCCCAAGCTCCAAACGAGCTGCACGCTGCCGGTGGCGGAAGGCATGGTGGTGCGGACCTCGACGCCGCAAGTCGTCGAGGCGCGCAAGTCCATGCTGGAATTCCTGCTCACCAACCACCCGCTCGACTGCCCTGTGTGCGACAAGGGCGGCGAGTGCGAACTGCAGGACATGACCTTCCAGTACGGCGCGGGCACCAGCCGTTTTCACGAGCAGAAGGTCCACACGCCCGAAACGCGCTTCTCTCCCCTGATTTACTACGACGCCCCCCGTTGCATCTTGTGCTACCGCTGCGTGCGCATCTGCAACGAGGGCATGGGGGTCAACGCGCTGGGCATCGTGAATCGAGGCGTGGTGAGCGAGATCGCCCCCAACCAGGGCGATCATCTCGAATGTGACGAGTGCGGCATGTGCATCGATATCTGCCCGGTCGGCGCGCTCACCAGCGAGACCTGTCGGTATCACACGCGTCCCTGGGAGATGCAGCACGTCGGTACTGTGTGCGCGCATTGTGCCGACGGTTGCAAGACGACACTCGGCGTGCGTAATGGGGCAATCATCCGCGCCAACAACCGCGACCGCACGGGCGCGAACGGCGAGTTCCTGTGCGTAAAAGGGCGTTTCGCCTTCGATTTCAACTCGCACACTGAACGCTTGCAATCGCCCCTCATGAAGGTGAACGGCAAGCTCGAACCAGTGAGCTGGGCGCGGGCCATCGAGGCTGTGGCGGCGAAGTTCCAGGAAACCGTTGCGCGGCAGGGCAGGTTTGGCGTGATCGGTTCCAATCGCACAACGAACGAAGAGAACTACTGCCTCCAGAAGTTTGCGCGCCGCTTGCTGAATACTTGGAACATCGATCACCACCGGACGGGTGACGTCCCTTCCCTGATGGCGGCGGTGGGTGGACGCGCGGATGCGTTTGCGAGCACGGCGGACCTGTACACGAGCCGAGCCGTTCTGGTGGCGGCCAGCGACCTTGCCCACCAGCATCCTTTTCTCTCCTACCAGGTCCGCGCCAACTGGCGGCATCATCAAGCGCACGTATACGTGGTCGCGCGCGGGCCGGTGCGTGAGGACGACTACGCGACCTCGATCTTGCGCGCGGAGAAGGGTGAGGAACTCGAAAGCATCGAAAGCCTGCGTGACAAACTCCAGGCGGAGCCGGAACTGGCGATCATCTTCGGTGACGCGATCCAGGGCGACAAGGTAGGCGCGCTGGTGAGCTTCGGCGATTCCCTGGGCATTCCGGTGAAATACGTCTGCCTGGTGGACTACTCGAATTCCCGCGGCGCCTTCGACATGGGCCTGGCGCCGGACCTCGCGCCCGGTTACGTGCCTGCATCTCAGCCTGGCTTGAGCCTCCGGGAGATGCTGGAGGAAAAGGAACTGGATGTACTGTGGGTGGTTGGCGCGAATCCCCTGGCTCGTAAGCCACTGGCGTCCACGGAGGCATTCGTAGTCGTGCAGGATCTGTTCCTTACCGAAACCGCGGCACACGCCGACGTGGTGTTCCCGGCACTTTCGGCTTACGAGAAGACTGGCACGATGACGAACGTGTGCGGCGAGCAGCAGCCGCTCGCGCGCGGCGCGGTGACCATGGGCGCCAAAAGCGACCTGGACATCTTCAACCTGCTGGCGCGCGCCATGGGCGTTGACCTGGGTCCTGCGACGCCCGCTTCGGTACTGGCGGAGATCCGGCGCGAGGTACCCGGTTACAACGGCGCGCCCGTGATTCCCGCAGCAAACCTTCCGCGTGCAGGCGAAGTCTGGTCCAGCGAGGATACCCTGTTTACTTCCGGCACCCTGGGACGGTATTCGAAGATGCTCAACTCGGTTACGGAGCGCAGCAGGAGGCTGTACCAGCCGTGAACTTCCTCCTGTTGAGCACCATTAAGACGGCCGTGTTCGCGGGGATTCTGCTGACCACGCTCGCCTACCTGCAACTCGTCGAGCGCAAGGTGCTGGGCCACATCCAGCGGCGCCCGGGGCCGTACCGCGTCGGTCCGCACGGGCTCCTTCAGCCGCTCGCCGACGTGATCAAGCTCTTCACCAAGGAAGACCTGCTGCCGTCCGCGGCCGACAGGCCTTTCTTCATCCTGGCGCCGTTCCTGGCCGTGACGCTTGCGCTCATTCCGGTCGTCGTAATGCCCTTCGGCCCCGAACTGCGCCTGTTCGGCGTCGAAACGCGCTGGCAGCTTACGGACCTCAACGTGGGCGTGCTCTTCATCCTGGCGGTGTCGTCGCTGAGCGTTTACAGCATCGCGCTGGCCGGCTGGTCGTCCAACAACAAGTACGCGCTGCTCGGCGGGCTGCGGGCCGCGGCGCAGATGATCAGCTACGAGTTGCCCATGGGCCTCACCGTCGCGGGCGTGCTGTTGGTCACCAACACCATGAGCCTGCACGACATCGTGATGCACCAGGACGGGTACTACTTCGGCTTCCTCCCGCGCTGGCATATCTTCCAGTTTCCCTGTCCGCAGGCGATCGGCTTCATTCTGTTCATGATCTCCAGCTTCGCCGAGACCAACCGCATTCCTTTCGATTTGCCGGAGGCCGAAAACGAACTGGTGGCCGGCTTCCATACCGAATACAGCAGCATGAAGTTCGCGTCGTTCTTCATGGCCGAGTACGCCAACATGATCACGGTCACATCCATGGCCACGCTGCTGTTCCTGGGCGGCTGGCATCCGCCGTTTCCGGCTTCGATGGGGTCGAGCTTCGTTCCCGCGCTGCTATTCCTGGCGGCGGGTCTCGTTACGCTCTACCATGGCCTGAACCCGGCGCGCCCGCGGGACCGCTACAGCCTGCCGGTGTTCGCCATGGTGTTTTTCGCACTGGCGGCGGTGCTCCTGATCCCCACCGTACAGGCGACGCTGGCTCCCATCTTCTGGTTCAGCATCAAGACGGCGCTGCTGTTGTTCACGTTTATCTGGGTGCGCGGGACTTCTCCGCGTTTCCGTTACGACCAACTGATGAGCTTCACCTGGAAGTTTCTCTTCCCGGTCGCCATGCTGAACCTGCTGGCGACGGGGCTGCTGGTAGCATTGTACGGCTAGTGATCTTATGGATGTCTTCCTGTTTCTGGTGTTCGCGCTGACCGCGGTAGGCTGCGCAATCAGCATGGTGGTGCAGACGCACCCCATTCACGGCGCCATCTCGCTGATCGGCGTGATGGGTTCGCTCGCCATGCTCTATCTGATCCTCGGCGGCGAGTTCATCGCCGCCGCGCAGGTCATCGTCTACGCCGGCGCCATCATGGTGTTGTTCGTGTTCGTGATCATGCTGCTGAACGCGGGACGCGAGGGCGCCTCCCGCCAGCCGCGTATGGTGCTCTGGCTGGGCATCCCGGTCTTCATCGGCTTCCTTAGCGTGCTCAGCTACCTGGTGCAGCGCGTGGCGCCGAAGAGCGAGCCGGTGCGATTCGGCGCGTTCACCGGTGGCAACACTCACGCGGTCGGCATGAAGCTGTTCACTGATTACCTGCTGCCGTTCGAACTGACCTCGGCCCTGGTGCTGATCGCCATCCTGGGCGCCATTGTTCTGGCCCGAAAGGAGCTCGACTAGCGATGAGCGGCGGCGTGCCTTTGAGTTGGTACCTGATGCTGAGCGCCGTACTGTTCAGCCTGGGCGTGGCCGGCTTCTTCTTCCGGCGCAACCTGATCACGATGTTCATGTCCATTGAGCTGATGCTCAACGCCGTGAACCTGAGCTTCGTCGCGTTCTCCTACCGCTTCCGGCAGGTCGATGGTCACATCTTCACCTTTTTCGTGATGGTGGTGGCGGCGGCGGAAGCCAGCGTCGGCCTGGCCATCATCCTCACCGTTTTCAAGAACCGCGGAAGCTTGCAGGTGGACGACGTGGACTCGATGAAGAACTGAGGCGATGCAGCATCTCTGGCTCATTCCCGCATTTCCGCTGGCCGGCTTCCTGGTGAACGGCCTGACCGGCCGGCGCGCGCCGCGCGGCGTGGTGAACGCCGTGGCCATCGGTTCGGTGGTGCTGTCGTTCATCTGGGTGCTCAAAACCCTCGTGGCACTCGGCGCCATGGAGACGGCACACGTCGAGCGCTATTTCACGTGGTTCGCGAGCGGCGGCCTCAATATCGGATTCGACCTGGCCGTGGACCGTCTCACGGCCGTGATGCTGCTGGTGGTCACGGGCGTCGGCCTGATTATCCACGTTTACTCGATCGGCTATATGGCTCATGAAGGCGGTTACTACCGCTTCTTCGCTTTCCTGAACCTGTTTATGTTCTTCATGCTGTTGCTCGTGATGGGGGCGAACTTCCTGGTAATGTTCGTGGGATGGGAAGGCGTGGGCCTGTGTAGCTACCTGCTCATCGGGTTCTACTTCCTCCGCCAAAGCGCCACCAATGCGGGCAATAAGGCCTTCATCGTGAACCGCGTAGGCGACTTCGGATTCTCGCTGGCCATGTTCCTCACCGTCGTCCAGTTCGGCGCACTTGATTTCGCCCAGGTTTTCGCGCAGGTGGACACGCGCGGAGTGGAGCAGAGCGCCGGAGCGATGACGGCCATCGGACTGCTCCTGCTGGTTGGCGCCACCGGCAAGAGCGCGCAGATCCCGCTCTATGTCTGGCTGCCCGACGCCATGGAAGGTCCCACGCCGGTCTCCGCGTTGATCCACGCCGCCACCATGGTGACCGCGGGCGTTTACATGGTGGCCCGCTGCGCGCCGATCTATCTGCATGCCCCCATCGCGCTCGATACCGTGGCCGTGATCGGTCTCGCCACGGCGGCCTTTTCGGCCACCATCGGCCTCGCGCAGAACGACATCAAAAAGGTCTTCGCCTACTCGACGGTTTCGCAGTTGGGCTACATGTTCCTGGGCCTTGGCTCGGGCGCTTTCTCCGCCGGCATCTTCCATCTGGTGACGCACGCTTTCTTCAAGGCGCTGCTGTTCCTGGGGGCCGGCAGCGTGATCCACGCGCTTTCCGGCGAACAGGATCTGCGCAACATGGGCGGGCTGCGCAAGCACACACCGCTCACCTTCTGGACGATCCTGGCCGCCGCCGTGGCGATCGCCGGTGTGCCGCCGTTTTCCGGATTCCACAGCAAGGACGCCATCCTGCTCGCGGCGCACCATCATGCGCCTTGGATGTACTGGGTGGGTGTGATCACGGCTGGCATGACGGCGTTCTACGTGTTCCGCGCGGTGTTCCTGGCCTTCTTCGGTGAATACCGGGGCTCGGCGCATCCGCATGAATCGCCCGCCGTGATGACCATGCCCCTGGCGGTGCTGGCCGTGCTCTCGCTCGCCGGCGGCTACTTCAACGTGCCGCGATGGCTGGAGCCTCTGTTCCCCATGGCGGGCGAGCATCATGACCAAATGCTCGTTGTGATCTCTGTGGGCGCAGGATTGGCCGGCATCGCGCTGGCCTATTATTTCTATGTCTCGCGGCCGGGCACGGCGGACCGCTTCGCCGCTTCGCTCGGCTGGCTCTACCGGCTGGTGCTCGACAAGTACCGCATCGACGAAGTGTACGCGGCCGTCTTCGTTCGTCCGCTAGTCAGGAACTCCGAAAAGTTGCTCTGGAAGGGCTGCGACGCGGGTTTCATCGATGGCATCGTGAACGGCGTGGGATCGAAGGCGCGGTCGATCGGTGGCGTCTTGCGGCTGGCGCAGTCGGGCTACATACGCAGTTACGCAGTGTGGGTCGTGTTGGGAGCGCTATTGATCCTGCTGGTAGTTGGCTCCGGGGGAGGCGTGCGATGAACACACTCGGCATTGTGCTGGCGCTGCCCGTCCTCGGTTCCCTCGTCCTGCTGCTCGTTCCGAAGGATCGCACGCAGGCGATCCGCTTCGCCACGCTGGGCGTCTCGCTGGTGGTCTTCCTGGCATCGCTCGGCCTCATCCGCTCCGTCGCGGCGGATTCGGCGCACGCGCAGTTCGTGACCGACGTCCTCTGGATCGCCTCGCCCGTCATCCGCTACCACGTCGCCGTGGACGGCCTCAGCCTCTGGCTCGTGATCCTGACCACGCTGCTCACGCCTATCTCCGTGCTGATCAGTTGGCGTCACATCGACAAGCGCGTGAAAGAGTTTCACGCATTGCTGTTGCTGCTCGAATTCGGCCTGGTAGGCGTGTTTGTGGCCGTAGACCTGTCCCTGTTCTACGTCTTCTGGGAAGTCTCGCTGGTTCCCATGTATTTCCTGATCGGCGTGTGGGGACACGAGCGACGCATTTACGCGGCGGTCAAGTTTTTCCTCTACACCATGACCGGGTCCGTGCTGATGCTTGCGGGCATCATCTACCTGTACACGCTGACCGGCACTTTCGATTACCCGCGCATCCTCAGTGCGCTCGAAGCGGGCCAGGTCACTCTCGGCGACCGCGAGGAATTCTGGCTTTTCCTGGCCTTCTTCTTCGCCTTCGCCATCAAGGTGCCCCTGTTTCCGCTGCACACCTGGCTGCCCGACGCGCACGTCGAGGCGCCCACGGCCGGGAGCGTGATGCTGGCGAGCGTCATGCTCAAAATGGGGACTTACGGCCTGCTGCGATTCTGCGTGACTCTGTTCCCCACGTCCTCGCGCGAGAACGCCTGGTGGATCGCCACGCTGGCAATCATCGGTATTATCTACGGCGCCCTGGTGGCCATGGTGCAACCCAACATGAAGAAGTTGGTGGCCTATTCGTCGGTGAGCCATCTGGGCTTCGTCGTCCTGGGCATCTTCTCGTTCACGCAGATGGGCATGGACGGCGCGGTCTACCAGATGTTGAATCACGGCATCTCGACCGGCGCGCTCTTCATGCTGGTGGGCTATCTCTACGAGAGACGCCACTCGCTCGAGATCGCGGACTACGGTGGCGTCGCGACGCCCGCACCCAACCTGGCCGCCGTCTTCATGATCACCATGCTGGCCAGCATTGGCTTGCCTACGCTCAACAACTTCGTCGGCGAGTTCCTGGTGCTGCAAGGAACGGCGCAGGCCAACTTCCGCTGGGCGGCCTGGGCCGCGGTGGGCGTGATTCTCTCTGCCTGCTACATGCTCTGGCTCTATCAACGCACGTTCTTTGGGCACACACCGGACCCTGTCCGCCAACACGTGGTCGACTTGAAACGCAGGGAATGGGCCGCCATCCTGCCCCTTCTGGCGCTGATGCTGTGGCTGGGCGTCGGACCGCACATGTTCCTTCCGCCGGTCAGCGCCGCGAACACAATCATCCTGGATCGCTCGAAGGCCGGCGCCATATATCACGTCGAGTTGAAACATCCGTTGCCCATGCGCTGGGGGGAGGCATTCCATGAACGCTAGCTTCGCCCCCTCTCCCGTCGAAATCCTGCGGCTGCTGCCGGAGATCATCCTGATCCTGGTAGCCACCGTGATCATGGTGGGGGAAGCGTTGCGCGGCACCCGCGAGGCGCGCCCGCTGGGCCGGATCGCCGTGGGCGGTTTGATCGCCGCCCTGTGGGCGTCCATGAGCGTTTGGGCCAACCCCGGATTCGGCTTCCATGACGCCGTGGTCCTGGACGGCTTCGCCGCGTTCTTCCGCGCGCTGGTAATCGTCGCCGGGCTGCTGGCCGTGCTGATGGCGCAGCAGTACTTGCGCCGCGAGGGAGCCGACAGCGGAGAATACTACTCTTTGATCCTGTACTCAGTAGCGGGCCAGTGCATCATGGTGACGGGCACGGAGTTGATCGTGCTCTTCATCGGCCTGGAGATCTCTTCCATCGCCACCTACGTCCTGGCGGGCTACCTGCGCGACGATCGCCGGGCCAACGAAGCCGCCATCAAGTACTTCCTGCTCGGTTCGTTCGCCACCGCGTTCTTGCTCTACGGCGTGGCGTGGATTTACGGCGCTGCCGGCACGACCAACCTGATCGAGGTGCGCCGCGCGATGGCGGACCCCGCTACCACGCCTTCCTACGCGCTGGTCGCGACGGCGGCAGGCCTGATCCTCGTCGGGCTGGCGTTCAAAGTCTCCGCCGCCCCCTTCCAGAACTGGGCGCCGGATGTCTACCAGGGCGCGCCGGCGCCGGCATCCGCCTTTATGTCCGTTGGTCCCAAAGCCGCGGCCTTCGCCATGTTGCTGCGAATCTTTGTCACCGCGTTTGAGCCGGTGTCGTCACGTTGGCTGCCAGTCGTCTGGATCTCCGCTCTGGCCACCATGATTGTCGGCAACTTCGCCGCGCTTTGGCAGACCAACATCAAGCGCCTGCTGGCATACAGTTCCGTGGCGCACGCCGGCTATGTGCTGGTGGCGGTGGTGGCTAACTCGCCCGGCGGCACGGCGGCGGTCATGTTCTACATGGCCGCATACGCGCTCATGAACCTGGGCGCTTTCGCCGTGGTCACGTACTTTTCGCGCGAAGGCGAGCGCTACCTGGAGATCGACGACCTTGCCGGCCTGGGTACGCGCCAGCCCGTCACCGCGGCGCTGTTCAGCATCCTGCTACTTTCACTCATCGGCGTTCCGCTCACAGGCGGGTTCTTCGCTAAGTTTTACGTTTTCGAGGCGGCACTCGAATCGAATCTGGTATGGCTCACGGTGTTGGGCCTGCTCACCAGCGCCGTTGCCGCCTACTACTATCTGCGCATCCTGGTGATCATGTACATGCGTGAGCCCGCCGCAGCCACCGAAAACCTGCCGCCGCAGCCCGCCGGCATCCGCTTCGTCCTGTGGACCGCCGCGCTCGGAACGCTCGCACTGGGGATCTACCCCAGCCTGATCCTGGACTTCGCCAACCGCGCCGCGGGTGTGGTCAGATAGACAACCGGCTAAGGATCGACACTCCTTTTGACGTCGGCGCCGGCCCAAACCCACGAAGGCGCGGTTTCCCGCCCCAGCAACTTACAGGCGTAGCCATGACGTAGTATGCGGCGCAGGCCCTCATCCGAACGGGCCACATAGATATCGCGCCCTTCCGATGCGTCGATCACCACGGGTGGCCATCCAGTGGACGTACGTCCATCCGAGTACTCGACCCGGTCCTGTGTGCGGATCCTGCAGGGATCCTTGGCGGGGGCAACACGCCCGTTCTTGACGATCAACCGCACACCGCCGCACCCGGAGGCTACTGGGATCAGCCGGGCAATGCGCACTCTGGCATCCGAATCGAGTCCGCTCATCGGGTCATCCCATGCCTGCGGTGTTGCAGGTAACCAGCGTATGAATCCCGGTTTCGGTGAAGGGTGACTGGCTTTGGCCGCCCTCACGTACTGGGCCATCTCTGCCTCTCTCAGTGGCAGCCATCTCGCGTCCTGGGCCTGGTAGACGCCCGTGACGGACCGATCTTCGCTGAACCTACCGGGTCCGTCTGCATACTCGCACGATGTCGTGACGATCTCGGCGCGTCCGTTCCCGTCGAGGTCCATGACAATAGCAGGCACAAACGGGAACTTCCTGCCTTCGGGCACTCTAGTGCGTTGATGCCATGGCATTGGACGCCCATTCTGCTCGAATAGAAGCACGACAAGTTCAGCGCCGTCGATGCATCGACCGCAGCCGGGAAAGTGACTCGCGATGAGCAGATCCTGCTGTCCATCCGCGTCGAAGTCCGCGCCCCAGACTTCCGTCCATCCGAAGCCCCCAACCTGCGGCAGCCACAAACGCCATGGTTTGCCGCGACGGTCCTTCCCTTCGAGCCGGACTACTCCTGCGCCATCCGGATATGCGCGCGCCACTCCGAGGTCCACTACCCTCCGTCTGTCCCCACTCGCAGGACTTCCCAGATGACCGACGTCGGCGAGATAGCACATTGCGAAGCGGGATTCCGCGTGGCCGGAGATCACCAACGTGAGCAGACCAAGTAAGGCAAGCACTTGACGCACGGTCAGAGTTTATCACCTTGACGGGCGCTGCTTCGCACCACGAGCGTTGCCGCAGAGATTATAATCACAACGCTTGCCGTCATCGTGTGAACTGAGGCCATCCTCAATCAATTAAGTAAGTAGGAGGCAACCACGTGGATCGTCAATGGCCACTCATCGCGGCCCTGGCTGTCGCGCAGACCTTGTTCGCTCAGGCTCCGGCAACCAACACGCGCAAAGATTACGGCCGAGCTGAATTCTACCGCCCGCCTCAACTGAGCATCATGGTGGGCTTCATTAAAGACCCGCAGCACACCGGCTATACCATCGACCAGTGGCGCAACGGCATCGGCAAGAACTTCGACGCGCGCGCGCTGGTGACCCGGTTCAAAGCATCCGGCGCGGCCACTGTCATCTGGTACGACAAGTGGATCGACGGTCTCGTCTTCCGCAGGACTTCCACCACCTCCTACCAGACCAGCCGCGATTTCCTGGGCGAACTGGCGCCCGAGTGCCACCGCCAGGGAGTGCGCCTCGTCGTCTACTTCAACACCTTCTATGACGGCAATCCCGAGTTTGAAAAGTACGCGGCGCGCGACGGGCGCGGCAAGATCATCACCTATCCCAAACCCTGGCACTGCACGCTGCTGAGCGTGCACTCGCCGTTTCGCGCTATTGTGCGCAAGCAGATCGAGGAGCTAGTAAAGGACTACGGGGTTGACGGACTCTGGCTGGATTCGGTCCAGTGTCCTCCCTATTCTTTCGACCCGTGGACCGCTGCCGCCTTCTCCAAACGCTACGGCAAGGATTACGCGTCGTCCACCACGGCCGAGCGCCGCGAATTCGCTGTCGATTCGGCCATCGAGTGGAACAAGGAAGCTTCGGCGCTGATCCGGTCGCTGAAGCCCTCGGCGGTGCTCACCTTTAACGGGCTGGTGGATCCGTTGTTCCTCGGCCCGCGCGGAGCGGCGGGGCTGGGTGAATCCGCCGATTACTACAGCACCGAGATCGCCGACTACCAGCGGCAGCGCAGTTACGCGCACCTGCTTGGTTTTTACGAGAAGCCCTACGAAGGCCTTTCCATGCTTTCGGACGAGTGGTTCACGCCACTGGGAGGTGACGCGCCGCCGACCACCAAGACCAATGCCGAAGTGCGGGCCGAACTGGCCACCGTTCTCGGCGGAGGCATGAACTATTACATGTCCGTCACGCTTGGTCACGATGGCAGGCCGGAGGAAGCCGTGATGCAGTTGATCGACAACGCCGCGACGTGGCTGCGGGGGCGCCGCCCTTGGATCGCCGCCGCTGAATCGATCCACGACGTCGGCATCGTACTCGGCACAACCGACGCGAAGCTTCTCGACTGGCCGGGCGGCGGCGCATACAGCCCCACACTTCTCAAAATGGAAGAACATCTGCGCCAATCGGGCTACATTCCCCGCCGCCTGCTGAACGCCGACAACGCGCAACATTGGGAGACCATCCCGGCTGGAATGCGCGCGCTGATCGTGCCGGCCCGAGCCTGCCTTACCAAGTCCGATGCCGCGAAGATCGACGCGTTCGTACGCGCGGGCGGCCGCGTCATCAGCTTCGGCGGAGGAGTGGGACTGGGGCAGCCCGCCGCCGCACCGAAAGCGCACCCGCTGTTCGGCCTGACCGTGGCCGGGTCCATGCCGCCGCCCATCTGGCGCGGCATGCGGATGGAGTTCGGCAAACTCAATCTTCCGCTACCGGACCCGATCCCTGATTTTCGGATGCAAAGCGCCGAAGCCCTCGCCTGGGCCACGACAGCCAGCGAAGGGTCGCTGCCAGCCATCACGCGCGCCCGTGCCGGCTCTGGCTATGCGTTCGCCGTGGCGCCTGCGGAAACTGTCTTCGCAGAGGCGCCCGAAGCCATGGCGGTGCTATGGAACGCGGCGCTCCCCCCGCCGCTC
>CAZLOS010000087.1:0-20946 GCA_964561215.1 uncultured Solibacteraceae bacterium | reverse complement strand
GCGGCTTCATACGCAACGCCATCTTCTCGGACTCCACCGCGCGCGTGTATTGGGACGGCCAGATGTACGACTCCGGCACGAACCGGATCACGCCCAGCGAGGCGCCGGAGTTTGTGCGTTCGGTCACCGCGGAAACGCCGCAAGGGATCGTCTACGGCACCTGCGCGCTCGAATGCAACCTGTGGGCCTTCCACGTGAAAAGCGGCAGACTGGAGCAACTTGGCTTCGGGGCCGCCGGCAAGGAAACCTACACCGCCAGCATGGATGCCGATCCGACCGGCCGCTACTTCTATTACATCCCCGGGGCGCACGGCGGCACGTCGAAGGATGGAACTCCCGTGCTTCAGTTCGACACGCGCACGCGCCGCATCAAGGTAATCGCGTTCCTGGATGCGTTTTACTTCGAAAGGTACGGATACCACCCCGACGGCACCTACAGCACTGTGCTGGACGCCCAGGGGGCGACGCTTTACGTCACATGGAACGGCATGCGGCGGGGCCATCCGGGATCCTGGGAATCCTGCGCCCTGATGGCTATTCACATTCCCGAATCCGAAAGGTCCTTACAGTAATCCGGCGCCCGCCGGAATATACTCTTGTTACAAGTCAGGACCGGCCTATGAAGATCTATCTGAACCGAAGGGATTTCCTGAGAACCACTGGCATGGGGACAACCGCTCTGGCGTTGCCCGATGCGCTCGCGGCCGCCGGGCGGAAGAAACCGAACTTCGTCATCATCTTCCTGGACGATTCCGGCTGGGCCGATTTTCACCCGTTCGGCAATCCCGCATACTCCACGCCGAATGTCGCGAGGCTGGCCAGCCAAGGCTGCCGCTTCAACAATTTCTACGTTCCGCAGGCCGTCTGCTCGGCGTCCCGCTCGGCTCTGCTCAGCGGGTGCTACCCCGGCAGAACCAAGGTGTTCGGAGCTCATCCTCCCGGAGCCAGGGGACTCGAGCCCAGCTTCGCCACCGTGGGAGAGGTCCTAAAGACCGCCGGATACCGGACCGCGGTCTTCGGCAAGTGGCACATTGGCGATCAGCCGGACACGCGCCCGCCGGCGCGGGGATTCGACGAGTCGTGCGGCCTGATGTACTCCAACGACATGTGGGAGTTCCACCCCGAGCATCCGGAGGCTTACAGCAAGAGCCCGCTGCACTTTTGGGAGAACGGCGGAATCAAGATCGAGCGGGTCACCAAAGAGCATCAGCCCATGCTGACGACGTGGTACACCGAGCACGCCGTCGATTTCATCCACCGGAACAAGCACGATCCCTTCCTGCTGTATGTTCCTCACTCCATGCCGCATGTGCCGCTGTTCTGCAGCGAGAAGTTCAAGGGCAAGTCGGGCGCCGGCTTGTACGGCGACGTGATGATGGAGATCGATTGGTCGGTCGGCGAAATCACCAAGGCGCTAAAGACCGCGGGGGTAGAAAAGGACACGTTGGTCGTCTTTTCCTCCGACAACGGCCCCTGGATTTCCTACGGCAACCATGCCGGCAAGACGCCCTATCGCGAAGCCAAGGGGACAGGCTTCGACGGCGGCACGCGCAGCGCCTGCATCATGCGTTATCCCGGCCATATCAAAGCCGGCACCGCTTCGAACCGGGCATTCTGTTCGGTGGACCTGCTGCCGGCGATGGCCCGCCTGGCCGGCGCCGCCCTGCCGAAAAACCCGATCGACGGTCTGGATGTCTGGGACCTCATCACTGGAAAGCCGGGCGCCCAGAACCCGCATGAGTATTACCCGTTCTGCACCGGCCGTACGTTCGAGGGCGTCATCAGCGGGGACGGGCGCTGGAAGCTGCACGTTCCGCATGAATACCGGACCTTGGTGGAAGCGGGCCGGGACGGCAAAGCCGGCAAGTACCGGCAGGCCCGCATCGAGCTTTCCCTTTTCGACATGGAGAGGGACCCGTTCGAAACCACCAACGTTATCGATAGGTTCCCGGACGTCGCCGCGCGGCTACAAGGCTATGCTGAAGAGCACCGCAAGGAATTCCATCCGTAATCAGGTAGAATGATCGGGCTGGCTGGTCCAGCGCAGGCATCCTCGCAACATTAGGATTCGGAGGTGCGATGCTATGAAATCCGCTTTGCGGAACGTCCCGACGTTCCTCGCCTTGGGACTGGTTTTATCCGCCGCCGCTGTCGATCGCATCAACCCCGACTCAAACCTCCTGGACAAAGTGCCGAAACCGCCCGCTCCGCCTGCCGTGGCCGGGCCGGAAGCGGAAAGTAATTCAGCCGGTTATCCGGCGCAACTCCGCCTGGCGATCCTTGGCGAAGAACACGCATGGCTGAAGACGTACGGCTATGCCGACATCGAGAAGCGGCTTCGCGTGACGCCTTATCCGGAGCGGAAATTCGCGAAGCACGCCGAGGACGACGTGCTGCCGCTGCCGGCGCTCTCCACCGCACCGAAGCTGGACGGGCAGCCGGATGATCCGGCCTGGCAAGGCGCTTCCCGCGGGGTGGTGCGGGTCGCGAGCATCGCGGGATGGCGGGAAGGTCCGCTGGTGGAGCAATCCGTCGAAGCGGGCGTCTGCGGTTCGGACCTTTGCCTGGCTGTCAGCGCAAGCCGTTTTCTCTCGACGCATCTCGCGCTGGCCGGAGTGATCAATCAGCCCGCCCGAGGCTTGATCGTCCGTGCCGGCGAGGAGTTGAAGTGGCAGCCGCTTGACCCAAAGGGCGCCCCCGGCGAAGCCGTTCCCCTTCCCGGCAGATTCGATGCATCGCGCGCCCGCTTCGAAACACGGCTGCCGCTGGAGTGGTTCCCCGATTACGCAAAATACGGGCTGTACGTTGGTGCCGGGATCGGAGGACGCTGGACGGCTCCCGGCGGCCGTCCGGTGAACTTCTTCCCGGCCCCGATCGCCGTGCGTCAGTCCGGCGAATTCGACGGCAGTTGTTTCCCCGTCCGTGTAGCCATGTCCGCTCCACGCACGGGGCTGGCGATAAATAACGAAGCGGATGCGACCAGGATCGAGATCGGCAGTCTCGCGTCGCGGAATGCGGTTCACGACCTGCGGGTCCTACCCCGGCAAGGCCCGCTCGGCCCAGAGACCGTGCTGAATGTTTCCGACTCCCGCGGCAACACATGGAGGCTGACACTGTTCCGCTACGTCCCATCCAGGCGTGCGTTGACGCTTTACCGCGAACTGATCGCACGCCGCGCCGCCTCCAGCCAGGACGTGAGCGATGCAAGCAGGCGACTAGCCACACTGGAAGCCCGCGAGACGGCGCTGATCGAGAGCGGTCAGACTGACACGACCGCCGAGCGCGACCTGCTATGGGAAGTCTGCTCGGCCAAGCGCGCCCTGTTTCTGCGCGATGAAAAGCTGCGGCCCGTCACGAAACTCCTCTTCAGCAAACGTCATCCCTTCCACCCCTCGCACAACTACAGCGTGCAGCTTGACGCGCGCTGGCGGCCCGGCGGCGGCGTCTGGACGCTCAGCATCCCCATGGTGAACGGAAGCCTCGTCCCGGAGAAGGCGCGGCACGTGCAACTGTTCGACGCAGGAGCGGGCGTGGCGCGAGACCCTTCGCCGAGCTTCGACGGGAAGAAGATCTACTACGGCTACCGTTCCGATCAGAAGGAATACTACCGGATCTTCGAGCAGGACGTAGCGAGCGGCGCGCGGCGGCGAATCAGCCCTGAAGGTCCGTTCCACGACTTCTGGCCCACGCCGCTGCCCGATGGCGGACTGGCCTTCATCACCACGCGCTGCAAGAAGAAGTTCATCTGCTGGCGCCCGCAGGCCGCCGTTCTGTTCCGCATGGAGTTGGACGGAAGCCGCGTCGAACCACTTTCTTACGCCAACCTCACGGAGTTCGCGCCCTCGGTGCTCGATGACGGCCGTCTCCTTTGGACGCGTTCGGAGTACGTGGACAAAGGCGCCGACTACGGACACACGATCTGGACGATTCGCGCGGACGGCACTTACCCGGACCTCACCTTCGGCAACACCATCGCGCTGCCGCAGGGTTATGCCAATGCCCGGCAGGTACCCGGCACCAGCGAGGTCAGCGCGGTCATGATCTCGCATTTCGGCGACCTGAACGGCCCCGTCGCTCTGCTGGACCTCACCAAAGGCCCCCACGATCCGAAGGCCATCCGCTCCATCACACCGGAAATCCCCTGGCCCGGTTTCCCTCCGAACAGCGAGGCGTTTCGCGAACCCGTGCCGGTCAGCCGCGACGTGATCCTGGTCGCGCACGCCCCGCAGGACCGTTTCGGCCTCTTCCTCATCGACCGCTACGGCAACCGCGAACTGCTTTACATCGATCCGGCGATCGACAGCATCTGCCCGCTGCCGATGAATCCGCGGCCCGTGCCGCCGGTCATGCGCGGTGTAATCACCGCTTCTCTCGCCGGCCAGGACAAGGGCCAGTTCGTCATCCAGAATGTTTACCGCGGCCTCGAAGGCAAGGTAAAGCGGGGTGCTGCAAAGTATCTGCGCATATGCGAGGAGCTTCCCGCAATGCTTCGCACGATGCCGAACGGCACCTATCAGGATGACCACGAGCCGTACCTGCAATGGTACGCGTCGCCGCTCGACCTCATCTCCGAACCCTGGCCGTCCTATGTCGCCA
The DNA here is from genome assembly GCA_964561215.1 of uncultured Solibacteraceae bacterium. Lineage (GTDB taxonomy): Bacteria > Acidobacteriota > Terriglobia > Bryobacterales > Bryobacteraceae > JAJFUV01. The sequence continues at coordinate 16,350 of CAZLOS010000087.1, read as the reverse complement.
AAGGCGTGATTGGCACCGTTCCCATCGAATCCGACGGCTCGGCGAATTTCCTCGCCCCCGCCCGGCGCGTGCTTTACTTTCAACTACTCGACGCCGAACACAATGAGATCCAGCGCATGCGGTCGGTCGTGCAACTGCGTCCCGGTGAACAGCGCTCGTGCGTCGGCTGCCACGAGAGCCGCCTCACCACCCCGGATCCTGCTCCCGTCAGAATCGAAGCGATGAGAAAGAGTCCCGTCGAGCCCGTCGCGCCGCCTTGGGGCGCGGGCCCGTTCTGGTACGAGAGCGTAGTGCAACCGGTGCTCGATGCGCAGTGCGTCTCCTGCCACAACTCACGCAAGCCGAACAAAATCGACCTTTCCGGCACGCTCGACAAGAACAGCGTTCCCGTCTCCTTCCGCAGGCTTGTCCACAGCGGCGCCATCCATTTCTTCAACTACGGCTATCAGACAGGCGTGCCGTACAAGGCCGAGCCTTACACTTTCGGCACTGTGAAGAGCGGCCTCTGGACCATACTCAAGGACGCGAATCATCGCGACGTGAAGCTCACGCCCCACCAGGAGCAGGCCATCAAGTGCTGGACGGACCTGAACGTGCCGCTGTGGGGGGACTACGCCTTTCGTCCCGAACGTCGCACCGTGCGCCCGCAAGACGTCGCCCGGTGGCGCCCGGACTAGAGGGAGACCATGAAGTCACGGCTGACCGGGATTGCTGTCTTCCTGATTTCCGCTCTGGTGCTGAGCGCTGAAGCGGAGGGATACCTCTCGCCGTCCGAAGTCGTGGCGGCGCCCAATGGCAAGACGCTGTACGTCGGCGGACAAACAGCCGCGCGCATCGCGGTATTCGATGTCGCTTCTAGCAAAGTTGTGCGGCGGATCGAGCTGGGAGCGGCGCCGGGCGGCATCGCGGTGAGCGCCGATGGTGCCACGCTTTACGCCGCCGCAGGCTCGCTGGCCGGCGAAGTGCTCGTGATCGAGGCGGCAAGCGGCCGGATCACCGCGCGCATCGCCGCCGGCCACACCCCCGTGGCCCCGGTCCTCGGCCGCGACGGGAAAACCCTGTACGTTTGCAACCGCTTCAACAACAACATCTCCGTGATCGACCTCGCCGCTCGTAAGGAAACCGGCAGGATCCCTGCCGTGCGCGAGCCGGTGGCCGCCGCCCTCACACCCGACGGATCCAGCCTCGTGGTGGCCAACTTGTTGCCCGTTGGGCCTGCCAATATCGAGATGGTCGCCGCAGCCGTCAGCGTGGTCAACTTGAAGGCGCGCCAGGTGCGCAACATCGCGCTCGCCAACGGCAGCACCGGATTGCGGGGGATCTGCGTGTCGCCCGACGGCAGGTTCGCCTATGTCACGCACACGCTGGGACGCTACCAGTTGCCTACCACGCAACTGGAACGCGGCTGGATGAACACCAACGCGCTGAGCATCATCGATGTGGGCGCCGGCAAAGCTGTCAACACCGTGTTGCTGGATGACGTCCACCTCGGCGCAGCCAATCCACGGGGTGTGGCCTGCACCGCCGACGGCAAGCTGATCGCCGTCGCACACGCAGGAACCCACGAGCTGAGTGTAATTGACCGCATTGGTGTGCACGCCAAGCTGGCCAGGGATGCCGCAGCGGCAGGCGCGTCCAGCGATCTCTCCTTTCTCACTGGACTGCGACGGCGTATCAAGCTGGCCGGACAAGGTCCGCGCGGCCTGGCCGTCATTGGCAGCAAGGCCTACGCCGCTGAGTATTTCTCCGACAGCCTGGCTGTGGTTGACCTGAACGCCTCTTCCGGCAACGGGGCGCGGTCGGTCGTCCTGGGTCCCAAGATTCCGATGACGCGCAGGCGCAAGGGCGAGTTGTTCTTCAACGACGGCACTCTCTGCTTTCAGCAATGGCAAAGCTGCGCGAGTTGCCACCCCGACGCGCGGACCGACGCGCTGAATTGGGATCTGCTCAACGATGGCATCGGCAATCCGAAGAACTCGAGAAGTATGCTGCTGGCACACAAGACCCCTCCGGCGATGAGCCTTGGGGTGCGAGACAACGCTGAGTACGCAGTCCGTTCAGGGATCAAGTTCATCCAATTCGCTGTGCGTCCAGAAGAGGACGCCGTGGCCATCGATGAATATCTCAAGGCCCTGAAGCCAGTTCCAAGCCCGCACCTTACGCGCGAGGGCAGGCTGAGCCCGGCGGCCGTCCGGGGCAAAAGCGTGTTCATGAACGCCGGCTGCGCCAGGTGCCACTACGGCCCGGAACTGACTTCAAAGAAGGTCTACGACGTGGGTACATCGGCGGGGATCGACAGCGGAAAGCAACTGGATACGCCTACGCTGGTCGAGGTCTGGCGGACCGCGCCTTATCTCCATGACGGGCGTTCCCGGACGATGATGGACGTCCTCACACGGGACAACCAGGAGGACAAACACGGCTCGACCCGCAGGTTGAGCGAGCAGATGCTGCGGGACCTTGCAGAGTACGTACTCTCCCAGTGAGGCCGGGGGCGGAGACGGCCCTAACCGGTAAGTCTTGCCCTCCCGCATCCGGGCGCTCCAACGGTAAGAATTACCTGGTCAAGCTCGCGCTCTTAAGCAAGCTGTTGGAAGACAAGGGATTGGCTGTTGGCCCCTGAAATGCTCGATCCGGTGTGGGAACCATGAATTCCCAGGATTTGAGTGACAAGGAGGTCACAACCATGACAAACGATACGGACGGCGGCCCGACCCGGGTGCGCCCGGCAGCAGGCTGGAGCGTCTACGTTCTTGCCGTAGCGCTCATCGCCGCGCTTTGCGGCCTGTGGTACCAGAGCCGGCAGGTGGCCTCGGTCCGTCAGGATCTCCAGCGTCTGACGGAAACGCAGCAACAGAAGCTGGAACAGTTCCAGGGCCGGATGCAGGCCAGCCTCGCGGCGGCCAGGGGCGAACTGAACCAGACGTTGGGAACCCTGAACCAACAACTGGAAACCACCCGGAACGAAGCCAGAACCGGCGCGACCCGGGCCCAGTTGGCCGCGCGCGAGAGGGCGGGCGAAGTGCTTTCGAAGCTGAGCGAGAAGGACAAGGAGTTCGACCAGAAGCTGAGCGACCTGAAGCAGTCCAACGCGGAAGCCTCGACGAAAGTCAATGAAGCCATCACGGGGATCAGGACCGATGTGGCCTCGACGCGCACGGACCTGAGCGGAACGCAAGCCGAACTGAAGCGCGTTACCGGCGACATGGGCGTGATGAGCGGCCTGATTGCGACGAATGCAAAGGAACTGGAAGTCCTCAAGAAACTGGGCGACCGCGACTACTTCGAATTCACCCTCGCAAAGGCCTCCACGCCTCAAAGGGTCGGCGACATCCAGTTGACCTTGCGGAAGGCCGATGTAAAGCGCAACCGCTTCACGTTGATCGTGCTGGCGGACGACCGGCGGGTGGAGAAGAAGGACAAGACGATCAATGAGCCGGTGCAATTTTACACCGGCGGCGCGCGGTTCCCATATGAAATCGTGGTGAACCAGGTGCGGAAGGACCAGGTGGTCGGCTATCTGGCGGTGCCAAAAGTGAAGACGCCGCTGCGCAGCGGCAATACCGAGATCTTGAAAGCGAAGTCCTGAACCGTTTGCTCAACTGCGGGACGCCGGGAGACACAAGTCTCCCGGCTTTTTTGTGTCCACGGGCCCGTAAATCCGTCCCCAACGCGAAAAACCTGGATAGAATAGGTCTGCTGTGAAGGGAGGGGACGTGCTGTGAAGAAACTGACTGCGCTGCTGGTCTTCTGTGCCGTCCTGGCCTACGGAGGGCCGAAGTGGGAGAGCCTGTTCAACGGCAGGAACCTGGACGGTTGGGAAGTGGTTGGCGACGGAGTCTGGAGTGTGCTCAGCGACGGCACGATAGTGGGCCAGCGGCATCTGGGTAAGGCCGAACACCAGTCGTGGCTCTACACGAAAGAAGAGTTCGGCGACTTTGAATTCGAGATGGACTTCTGGACCCGGTTGGATGGCAACAGCGGCGTGTCGATTCTGGACACCTCGCGCGGCCGTTACGCCCAAGGCGTGGGGCATGATGGATCGAAACTGCCATCGGCGATCGGCTATGAAATTCAGATCGCATTCGGAAGCGCTGAAGGACGCTTCCCGACCGGGAGCATTTACCATTACGTCGAGGCTAAGCGCGGAGTTCGCAAGCTGAACGACTGGAACCACTTGGACATTGAGCACCGGAACGGAATGATTCGGGTGAAGTTGAACGGGCAATTGGCCGCCGAGATGCCGCGCCACGCGGACCGCGCCAAGTCCGGGCCCATCGGCTTCCAACTCCACGACGTAAACAGCGTACTGATGGCGCGCAACATCCGGATCAGGAAGTACCCCGCAAAGTAGCCGCAGCCGCCTGCCCGCCTAGGTGATGTGCGCTCCCCGGGTTCCGACGTACAGTGAGTACAACTACTGGCTCGCGGTCATGAACAGCCGGTTGCGCTTGGCGCCTCCGAAGCAGACGTTGGCGCAGGTCTCCGGCAACGTGTCCGTCTTCTTCCAGGAGGCGAAACTGCCGGTTGCCCGGGATGTCGCTCCACACGAGGTATCGCCCCTGCCCGCACCAGGCAGGCCCCTCGGCCCATTTCGTCCCCACGTGATACCTATGGATTGCTGCGTTGAACAGCTTGTATTTGGCGAAGCTCTTGTCCAGGACCACGACATCCGGATCGGGATAGCGCACCGGCTGATTGTTTGGCCAGTCGCGTTGCGTTTGCGCCAGGGCGGGAACACCGATGGAAAGGGCCAGGAACGACCGGCGGCCCAGGCCGGCAGATTCTGATCTGTGGGAGGGCATGCGGGTATTGTATGTCAACGGTAGCCCCCACTCAGTGACATTTTTCCACCTGAGGCCCCCTTGCCGCGGAGGCTCTTTGGCGTTATTCTCAGGTCGGCTATTCACTGGGGGTGCGCATATGCCACGCACCGCAACAACCAAGACAAAGCAAAAGGTCAGGATCAAGAAGCCGCTGCCGGTCTACGGCGGAGAAACGCTGCCGGCCGGAACGGAAATCACTCTGACGGACGAGTGGGAGACGAATCCCTACAACGTCCGGAACCGGGTCATTCTGGATCCGCAGGCGACCAAACGCCTCGTTCAGGACGACGACATCGAGTACGCTCCCGGAGCCCATTAGGACTCCTCCCGGTTTGCGCATCCGAAGGATAAAGGGAAAGGAGGTAGCGGCGTGACGCGATCTGGCAGTATAGACGCCGATTTGCATCGAGCCCTCCATGCGAGCGCAGTACACGAAGGAATCCGCGCAATTCACCCCCATTGGGGCGACGGCGAAGAAGAAGATGAAGTGGAGCAAGAAGCGGAAGAGCGGGAAGAACAACAGGAAGAAGTATCGGAAACAACGGCAATAGGGGGGATCAGCGGAGGTGAGGAGGAGGAAGAGACTTAGGGACCGGCATGGGAATCAGCAAAATGTTCTTTAGCAGACGGGTAGTTCGAATGCCTCTCCAAGCTCAAAATGCGGCATCCCGGCACGCACTGATTGCGATTTGACGCGGGAGCGGAGGTGTGGCGGTCAGAGTACGTGACGACGTCGCCGGGATAACCCGAACAGCGCGACGCCAGCCAGCGCGGCAAAACCGATCAACAGGCTGGTGGTGGACGCCGCGGGCACTGCGGCAGGCGGTACCAGACCATCTGCGCGCATTGCCAGGTCGGCGGGATAGCCGCTCCAAGAAGAGCCTGTCCAGCCTGCGGGACTGCTCCCGTTGTTCATAAACACAAAGCTACCACCCGGAATTGCGGTGTTGTTGGGAAGCATTCCCCATTTGCATCGGGACTCCGGAGCGCCAGCCTGATCCCTGGAAGTACTGGCGAAGAGGACGTAGTTGCCAGCCGGTAATGTAAGTCCACCAGGACTGAACGTGACCAGTTGATAGAAGTTCGAGTCCGCGATGGTAACGGGGGAACTCTCGTACAGGACGGGCCCCGTCGCCCGGCTCCCATCCCATGCGTAGACTTCGCCGCGCATTGTGACGTTCGCGCCACAGTGGCCGATCTCGAATGAGAAACTGTTGAGCGGGCTTGAGCCGGTGGCCACGGCGATCACCTGGCCGTAGGTTGCCGTGTTGGGGACGCCAAACGAACTAATAAATCCAGTGCCGTTCCACGCAGCGATGGTGTCAATGGAAGCTTGCGCATGGGCAAGAGAAGGAGAAACCAGCAGCATCAGTAGAGAAAGAAGCAGCAAAGGAAGCCACCGGATAGATCTGGTAGTGCCTGAGCCGCCGAACCTGAAGAACATCGAGTAGCCTCCGGAAATAAAACGCTGCAACTTCGTGCCATTTTAGCAGCCTTAGTCAAAAATAACAAAACAGAATGTCTTCGTACCGCGACGGGATGCGCCAGCCTACGAACCGGCACAACAGGGTGTCAACACCCTCCGCGAAAACTCAGATCCTTCCGCGCCGGTAAAGACCACCGTGCAAAGCAAGCCAGGGGCTCAGCCGGCCGTTACGTCCCGGCGTCGCAACTTGAGCCAGGCGGCAACCGCCAGGAGCAGGCCCATCAGTAGCATGCCCCATTCGCCAACCGTTGGCGTGAGGACAGCGTAGGTACACAGTGTATTGGCGGCACTATAGCCATTCGGCGTGGTGACAGCCACGCTGACGGCACCTGGCGAGCCGGCGGGCGCGGTCGCGGTAATCGTGGTTGCGTTCACGAGTGAAAAACTCGCCCCGGCCACGGGGGAAGTGTGAGCCCCGGGATGCTGGTCGTGGGGTACAGGCCGACGAAGAGGCCAGTGTTCGTGCCCCGCCCTGTATCGGTTTGAGCCCAATGCCGAATCTCAGTACTAAGACGCGTTGCGCCGGCGGCGATGGCGATGTCCCGCGTTGGCATCCGCCTCGTATGTGAGATGATTCGCGCAAAATAGTCTTACGAGGCAAGACAAATCGTAACACATAAGTACCGCGCCGCATTATAATGCCGTTTATTGATTTTCGGATTCCAACGGGTGCATTGACCGGCTGCCCACCCGCTGCTATTATTTCAACGTGTGTTCACGGCTGCCTGTATCAATCCGCTTTGCCTTAGCGTTCGCCGCCTGCTTCCTGCTGGGAACCTGCCTCGTGATGATTCCGGCCGTTCATGACCAGGTTAGGCGTTTCTCGATATCACTGGTATCGCTATCCCATGCGTTGATTGGAATGTGCGGAGGCACTTCCGTTGTGCGGGGGCCGGTTCTGCTTTCTCCCTCAAACGGCTTCGCGATCGAGATGATGGACGGCTGCAACGGGTTGAACGTCACATTGCTTCTGTGGTCGGCCATCATGGCATTTCCCGCGAAGTGGCGGCCAAAACTCGCGGGGATTGCGCTTGGCGGCATATTTGTTCAAAGCCTGAATCTCGTCCGTTTTATCAGCCTTTTCTACCTCGGCCAGTACAGCCGGCAGTGGTTCGAATTCGCGCACGGCTATCTTTGGGAAGTGTTGCTCGTGTTGGACGCAATCGTGTTCTACTGGATCTGGATGAGCCGGGCCGGGCGTCCGGGAGCCGCCGCCGATGCGGTCTGTTAATCCGAAGACGCAGTTCCTCCTGCGCGGCTCGATCCTGTTGATCGCGTCGCTGACGCTCTGGTGGTTTGTCCTGCTCGATCCGTTGTTGTTGCTCCTGCGCTGGTCGGTGGAACTGACCGGAGGATCGGGGCCGGTAGTCGGCCTGACGGCATCCGGCGACTGGACTTTCCATTTCACGGCCGGCCGCCAGGTGGTGTATTTCGATATCCCGCGGGAAGACGTCCGCACCTTCACTTTCGGGCTACCGGTGTTTTGGGCGATCATTCTTGCCGCCGGCGATCTCCGCCGTACGCTGCGCCCGCTCGCCATCGGAACTGTGTTTGTGGCCGCGTTGGAGACACTGATGTTGCTGGCGACGGTGCGGTTGGCCGCGCACGATGTCGCCGCCGGGATGGCTCCCGGGGCGCAGGACGCATTCACCGCATGGCTGGTCCGCGTTGGACGATACCTGGTTGTCGGTGTGCTCCCCGACGCCACGCCGTTCCTGGCCGCGCTGGCCCTGCATCGCGGACTGCGGTCGCAAATCTTACCTTTCACCGCTCCGGCCATGCGGAAAACGGTGGCCGCCACGGTAAAGGAAGGGCGCCGCCGCCGGGACAGGCGAGCGGCGGGCGATACCCGAGGCAATGGGGCAGCCTGAGGTGGGTTGCCGGAGCCACCCGCCTGGATTGTGGCATGGCGACTGGATGCCGGCCTAGTTGGTTCAATTGCATCAGAGTGGTGGTTTTCGGCCAGGAGGAACGATCCACGCCATCGTTATCTGCTTATTTGTCAGCATGTTGGACTCGGAACTCGGCTTGCTTATGGAATGGTGCCCTTCTCCGGCGGAAGAGCGGAAGGTGGTGCAAAATGAAATCGCCATTCACAGGCTCGGTGATTCGGCGGACAGCAGCAGTAATCTCCGCGCTGCTGCTCGCCCTTCCGTTCAGCATGGCCCAGACGCCGGCGGAGCCGGTTTCGCGTGTGACGGACGCGCAGGCGGATCGAGCGCCTCTGTCGCCCCAGGAGTTGGAAAACCTCGTGGCGCCGATCGCCCTCTATCCGGACCCGTTGCTCGGCCAAGTGCTGGCCGCGAGCACGTATCCGCTGGAAGTCGTTGAGGCGCACCAGTGGCTCCGGCAGCACGGCAGCCTCCACGGATCCCAGCTCATGGACGCCGCCAGGCAGCAGAATTGGGACCCGAGTGTCCAGGCCCTGGTGGCGTTTCCGGACGCGCTCAGGCTGCTGGCCGACGATATTCGCTGGACGACGGATCTTGGCAACGCGTTCCTTGCCCAGCAAGCCGACGTGATGAATGCCGTGCAGCAAATGCGCGCGCGGGCACGGGATAACGGCCGGCTGGCAACCACACCTCAGCAAGTGGTAAATGTAAACACCCAGGACGGTCAGAATGTGGTCGAGATCCTTCCCGCTGATCCACAGGTGATTTACGTCCCGGTCTACAATCCGTACTATGTTTGGGGCCCGCCTGTCTGGGGTTTCTATCCCGATCTCTGGTATGCAAACTTTGCATGGGGATTCGGCTTCGGCCCGGCGATTTACATAGGCGGCTTCTTCCCCGGCTGGATAGGTTGGGGTGGTTGGGGATGGGGCTGCGGCTGGCACCACCATGGCTTGTTTCTACACGACGGCTTCTTCAGTCGTTACGGCTACTGGGGTGGCCATCACTCGGCACATTTCGGCGGTCGTTCCGTTCACGGCTTTGGCGGCCGGGACGCATGGGTCCATAATCCTGGCCACCGGATGGGCGTTCCTTATCCGAATCGCGACGTAGCGAGCCGGTTCCACTCCAGCCAGTTTGGACCAGACCGATTCGGTTCCAGGCGGTTCGCCGGCGACAGGCCGGCTGGCCGGCGGTTTGCGGATAACGCACGAATTGGGGGCAGCCGGTGGTCTGGAGGACGGCTCGATTCAGGTCGAACCGGCTCCTCGGCGCTTGACCGGCGGAGCCCGGCCGGCAGCGCCATGATGCCGCGATCGACGGCTCCGGGAGGATGGCGGCGTTTCAGCGGCGACAACCGTTCCGCATTCGCCGGACGCTCCGATGCGCGTGGATTCGCTCAATCTCGCGACTATGGATCTCGATCGGTGAACCGTGGCTATGGGGGATCCTACCGGCAGTCATCGCCGAACTCCGCCGACGGCGGCGTTTCGCGAAGCTATCGGGCTCCGTCGGAGAGCTACCGGGGGTACAACTCCTCACGGGGATACCAGAGTTCGCCGTCATTTGGCCGGTCGCCCTCTTACAGCTACTCGGCGCCGCGTGGGGGCGGCTTTTCTGCGCCAAGATCGTACTCAGCTCCAAGCCATAGCTACTCGGCGCCGCGCGGCGGCGGGTTCTCCGCGCCAAGGTCATACTCGGCACCTAGCCGTGGTTTCTCGGCGCCGCGCAGCTTCGGCGGTGGATCGGGCTTCTCCGGCGGACGCTCGGGTGGTGGCAACTCGGGCTTTTCGGGCGGCCATTCCGGAGGTGGCGGCGGGCGACGCCGCCGCTAAATCTCCCGCGTAGCCTCGTCACGGCCTGAGACCAGAGCCTTCCAGTCCCTCTGCCGTACAGCTACTCCCTGGTCTACAGGAAGAGGCAGCCGCTTACCGTTCCTCATCGAGGGTCAGGATCGCTGCCAGGGTCGCCTGCACCGCCATGGCGGCGTTCTTCACGTCGCACAACTCCGGGACGTCTCCCTCGCCGTGGTAATTGGGATCGCCGTAAGGCCAGGACCCGATATTCACAACCGTGGTGGAGTAGCCGGCTTTGACAAACGACCCATCGTCGTCGCCGGGCCTCGTTCTCTTTACGGTCCTCTGTTCAAGACCGATGGCGTACCGGATGTTCACCGCAGCCATCAATTCCGCCAACCGCTCGCCCTCGGGTAGCGTGTATGCGGTCACGTTCGTCTTCTTCGCGGCGGCCGCGTCCTCGGCCGTCTTGACTCCCAGGCCGTCGATATTGAAAACCGCGACGATCCTGTCACCGCGCGCCTTGGCGTTCTGGGCCGCAGTCACGCTGGTCCACGGAATGTGTTCTTCATTGCAGAACAGGAACCTGATCGTGCGTTTCGGTTTGTAGTTCGATAGGACGGTAGCCATTTCCAACACGCTGACTGTTCCAATGGCATTGTCGTTGGCTCCGGGAGAATCGATCCAGCTCTGCGAATCCTTGTGGGCGAGGACCAGGACTATTTCGCCGGGACGCGAGCGCCCCTTTCTTTCGGCATAGAGGTTGTAGGCCGTGTACCAGGGGTCTTCGGGCATCGGCCTAGAGTACTGAGCCTGCTTCGGCTTGCTGGTATCCCGGCGAAACGCCTGCACTTGCACGCCCTCCCGCTCGACGTGATATCCCCGAGACTCCAATCTTCCGGAAATGTGATCGTCAGCCTCGTACAAGGTGTTTTTCGCGTGACCCGGCAAGGTGAAGTTCAGCTTTCTATACGGGAGCGGATCCTTCGCGAGCGCGAAGAGGTCCTTCGACATCCGCTCGCTATCCACCTGGCGGATCAGTCTGCGTATCCGCGCGTCCACTTTCTTGTTCCAGCCGTTATCAACCTCAGCCGCTTCGATGCTGACAAACAGACCGCCAGCGAGGGCAAGAAACAAGCTCACAGCAGCCACTTGTGCGCGTTTCATCGGAAGATCCTCTGGCCTCCTGAGAACCGACGATTATACATCCACCTTTCGCGGCCGGAGTCACGGGAGGCGCCCGAGTCTCGCCGGTAGCTTCCACGGAATGAGCATTGGCACCGCCTTCTGATGGCGACGATAGGCGTCGCCAAACGTAGCAGTCAGATCGCGCTCCTCCCACCTTGCGCCAAGAATGATCCAGATCGTGAACAGGGCATTCAAGAGCAGGCGGTCGGTCGAGACTACTGGCGAGGCCCAGAGCAGAACGATCACCAGGAAGTAAAACGGGTGGCGCACCCACCTGTACGGTCCTTTTACCGCAAGCTGAGGCGAAACCATGTTGCGCTGGCGGAGTCGCGCCAGGATCGGCCCTGTTCCAAACACGTCAAAACCGCCCAACGACACGATCGCCCACACAAAGGCCAGGATCGCGAGCACGGACACGGCGCGAAGGACCTCGCCGAATACCCCTTCCACCACCCACGGTGGCGAGCCGGCAGGCTGCCAGAGTACGCACAGCAACACGAGGACGCCGGCCGAGGCGAACGTATACACGGCTCCAGACAAATGCGGTGGTATCCAGCGCTCCGACCACCGGCGGAACGACCGGCGCACCATGCCGCTGTGCTGAACAAAGAAGACCAAACACAACAGGGCGTCCCATGCGAGTCCCGCAGCGGAGCTCAAGCCAAGCCCGATGACCTGAGGATTCGGCTCGGACAGGAATCGCCCGAACATGATCAGCGAACCCAAACCCGCCAATGTAGTCGCCGCCACGAACACGTACACGAGGGCGGCCTTGCACAATCGCCCGACCCTGTTCATGCTGGCACCGCCCTCCAGACACCGGGTGTTGACCGGCGGTTATGCCCGACAGGTAGCCGGCGTGTCGATCCCGATGGAATGCTCCCGTCGTCACAGGGGCACGAACCGAAGCAAGTGTCCGTGACACGCCGCAAGGACACTCATATGCACCTATTTTGTGCCTCCGGAGCGAAGGTGGCAAGAAAACCGCGGCGAAAGCAAACGTGCACCAAGTATCAGCAGTCCTCGTGGTTCTATCGTCAGTTCCGTTCTGTGCGATAAAGCATGTCCTTTTCTGTAAGATCATTCTTCCCTGGTAATCGGGCCACGGTTTTCCATTCGCAGATAGATCTTGTCGGTTTCCCACTGCTCGTTGATTTCCATGAGCACGGCGCCGACTAAGCGGAGCAGCGCGGCCTTGTCGTACTTGCGGACGGCGAGCCCGAGTTGGCGGTCGGCTTCGGCGCGGTCCGGTGCGTCGAAGATCGCCCGCAGATCGGCGTGGTCGTCGCTGACGGTCAGCCGCACGCCGTGCAGTCCGCGATCCTGCAAGCTTGCGAGAATTCCCGCCAGCGCACTTCGGCCTCACTGAGAGAGACACCCGCGCCGAGCGGGCGCCGCCGCCAGGCCGTCAGCTCCTCATCCGGAAGTTGGGCCGCCCGGCTCACCTGCGTGCTCGATACCTCCAGCCCGCAGAGTCGCTGTGCCGCCTCCGCCCGCGGCCCGGCATCAAATAGAAGAGGCGTTCAAGCTCCTTACCGGGACCTGAACGCCTCTGTTCGAATCTCTAATCTAACAGCCGCTTACAGCTTGCCGGCAGCGTACTTCTTGGCCATCTCTCCAATGGGGATGGGCTGATAGTCGCCAGCGTGGCCGGCCTGCCCGAACTGCGTCATGCGGAGGGCGACGACCTTCTTCATGGCCTCGCGCGCGGGCTTCAGGTAATCGCGCGGATCGAACTTCTCGGGCGTCTCCATCAGCACCTTGCGGATGGCGCCGGTCATGGCCAGGCGGTTGTCGGTGTCCACGTTGACCTTGCGGACGCCGTTCTTGATGCCGAGCTGGATCTCTTCCACCGGCACGCCGAAGGTCGGGCGCAGCTTGCCACCGTACTTGTTGATGATGTCCTGCAGGTCCTGCGGCACGCTGGAGGAGCCGTGCATGACCAGGTGGGTGGTCTTCAGGCGGTTGTGGATTTCGATGAGGCGGTCCATCTTCAGGACTTCGCCGGTCGGCTTGCGGGTGAACTTGTAGGCGCCATGGCTGGTGCCGATGGCGATGGCCAGCGCATCCAGGCCGGTCGCCTTCACGAACTCTTCCGCCTGGGCCGGATCGGTGACGTGACTCAGGGCGTCAACACCGGCGCCGTGGCCGTCTTCGATGCCGCCCAGCACGCCGATTTCGCCTTCCACCGTCACACCCTTCGCGTGGGCCATCTCCACCACTTCGCGAGTGGCTTTCACGTTGTAATCGAACGTGGAGGGCGTCTTGCCGTCGGGCATCAGGGAGCCGTCCATCATGACGCTGGTGAAGCCCATCTCGATGGCGGATTTGCAGGTCTCGACGCTGTTGCCGTGGTCCAGGTGCAACGCCACGGGAATTTCCGGGTAGACCTCGGTGGCCGCCAGCATGAGGTGATACAGGAAACGGTCGTTCGAATAAGCGCGAGCGCCGCGGCTGGCCTGGATAACCACCGGCGACTTGGTCTCGCGGGCGGCCTCCATGATGGCCTGAATCTGCTCCATATTGTTGACGTTAAACGCGCCAACCCCGTAGCCGCCCTTGGCGGCCTCGTCCAGGAGCTGTCGCATGGAAACCATTGGCATGAGTGAATCTCCTTCGAGGAAAGTAAGCTTTTACTCGATGCGTCACGGACCGGGTCGAGTAAATTTCATCGTATCACGCGGGATGAGCGGCGCGTTGACCCGCGCGGAGCGGTCCCGTACAATGAAGCTGTAGGAAGGCGGGCGGGAGTAACTCAATGGTAGAGTCACAGCCCTCCAAGCTGTTGGTTGCGGGTTCGATTCCCGTCTCCCGCTCCAGAGTCCCCCTTCCGGCCGAGTGCCTGACAGGGCTGGCGTAGCTCAGTTGGTAGAGCATCTGATTTGTAATCAGAGGGTCGTGGGTTCAACTCCCTCCGCCAGCTCCATCTAAGTCATTTACTTTCAGTTGATTGCAGCCAGATTGGCGGTTTCCCTCAGATCCTCTGTTTGGGCGGTATGCCCAATAGTATGCCCACTAGTTTCCTCACGGGCTTTTACGATGGCTTCGTCCATGTCCGCATCGCTCGGGTGGACGTACCGCAAGGTGGTCCCCATGTCCGCGTGTCCAGCAGCGCGATGGAGGATGTACGGGTTCATCCATTTCGCCCAGCGGGTCAAGCAAGTATGGCGCAACACGTACAACTCGAACGGGGACACGCCGCTTGCCTTCAGCGCCTTCGCGTGCTGCTTCTTCAGGCTTGACGGCTCAATATGCCCGCTCTTGGTCTCAGCGGGGAACAGCCAGCCATCCCCCTCCACCTGTGAGAGCCGCATCCCGATAATCGCGCTTACCCGCTCGGTCATCCTAATGCGCCTCCGTGATGCCTCGCGCTTCCCTCTGAAGACGCAGACCGCACCGTCACGAATGTTCTCACGCCTAAGCCTGAAGCACTCCTCGGGGCGAAGGCCGCAGTCAATCAAGATCGTAGTCACGTCCCGAAGCAGAAACGCATCGGGCTTGCGTGGTTGCTGGCCGCGCCGGGTTGCCCGGATGCCCACAAGGGCCGCGCTGTAGTCCTGTTCCAGGCTGTGCCCCAGTTCCGTCGCAGCCTTCAGGTACGCTGCTTCTTCCTCGGTGCTCAACACCCTTTCACGCCGGTTCTCGCCCGGAAGCAATCTCACCTTCGGCAATGCCTTCCAGACCTTGCCCCACTCCCCTGCTAAGTGAAACATGCGGCGAAGTGTCGCAAGATCCCGGTTGACGGTCGATATTTCCGGCGCTTTGCCCCCTCGCCGGACCTGTTTCTGACTTTGGCGATACCCGATGAACGCCTGGATAGTGTCGTGCGTGATCTCGTCCATTGGGACATCGGCCAGCTTGCCGTAGGCTTTGAGGTTCTTAACGCTGTTCTCATAGAACGTCACAGTATTAGGCTTCTCGCCCTTCGTGGATCTGACATAGGGGAGGAAGTCTTGCTCGGCAAACTCCGCAAGGGTGGGCGCTGGCTTCTTTTCGAGGATGCCCGCGTCGCCACTCGCCAGTGTTGACCTGTACTTCGCTTCTATCTGCCGGGCCTTCTGCTTGTTCCCCTGTTTCGTGCTTCTCCGAATTAACTTGCCCTTCCAGGTGAACTTGAACCAAAAGTGCTTACTCTTTGGTTGCCTATAGATGGACATTAGCTTTTCCTCCCCACTCGCCTACTTGCTTCCCGTGCGTCACAGTTGCGCGGCAAGCGCCTCGTCTTCACAGACGGGGCGGAAACCGCGAACCATGACTTCCTCCACCGCCTCCGGCAGTTGCATACCGCCACTGAGCAAAGCGGTGAACGCGTCAAGCCGGGCAGCGTCCTTGATCATCGTGTCTGGAACACGGTGGGGGGCAAGTGACCCGGCAGTGGCGAGCACATCGGCCTCAGCCATCAGCCTCCGCGCCGCCTCCCGCATCTGAAGCGCCGCGCGCTCTATGTCTCTTGCCGTTGATCTGTTCATGTCTTGTGTCCTTTCGCCGCCCGTCAGCGGGCGGAGATTTGAATATAGCATACCTGTGCATTGTTGATACATACAACTATTGTGGTAGCAGGAACTACGTGGTAATATCAGCTACATGGATACCCGGAGGAGAGGCCCTGGCAGACCCCCCGCCGCTGTCAATGAACACGGAGAACCGGAGGAAACGTCCCGCTGGCAACAGGTCTCTTTCAGAGTCCGGCCCGCCACAAAGGCGTTGCTTAACGCCATCCGGGGGATCAATCCCGGCGTGCCGCTTTGGCAGGTGATAGAGGGCATCCTACACACGCACGTACAGGGCCTCCCGGCGTCTGACCGCCGCTTGATTGAGGCCCTTATGACCCGGCACCGGGGAGCGAAGGGGGATTGATCGTAGCCTTTGCGCGGGCGTGCAAGAACGGGTTCTTTTCCGGCGTTCCCCATGCCGCAGAAGGGGGAGCTTCGGGCAGCCCCGCCGCTATGCGCTGTTCGATCATCTTCAGCGCACGCAGGTGGGCTTCCCCATTCTTCGACAACTGGAGCGCCTCCCGGCGCGCCACAAGCCGTTTGTAGGCGGCATTAGCCCGAGCAAGGGCGAGACATTCACCCGCGCATGGGTCTTGGTTTAGGAAGGTTGACAGCCAGCCACGGGACATTCCCAGACTGGTGGCAATGTCCTTCAAGGTCTCGCCGTTT
>CAZLOS010000086.1:0-20970 GCA_964561215.1 uncultured Solibacteraceae bacterium | reverse complement strand
CGGGCCCTGCGCGCGGGGTTGGGCGGTTCCATCGAACTGATTGAAAACCGCGAACCGGCCTCAGACGAGGCTCTGCGGCGATTTCTCGCGCAACTCGGGGTGAACTTATTGGGACCATCTGGCGCGGCGCCGGAGTACAAACTCCGGGCCGGCTATGCCGAGGAGCGCATGCACCGGCAGTTCGACCAACTGGTGGAGTACACGCAGAAGCTGGTGCGGCAGTCGGAACGAAAGAGGGCCGCATTCTGGAAGAAAGCCGACGCGTCCTCGATCGCGAACTGGCAGCAGACCACTCCGGACTACCGTCGCTATCTGTGGGAGGAAGTCATCGGCAAGCTTCCCGACCCGTCCGAACCGATGTCGGCCATGAGCCGCCGCATTTATGACAATGCATCCTACACCGGCTACGAAATCGTGTTGCCGGTGTGGCCGGACGTGTTCGCGTACGGGATTCTTCTTGTACCGAAAGACGTGAAGCCCGGTGAGAAGAGACCCGTAGTGGTATGCCAGCACGGGCTGGATGGGCGTCCCGAGGATGTCATCGCACCTAAGAGCGAAGCTACCGGACGCATCTATGCGAAGTTCGGAGACGCACTGGCGAGGCGCGGCTTTATCGTCTACGCGCCGCAGAATCCGTATGTCTTCAATCGCTTCCGCCAGACGCAGCGCCGGGCACATCCGTTGAAGTTGTCCCTCTACTCGTTCATCCTGGGCCAGCACCAGAGGACGCTCGACTGGTTGGCCACTCTGCCGTTTGTCGACCCCGGGCGCATGGCTTTCTACGGGCTGAGCTATGGAGGGAAGACGGCTGTGCGCGTGCCGCCGCTACTCGACCGCTATTGCCTGTCGATATGCTCGGGCGACTTCAACGAGTGGATCGTGAAGATCACCGACGTGGAGCACGCGTTCAGCTACATGTACTACCACGAGTACGAGATCATGGAATTCGACCTCGGAAACACGTTTAACTACTCCGAGATGGCCTCGTTGATGGCGCCCCGCCCGTTCATGGTGGAGCGCGGGCACTCCGACGGGGTGGGAATCGACGAGTACGTCGCCTGGGAATACGCCAAGGTGCGGCGGTTCTACGCCCGGTCAGGCATTCCCGATCGGACCGAGATCGAATTCTTCAACGGGCCGCACCAGATCCACGGAGTGGGGACATATAAGTTCCTACACAAGTGGCTCAATTGGCCGGAACGGTAAGCTGTCCGTCGCGATTGGATTGGCGCTACCGGCTGTTCAGGCTTCCACCCAGTGCCGGCGTTCGATGATGGTGGGCGGCTCGTACGTCTTTCCGGCCGCCAGTCTCTTTTCCTCGCGCTTGGAAGTCCACACAAGTACCGGCCCAACCAGCGATGAGACCATCTTCGTGAGCAGTCCGAACTCGTGCTCGATGTCGTGCCGCAGGGAACGTATCTGCGCGCTGACGCTTTCGTTCTTTTCCCTGAAGCGCTTTTCCATGGCCCACAATGTGGCGGCGTAAGCGCCTCTCAGGCTTTCGGCCTCGCGCTGGAAGCGTTCACGCACTCGCAGGTCGGGGCAATTCTTGTAGCGCATCCAACCGTCGAGCGTGGTCTTGCAGATGCGGTAGAGACTGGGGCCGTTGCGCTCGAAATCGCGCCAGAAGGCCCAATCGAGGAATTTCTTGGATTCGTCGCGGGAAATGGCGGGGTGCTTGAAATTGAACTTATACTGCCCGTGAATATCGGCCAAGTCGACATTCTGGAGTAGCCGCCCCTCTTCTTCCACCTGCTGGTAGAGCGGAGTGCCGGGGACCGGCGTATACAACATGAACTGGTGAAAGTCGGTTTCGTGAGAGACAGCGTACTCGATTTCCTGTCGAATGTTGGCCGGTGTGTGGTGCTCCAGGCCGACGATGGTCGAGCCGAGCAACTTAATGCCGTGGCTGCGCAGCGTATGCGCCAGCTTCACCGTGTCGGTGCCCTTGAGCTTTACGTAAGAGGAGTGCGGGGATTCCAGGCCCATCCACACCCAACTGATGCCGAGCTGCACCAGCTCTTCGATCGTGTACTTGCGGATGGCGTTGGCCGAGCTGAAAACATAGAATGCCCAGCTCTTGTTTTCCTTTTTCATGCACTCCAACAGTTGCATGGCCCGCTCGCGCTGCAGAAGGAAGTTCTCGTCCATCACGAAAAACGAGTGAGTGTGGAGCGACGACTCCATCTCCTTCATGATGTCGAACAGCTCTTTGCCGCTCTCGTAGAAATTCAGGCACTTGCCTTTGCCGCCGAAAAACGCCGACGTAGTGCAAAAGTTGCAACCCATCGGGCAACCGACCGACGGAATGATGGTGGCGGCCGTCTCGCTCAGCATGCTTGGGATCTTTATGCCCATCACGCGCACATCGAAACCGGAGACGATTTTCGGGTGGTTAATGGGGGCGTGTTCATCCTCGCCCAGATAACGCCGCATCCAGGAAATGCCGTCGCCTTTGACGATGTAATCCGCGTCAATGAGATAGTCCAAACCCGGGATCGCCGCGACGTGGCCGCCCACGACGATGATGGCCTTGGGCGCCAGGCGCCGCGCTATGCGGCACATCTCGCGCACTTTGCCCACATTCACGATGATGGAGGAAATGCCGACGATGTCGTAGTGCTGGCTGGTCAGCTCCTGCTCGAATTTCTCGCGGGTGGGGAAGTCCAGGACCGTGCAGGGCGCCGAAATGTTCTCCTGGATCATCATGATGCCCCAGGAACGATGGAACATTCGGAGGGAGAACGAACCTTGCGCGCGCGTGACCTGATTGTGGTACAACTCCATCGGATTGATCGCGCGGCTGCCGAACTGGTCGTCCTGGGCGTACGGCCCAAACACGGACGTCAACAATACACGGGCCTTCGTGCCCTTAGGATGCTGAATCATTTTGGATTGCCGGGAGGCGCTTGTCTGGAAGTGCCCTTGTGAACCATGGTAGCAGGATATCGCCCGGGAGGAACATTAATCTGTTACTTTCCTGGTGCCCAGTAGATGCCCTAGCAGCGATGAAATGAAGTTCTGAAAACACAGTTCAATGCTCGGCTCGCGGTAAGCCCCTTTGAGACCACCGGCTTCGTCCGATAAGAGGAAGCAGCCAGCGTCGTAGAGCCGTTCACGGACCAATTTGGTCAACAGGATCTCATAGCGATTGGTGTACGACGCACCAATGAACTCCGGGAACACCTTGAAGTGTGGCTCGCGCGACGCCACGGGAGCCGTTGAAGCAGGAGCCTCTTCCAACAGCATCAGGTAGCCGAGCCACGGACGGGCCGATGGCTTGAAGGCTCCCTCGCGATAGGCCGCCCACAGGTCGGTTGCGCTTCCGATCGCTTCCTCCGTCCGATTGTTATAATTGTTGCCGAATGATCCGACCTGGGATTTGAATTCGATTCCAGCCAGCAACCGCCCGTCTTTGACAACGAGAAGGTCCCACTTCTTCTCGGGCCGGTACCATCCCGGCAACTCTACGCGGGTATTGCGAAATATCTCGGCGTCGGGTGTTCCGCTCTCGTGTAACAGGTCGCGTACCAAAGTGACCAACCCATCCATCTGTGCGCCACCCGTGACGGCTGCACGGGCGCCAGCGTCTTTCAGACCAGTGCGACCGCCTTGCTGACGGGCCTGCTTTTTGCGCGTGTCCCAAAACTGCTTCACAGCATGGCGAAGTCCCAACTCAATTCGGTTATTCAGGCTCATGCGGCGTTGTCCGGTCTTCGAACTTGGACCGTGGTTTCAGAGAAAAGATCTGTGATCTCGCTCGCGATACGTTTGTGCGCCAACTCCAGGTACTTTTCATCAATCTCGAAGCCAATACTGTGCCTGCCGGTTTTTACTGCAGCCACAGTCGTTGTCCCGGTACCCAGAAATGGATCCAGAACGATGTCACCCACGAAGCTGAACATTCGAATCAACCGCGTTGCCAATTCCAAAGGATACGGTGCAGGGTGCTCCCTGGTGGACGCACCTGTCAGGCCAGTCCAAATCTGCTGAAACCATTTCTTGTGGTTTTCTGTCGAGATGACGCTCAATATGCGGGTGGCCGTGTCCGGTGTGCGGTATCCTCCCGGTTTGCGCTCCATCAGGATGAACTCGATGTCGTTCTTGATGACTCCGTTTGGCTCGTACGGCTTTCCGAGAAACCCGGAACCGCCCTCTACTTCGTAGGCCGCATTGGAAATCTTGTTCCATATGATCGGAGCCAGGTTATCGAACCCGATGCGACGGCAATGCTCCTGGATCGAAGCATGCAATGGCACCACGGTGTGACGGCCCGCATTCTTTCGCCGGGACAGGCAGACATCTCCGACTACGCAGACGAGCCTCCCCCCGGGAACCAGCGCGCGGTAGCAGTTTTCCCAGACTCTATCCAATTCGGCCAGAAAAAACTCGTAATCCTCGATGTGCCCCATTTGGCCGGGGGTATTCCGATATTCCTTGAGAGTCCAATATGGGGGCGACGTGAGGACGAGATGCACGCTCTCGGGCTCAAGCTCGTCCATCGCCCGCGCATCGCCGAGGTTGATCACATGACGGGTAGGTATGCGTTGAACAGATTGTTCAATCAGCCGCGCGAACCGTTCGTCCTTGGCGATTCTAGGGATGTCTGTTTGCGGGTTCCGCAGAGGAAGAATCTCTTCCGGGACGAACTTAGCCAGATCCACCGTTGCAGTGATGACATCACCGATTACGCGCCCCGGGACCTTCAATACCGGCTTCATGTGCATGAACGACGTCGAAATCCTCCGCCTATCGTATGACAACCCACCAATGGTTGCGCCGTCAAGTTCGAAGCGCCATTTCCTCCAATCGCCGGTCGATGGCGGCGGCGGCGTTGCGGCCCTCGCTGATGGCCCACACTACCAGCGATTGGCCGCGGCGCATATCGCCGGCAGCGAAGAGGCCTGGAACCGAGGTCATGTAGTTCTCGTCCGTGGCGACGTTGCCGCGTGCGTCGAGGTCCACACCGAGCTGCTCGATCATGCCGTTTTTCAAAGGGCCCGTGAATCCCATGGCCAACAGAACCAGGTCCGTGTCCAAGGTGAATTCCGTCCCAGGGAGAGGCTCGAACTTCGGCGGGGGACCTACATGCACGCCGTGCAGCTTCTCGACGCGGCCGTCGCTGCCCGCAAACGACGTTGTCGACACTCCCCAGTGGCGCGTGCCGCCCTCCTCGTGGGCGCTTTCGGTCCGCAGTTGCAGCGGCCACAGCGGCCAGGGTGTTGCGGGCGAGCGGGTCTCAGGGGGCTTGGGCATGATTTCGAGTTGATCGATCGACAGTGCTTTCTGCCGGTGCGACGTACCCAGGCAGTCCGCGCCCGTGTCGCCGCCGCCGATGATGATGACCCTTTTTCCGGTGGCGAGAATCTCCTCCACTCCGTCGAGGGAATCGCCTGCTACACGGCGGTTCTGCTGCGGCAGGAATTCCATGGCGAAGTGCACGCCCCGCAACTCCCGGCCAGGGACGCGCAGGTCGCGCGGATGTTGTGCGCCGCCCGCAAGAAGGATGGCGTGGAACTCTTTGCGCAATTCCTCGATGGGCACGTTCACACCCACGTGCGCGTTCGTGCGAAATTCGATGCCTTCGGCGAGCATCACTTCGATGCGCCGGTCGAGAATGCGTTTGTCGAGTTTGAAGTCCGGTATGCCGTAACGCAGCAACCCGCCTATGCGATCGGCCTTTTCGAAGACGGTCACCGAGTGGCCGGCGCGATTGAGCTGGACGGCCGCGGCAAGGCCCGACGGACCCGAGCCGACCACGGCAACACGCTTGCCGCTACGCACCTCGGGCGGCTCCGGTTGGACCCAGCCCTCGCAAAAGGCGTGCTCAATGACGGCCTTCTCGATTTCCTTGATGGCCACCGGCGGTTCGTTGATGCCGAGCACGCAGGCGGCCTCGCAGGGAGCCGGGCAAACGCGCCCGGTGATCTCCGGGAAGTTGTTGGTGGAGTGCAGGCGCCGGATGGCTTCCTGCCAGCGATTCCGGTAGACGAGGTCGTTCCAGTCGGGAACGATGTTGTTCAGCGGGCACCCGGTGTGGCAGAACGGCACGCCGCAGTCCATGCAGCGGGCGCCCTGGAGTTGCAGCTTCTCTTCCGGGAACGGCTGGTAGACTTCGAAGTAGTCGCCGACGCGTTCGCTGACGGGCCTGCGCTCGGCGGTCTCCCGCGCGTATTCCTTGAATCCTGTGATCTTACCCATGGAGCACCTGCCCGATTTCCGCCTCGGTGGCCAGCGTCACCGGCATTCCCGTATAACGGGGGACACCTAACACCCGCTTGTACTCATGCGGGAAAACCTTGATGAACTTCGGCAGCAGCGCGTACCAGTTTTCGAGAATCCAACGCGCACGCCGGCTGCCGGTGAGTTCCTGATGCCGGGCCACCCACTGCCGCAGCAGATCGACATCTTGCGGATCCACCACCGGTTCCAGATCCACGCCCGACTTGTTACAGCGCGTGGAGACGAATTCACCCGTGTCGTCCAGTACGTATGCGATGCCGCCGGTCATCCCGGCGGCGAAATTCTTCCCGGTGTGGCCCAGCACAATCACCAGGCCGCGCGTCATGTACTCGCAACCGTGGTCGCCGACGCCCTCCACTACCGCCGTGGCGCCGGAATTGCGCACCGCGAAACGTTCGCCGGCGACGCCGCTGAAGAAAGCCTCGCCGCTGGTGGCGCCATACAGCACCGTATTGCCGATGAGGATGCTTTCTTCGGGGGCGTAGGGCGATCCCTTGAATGGATAAACCACGAGTCGCCCGCCGGACAGGCCTTTACCGACGTAATCGTTGGCGTCCCCTTCGAGGGTAAGTGTCACACCCTTGGCCAGGAACGCGCCGAAACTCTGCCCAGCCGAACCTTGGAATTGCAGCCTGATGGTTCCATCGGGCAGCCCTTCCGACCCGTAGCGCCGGGCGATTTCGCCGCTCAACATGGCCCCGACGGTGCGGTGCACATTGCGGATGCGAAATCGTCCTTCGACCAGGGCGCGGCGATCCAGCGCGGGTCTGCAGTGCTCGATCAGCGTGTAGTCGAGCGCTTCGCTCAAACCGTGATCCTGCGCTATGGCGCAGCGCCGTCCAACGCGCGTGGGCACCGCCGGGTTGAACAGAATCGACGAAAAGTCCAGATTGCGGGCCTTCCAGTGGTCCGTTTCGCGTTTGCGCAGCATGTCGACGCGGCCGATCATCTCGTTCACCGTGCGGAAGCCCATCTGCGCCATCAGTTCCCTCAGTTCCCCGGCCACGAAGAAGAAGTAGTTAATGACGTTCTCGGGAGTTCCCTGGAACTTCTTGCGCAGGTCCGGATCCTGCGTGGCAATGCCCACGGGGCACGTGTTCAGGTGGCACTTGCGCATCATGATGCAGCCCATCGAAATGAGCGGCGCAGTGGAGAAACCGAACTCCTCGGCCCCCAGCAGCGCGGCGATGGCCACATCGCGGCCGGTCTGCAGCTTGCCGTCCACCTGCACACGGATGCGGCTGCGCAAGTCATTCTTCACCAGCACTTGCTGGGTCTCCGAAAGACCGAGTTCCCAAGGAATGCCGGCGTGCTTGATGGAGGTGAGCGGACTGGCCCCGGTGCCGCCGTCGTAGCCGCTGATGAGCACCAGGTCGGCGTGCGCCTTGGCGACGCCCGCGGCAACCGTGCCCACTCCAACTTCGGCCACCAGCTTCACCGAGATGGCGGCGCGCGGGTTCACGTTCTTCAAGTCGAAGATGAGCTGAGCCAGGTCCTCGATCGAGTAGATGTCGTGATGCGGCGGCGGTGAGATCAACTGCACACCGGCAATCGAGTGGCGCACCCTGGCGATGACCTCGTCCACTTTATGGCCGGGTAATTGGCCGCCCTCGCCGGGCTTGGCGCCCTGCGCGATCTTGATCTGCAGTTCATCGGCGTTGACCAGATAATTCGTGGTGACGCCGAAACGGGCCGAAGCCACCTGCTTGATCGCGCTGCGGCGCCGGTCGCCGTTCGGATCGGGCTGGAAGCGGGCTTCATCTTCGCCGCCTTCGCCGGTGTTCGAGCGCCCGCCCAGGCGGTTCATGGCGATAGCGAGTGTCTCGTGCGCTTCCTTGCTGATGGAACCGAACGACATGGCTCCGGTGGTGAAGCGCTTCACGATTTCCTTGGCCGGCTCCACCTCCTCGATAGGAACGGGCCGCTTGCTCTCCTTGAACTCCAGGAGCCCGCGCAGCGTGCACAACTGGCGGTTCTGCTCGTTGATGAGGCTTGTGAACTCGTGGAACTTCTCGAAGTTCGACTGCCGGACGGCGTGCTGCAGCGTGCTGATGGTCTGCGGATTCAGCAGGTGGTATTCGCCATTGACGCGGAACTTATAGTCGCCGCCCGAGCTCAACTCCAGCTCCGAACCCGTCACGCGCCGCATGCCGAACGCGTGGCGGCGGCGCGATTCTTCCGCGATGACGTCGAGCCCGATGCCGTCGATGCGCGAGGTCGTGCCGGTGAAGTACTTGTCGACCAGGGTGCGATTCAGTCCGATGGCTTCGAAGACCTGGGCGCCCCGGTAGCTCTGCAACGTCGAGATGCCCATCTTCGAGAAGACCTTGAGCAAGCCTTTGTTGACGGCTTTCTTGTAATTCCTGAGCGAGGTCTCGAACGTGGCGCCTTCGTTGAGAAGTCCTTTTTCGGCCATGTCCTCAAGCGTCTCGATAGCGATGTAAGGATTGACGGCGCTGGCGCCGTAGCCGATCAGCAGCGCGAAGTGCATCACCTCGCGCGGTTCACCGCTTTCGATGATGAGTGCCACCTGGGTGCGAGTCTGTTCACGCACCAGATGATTGTGTACCGCCGTCATGGCCAGCAGGCTGGGAATAGGGGCGTAATCCTCATCCAGGCCGCGGTCGGAAAGAATCAGGACCGTGTAGCCGCTCTTGATGGCCAGCGAAGCGCGCCGGCACAAGCCGTCAAGGGCACGCTCGAGTTCCTTGGCTCCGCCATCGACGCGGAACAGCATGGGCAGCGTGGTGGCCAGGAAATCTCCCGAGCTGACGCGCCGCAATTTCTCCAGGTCCCGGTTGGTCAGGATCGGGTGCTCGATCTTGAGCGTGTGGCAGTGCTGGGGTGTCTCGTCCAGGATGTTCCGTTCCGTCCCGAGATAGCTGACCAGCGACATGACCAGTTCCTCGCGGATGGGGTCGATGGCCGGATTGGTTACTTGCGCGAACAGTTGTTTGAAGTAGTTGAACAGAAGCTGCGGCTTGTCCGAAAGGCAGGCGAGCGGAGTGTCCGTGCCCATGCTCCCCAGCGGCTCCTGGCCGTTCACGGCCATGGGCGTGATCAACATCTTGAGATCTTCGTCGGTGTAGCCGAACACCCGCTGGCGCTGGAGCAGCGTGGAAAAATCGGCCGCAAATACACGCGGCGGCTCCGGGAGATTGTGGAGCTGGATCTGGTGCTCCCGAATCCATTCGGCGTAGGGCTGACGGCTGTAAAGCCGGCGCTTGACCTCCTCATCGGGGACGATGCGGCCTTCCTCGGTGTCCACCACCAGCATGCGTCCCGGTTGCAGGCGCCCCCGATACCGCACTTCCTCGGGTTTCACAGGAAGCACACCGGTTTCGGAGGCCATGATCACCAGGTCGTCCCGCGTGAGGAGATATCTCGCCGGGCGCAGGCCGTTGCGGTCCAGCGTGGCGCCTATCAGACGCCCGTCGGTGAAAGCCACGGCCGCCGGCCCGTCCCACGGCTCCATCAGCGAAGCATGGTACTCGTAAAACGCACGCTTGTCCGGATCCATAGCCGGATCGGAATCCCAGGCCTCCGGAATCAGCATGGCCATCACGTGCGGCAGACTGCGTCCGGCGAGCGTGAGCAACTCGACGGCATTGTCCAGGCTGGCCGAATCGCTGCCGCCCGGCGCGATGATGGGAAGCAGCTTCTTCATGTCGTCGCCAAACAGGGGCGAACCCAGCACCGATTGCCGCGCATTCATCCAGGCCACGTTGCCTTTCAACGTATTGATTTCGCCGTTGTGACAGAGGTAGCGAAATGGGTGTGCCAGGTGCCAGTTTGGGAACGTGTTGGTGGAAAAGCGCTGGTGCACCAGGCACAAAGCGCTGATCACGTCCGGGTCGGAAAGTTCGGTATAGAAATTGGCGATCTGAGGCGCGAGCAACAGACCCTTGTAGACCACCGTCCTGGTTGAGAGCGAGGGGATGTAGAAGAAAGACTTATCCTTGTTCTCAAAGGCGGCAATTTCCCACTCGACGCGCTTGCGTACGACGTAGAGTTTGCGCTCGAGCGTCCCCTGATCCATCTCCGGGCCCGCGCCCAGGAACACCTGTTCGATGTACGGCTGCGATGCGCGCGCCAGACGCCCGATAGCGTCCTTCTGCACCGGCGTATCGCGCCACCCGAGAACGGTCAGACCCTCTTCGGCGGCGATGCGCTCGAGCACACCCTCGCATTCCAGGCGCAACTGGGGCTCCACCGGCAGGAAGACCAGGCCCATGCCGTATTGGCCCGGCTCGGGCAGCGTGAAGCCGAGCTTGCGCGTCTCCCGGTCGTAAAACCGATGGGGGATTTGAATCAGGATGCCGGCTCCGTCGCCGGTCTCGGGGTCGCATCCGCATGCGCCCCGGTGAGTAAGGTTTACCAGGATCTGTATTCCTTTGAGGATGATGTCGTGCGACTTGCGTCCGCTGGTATGAACCACGAAGCCGATTCCACACGCATCGTGCTCGTTCGCCGGGTCGTAAAGACCCTCGGGGTCGGGTAGTCCTATAGGTACACTAAGGTCGTCCATCAAAGTTCCTAAACAGGTGATAGGCCCAGTATAGCACTCCTTCAGCATTAGTCAAATGGAATTATATATTGATCAAAATCGAATTTACTTATGTTATACTGGATCCGTGAACATCGGTAACGTGCGCCTGTTCAAGGACATCGTCCAGTGCAAGAGCATCAGCCGGGGCGCCACCAGGAACAGCATCAGCCAATCGGCGGCCAGCCAGCATTTGCAGGAGATGGAGAAGCAGCTTGGCACGACGCTCCTGGACCGTACAACCCGCCCGTTCACGGTCACCCCTGCCGGCAAGCTCTACTACGAGATGTGCCGCGAAGTGCTCCGCTCCCAGGAGCAGTTTCAGGTGGCGCTCGAAAAGCTCAAAAGCAGGGTGGAAGGCACGGTTCGGGTCGCGTCGATTTATTCGGTCGGCTTATCGGACATGTCGAGGTTGGAGGAGGAGTTCGGACGCCGGCACCCCAGCGCACAACTGCGCGTCGAGTATCTGCGGCCCGAAAAAGTCTACGAGGCCGTCATCAGCGATCGTGCGGACCTGGGATTGGTAAGCTACCCTGAATCGACTAAAGAAGTGGCTTGCATCCAGTGGCGGGAGGAAGAGATGGCCGTGGCCGTCTATCCGTCGCATCCTTTGGCCGGCCTGGATTCGGCGACGCCCCAGGATCTGAAGGGGCATGATTTTGTGGGGTTTGACGAGGATTTGCCCATCCGCCGTGAAATCGACCACTATTTGAAACAGCAGGGTGTGCACGTGCGGGTGGTGCTGCATTTCGACGTGGTGCAGATGATCAAGGAAGCCGTGGCCTGGGGCAGCGGAATCAGCATCCTTCCGGCCCGCGTCATGCGGGCCGAGGTAGAGCAGGGGCGCCTCGTAGTCATCCCACTCGAATCCCCGAAGTTGTTCCGCCCGCTGGGCATCGTACACCGCCGGCGCCACCCGTTCAATCTGGCGACGCAGGTCTTTCTGAAGCTGCTCGAGGAGCAACCGGCGGAGGAAGCCCAGGCGGTAGAAGTCGCGAGTTCCGATCTTACGCGATAGAGGTGGTTTGGACGCCGGCCAGGCGGCAGAACGCCTTCAGTTCGGGGGCGATATTGCCCCAGACGAACAGTTGGTGGAATCCCTTGGTGTTCAGGGTATCGACCTCGCCCGAGATGCTGACCTCGACTGCCGTGCGGCAGCAACCCGCGGGCGGCTGGGCGATGTTGGAGACCACCTTTCCGGGGCTGAACATCAGCGTTTTCCAATCATTGAAGTCGATGACCGTGGCGTCGTCTCCTTCCGGCCATAGCACCTGTGGCGAGGCGCCGGTTCGTGTGTGGTAATCGCGCAGCAGGAACGGGGCGCGCCAGGGATTATCGAAGCCCTTCAGCCGGGTCGGGGAAGTGCAGTGCGCTCCGATGAGCGTGTTGTTGACCGTGTTGGGCGACGGGTCCTGAATAAAGCCCGGCCGTCTTGCAACGAGGCCCACGATCAACTGCATCATGGCCGCCTGCACGTCGGATTCGCACGCTGCCACGCAACCCTCATCCATCAACTTTGAATAGGCGACGCACACAGGATTCTTCCAGCCCAGGCAGTC
Source organism: uncultured Solibacteraceae bacterium (assembly GCA_964561215.1). GTDB lineage: Bacteria > Acidobacteriota > Terriglobia > Bryobacterales > Bryobacteraceae > JAJFUV01. The sequence continues at coordinate 8,622 of CAZLOS010000086.1, read as the reverse complement.
GATGGTAACGCCGTGGCACTTCTCGGCTTCCATCAGGCGGCGGATGACGACGTAGTTCTTCGCGGCCTCGATGAGATCGGCGTGTGAAGGTTCGACGATCTTTCTGGCGGCCGTCGCGTAGGCGTCGGCCATCGCACGCACATCCAGGGTCACCTGGGTTCGATTGAATTCTTCCTGGAAGCGCGTCTTGGTGACGCGGTGGAACGTGGTCCCCCAATGCGGGACCAGCGGCTCCTTGAGTTGCTTGTCACCGACCCACAACAGGCGTGTGTTCCTGATCTGCCACAGCGCGCCGAGCATCCGTACGCCCTGTTCCAGCCACGCCACATCCTGGGTAGCGGCGAGATAGGTTTTGGGTGTGTACCGGGCGGCCTGCATATGCGCCGTGAACGCGCTCAGGTTGCTGTAGACGATGGCCGGGACGTCCCCGCGGTTTTCCACCAATTGCCTTACGTGGTCCCAGCGCTGCAATTCCATGGCGACCAACAGCAGGCCGTCGGGCGGGGACTGGTGCAAGCGTTCCAGGCATGCGCTCACCTCAGCGGCTCCGTCCAAAGGCTTGGGTTCGAGGCGCAGGTCCACCTGCATTTTCCTCGCAGCCGCTTCGATGGTCCTGGTGAACAGCGCCTGTTGCGCTGGGACGTCGCAGTTTCCGCCGGGCCAACTGATCACGGGCGTCTGCGGCGGCCTTACGAAGTAAACGTCGATTCTTGGCTTACCCTCGGGGCGGGTGCGCTGCGGCGCGGCGGGCAGCGCCTGGCTGAAGGCTGCGGCTGGCGCCGCGGCCAGCGCTACAGCTTGTGAAAGCATCGTGCGCCGGCTAATACAGGCCCGGCACGCGGTTTTGGAACAGGCTTGGCAGAGGCTCATCGAGCTACCTCCATGCGGTCTGGCAGTTTTCTGTTCCGGGTCATTATATCGCCGCGGCGGCGCAACGCAAGCTACAATAGTCGGTTGGTTAATAAACTGGTCATAGCGAACCTGCGCCACCGGCCGGTCCGCACACTGCTAAGCATCCTCGCTGTAGCCGTCGAGGTCACCATGATGCTGACCCTGGTGGGATTGAGCCGGGGCATGGTCGAGGAGTCACAGAAACGCGCGCGCGGCGCCGGCGCCGACTTCTTCATCCGCCCTCAAGGATCTTCGGTCATCCAACTCAGTTCGGCGCCTATGCCGGAAAAATTGCTCGATTTGGTCCGGGCGCAGCCGCACGTTGTCGCCGCGTTTGGGCAAGTTGTGCACCCCATTGGCGGCCTCAACACAGTGACAGGCATCAACCTGGACGACTTTGACCGCGTGAGCGGCGGCTTCGAGTTCAAGGAAGGCGGGAGTTTTCAGAGTCCGGACGACATCATAGTCGATGAGTATTTCGCCCGAGAGCGCAAGCTCAGCGTGGGAAGCCGCATCGAATTGATGGGCCACAACTGGCGCGTGAGCGGGATCTTCGGGAGCGGCAAGTTAGCGCGTGTGGTACTGCCTGTGCGCCGTTTGCAGGAATTGATCGGTAGCACCGGGAAGTTGAGCCAGATCTTCGTGAAGGTGGATCGCCGGGAGAACTGGCCCGTGGTGCTAGCGGAACTGAAGACACTCTTACCAGGGTATCCGATCTACAACATGGAAGAGTGGCTGTCGCTCACCTCGGTAGACAAGATCCCGGGGTTGAGCGCTTTTATCAAGGTTGTCGTTGGTCTGTCGGTGGTGGTAGGTTTCCTCGTGGTCTCGCTCTCGATGTATACGGCCGTGCTGGAGCGCACGCGCGAGATCGGAATTTTGAAAGCGCTAGGCGGATCGCCACTGTTGATCCTGAACCTGCTTTTCCGCGAAACGACGGCGCTGGCGATTGTGGGCTCGGTGTTAGGGATTCTGATGACCTACGGCACGCGCAGCATCATCATGGGGCTGGTGCCGGCGAGTCTGACACAGATCATTGTGTATGACTGGTGGTTCTATGCCAGCGCCATCGCCATGGGCGGGGCGCTGCTCGGCGCGCTTTACCCAGGATGGAAAGCGGCACGACAGGATGCCATCGAGGCGCTGGCCTATGAATAACGAGAATCCCATCATCCGCATCCGAGACCTCCGCAAGGTCTACCATGTTGGCGATGTGGACGTGCATGCGCTGCGCGGCGTGGACCTCGACGTGGGGCGCGGGGAGTTCCTCTCCATCATTGGCCCGTCGGGTTCGGGCAAGTCGACGCTCTTCCACATTCTGGGCGGCCTCACACCGCCCACCAGCGGCAGCATCAGCATCAACGGGCGCGATCTGCTGAAGATGAGCGACAGCGAGCGCACGGAATTGCGCAAGACCACCGTGGGCTTCGTCTTCCAGAAATACAACCTGCTGCCCACTCTCAGCGCCGCCGATAATATCGCAATCGCCCGTTACATCGCCGGGACGCGACCGGATGGAGACGCGCAGTTCAACCAGGCCATCGAGATGTTGGGCATAGGCAAACGGCTCGGCCACAAGCCCCGCGCACTCTCAGGCGGCGAGCAGCAGCGCGTGGCTATTGCCCGCGCCATTGTGAACAAGCCGGCGATCCTGCTGGCCGACGAGCCTACCGGGAACCTCGATACCGAGAATTCAAATGCGGTGCTGAACCTGCTTCGGGAGTTGAACGAGAAGATGGGGCAGACCATCCTCATGATCACGCACAATCCCGAAGCCGCCGCTTACGGCCACCGCACCGTCCGCATGCGCGACGGCCGCATCGTGGACTGACCCGCGGAATCCTTCACGCCAATCCGGCTTTGGCCATGACCGCATCCGTGCCGTAAGGCGCCCGCTGTTTGCGCGAAAGCCACGTGTTCGCCTCGTCGGCGCCTTTGCCTGTAAAGCGCTCCCTGGCCGGGTCCCAATACAGTGTGCGGTCCGTGTGCATCGCCATCTGACTGAGCAGACAGACCGAATTCGAACGATGCCCGACCTCGGCCGGCGCGACCGGGTCCTCACGGTTCTTGATGGCGGTTATCCAGTCGAGGTGGTGATCGTTCGTCGGGCTCGCGTGCAAGTGGATCTCGTTGTCTTTGATCCCTTCCTGGATCCACCGGCGATCGCTGGCGTCGATGGCCCGTGTCCACGCCCCGCCGCCTGCCGTCCCGACCACCTGCCTGTCGATGGCGTTGTAAGCCCCGCGAGTGACCCAGATCCAGCCCTTCTCGCCCACGAACTTGATGCCGTTCGGGTACTTGTCGCTGATGTACATGACCGCCCCGTTGGCGTAACGGGCTCTGACGTGATAGGGCCCGTGGACGTCCCAAAGACCCTGCTTCGGGAAACGCGCCATGGCTTCGATCTCCACGGGGCCGGTCAACTCCGTGTCCATCGCCCAGTGTGCGATGTCGACATGGTGGGCGCCCCACCCTGTGATCATGCCCGCTCCGAACTGCTCACAACGGAGCCAGCCGGGGCGGTCATAGCGGGAACCGCCGGCCGCTTGCGGGTGGACCCGGTCCCCGGTGTAATAGACCATCGGAGTGGAGCCGAGCCAATAGTCGTAGTTCAGGTTGGACGGAACCGGCATCTCCTTGGGATTTCCGCCAGACGGGTCTATGGGGAGCCCGAGATAGACTTCCAACACCTTGCCGATCCGGCCGTTGCGCACCAGCTCACAGGCGAGCCGGAACTGCGCATCGGAGCGCTGCTGGCTGCCCTGCTGGAAAATGCGGTGGGTGCGCGCCATGACATCCGCCATCTGCCGGCCTTCCTTGATGGTCAGGGAAGCGGGCTTCTGCAGATAGACATCCTTGCCCGCAAGCGCGGCTTCTATCGCCGGCTGGGCGTGCCAGTGGTCCGGCGTGCTGATGCAGACGGCGTCGATGCTCTTGTCCTGGAGCATCTCACGGTAATCGCCGTAAGCCTTCAGCTTCATGTACTTCCCACTGCCGAACTTCTTGTCGTAACTCGTCTCGATCAATTTGCGGGCGTCGTCCGTCCGGATCGCGTCCAGCTCGCAGACGGCGACCAGCCGGGCCATATCACTGTGCCGGAGGATCGCTGCAATTTCGGAGCCGCGGGCTATGCGTCCGCAACCGATCTGGGCAACCTGTATCAGGTTACTCGGAGCGCTCTTGCCGAATACGCTGGCGGGCACAATGGCCGGAAAGCCGATGGCCCCCCCGAGCGAAGCTGTCAGAAAGCGCCTTCGTGAAGTATCGGATGCTTTGTTCCCGGAATTCATAATCGACCTTTCACTTCCCGTTTGCCGGCCTCGGCGCCGCGCCGAGCCGGATTATACATCCTCCAGAACGCCATCGAGCGCTCTCGAAAAGAAGCCGGCAGCGGATGATTAGTTCAGAATGTGAACAATATCACGAAAGAGAGGGCAGGCGCAATCGCAGCAGGCCTGGCGCGCTAAGGCTCGCTAAAGTGCTTCTGCAGTACCAGGGCTACCGTGCCTCGCAGGCGTGCCATGCCATTCTCGCTGGCAGGCTGGATAGGTGGTGTGGCGGTCCCCGCGAGCACGCAGTCGCGAATCTCGGCTTCGACAATGGGGCCGGTGAGATGCCAGGCGCGCGTGATATCTCCCACAACCACGATACGCTCGGGCGCCAGCGCTGTGACGATCATGCGCATGCCGCGGCCGAGGTAGCGCGCCATCGTTTTCAACGCTTCGACAGCCCGGCTGTCGCCGTGTTCGGCCCGGCTCAAAAGGTCGGAAAAGCTGAGATCGCCACCCTGCGAACCGGACTCGAAATAGTAGCGGAGCGCCGCCTGGTTGGAGGCGTACATTTCCCAGCAACCGCGGCTGCCGCATCCGCAAACCGGGCCCGCGGAGTCAAGCTGGACGTGGCCGAACTCTCCGGCCATGAAATTCGCTCCTTGCACGAGCCGGCCGTTGGCAAGGATGCCCGCGCCGATGCCTTCGGAAACCGTCACCACCACGAAATCGCGATCCTGGACGTGATCGAACCAAACCGAGGCCAGGACACACGCATTGGCGGCGTTTTCGAGTTCCACGTCGAGACCGGTCGCTGCGGCGAGCGGACCGCGGAGATCCAAATCGTGCCATTTGAGGTTTGGGGCGAAGACCAGCCGCCCCGAGGTCTTGTCGAATCGCCCGGGGAGACTGATTCCGATCCCCTCAACCTTTCTGGTACGGGCGGCATGTGCGATCCGCTGGATGGATTGGATCAACTCTTCGACCGCATTCTTGGGGCTCGGCGAGGTGGGGATTATTTCCTGCGAGGTGAAATTGCCGTTCACGTCCGCCAGCGCGACGGTGGTCTGAGTGGGACGGATATCAACTCCGATGATAACGCGGTCGCTGTTGAGCCGCAGGAAGGTGGGCCGCCGGCCGCGCGGGAGCCGTCCGGTGGGTCCCTCGATCACCCAGTGTTCCCCGATCAGTTCCTCGACGATCAGCGAAATCGTACTGCGCTGTAACCCGCAGGACCGGGCCAGATCGGCGCGCGAGATGGGTTGGCGCGTGCGGATGAGGTTGAGGACGATGCGCTTGTTGACGTCGCGAACGACCTCGCTTGAGGTGATGGCCCCCTTCGGTCTGACCACCAGTGGATTGGAATTCAAGGTTCCATTGTCACGCGATCCCGCGCGCATCCGCAATCAATCTCCTTGTCCGATCCTTGACTCCGGCGTTTGCATGTGTATATAGTTTAAACCTTGAACAAATTCGCCGTACGTGCGATTTCGCAGTATCCGGGCGGGCACGGGCGATTGTCTTGAAGTAGCTTTGAATAGCGGGAAGAGTTTCCTCATGTCTCATTTGAACAGGTTTCTGTGGCTGGCTTTGACAGTTTCGCTGCCTCTCTTGTGCGGAGATAACTTCGCATGGAAAGACCTCGGCGATGGAAGGCTGGAGTTGCGCGAGGGCGGCAACCCAGCTCTTGTGTACAACTATGGCCCGCAGCTCAAACCGGGCGCTCCGGCGGACAGGCGCCGCTGCTGCTACATCTTCCCGGTCTACACGCCGGGTGGGCTTTCCTTCCTGGATGATTTCCCGCGCGACCACTATCATCACCGCGGCCTGTTCTGGGCGTGGCCCGTCGTCGAAACCGCAGGGAAACGCTACGACATATGGCTGGAGTCCACGGCTAAACACCGGTCAGCGAAGACGCCTGTCGTGAGTGTCAAGAAGCGGCAGGCCCGGCTGGACGCCGAGAATATTTGGGAGGCCGAAGGCAAGGATATAGTGCGCGAGAACGTGCGGTTGACGGTGCTGCCCGCCAAAAGCGGTTCGCGCGAAATGGACGTGGAACTGACCTGGGAAGCGATCGGCGCCCCGGTCACGCTGCAAGGATCTCCCGATCGCGGTAAGAGCTATGGAGGCTTCTGCGCCCGATTCGCGCCGCGAGAGGGCACCACCCTGCGCGCGGACGGTGAGACTCTGGCCAAGGACGAAGACCGGCATCCACGGAAGTGGGCGGAACTCGAAGCCGTGTACGGCGGCAAGCGCGCCGTCCTGCGGATCACGCCGGACGCAAAGAACCCTGGCGCGCCGCACCAGTGGTGCCTGCGGCACTACGGCTTTGTGGGCGCTTCCTTTCCGGGGCGGAGCGATAAAGTGGACCGCTACACGCTGGAGCCCGGCAAACCGTTGACGCTGAGATTTCGGGTGCGCGTCAGCGATTTGCGGTAGGAATGCCCGGTACCGGAATGGTGTAGTAGATGCGACTGGAACAATGGAACACCTTTAAGCTCGCTGCCAAGGGCGGACACCCGGGTCATGTGCCCGTGGCCCTGATCGTGGACAGCCCTTGGATTCCCGGCTTCGCCGGTGTGGGGCATCTCGACTACTACGTGAATCCGGAGACGTGGTTTCGCGCCAACCTGCGCGTCGCCCAAGAGTTTCCGGATGTCATCCCCGTGCCCTCATGGTGGGCGGAGTACGGCATGGCGATCGAAACGTCCGCCCTCGGCAACCGCATCCATTTCTGGAATGACCAGCCACCCGGGCAGTCGCCGATCTTTGCCGCTCGTGAAGATATCGAACGGCTTGCACCCGTGAATCCGGAAACCGACGGACTGATGCCTTTCGCTCTCCAGCTCTACCGCATGCAGAAGAGCCGGATTCTGGACGCCGGCTACACCATTCCGCTGGTGGCTGCCAGGGGACCGCTGTGTCTGGCGTCGTACCTGCGCGGGGTGACCGCGCTCATGATGGATCTTGTCGAAGATCCGGAATGGGTCCACCGGCTTCTGGAATTCACTACCACGACCGTCATCGGGTGGCTGCGGGCGCAGGCGGACGTAATCGGCAAGACGGTGGAAGGCATCCTGGTGCTGGACGACATCCCGGGGATGCTGTCCAAGCGGTCGTACCTGGAATTCGCCCATCCGTATCTGCGACGGATCTGCGAGGCGTTTCCCTCCGATTGGGTGAAGATCTACCACAACGACGCCAACACGCGCCCCTTCCTGACAGAGTTGGGTGAGTGTGGCTTCGACGTGCTCAACTGGACGCACAGGATCGACGTGCGCGAGGCTCGGGAGAAGCTCGGGGATAAGATGTGCCTGATGGGCAACGTGGCCCCGCTCGATGTCGGCGTGAGAGGCACACCCGACACGGTCCGCCAAGCGGCGCGCGAGGTGCTTCACAACTCAAGCGGGAAGGGCCTCATCCTTTCCCTTGGCGGCGGAGTAAGCCCGGGTATGCCGGTGGCGAACATCCAAGCGCTGGTCGAAGCGGCGCGAGAATTGGACGCGCAGGCCGGATAGGGTTCGCCAGGCCGGCCGGAGACTTCGCGGATCAGACCGCGCTCAGGCCGGGGCGATTCAGGATGCCTGTGTTCATGACACCGCCGCGGATGGTGAACACACCCGGGAAGCGCGCTTCCCAAGGCTTGTTCGCCGCCGGAAAGTACTGGCGCGCGTTGGCCTCGATGGCTGCGACGCCGGGGATGTGCGCCGCCAGTCCCGCCGACTGGATCAGTGAAGCGCCGGGGCAGGTCAGGTCCTGGACGCACAGGAACATCTTGTACTTCTGCGCCGCGGCAGCCATCAGCAGGGCCTGTGTTTGTCCCTTGCAGGCCTTGAGCGCCGCACCGGTGTAACCCGTCTCGCGCGCCAGCAACAGGTTCTCCAGGTCCGTCAACGATTCGTCGATCACCACCGGACGCAGTTTCGACGCCTCGTGCATCACGTTGGTGCGGTGAGCCTTAAGGTCCCGCGCGGTGGGCTGCTCGATGTACTGGATCCGATCGAATCCGGCCGGAGTTTTCTCTTTCACCTGCCGCAGGAAGTCCAGCAAGTAGCCGACGTTCGGGCACTTTTCGTTGAAATCGAGCGAATAGGACCACAATACGGTCCTCATTCGCGTGACGGCGAACACACCCTTTATTCCGCTGAACGACGAGCCCACTGGCGAGTTCGACGCTGAGAATTGCGACATCATGCTGTATCTGTTGCAGGGATTGACCAGCAGAAGAGACAGATCGCCCTCACGGTCACGCACGACCCGGAAGCTGCAACCTGGGACCACCGCGTCGTACATTTGCAAGAACCGGTCTGTGGGCTGACTTCGGGAGCCTCGCAGTAGCTCTCCGCAGTGCCAGAAATCCAATTTGAGTTGATCAGCCTGCTCATGCGCTTGGGCGACGTTTTGTTTAATCGATATTACAGCTAGCGCTCGATATTGCGTCAAGCGAGGCAATGCAATAACA
>CAZLOS010000085.1:0-21043 GCA_964561215.1 uncultured Solibacteraceae bacterium | reverse complement strand
TCCGGATGGCGGTGGGCGCGGTGTACCAGACCGTGACGCCCTGCTCCTGGAGGATTTGGTACCAACGTTCGGCATCGAAATCGGCTTCGTCGACGATGCTGGTCACGCCGTGCAGCAAGGGCGCCACGATGCCGTAGGAGGCGCGAAGAACGAATCGTCCATCAGGTAGAGAGCCAAGGCCATATCGATGATGGCGTTCTGCCAGCCGGTCTCCATCACGTAGGCGCTCCACCACTGGTCGGCGTTCGATCCGTAATACTCCCACAGCGAGTAATCGAAACCGCGCATCCAGCCGCCGTCGATCACCGGGTCGGCGCTCTCGATCTGGATGCGCACCAGGTAATCCGCCACGCGGTGGAAATCGTTCAGGTAAACGCGGTCGCCGGTGGCCTTGTATGCGATCCAGAAATTCATGGCCGCGAAGCTGGTCGTGTAAAGCTGGTCGGAGACGGTCTCCCGGCCGGTATGGCTGAGGCCGAGGTCGCCGCCTTCCACATCCGTGCCCGTGTTGCTGCCGTCCTCGCGTATGGCTCCGCACGGGGCCATACGCTCCCTGAGATAGGCCGCCTGCTCTTCGAGCGCCTGCTTGTAGCGCGCCTCCCGCGTGTAGTGCCAGGCGAGAGCCAGCGGAAGCAGGAAGCGCGAACTCTCGCACGTCCGGCTGATGATGTAGCGGCGTATCTTGGGGAAGCCGGCGATCATGGAATCGAGCGCGGGGAGCGCCTCGCGCAGGTATCTTTTCTCCCCGGTGACGCCGTACGTATACAACCACGCTGCGATCACGCAGCCGCCCGAGTGCGGATGCTCGTCCATGCGCGTGAGCGGGGTTTTCGGGTTTGACTTGGCCACGTGCGGGACGTGCCGGCTGGCGTCCGCTCCGAACGCGGCGAGTTGCGCTTCGGCCGAGATCAGACCGCGGCGGAGAAACATCCGGTTGCGCGTGTAACGGTGAGCGGCGAGCGCGCAGATGGTCCCCCAGGAGGTATCGTCCGGGAAGGCGCTACCCGCGCGGCCGCGCGTGTTCCAGAGCCCGTAGCCGGGGTCGCCGCGTTCCAGGCGCTGAAAATCCATGATGCGCACAAGCATCCTCTCACCGGCCGCGCGGTGAGCCTCGCCCGTGGTGAGTTGACCATACAACCAGAACGCCAGGCCGGACTCGAGCACACAATCGGCGCGCTCGGGGGAGAACATCTGCTCGGCGCCAAAGGCGATGCGGCGGCCTTCGAAATCGGGGCCCGAGATCCATTCGGCCACGCCCGCCGAACCATCGGGCGCAACAAGCGCGCCGGACCTCTCGAACCAGCGTATGTTGCTGTTGAGGGCTTCGAGATAGGCATCGCGGCGGGAGGCGACATGGACCGCCAGTTCTTTCTGCCGCGCCGGGACTGGTACGGTGGCCGTCACGGCAATCCGCGCATCGCCGGCGAACACAGGGGCCAATTCAGCCCTGAATACACCGGGAGCCAGTTCCCGCGCCGCCGTCCGTCCAACCTGCACGGAAGCGCCGGGGCGCGTTTTCACCACCACGCTGAACTTTTCGCCGGGCATCACCCAGCGCCGCGGCTCGGTCCAGCAATCCATCGGGAGACAGGTGGCCAGTATGCTTGAGCGCCGCGCCGGAGGGAGCAGCGCGAGGACCAGTTCACGCATCAGCCTCGACCAGTGCGCCAGTGGGGCGTACTGCCGCCGGCGAAACTCGGAGAGGCTTGTTCCGGCCACCGCGAACCGCCCCGTGCCGCGGCTTCCCGTCACCAGTCCCGGCCACGTGTCTTGCGGGCGCGGCCGCGCGAGCACACGTTCCACCCCCGCCAGCCGGCCGAACGAGAGCACCTCGCGCCACGCCCGTCCTTCGCTAAAGGGCAGCGAGTACGAGTCGTGCTCGTCGAAGAGTGTGCCTACCTCCAACGCGCCTTCGACATCCAGCCGCGATTTGAGCATCAGCCGCGCGATTCCGGTCTTCACCATCCGGTCGCGTGCGGGCGCTTCCGGAAAATTCGTTACGTATTCGGCATAAACACCGCCGCCGCGTCCGAGCACCGCGGCCGCCGCGTCCAACGCCGGGCGCGACAACTCTGCCGGCTCGGGATAGGACGGCGCGACGATCCACAGCAGTTCGCAGCCGCCGGTGGTGGAGGGCGTGAGGGACGCCTGCGGCGCAACCCGGGAGTCGAGTCCCAACTCCGTGAACACCTCCGTCATATCGCCGGCTTGGCCAGGGTCGGCTACCGCCAGGCACACCGGCGGCGCGCCGGACTCCTTCGCGAACGAGACCGAAACGGCCGCCGAACTGCCCAGGAATCGGCGTCGAGTCAGCATAAGAATGTGAACCTCCGTGGAGCGTCAGTGCCGGCAGCGGCGCGCCAGCGCGCTCTCGAACTCACCCCAGGCTAAGAACGGGCCATCCACGCAGGTCAGCGCGCCCGACGGGCTCGCGCACTTCCCGCAAATGCCCACGCCGCAACTGGTCATGTATTCGATGCTGCCGATGATACGGTCCTCGCCCACCAGTTCGCGCTCGATTTCGAAGCACTTGCGCACCATGGGTTCCGGACCGCAGTTGATAAACGCCAGACGCTCCCTGCGGACCGCCGGAAGCGCCGCCACCACGTCGTGAAGCAGGTCGGGCACGAAGCCGCGGAATCCTTGGCTGCCGTCGTCGGTGGCCATGAGCACCGGGCCAAGGTTCTCGAACTTATCGATATCGCAAAGATGCGCGCGCGTCCGGGCGCCGAGCACGAAATACTCTTCATTCGAGGCGCTCATCTGCTGTGCGATTTCGAGCAGCGAGGCGATCCCCGTGCCGCCGCCGGCGAACACCAGCGTGGCTTTCTCGAACGCAGGCAGGCTCTTGCCGTAAGGCCCGCGCACGAAAATCTCATCGCCCACGCTCATCCCGGCCAAATGACGAGTGAACTCGCCCACCGCGCGGATCACCACGCTTTTCTCCGAACAGGAGAACACTGCGAAGGGCTTTTCGCCCACTCCTGGCACGCACAGGAACACGAACTTGCCCGCCATCTCGCCGTCCTGCCAGGGTTGTGGCAGGTCCTCGAGCGTGAACTTGAATAAGGTCGCGTCGTAATCGTAGCGCGCGGCGATGCGGGTCCGCGTGTAAGTCATCGGAAGCGTACTGTCGCACCCGCGCGCGTAAATCCGCGGGGCTTCGGGCGACGATGCATCCTTATCGAGCTGCGCGAAGTACTCGGCAAACTGGGAACTGTCCAGGCCCGTCGCGGCGCTGCCCACCCCGAACAGATCCGCGCCGGCCTTCGCGTACGCGCGCACATCGTCGGGCGAAGAGATGCCGCCCATGCCAATGATGACCGGTTCGGGACCGGCCGCGCGGCGTGCCTGCTCTACCGCGCGCAAACCTAGGGGACGAATGCCGTCGCCCGACAGGCCGCCGAACTTGTTGTGAAGGATGGGTGCGCCGCCAACCGGCACAACCGCCGGGCCGATGGTGTTGGTCAGCGTGAGGCCCGCCGCGCCGGCTGCCAGCGCTTCGCGCGAGCTGGCCTCCACGTCGGGGAAGGTGGCCGCGAATTTCACGAACACCGGCACGTCCACTTCGCGCACGACCTCGGCCACAATCGCACGCATCAACTCCATGTCCTGGCCCACCTGCGCGCCGTAACCTTTGGCGTGGGGGCAGGACATATTCAGCTCGAACCCGTCGGCGATGGGCCGCAGCGTGCGGGCCGCTTCCAGGAAACTGGCGGCGTCGGAACCGAAAATGGAGACCAGCAGGAACTTGTTCTCGGGAATCGTCATCCCGTCGAATTCGGCGAGGTAAGCCGCGGCGCCGGGATTGGCCAGCCCCACCGCGTTGATGTAACAGCCCGGCGCATAGCGCGCGTAAAGCGGCTCGCGGTAGCCCTGGCGCGGCTGGGCGCTGATACTCTTCGTCGTGATCACTCCGATCGCCGGCACTTCGAGGAAGCACCGCACGATGGTGCTGGCGTGCGTGCAGCGTATGCCGGACGGAATGACGAAGCGTCCCTGAACCGTTTTTTTGCCAAGGCGGAACGGTTGATGCAAGTCAAGGGGCAACATGGGCGATTGCCCCACATGATACCAGGAACGCGCCAGTGATAAAGTCTGAAACATGGCTCAAATTGGATGGACTCTCCTACCGCGCCTGGCAGGCGCTCTTATGCTAGCCGCATTCGCGGTGCAGGCGGCCGGGCCGCGCATCTGCATCGTTGCCGACATGGAAGGTGTCGGCGGCGTGAACAGTTGGGATGAACAGGTTACGCCCGGCCAGCGGCGCTTCGAGGAGTCGCGACGCCTGCTTACCGGAGAAGTGAACGCCGCCGTCGCCGGCGCTTTCGACGCCGGAGCGAGCCGCGTGGTGGTCTGGGACGGGCACGACGGCAGCCGCGCCTTCTCGATCGATGAACTCGACCCGCGCGCCGAATTGCTGCAGGGCGGCAGGGCCAGAGGCAACTATCATTTCTCGAGCAAGCTTTACGACGGCGTCATGTTCGTCGGCCAGCACTCCATGGCGGGCACCCCGAACGGCTTGCTGGCGCACACGCAGAGCCGTGAGATCAAGAGCGTCACCATCAACGGCAAACCGGTCGGCGAGATGGGCCAGGTGGCCGCCATCGCAGGCTATTTCGATATCCCGGTGATCTTCCTGTCGGGCGACCAGGCCGCTTGCGACGAGATGCGCGCCCAGCAGCCGGGCGCGGAGGTGGCGGCAGTGAAGCGCATGGTGGGGACAGGCTCGTCGCTCAGCCTGTCGCACACCCGCGCCAAGGAGTTAATCCGCACAGGCGCCCGCCGTGCCGTCGAGCGGGTGGCGGAATTCAAGCCCTGGAAGATCGAGGGCCCCGTGGAGATGCGCTTCGAATGGCTGCCTTCGAAAGACCCTCAAAAGCCCACACCCGCACCGAAGAGCTACAAGGGCGCGACGGTGCTCGAAGCGTACGAGCAGTGGCTCGGCAAGGCCATTTTCGAGTAAGACCGGTGCGGAGCGCGGCATGGGACTGTTGAACGATCGCGTGGCGCTGGTGACGGGCGCCGGACAGGGCATCGGCGAGGCCATTGCTCGCGAGTTCGCGGCTGAAGGCGCCTGGGTGGGTGTCGTCGACATCCGCCGCGAAACAGTCGAACAGGTGGGCGCCTCGCTGGGCGCCAACGCGCGAACGTTCGTGTTCGACATCGCCGACGCCGACGCATACAAAAGCGCCGTGGAGCAGGTGCTCGGCGAGCACGGCAGGATCGACATCCTGGTGAACAACGCGGCCGTCGCCTTCACCGCCGATGTGTTCGAAGACACGCGCGAGCAATGGGAGCGCACCCTGGCGGTGAACCTGGAGGCGATGCATCAGGGCGCGAAACTCGTGGCTCCGGCGATGGCGCGCCGTGGTTGGGGACGCATCATCAACGTCGCTTCCGTGCACGCCTTCGCCACCGACGGCCACGCGGGCGCCTACTGCGCCTCCAAGGGAGGCATTGTTGCGCTCACGCACTCCCTGGCCGTCGAACTGGCCCCCCACGGCATCCTGGTGAACGCCATCGCGCCAGGCTTCGTCCGCACGGCGATGTCGATGGTGGATGGCGTGGACGAAACCACCACCGGCGACTTCGCCGAATGGTATGTGAAGCGCCGGAAGATCCCGCTGGCCCGTGCCGCCGAGCCGCGCGAGATTGCGCGCGTCGCGGTGTTTCTGGCCGGTGAGGACTGCTCTTACGTCACCGGCGCAACGCTGGTGGCCGACGGTGGGTTGACGATCACGTTCTGAAGTTCAACTGGAGGGTTTTTCCATGTTCTATGCATTCCTGCTGCTCGCCATGATGGGCGGCGACGCGACAGAGCAGTCGCGCGAGTTCGTGCGCGCCAGGCTCTTTGGGGAAGCCGTCGCACCGCCCGCGCGAAGCCACATGATGGCGTACCTGAAGCGCGGCAAGATCGAGAAGAACAGCATCCGCGGTCGCGCACTGCGTATCAAGGACCGCGAGTTCGACCGCGGCATCGTCATGCCCGGCCCCGGTGAAATCCGCGTGATCCTGGCCGCGCCCGCCGCGTCTTTTGAAGCCATCGTCGGCACAGACAGCAACGACCTCGGCTATTACGCCAACCAGGGGCGCGGCGGCGTGGAGGCTTCGGTCGAAGTGGCCGGCCGCGAAGTGTTCCGCTCGCCGTATCTCAAGGAGGGGATTCCCGGCGCGCCGGTGAACGTGAACCTTGGCGGCGCGCGCGAGTTCCGGCTGAAACTTGCAGCAGTGGGCGAGAAGTCGAAGTTCCATCAAGCCGAATGGGACCAGGCCGACTGGGCCATGGCGCGCATCAAGATGGCGGATGGATCCACGGTGTGGCTTGCCGACTTGCCTGTCGGCCCGCTCGAAGCGCCGGCGAGCGTCGAGTTGCCGTTCTCGTTCCGCTACGATGGGCGCCCGTCGGCCCAAATGTCTCGCGAGTGGCTGGTGAAGCGCGAAACGCGCAAGCTCGACGCACACCGCACCGAACACACGCTTTCCTATTCGCACCCATCGAGCAACCTGTCGGTGCGCGCCGTAGCTATCGAGTACGACGACTATCCGGCCGTCGAGTGGACGCTGTACTTCAGGAACACGGGCGCGTCGCAGACCGGCATGATCGAGGACATACAGGCCCTGGATACGTCGTTTGCGCGCGGCGGAGGCGGCGAGTTCCTGCTACACCACGGCTTGGGCAGCCGTACCAAGCCCGACGATTACATGCCGCTTGAAACACCGCTCACGCCGAAGGCGGAAAAGAAACTCGCCACGGTGGGCGGACGCGGAAGCGACGCCGAACTGCCGTACTTCAACCTGGCTTGGCCCGGGCGCGGCGTCATCATCGCCGTGGGATGGCCCGGCCAGTGGACCGCCCGATTCACGCGCGACGAAGGCGCGTCGGTGCGCGTTGTGGCCGGCCAGGAGCTGACGCACTTCCGGCTGAAGCCGGGCGAGGAGGTTCGCTCGCCGCTCATCGCGCTGGTGTTTTACCAAGGCGATTGGATCACGGGACAGAACGTGTGGCGGCGCTGGATGGTGGCGCACAACGTGCCCCGGCCCGGCGGCAAGCTCCACCCGCCGCAGGTGGCCGAAGGCAACGGGCGGCACACCATCGAAATGCAGGAAGCCAACGAGGCCAACCAGATCCGCGACCTCAACCGCGAACTCGATCACAGCGTGCCGCTCGACTACTGGTGGATGGACGCCGGCTGGTACCCCTTCACTACCGGCTGGCCCGACGTGGGGACCTGGGAACCCGACCCGGCTCGTTTCCCGCATGGCTTCGCTCCCATTTCGAAAGTGGCGCACGAGCGCGGCACCAAGATCCTGGTCTGGTTCGAACCCGAGCGCGTCCGTCCGGGCACGTGGCTGGACAAGCATCCCGAATGGCTGCTGACAAAGCCCGGCAGCTCGACCCGGCTCCTCGATTTGGGTAACGACGATGCGCGGCGCTGGCTCACCGGGCACGTCTCCAAAACGCTCCGCGAGCAAGGCATTGATCTCTACCGTCAGGACTTCAACATGGAACCGCTCTCGTACTGGCGAGCCAACGACGCGCCCGACCGCCAGGGCATCAGCGAGATCAAGCACGTCACCGGCTACCTGGCTTATTGGGACGAGTTGCGGCGGCGCTTCCCGAACATGATGATCGACACCTGCGCTTCCGGCGGCCGCCGCAACGACCTGGAAACCCTGCGCCGCGCGGTGCCGCTGTGGCGCAGCGATTACGCCTACGATCCCATCCCGATGCAGGCGCTCAGTTACGGCATCGCGCTCTGGATGCCTTACTACGGGACCGGGATCAATTCCGTTGAGCCGTATATTTTCCGCAGCCAGATGACCCCCGGCCTGGCGCTGGGACTGGATGCGGGCAACTATCCGAACGGCTACGAGAAGCTCAAGAAGCGCCTCGCCGAGTGGCGCCAGGTTTCCTGGAACTATTACGGCGACTACTATCCGCTCACCCCTTACAGCCTGGACACCGAGGCCTGGATGGGGTGGCAGTTCGATTCGCCGGACAAAGGCGAAGGGATGATACAGGCTTTCCGCCGGCCCGACAGTCCGTTCGAGACGGCGCGCTTCAAGCTGCGCGGGTTGGACGCCAAAGCAACCTACGCAGTGAAAGATCTGGACGAGGCTGCCGAAGTGACCATGACCGGCGCGGAGCTGATGGACAAAGGCGTTCCGGTCACCATCAAGCAACGTCCCGGCGCGGCTCTAGTCGCTTACCGGCGTCGCTGAAAGCGTAGCAGAAACCGTTTCCGGCGAGCAGGCCAAGTTCCTGCTCGCTGAATCCGAACTGCTCATGGGCAAGCCGGTACTCGCGTTCTAGCGTGGTGTGGAACATGGCCGGATCGTCCGTGTTCAACACGATGGGCACGCCCGCGTCGAACAGCCGTCGCAGGGGATGGGCGTCGAGCGAGGCGACTACGCCCGTGGCCACGTTGCTCGAAATCGAGATTTCCAGTGGGATGTCGTGGTCGCGCAGGTAGCGCATGAGCGCGGGGTCGCTCGCGGCGCGTATACCGTGGCCGATGCGCTCGGCACCCAGGCGCAGGCTGGCCCAGACGGTTTCCGGTCCCGTGGATTCGCCGGCATGCGGCGCAAGGTGCAGGCCGTGCTCTCGCGCCCAGTTCAACACCTCGGCAAAATGCTCCACCGGCCCGCGCGCCTCGTCGCCCCCTAAGCCGAAACCCACCACGCCTTCGCCGGTACGCTCGGCGGCGAGTTCGGCCACCCGCCGGGCGTCGGCAACGGCGAACTGCCGCACCGCATCGAAGATCCAACGCACTTCGACGGGCGACCGGCGCGCTTCGGCGTTCACCGCATCGAAGATGGGCGCGACGTCCTGCTTGCGCCAGAGCATCACGCCGGCCGAAAGGTTGATCTCGGCGTAGAGCACGTTTTCCGCATGCAGCCGATCGAGCAGCCGCCGCGTGATGAGCGCGAAATCCTCCGGCTTGCGCAGGCGGCGGGCAACCTTCTCATAGCTCGTCAGAAAGCCCAGGAAGTTGCTGTAACAATACAGCGCCTGGATGGCTTCCGCAGTGAGGGAGTGGTCCAGTTCCGCGAGCGTCGCGGGCTCGACCGAACCTTCCAGGTGCACATGCAGCTCAGCCTTGGCAAAATCCTGAATCAACCCCTGCATTCTTGTCATAATAGCTGCAATGACCCTCCAGGAAGTGGAAGCCATCGTCGGCGGTTATCATGGGGACCCCTTTCGCGTTTTGGGACCGCATGCCGTGCGCGGGCGCAAGGCCGGTCCGTCGTGGGTCGTACGCGCGTTTCTGCCGCAGGCCGAATCGGCCGAAGTGGTCCTGGACGGCGCCGGCGTCGCGATGGAGAAGCAGCACGACCGCGGCTTCTTTGTGGCGACCTTGACGGGCAAACCCCGGCCCTACCGTCTTCGAGCGGTCCTGTTCGCCGGCGGCTCCGTCGAGTTCGAAGATCCCTACCGTTTTCCGCAACTGCTCACCGACTTCGAGCTTCACCTGCACAGCGAAGGCACTCATTTTGAAAGCTACAACACCCTCGGCGCGCACCTGATGGAGCTGAACGGGGTGGCGGGCACTCGTTTCGCGGTGTGGGCGCCGAACGCCGAGGTCGTCTCCGTGGCGGGCGATTTCAACGATTGGGATACTCACCGCCATCCCATGCGGTTGCGCAACGCCGGGGTGTGGGAGATCTCCCTGCCCGGCGTGGGCGAAGGAGCGACGTACAAGTACTTCGTGCGTTCGCGGCTGGCGGCTTACCGGCAGCTCAAGGCCGACCCTTACGCCTATTTCTGCGAGACGCCGCCCAAGAGCGCTTCCGTGGTCTGGAACATCGACAAGTACCAATGGGGCGATGGCGAATGGATGGAGTCGCGCGGAAAGCGCCGCTGGCTCAAGGAGCCGGTTTCCATTTACGAACTGCACCTGGAGAGCTGGCTGCGCGGCCCGGGGAATCGGGCCCTCGGCTACAACGAGATTGCCGACGCGCTGGTCGAGTACCTGGTGCGCATGCACTACACCCACGTCGAGTTGCTGCCCGTCATGGAGCATCCGTTTTCGGGCTCCTGGGGCTACCAGGTGATCGGCTATTACGCGCCCACCTCGCGCTTCGGAACGCCGGAGGATTTCATGCGCCTGGTGGACCGCCTGCACCAGGCGGGCATCGGCGTCATCGTCGATTGGGTGCCGGCGCACTTTCCCAAAGACGCGCACGGGCTGGGCTTTTTCGACGGCACCGCGCTGTACGAGCACGCCGATCCGCGCAAGGGCGAGCAGCACGACTGGGGCACGCTGGTCTTCAACTATGGCCGCAACGAAGTCCGCGAATTTCTGATCTCCAACGCGCTTTTCTGGCTGAAGAAGTACCACATCGATGGGCTGCGGGTGGACGCCGTGGCCTCGATGTTGTATCTGGATTATTCCCGCAAACCGGGCGAGTGGATCCCCAACCGTTACGGCGGCAACGAGAACCTCGAAGCCATCGACTTCCTGCGGCGTTTCAACGAACTGGCGCACAAGGTGCCCGGCGCCTTCACGGTCGCCGAGGAGTCCACCGCTTTCGCCGGCGTCTCCAAACCCGTTTATCTGAACGGGCTGGGCTTCACCTTCAAATGGAACATGGGCTGGATGCACGACATGCTGGCCTATTTCTCACTCGACCCCGTCCACCGCAAGTACCACCAGCAGAACATCACCTTCAGCATGCTCTACGCTTTCCAGGAGAACTTCATCCTGCCGATTTCGCACGATGAGGTGGTGCACGGCAAGCGCAGCCTGCTGGGCAAGATGCCGGGGGACGAATGGCAGCGCTTCGCCAATGCGAGGGCGTTTCTGAGTTACATGTACGGCCACCCCGGAAAGAAACTGCTGTTCATGGGCTGCGAAATAGGCCAGTACGAGGAGTGGAATCACGAGTCCTCGGTGCACTGGGAGTTGCTGGATTTCCACTATCACAACACCCTGCAAGTCCTGGTGCGCGAGTTGAACCGGCTCTACCGCGCCGAACCGGCGCTCCATCAGGTCGACTATCACTGGGCCGGCTTCGAGTGGGTGGATTTCCGCGATGCCGAGAAGTCGATCATCTGTTTCTTGCGCCGCGCGGAGGATGCCTCGAATTTCCTGTTGTTCTGCTGCAACTTCACGCCCGTGCCGCGCATGAACTACCGTGTGGGCGTTCCGGAGGACGGCTATTACGAGGAGATCTTCAACAGCGACGCGGCCATGTTCGGCGGCAGCAACATGGGCAACGGAGGCGGTGTGCCCTCCAGTCCCGTGCCGGCACACGAACGCAAGCAGAGCATCTCGATCACGCTCCCGCCCCTGGGAGTGCTGATATTCCGCAAGCGCTGACAAAGCAGCTAGCGCGCGTTCGCTTCACTTGGGCTTGGCAATCTCGCCGTAAAGTTCCGGCCGCCGGTCCTTGATGTGGCGTTTGTCGCTCACGCGGGACAAATCGACGTCGCACACCAGCATCCCGGCCACATTGCTTTGCAGGCGCGCGGCGAAGGCGCCGTTGGGATCGGCGACAAAAGCCACCTGCGGATGCGCAAAGGCCAGGAAGTTCTCGTTCTCGTAGGCGCGCGTGCGCATCCACCATTCGTTGTCCAAGCCCCACATGCCGTATGACGGAATCAGCACGACGCGCGCGCCCTTCAGCCGCAGCACGCGCGCTGTCTCCGGCCACCGCCGGTCGGCGCAGATCAGGATGCCGACTTTGCCCCAGGGGGTATCGAACACCGGCAGGTCGTCGCCCGGCGCGTAGCGCAGGTCGTGATTCTGCAGGTGCGTTTTCGAGTAGCGGCCCGCGATGTTGCCTGCGCGGTCGACCAGCAGGGCTGTGTTATAGAACTTGCCGCCGCGGTTCTCCGTCAGGCCGAAGACGATGTAAATCTTGTACCGCGCGGCCAGATCTCGCAGCCGCTTGATGTAGACGCTGGTGGCGGCGTCCTGCGCGATGGCGGCGAAGCGCTCCGGGGTCCAGTCCTTGGCCGGCGTGACGTATCCGTCCAGGAAGCACTCGGGAGTAACCACCAGTTGGACACCGTCGGAGGCATGCGCGGCGAGTGTCCTCTCGAAGACCCGCCAGTTCTCCTCCAGGTCCCACTTCACCGGCATGGCGGTGAACAGGCCCAATCGCAGAAGATCGCCCTCGGCGGCCATCGCCGCCGCGGCGAACAGCAGCAGTACAAATACGCGTCTCATAAGTTCTCCCCCAGACAGGCGGACAACTCAGTTTGCATTTCCATTACACAACTTACCTGATCCCCCGTGAAAGCGCTGGACTTCTTTGCCCATGGAGCCACAAATAGAAGGCCCTTTGCCGCTACAATTCCTGAAACCGAACCGGAGAATCGGACGTACTGTTCTCCAGGCCCCGAATTTCCAAAATGGCACAAGTACCGTACGGGGCTTTATCTTTGCTGGAGAGCCACAATGAACAAACCGGCATCCGGAAGCCTTATTTGTCTGTTCGTAATGTCTTTTCCGTTGGGTTTGGAGGCGCAAGCAACGCCGAGATTGCAGGTTTTCGGTGGATACTCATATTTGCGGCTGACGGAGCAACCGGGAGCCTTTCTGAAATCCACCAATCTGAACGGCTGGGATGCTTCCGTGAAACTGAACGTGGCACCTCGAATCGGCCTGGTTGCCGATTTCAGCGGCCATTACGGACAGCGGGGATTCACCGCGCTCACACAGAACGGCGGGGCTGCGTCCATTCGCCAGCACACATATTTGTTCGGGCCGGAAGTGCGGCTTATGAAACTTGATCGGGTAACGGTAAACGCCCGGGCTTTGCTGGGAGTAGCGCATACAAATTCTACGCCAATCCCCCGATTCATGCTCCTGAGCCCCAACAACACGTTCGCCACCTCGTTCGGTGGCAGTGTGGATTACCGGATCTCGGATCGGTTGTCGTACCGGATCGTCCAGCCGGAACTGTTTGTGGTTCGCTCGGGCAACATGGGAACAAATCACTGGCAACAGTACAACTTCAGGTTATCCAGCGGGATCGTGTTCTCCTCCGGAGAGGCGTCCTCCGGCGGCTCTTCCGGCTCGCGGTTTTCATTCGGTGTGATCGGCGGCGCAGCGTTGACGGATGCCTTTAACCATGAAAGCGTCGGTTTCTTCGCCCTGCCGGACGATAGGATAGAACCTTTCCGCTCACGCTCATATTCGACGCTGAAGGACTACGCGATCGGTCCGATGGTGGAATTCGGCCTTCCGTGGCGCGGTTTGTCCGTAGAGGTCGACGCACTGTACCGTCCCATGAATTTGACAATGGCTGGCGTTAATCCCGATGGCACGCTACACAGCATCTCTCCCGCCACCGTGGTGACATGGGAATTCCCGGCATTGGTGAAATACAGGTTCACTTCCGCTTCTTTGAAGCCGGTTGTCGAAGCGGGGCCCTCTTTTCGTGCTTCAGGGAACCTGAATGCGGCCTCGCCTTCAACGTATGGCGGCACTGTTGGACTCGGCATGGAAACGCGACTTGGAAAGATAACAATAGGTCCCGTTATCCGATACACTCATTGGGCGGCTGATCCTGACTTTGCCAGTTCCCGGACGAAACGGAATCAAGTTGAATTGCTCGTGGGGCTATCTTTTTGAGCTGCCTTCTCACTGCTGCTTGATCAACTGCTGCGCGGCAATGAGCAGCGGGTCCCAGACCGGTGCATAGGGGGGCGCGTAGGCCAGATCGAGTTGCTCGAACTCGTCGATGCGCATGCGTTGGGCCAGTGCCGCGGCCACCACGTTGATGCGGCCGGCGGCCGACTCTCCGCCGATCACCGCTCCGCCGAGCAGCCGCCGCGACGAGCGATCCGCCACCAGTTCCACGGTGACCGGTTCGCCCCAGAAGTAGCCGGGGCGGTCCTGGCCTTCGATGCGGGCCGCAACCGGATCGAAACCCTCGCGCCGGGCTTGGGGCGCGGAGAGACCCGTAGTAGCGAAAGCCACCCCGCATATGCGCACGATGGAGGTTCCCACAACGCCCGGGAAACGCTCCCGGATGCCCGCCGCGTTCGCTCCGGCCACGCGGCCCATCTTGTTGGCCGTGGTGCCGAGCGGGAGCCAGACAGGACGCCCCGTGACCAGATTCGTGGTTTCGGCGCAGTCGCCCGCCGCGTACACGCCCGTCAGGTTCGTCTCCATGCGCTCGCTCACCCGGATGGCGCCCGTGGGTCCGATCTCGACTCCCGCCTCCGCCGCCATCTCGACATTCGGTTTCAGGCCCGCCGCGACCACCACCAACTGGCAGGGGATGTCCCCCACGCGGTCCGCTTCGACGGCGCGCACGGGCGTGTTCAGCCGCAGGCCGATGCGGAACCGTTCGAGGCAGCCCGCCACCAGGCGCGTGAATTCCGGATCCTGGCGCGAAAGCGCGTTGCCGGAGGCCTCGCACACCGTAACCTCCAGGCCGCGGGCCCGCAGCGCCCCGGCGACTTCCAGACCGATGTAGCCGCCACCGATCACCACGGAGTTCCGAGGCCTTTCGCGGACGAGAAAACCGTTCAATCGCCGCGCGTCGTCCAGCGTGTGAAGCGTGAAGACGTGCGGAAGGTCCGCGCCGCGGATAGAACTCGTATAGGGCCGCGCACCGGTGGCGATCACCAGGCGGTCGTATGGCACCCGTTCGCCGCTTTCGATCACGACTTCGCGGCGCGCATGTTGTATGGCGGAGACCCGGGCGCGGGTCCGCACCGTAATATTGCGTTCCCGCTGGAACTGTTCGGGGGTGTAAACAATCAGGTCTTCGGCCGAACCGACTTGTCCTTCGATGTAGTAGGGCAGGCCGCAAGCCCCGTATGAGATTGCCTCACCCTTCTCCAGAACCACTATGTCGAGGGACTTATCCAGGCGCCGCGCGCGCGCCGCCGCACTCAATCCCGCCGCTACTCCGCCGATGACGACCAGTCGCATGCGTCTCTCAGTCCTGGGCGCGCTCGCGCACGAAGCTCAATATGTCGAAGTGCTTGATCTTGCGGCCGGGAAAGAAGCTGTTCACGGCGTTCTGCTCATCGTCGAATAATTCGAATACGGTCGTAAGTTTGGTGAGCACCAGCAGTTCGATGTTGCGGCGATTCACATTCAGCAGCCGCAGGCGCCCGCCTGCCTTGCGCAGTCTGGTGAAAGAGACCACCAGGGTGCCGAGCCCCGTGCTGTCGATATAGTCCGTCCCGGCAAGGTTCAGGATCACGTTCGTCTTGCCGGAAGCGGCCAGGTCGCGCAGATAATCGCTCAAAGCCGTGGCGGCGGGGCCCACCGTGAGGCGGCCCTTCACGTCGAGGATAACGATGCCCTCTTTCTCGCGCTGCGCAATCTCGATGCTCATGGCGTCAATCTTCCATTCTAGAGGTCCGGCGCGCCCGCCGGAAAGCGCACAATGAAACAACTGCCCTTTCCCGGCTCGCTCGTGACATCCACTCTCCCTCCGTGCGCCTTCACGATCCAGGCGACAAAACTCAATCCCAGGCCGGCACCCCGTTCGGGGCCTTCCCCTTCCTGCGGTTCCCGGTAAAAGCGCTCGAAGATGTGCGGCAAATGCTCGGCGGCGATGCCG
Source organism: uncultured Solibacteraceae bacterium (assembly GCA_964561215.1). GTDB lineage: Bacteria > Acidobacteriota > Terriglobia > Bryobacterales > Bryobacteraceae > JAJFUV01. The sequence goes on along the minus strand of CAZLOS010000085.1, from coordinate 5,503 downwards.
CGGCCGGTGTCCGCAACCGACAGGGTTACTTCGCCGTCGAGCCGCGCGAGCCGCACGCGCACCTGGCCGCCGGCCGGGGTGTACTTCACCGCGTTCGAAAGCAGGTTCGAAACCAGCCGCTCCATCTGCACACGGTCCGCTACGGCCCGGCACTGGGCGGGCAGTTCCGCGGTGAGTGTGAGCCGCGCGCCCTCTGCCGGAATCTGAAACTCATCAACGATGTCTCGCACGAGGCCGACCATGTCGAGCGGCGTCCTGCTCAGCGGCAGGTGGCCGCTTTCCGCCTGCGAAAGTAACAGGAGCGCGCGAACGACGTTCGAAAGGCGCTCGATGTCCTGCATGGCGTTGACGATCGCTTCGCGGTACTGCTCCTGGCTTTGCGCGGTTAACAGGGCCACTTCGAGCTGCCCGCGGATGGCGGTGATCGGCGTGCGCAGCTCGTGCGAGACATCGATGGAAAAACGCCGGATTTGCTCGAAGGAACTCTCCAGGCGCTCCAGCATGAGGTTGAAAGCCCCGATCAGCTCGTCGAGTTCGTCGCCTGCGCCGCGCAGGCCGATGCGCAAACTCAGGTTCTCCCCGGAGATGCGCCGCGCCGCGCGCGAGACATCGTCTACCGGCCTCAGCGCTCGTCCCGCCAGCGCCCACCCCAGCAGGCCACTGCTCAGGATCATCACAGGCGTGAGGGCGAAGTAGCTCAGGGTGAAGCGTTCGAGCACGCGGCGGCTGTCGGCGAGCGGACGCCCGACGGCGACGTAGTAGCTGTGACGCTCATCGTTAAGAACTCCGCCGCGGATCATGTAGGGTAGTCCTTGGGCGCTGGTCCGCAAGCGGAACACGGGCTGCCGGGACTGAACGGCGGCCCGGATCTCCTGGGGCGGGTCTATGCCGATCACCTCGTAAGCGCCTGAAACTTCCAGGGCCTTCCCTTGAGCGTCCGCCAGCAGGAACACGCGCCGCAACCGCTCGACAATGGCCCTCTCCTCCGGGTCTTCCTCGTCGTAGAACCAAAGCGGGTGATGGTTTACCACGCGGAGATAGCCGTTAACCGCGGCCCACTCCTCATCGAGCACCTCGCGGACCTGGCTGTCCATGATCGAGCTCAAGGCATGGCGGAAGAACAGACCCACGGCGCACAACAGCACGGTGAAGAACAATACGTAGCTGAGCGTTAGGCGAAAGCGCAGGCCGCGCGTGAACTGCGCCAGAGCCGTGCGGCGTGACATGTTCCCCTATTTCCCGGCCGGCGGGGTTGAGGCATCCGGCGCGTCGATCATGTAGCCGATGCCGCGCACGGTTTGAATCAGCTTGCGCGGGAAGCGTTCGTCGATCTTGGTGCGCAGGTGCCGGATGTAGACGTCCACGATGTTGGTTAATCCGTCGTAGTCCATGTCCCAAACGTGTTCGACGATCATGGTCCGGCTGAGCGGCCGCCCCCTGTTCCGCATCAGGTACTCGAGGATGCCGAATTCCTTGGGAGCCAGGTCGATGGGCTCGCCGGCGCGCGACACTTTGCGGCGGATACAGTCCAGCGTCAGGTCGCCCACCTGCAGCTTCTCGGGAACGGCCTGCCCGCGGCGCAGCAGCGCGCGCACGCGCGCCAACAGTTCGACGAAGGCAAACGGCTTCACCAGGTAGTCGTCGGCTCCCGACTCCAAGCCCTTGACGCGGTCGTCCAGGGCGCCGCGAGCGCTGAGGATCAGCACCGGCGGGCTCACTTTGCGGCCGCGAACTTTGGCCAGCACTTCCATGCCGTCCATGTCCGGCAGCATCAGGTCGAGGATCAGCAGGTCGTAGTCGGCGGTGTGGACAGCCGCCAAAGCCTCGCGTCCGGTACCCACCACATCCACGGCGTAGCCGGCACTGGCCAGTCCGCGATCGAGGAAATCCGCAATCCGCTGTTCATCTTCGATGACTAGAATGCGCATCTACCCGTAAATGTAACAGTTTGGACGGTCGCATACACACGCGATGGCCTAACAATTCTTTCAATGTGAACGATAAGTAGAGGAGGAGATGGATCGCGTAGAGAGTAATCCGACTATGCCTCAAGCAGGAAACCTTGCTGCCGGCCGTGTGGACGTGCACGGCCGCACGCTGCGTCAGGTCCTTGACGCCCACGCAGCCTGGTTGGCACACCAACCCAATGGGGTCCAGGCGGTCTTGAATAGCGTCAGCCTGAGCGAACTCAAACTGGACGGCATCAATCTGGCCCGGGCGGAGATCGCCTCTTCAATTCTCATCGAAACCGATTTGCGCGGTGCCGTTCTGGGATCTTCCCGGTGGAGCACCGTGGATCTGCGCAAGGCAACGCTGAGCGGGGCGGACCTGGCCGGTGCCACGCTGGCTCAGGCGCAAGCCGATCTGGCCTGGTTGAGTTTGGTCAACCTGGCTGAGGCCACCCTGAACGGCTGCACTTTCCGCCGCGCCTCGTTCGCCGACGCCCACCTGCAGGACGCTTCGTTCACCGGTTGCGATCTGACCGGCGCGGACCTGCACGGGGCTGGACTCCATCATTCCCGGTGGTTCGATTGCAACCTGAGCGAGTCGAACCTGGAAGGCGCGCTTCTCTACCACGCCACCATGGATCTCTGCCGCCTGGTCGACGTTTCCGCGCCGCGCGCCAACTTCAGCAACGCGCGCGTCCAGACTTGCGACTTCCGTTGTTCCGAGCTTTCCGGCGCAAAGTTCAATCATGCGAACCTGAGCCGCTGTTCCTTCAGCCGCACCTCCATGGCCGGGTGCGATCTGCACGGCGCCAAACTGAATAGCGCAGAGTTCATCGGCGCGGACCTGCGCCGTGCGCGCTTCGGTGAGGCGGCTCTGTACACGGCGGACCTGCGCGGAGCCAATCTGCTCGGAGCCCGCGAGTTGACCCAACAGCAGTTGTCGCAGGCGCGCACCGACGAGGACACCACTCTACCCAATGGCGCCAAAGGCCCCTACATACGTGGTTCCGGCGCCGAACGTCCTATGATGCGGTGACGCTTCGTATCCGACCTTCCCGCGCGGCCGGCTACTTCACCATGCTTCGGAAAACCTTGAGCTGTGCCGCCATGGCCTGAACTTTGTCCGGAACTTCCTTGCGAGCTTCCAGCAGGAACCATCCCTTGTACCTGATCCCCTCGAACAGCTTGAAAAGCCGGTCGTACGGATAGTCCCCGGCATCGAGTTCCCGCACGTGCGCGGTGTCTCCGATGCGGTCCTTCACCATGGCGAAGTTGGCGTCCAGACCCGCGCCTTTCAAGTCCTCGCCGTTCGAGTTCCAGCAGACATACATGTTGCGGTCCGTCGCCACTTCGCAAATCGCCTTGATCACCGGCAGTTCGCAGGTTTCTCTGCCGTGCACTTCCAGGCGTATCTTCTGTCCGTGCTCGGCGCCGAATGCGCCAACCTCGTTCAGCGCCCGTCCGATCTGTTCGATGGTCTTCTCGTGCGGCACGTTGGGCGGGAAGCCGTTCGGTTTCACCTTGACGCCCTTGCCGCCGCAGTCCTCCATCAGCAGGACGTACTCCTTGGCCAGCTCGATGTTCTTCTTCACAAGGGCCGGATCCGCATGGTGGAAATCGCAATTCGAACCGTAGCCGACCAGTTCCACCGGACTATCGGCAAAGCGTTTGCGGACCTCCTTGCGCTGCGCTTTCGACAGCGAGGGTTCCACGCCGTGGGCGTGCTCGGTGCGCAACTCCACACCGAGCAGCCCGGACTTCTCGCAGGCGGCGATCAACGTGGGCAGGTCCATGTCCTTGGCCCACTGGTAGGTCACCAGGCCGAACTTCATGCCGCTCGATTTCGCGGCGGCAGAGAGGCTCGGTATGGCGGCAATCGCCACGCCGGAGCCCAGGAAACCGCGTCGGGTCATCTGTTCCATGGGAGCGCTCCCTAGACTTTCCCGGGCGCCGGCATCGCAAAGCCGTCGCGGTACGTATCGGCAAGCAGGGCGTTGGCCTGCTCGTCCCCCACGAAGCGTTCAGCGTCCGGATCGAACTGCAGCACCGTTCCCCTGCGGAAGGCCGTGTTGGCAATGTGAGCCAGGCCGGAGGAATAGTGCGCGGTCTCGACCGGGCCGTTCTGGTCTTCCACCTTGCGGCTGCGCACGGCCTTGATGAAGTTCTCGAAGTGCCTGGTGGGAGCCGATCCCGTCGGTCCGGGTGTGCGCTTGGGACCCAGGAAGACGGAGTATTTCGTGTAGCCGTTGATCGCCATGAAACCTTCCGAACCATAAAACAGGTCGCCGTTGGTGGCGCCGTCGGCTTCGGTGTTGGTGCACCAGAAACGCACGGCGATCTCGGCGTACTTCTTCTCCCGTTCGAAATCGCACAAGGCGGTGAGGACCTCGGGAGTCTCGCGGCGGTCGCGCCAAAGGTATTTGCCGCCCATCGCCGCCACCTTCGTCGGGAACTTCACACCCAGGCCCCACTGCAACATGTCGAGCTGGTGCACGCCCTGGTTGCCGATCTCGCCGTTGCCGAAGTCCCAGGTCCAGTGCCAGTTGTAGTGGACGTGATTCTTCGAATAAGGCCGCCATTTGCCCGGGCCCACCCACAGGTTATAGTCGAGCGTCTTGGGCGGCTCTTCGTTGGGGAAGCTTTGGAGCTTCGGGCGCCACTTGAATATGGTTGCCCGGCCCATGTAAACGTCGCCGATGACGCCTTCGCGCAGTTTCTGGACGGCTTCCTGCATGGCCTCGGAGCTGCGCAGTTGCACGCCGTGCTGCACGATGCGCTTGTACTTCCTCGCCGCCGCGATCATGCTGCGCCCCTGGGCCAGCGAGTGCGTGCCGGGCTTTTCGACGTAAACGTCTTTGCCCGCCTGGCATGCCCACACCGTGGCCAGCGCGTGCCAGTGGTTGGGCGTGGCGATGCTCACCACGTCGATGTCCTTGTCGTCGAACACCCGGCGCATATCCTGCACAACCTTCACGGAGTGCCCGTACTTGGCCTCGAACTCCTTGGCGCGTCGATTGGCTACCTCAAGGTCGGGGTCGACAAACGTCGTGACTTCGACGTTTTCAAGCGGCTCGAAGCCGTTGTAGTGAGCCGTGCCGCGGCCGTTCACGCCCAAGACGGCGACACGGATCGCGTCGTTGGCGCCGAACGCCCTGTTCGAACTCATTACCATGGGAGCGGCCGCCGAGGCCGCCAGAAACTGTCTTCTGTCCATTGGTCCTCTCCAAAATCCCCAGGGCCGATTTTACAACCATGGACAGGATCGATGCTTGTGGGGGGAAGCAGGCCCCACCGGTTTCCCGGTAGTGCGAGTCGCCCTAGTCGCCGCTGACGCGGCGGGCGGTCGAGAAGTAGAAGTCCAGCGCGGCCGGGACTGAGACCTTCCAGGTCTTCCACTGGGTCCGGATCACCGACAGGCCGAGCATCAGCAGCGTCACTGCCACTGCCACAGCCACTGCAGTGCTTCCGCTGTAGATAATGGCACGATCGTCTCGCATTCCCAACGACGCTGAATGCCGCGGATGAGCAGTGTGGAGAACTGAACAGAACTGGCA
>CAZLOS010000084.1:0-21383 GCA_964561215.1 uncultured Solibacteraceae bacterium | reverse complement strand
GAGCACAAGGTCACCGACAACCACCTGGAAACACAGGCGTGCGTCATCCGGTCAGAATTGGTCATCCTCCTGTGCCAACACGGACGGTATGAAGACGCAACGGACGACCTCGATGCGTGCGACACATACGCGCGCGCCCACCCTGACGACGAAGACGGCGAACTCATGCAAGCGGCCATGAGCGCAGGAATACTCTGGGCACTCAAGGCAAACAACGAAGATAGCGCCATTGCACGCGTCCACGAACTCGAATCTGTTGCGAAAACCGAGCATCAAGCCTTACGAATTGGCGGGCAGCTCACGAACATGGTGAACAACACGTCACGAATGGGCTTCCATCGCACGGCCCTCGCTGCCGCAGAAGCGGCGGTGTGTCTCGGCCAGAGATCCAATGACAAGAAAGGCTTTCTCGTGGGAGCACTCTATACCGTCGCTGTCGTCACCTCTCAGGCAGGCGACCATGCGACCGCAAAGCGCAAGGCTGAGGCCCTCCGCGACGCATGCAAGAGGCCAGAAGATGCAATCATCAAACAAGCAGCTAATCATCTCATCGCCGAAATCACCAGGATGGCAGGCGATGCAGAAACAGCAGTCGACGTCGCAACCGAAGCGCTCGCGTCAGCAGTCGGTCGACCAGAAGAAGTAGCATTTACCAAGCAAGCTGTCGCGCGCGCCCTCAGCGACAACGGCCGCACCGAAGAAGCACTGACCCACGCCACCGAGGCATACGAGCTCATGAAAGGTGCTGGCATGCCATCCGTTGCGCTCGCTGACGGCTTGCTACAAATCGTCAGCTATGCGTCCGTCCTTGGCAGGCACGCAGAAGCCACTCGCGCACTCGACGATCTTGCGAGGCTCCCTGCTGATGAACGCGGCGTCACCGAAACCAAACAACGGGCACCCAAGCTCGCCGAAATGCACACAACGCTGCGCGACCGCATCCTGGCACTCAGTAGCGAAGATTGGCAAGACCCACTGCCTGCACCAGCAGGCGCAACACAGCAGGAGGCTAACGCGCACGTGATTCGCGCACTCCTCGAACTCTGGGATGACATCCCGACGCCCTACATCGGCTCTGCCGCTACGGCGTACGACTTCTGGGGCAGAGGGAATTTCGCGCGCATCCTGCGCAACGCCCAAGTCGCTGCGACAGCGTTCAATATCACGCTTGAGGTCCGCACGCTCGACGGCGTCAAACGGGCTATCCGCCTCTGGAGCCTGTATGCTGACACGCTTTTCTTGCTCTGGAAAGGACCAACGCAAGATGGCAAACTCCTCGACCTGCTCTCAGAGACCATCTTCAGCGCACCCGGGGGCGCAGGCTACCACATGTCCTTCGCCGAGAAGGACGGACGGCACCTGTACTTCGCCATCGCCGACGCCTCACGCCTCCCCGACGACGTGACCGCGTTTCTTATGACCGAAGCCCGCCCGCTCCTCGCCGCTGGCCGCCTCCTCGTGGTGCCCGCCACCGGTGTCGGTTGCGTCCACCCAGGACACGGACCGCTCGAACAACTCCTCGCGGAAACCGCAAACGCCATCCCTGGACTGCGTAGCACCGGGAAATCGCACGAAATCCCCATCGGAATGATGCCCTACTCACCTGACGTCTCCTTCGAGGTGCTCGCCGATATCGTCACGGAACACGATGCCGACCTGCGAAAACTCCGTCGCCTCCTCATCGCGCGCACCCGTGAACTCGCTCCCGACAGCATCACACGCACGGAACTAGCACTGGAGATTGACGATGCGCTGCGTGACCTGAAAGACACCCAGACCAAGATGGCACGCAAGCGCGGCATCGCCGCAACCGAAGAGCCACTCCATGGGACGGTGAGTCGCTTTCACCGCGACGCCACCAGACTACGGCCGGGTACAATGCCCTCGCCATTTGCTCCCCTGCTCACGCTCCAGAACTTCGGCTACCGCTGGGCCGTCGCGTCTCCCGGCACCTTGCCCGAGGGACGCTTCGAGCCTGCAGAGCACGCAGTCATCGGTCCCTGGCTCGCACCGCCCACCGAACGATTTGGCATCCTCGTGGTAACGGCCAAAGGCGCAGAATAGCGAACGAGAACCCAAGCCTGCCGGCGGTGAAACCATCGTTCAAGGAGATTGCTGAGATGATCAGACGCGCACTCGGAATGGAAGGCAGGATGATGAGCCTTAGCGTGGAGGATCTCGTCCGGAAGTACGGCGACGCCGGCCGCCACGGCGTCACCTCCAACAGCCGCGTGAGTACCGCCAATGCCCGCCAGCTCCGATGGTGTCCCAATACGCCTGCGCTCGCCGGGTGGTTTGAGCGCACTGCTCCAGACGAGAGCTGCTAGCAGCCGTGAAGTGCTGGAAGAACCAGCGTAAGAAATCTCTCGTGGATCGCATTGAATACAAAGAACATCACGTCTACGGCGTCAATGGATGGCGATCCAGTTCTCCTTTTCTTTCAATGGCTTGCTCCACGGGCTTTTCCGGAGCCAGTTAATGGAGCAACTCTGGAGCAGAAGGCAGGCACGAAGCCTACCGAGCTGAACGTCGTCCCAGTGCCTCTCTGGGCTGCCACTCAGCCCCGGAATGGCGTCTTCGCGAGCCGAGATGCAGCTTACAGTATTGCGTCTATTGCGATTATTTTCTTTGCGTGATATCGTAAGGCAGGAGTCGCATATGGTCCAAGACGCCATCACCATCCAGCCTCAGGATTCTGCCGAGCTCCATGGAGTGAGCCAGCTTCTTCGCCGCGGCTCGCCGACACTCGTTGGCGCGCAAGGCGAGCGGGCCACTCTGCCGACACCGCTCTACAACCTGCTCAAGGACATTGTTCGCAGTCTGGAGAAGGGCCGTTCGTTGGTCCTGATGCCGGAAGAGCAGCAACTGACCACGCAGCGGGCGGCCGAACTGCTCGGCATGTCGCGACCGTATCTGATCCAGCTTCTCGATGCGGGCGAGATGCCGTATCACCTCGTGGGCAAGCACCGCCGGATCGCACTACACGATGTGCTGGCCTACGCAAAACGGCGAGCGGAAAGCCGGAGGGCCGCCCTCGACAAGATGGCGCGAGATGCGTTTGCAGCCGGTCTCTATGACAGCGCTACGATCCCCGAAGGCGGCAGCGACGAATAATCGACGCCGATGAGAAAACGTCCCGTCGCAGTCCTGGATGCATGTGTTCTGGTTCCCATGCCGGTCGCAGACACCCTGCTGCGCCTGGCCGAGCCGCCCGCACTGTACGAACCGCGCTGGACTGACGAAATCCTCGCGGAAGTGACCCGCACGCTGGTTGTCCGGTTTGGGAAAACGCAGGAGAACGCCCTCTATCGCGAAGCGGCGATGCGGGACTTCTTTCGCGATTCGTTGGTTGAGAACTACGAACCTCTCATCGAAGGATTGACCAACCATCCTAAGGACCGGCATGTGCTCGCCGCTGCGGTCGCTTGTCGCGCGGATTATCTGGTCACCTTCAACTTGAAGCATTTTCCTTCGCGGTCCGCCGGCACGCACGAAGTTACGGTGATTGGACCTTCCACATTCCTGAAGCAACTTGCCGACATGGATCGTGCCGTCGTTGAGGAACGGCTATGTGATCAGGCTACGGCCATCGGCGTCTCGATTGACGACCTCCTCAGCCGACTCACAGGTTCCGTTCCTAGTTTTGTTTCAGTGTTTCGCAAGCCGTGATTGTGGGCCATAGGAGCATCCCCGTTGTCCAGTCAAGCAAGGGGGAGAGAATCGGAATCCAGGCAGGCAAGCCACGTGGGCGATTAATCTATGGGTGACGACATCTTCGATTACGGGCGCGGATTCTGGGAGGGCAACCGTTTCCAGAGCGGGAAGCGCATCGACATGTTGCGGGCGCAGAACATTCCGCACAACGCCCGCGTGATCGACCGAACGATTGGCCTGGACACAGTCGTCAGCCACAAGTCGACTGACTTGCGACGACGCTCCTACCAGTCACCCGGCAGGGTCTATTGCGTCGGCATGCGCTTCGTGCGAGCGCTCACCGCATACACCGGCGAAGTACGGTGCGACCACCAGAAGAAAGCCACGTACTACCTCCATTGGGCGGTGCAGGGACGTGGCCCGCGCATCCTGGAATGGTTCATACCAGAAGCAGGCATCACGACGGACCAGGAAGCCGCACTCGCACGTGTCGTGACCGACGCGGCGGTCCTTGGTGTGACTGTACGCTTGCTGCGCATCAAAGATTAGCACCCCGCATTAGCGCGACGAACACGACGCAAGATTCTTCCACTCGTCGGCAGTACGCCCGACGCAATACCCTTCGGGTCTGGCGAAATAGGCACTGCGCGTGGCCGAGCCGATACCCGAAGCCAGAGGTGGCGCACCTGCCACGGAAGCAGACGAACTGAAAACGCCGCCACGCCTGACGGATGTGCTCAGATCAAGTGCCGTCGGCATCATCCTTGTGCGTCGTTGCTTCCATAGGCTTCGCCTGTAAGGAGCAAACAGCAGATTTCGGGGCGAGAATCGGCCAGCGCTGAACTGGCTACTGCATAGCGGGTCGGTTCCGAGTACGGTATGGCAATACCGCAGTCGGCCGTCATCTCCGTCGGCCGCATTTCAAAACAGGCCAAGCCCACACCCAGTGTTATGAGCTTGCTTCCCAGTGGTGTCACCACCAGTCGGCATCCTCCCATGATCTGAAGGCTGTCCCGGTATCGCGTCATCGCGCCCAGCAGTTGTCGGTAGGCCTCAAAGGGATGGGCCTCATGCGCGTAGAGAACATTGGCCGTAGGCGTCTCGCGCGCATCGAAAAGTGGCTGTCTGTATTCAATGAGTAGTCTGTCCGCCCGGCGAGGGTCGCCGGAAGGATGGGGGAGGATCGGACAGATCTCAGCGTTGGTCGGTATGGCGGACGTCATTACCTTCTGGAGCTGACTGACCCGGTTCTCCCCCAGTACCGGGAACCACACAAGGGGTTTTTCTTGGAAGCTCTCCGCATGGAGCGCGATCGAATAGCCTGGGATGAAGATAAGATCGTTGCTTGGGTCCTCGGAGCGAATGATGGAATCCAGAGCCGCATCCTCTGCGACCAGCACCTGGAGATTAATGCCGTGCGTGAACAGGGCATCCGGTTTCGTCTTGTCCGGCACTAGGCGATGCAGAAGGCCGGTCAGCAACGCAAGGTAGATCACTCGCGGCAGGGAGCTGACATCTAGGATGATGTCCGTATGGCTGCTTACATGCGCCAGGACTGCGTCCGCGCCGATGCGCAGCAATGTGGAGGCGCTGATATCGTCTTCATCCTGCGTGGACGAACCGATGGCAACGGTTTCTGTTAGGCCAATCTCGGAAAAGGCCGCAGTGAGCGTGGCGGCATTCTCTTCGGTCCGCTGCCGCAACTCGTCGCTGAGTTCATAGCCGGTGAAGCTCACCAGCAAAAGTTTGGCTTCATGGATCTCGTGCCGCGATTCGCGGATATTATCAACGAGGGCCCGCAGGACCTTCTGGGCGCGCAGATCGAAACCGCGCCCCGCAATGAACAGCAGGCGAATCGGCCGTTTGCTGAAAAGCTGATCCCAGGTCCTGTGTACCTCCCGACCACGGCGGAAGACGTACTGGCGCCACAGCATTTATTTCGCCTCCAGTAGATTGCGTCGGGTTGGCGCCCGGCCTCGCTCCATCCAGTCGATCAGGTTCTCGATGGTAAGATCTTGCCACCCCCCCATCTGCAGGGGCAGATCGTACAGCGCGCACAGGGTCCTGTTCAGATAGAACATCGTCCCACTTTCGCGCCCCGTACTGGCCGAACTCTGGCGCGCCACCAACAGGTTCTCCGCGACGCACTCCGCAAGCACTCGGCGCAGAATGACCCCGAATTCCTTATGCGTGTGGTTCTGGAGTTTGATCATCTCGCCCTGCGATAGCCGAATGCCGGTCACTCCTGGCGCAATCGGCGCGTTGGGCAGAAACGTCCTGTCCCTGCAGAACGAGCCGATCGAGTCGAGCAAACGCTGCGCCCGAGTGCCCTCGGTGTGGTTCTTGGGAATAAAATCGCGCTTCTTCTTAGCCACTTCCTTTAGCAGTTTTTCCTGTTCCTGTGGCGACAACAGCAACTCGGGGCGGCGGAGAATCTGCTTCGCGCGCAGACCGTCATACAAAGCAGCGGCGAGCGACAGGAGCTCCTCGACATTGTTCGTGGCCATGGTGCAGAGCCGGTCGATGCCGTAATAGTACGGCACCCGCAATTCCTCGTGGAGGAAGATTTCGGCGGCCGCCGAAACCTGGGAACTGTCGCGTTCTTCCAGCTCTTCCGCGGAGAGCGGCGCCAGTTCGAGGCTCATCTGCCGCTTGTTCTCATCGCGCGCCAGCAGTATGCGCGTGACGAACAACTCCTGCAGAGACTCCAGCCGGGGACTAGCCAAGTTCTTTTCCGCTATCGCCACCCACTCGCTGTATCGCTGGTTCTTGCTATACCGGGCGATATCGGTTTGCAGGGAGGGCAGGCTGCGGCCGACCTGTTCATTAATGTCGTCCTGGCGGATGGTCGGCCTTAGATACTGCTCAAACGGTCCCGAAGGAATTTCGTTCTGGGCATCCAGCCTCCGGTCCAGGATGCTTTGGGCAAACGTGCTGAACTGCTGTCCCCTCCCGGCGGCCCATAGATCATCCAATGAGTACTGACGCAGATCGCGGCCTTCCCGGGTCCCCTGAGAGAGCAACTGCTCGCCCATCGCGATGCTTCGTTCCGCGAGCCACACGGGGATGCCGGGACGAATTTCCGCCAGTTCCTCGATCATCATGGCTCTTTGCTTGCGACGCAACCGGTGCAGGTCGTCGATCATCAGCATGCGGCGCGGAATTACCTCCAGGCCGTCCGATATGAACTTGACGGACTGCAGCCACAGCACGCTTTCAAAGCGCACATGGACAGACACGTCCACGGCGCTGTTGACGCCGACGGAATCCAGCTCGGCATATACCGCCCGTTCCCGGCGATCCGCCCATTGCGCAAGTTCGATGGGAGAGGAGAGGGGAGGAATCGATTTCAGATCGGCTCCGAGGGCGTCATATTCCAGCCGTACATGTTCAAGCTGATCCGGCGAGGAGAAGCCAAGTAGCGTCGCCAAGCTTCTGAGTGATCGAAGCACGACGCGGCAGTCCAAGAGGGCGCGGAAGAGACCCTCCTGGGCAACCGTCGCGCCCGGCGGAAGATCGGCATATCCTGACGCGCAGGACAGGAGCACGCCCAGCATCTGGGGACCCGAGTCTTCATCCAGAATCTGTCGGGCGCTCAGGCGCTGATAGGACTCGCTCATCTCCTGGACACGGCGGGCGTTCCAGAAGGCCCGCAACGCTGTCGGCGTGAACGCGCGCAGCAAGGTGGTCTTGCCTCCGCCCGGCGGGCTGCGGAAGATGTGAAGCGCGCCCTCGAAGGCATCCTCGGCCAGACGTTCCAGTATCTTCGGCGAGAAGAGGCGCACAAACTCTTGATCCGAGGTCGTCCGCTCAGACATCCGATCCAGAAATGGGTTCGCGCGATAAGCCATTTAAAACTCCCGATGTCGGCTTACCCTTGGAAACAGGCCAAAGAACCTGAATGACTCCGGCCCCCAAAGCAAATACACCGAGTTGTTCGGCGTATTGTGTGAGAGAACGACCGGCAGGGCGCATCCGGCGAATCCACGCTGGGCACTTTCCGTTCCTCCAACCGCTATGTGCTTGTCCGACGCCCGCGGATCGTAGTAGGTTGGGTTGTCCAGAAGTCCCTGCAGCTCCGGTGCCCCGACCGGCGTGAGCGATTCTCTTCCCTCAATCGGGCACAGAACCCGCATCTGCAGCGGCTTATAGCCGTACTCCGCGGTGAAACGCTCGGACCAGTACTCTATGTGGTCGATGGCCTTACGCGTCGCGACGTAAAGGAGCAGGAACACTTCGTAGTGGGATGTATCGACGAGGTCTCCCAAATGAAGGCGCTCGTAGATTCGTTTGATTTTGCCCTTATACTTGCCTTGCTTACTGTCGAACCGGATATAGGTGTTTCCGCTCCCCGAGAAGTCGTCGAGCAGCCATATGAGATTGAAGCGGGGGCCTTGTGTGACGAAACCCGCTTTTTCCAGCGCCCCCTTCAGTTCCTTGAACTGCTGGTCGTCCGTTATGAAGCCCGATTTTTCCAGGGCACCTTTAAGATCCTTGAAACGAGGGTCGTCGATGGCAACCCCGGACTTTTCAAGCGCGCTTTTCAGCTCGGAGACCATGTCGGCCGCCTTGTCAGGCCCTAATTCGTATGCCTGCCAGATCTGCTCGTTGCTGATCTCGCCGTCACTGGATCTCCGCAGCTCGTTTGTCCGCGCGCCGTCACTCAGTCCGAGATAGAGCGATTTCAGTTGGAGCTCCTTGAATCGCGGGTGCTTCCGAATCGCGGCAATTCTGTGCGCCGGTATGTTCTGCTCCTCGGCAACCAGATGAAGCCGTTCCTGTACGATCAGGTCCGGGTACGCGGTCTGCACAAGGTGCTGGAGTTCCGCATCCGAGAAGTAAATCAGCCGTTTGTGGACAAGATCGAGCGCAACGGGACGATCGGCGAATTCGAATTGATTGAGCCATAGAGCGAGGCTTTCAACGAACCGTTTTCCGGGGCCGAATCGCTGGTAGTGGTCGTACTTGAAATCCGCAAGTAACTGGATGGACGGAACGTACTTGCTCACCTCCGCTTCGTCCTGCCAGCCCATCACTTTGGCGAGCAGTTGTTGCGCGTTCTGGTCTCTCATCGTGTCGCCGTCCCGGATTCCTCAACGAATCTAAGCCGGAACCCGCCGCCTTCCAACAGTCGAATACGGTCCAGGTACCAAAGCGTTGCGTCCACGTCGCGCCGGTGACCGGGGGCGAGTTTCCAGCCGCGGTCAAGCCGCCGTGACGGTACATCGACACTCAACGAAAACTTGTGTTCCAAAAGCGACGCATCATTCCCCGGCCAAGCTCCCTGATCACCCATCGTCAAAATCTCATACGGGTCAATCTTGGCGTTCTGGATTATATGCGCAACCAAATGCGATTTATCGACGCCGGGAGCCAGGATGTCCACCGAGTGCTTGCTGCGGACCACCCTCGACATGTCCAGCCCCGCTTGCCTGAGAGCATCCGCAATGACAAACCAATTGCTCCCCGTATCGACGCCGGCCCGGAAGCGAACACTCACCTGATAGGGGTGCGTCGTTCGAATGGTCTCAATGGGTGCGCCCAGGGCTTCGAGGCGGCGGGTTATCCGCGTGACGTGACTCAAAAACTCGCTTGTCGGACGCGGCTCTCCGGGTGTAGTCGCAAGATCCGAGATATGACCCGAGTTGTAAAGGCCGACCGGCACTTTCTTCCAATAGCCTTCCGGAAGGCATTTTTGAATTTCCTCCTGGATCGAACCGCCGCGACCGGATGCAATCGCGACGATCACGCCAGCCTCAATCAGATTCTTGAGGTGCGCGATGATCGGTTCCGGCGGAGGGCTGTCCGATCGCTGGGAACTGCACAGCGTGCCGTCATAGTCGAACACTATGGCACGGAACGTCTGACGTTCGAGGCTTTCGAGAAAGTCGTCTTTAGCGCGGCGCATCGATCCATGGCGTTCAACGGACGGCCAATGAGACCCGAGAACCTCGTATTTTGACTGCTCCGAACTGCCTGGCTGATCGGGCGGGGCGGGAATCAGACTGGAAATCTCGATGTAGTGCAAGTCACGTCCGAACTGCGGCACGTCGGGACGGCCGGGATCGCTGCCTTTTCGCGCGGCTATGGCGGAAACAAGCCGCATCTGGGCCACTAGCCCCGCCAGAAGATCGCGTGGCTTGGCGCCGCCGCATGGCATCGTGAGCGTCGGGACTTCAGCAGGCAGGAGCGCGCGCATGCCGTCCCATAGCCTTTCCAGCGAAGGCTCGACGAGCGCCAGAATCGCGCAGTCACCGGGGCGCTCAGCGAGCCAGAGGTGCCGTCCATGGGCGAACGAGCGAAGATCCGCAAGCTGGCAGTGCAGGAGTGCGCTTTCCGCGAGCTTTGATTCAAGATCCGCAGCGACGGCCCTGAGCAACGGAGAGAACGTCACGATCAAACCTTGCCGCTTCGAGGCTTCCGCAATGAACCCTTCCGTGGATTTCAGCCAAGTGTCGATGCGAGTCTCGCCGAGACTCAGATCTTCAACCGATGCCGGCATCTGGTCCTTGTCGTCGTCTAATTCGCCGTATGCCCGCGCGATCAACATGGCGTCCATCAGGAGGCTGTTCGTCGCAAGGTATCCATCTTTTTGCGCCATCTCAAAGACATGAATGCTGATGTCGGTGAGCCGTGAAGAGCATTCCGCGAGCGGGCTGTCCTTGCGGTTCGTAAGAATGTGAACCGGTCTGGCGCTGTGCATGCGCGCTCTCTGCAGGGATTCGATGATGTCGGGATTCTTTCCCTCTGCCGAAATCAGGAATATCGGGCTGGCCGAGGCGAGTGTGGGATTGCAGATGATTTCCAGCGGCGTGGATGGCCGCGAAACCCGTCCGGTAAAGGTCTCGTGAAGGTTACATAGTAGCGAGGCGACCGTGAATGACCCGCCCGAACCCACACCGATGATGCTCGCCTCACTCGCAGCTGCGATGGCAGCTTTTATGCGCGAAATATCCGCAGCCAGGGCGACCTGGTAGGTATCCCCGAGCTGCTGAAGTTCATTGTCGTAGTGGCTTGCCATCATGCCGTAATAGCGCCCGCGCTCTTGTGCCAGCCGTTCACCGGCGCTTTGACGGACTTGCCGCCGCGTTCCTTCTTTCGATTGGAGCCTACTTTTGTGCGCTCAGCCTCGTACAGCGATCGAAACTCTTCCCGCAGCTCCATGAGCATCACTCCCAGCATGTTTTTCCCTTTGCCGTTGACTTCCCCCCATGTCTGGTTCACTGCGTTGGGAACCGTCCCTGCCTCGACGAGTCTCGCGCTGCCTGTTGAGAGCAGGATTTCACGCAGATCGGCGTGTTGACTGAACTTCGCGCGCAGCACCGCACGCATGCGATCGAATTTGATTTTGGACCAGTCGGGAACGATGTCCCACGTGTAAAGACCGTGGGCGGCCATCGCAACAAGTCCTGGCGTGGGAGCGCTCAAGATCCAATCCCTGACCTGCTTCTTCCTCGCCTTACCGGCCTGGTAGGCATGTTCTGCCGTCGCGAACACTTCGCCCTCGAATGTGATCGCTCTTGGGAACAGATTACTGAAAATCCCGAACGGCTTTTCGTTGGCCCTATAAAACCGAATTTCAGTGGGCTCGCCCTCGCGCGTTCTGGCTTGGCTCGCGGACGGCGTTTGGCGGGAGCTACTTGCTTTCATTCGGGCTCTCCTTCGGTTCGATGGTTGGGGGCTCGATGTTCAGGGACTTGCAGTGATTCAAAATAAGCACCTCAATGAGGCTCGTGACGCTTCTGTGATCCCGCTCGGCCGCTAACTCTGCGGCTGCTTTGATTCCCGGCGAAACCCTGAGGGTCATTACGGAAGTCTTGGTCTTGGGTCTTCCTTGTCGCGCCATCCCGGTTGTCCTTCGATGTACTGCATTATACAGGCATCCAGCAGTACTTTGTAAAGCGGATAGTCGCACGGCAGGCATGTCCCTAAGAAGCTACCATATTCGTCTTTTATTCGCCAGTATGACGCGTGGGCAGAAGGTGGCTTCCGCTATGCGGCACGGACGGACATGCCAGTTCCATTGTCCTCGCGAACGATAGAGAGAGAAACCAGAAGACAGAGGAAGATCGCGCGCAACTTCAAGGCGCGATCGAATGATCGAATGCTACACCGAGCCCAACGTCATCGCTCCCCGCGCGCATTACTCCACCAAAATCCTATTTATCGGAGGTAATCCTTGGTTAGTTCCACAGTGGCCGTACTAGACACCGTACAGATCATTGTGCGTCTAGTGTGTTCCGGGCATACTCAAGGCATGGAGTACAAGATCCGAACCCAGCCCGAGGAATGGGCCTGCACCAAGTTCTGCAGAATCAGTCTCGATGATGGTTCGATAGCGGAGTTTATGCTCTGGCTGTGTGACCACTCCAGGGAACAGACCAACGCGCGGCTGAAGGCCGATTCCGAGGACGAGGCCGTCTGGTATGACCCGGTCGAGAGCATGTGGACCTGGGATGCTCCGCGCCACCGCGCGGCAATGCTGCTATGGCGCATGCTGCACGGGAACGCTACGGCGGAAGACTTTCACCGGAGGTTCTGCTTCCCTACGCCGCTACAGACCCGCGACTGCGGGCACCTCGTCGCGCCAATCCAGGAGCGGCTGAAATGGGTGATGGAGGGGCTTTTCAGCCGCAAGGCGGAGGATGATCGCCTAGGAGTTTGTTGAAAAACGCGGTTTTGCAGTGGGAAACTTCCGCTCTAACCGCATTTTGGCGGGATCGCCGTCGGAATTTTGGACTGCCGCGGCGCTGGATCAGCGGCGTGAGGCGCCGCGACGGGCGCTCTTCGCGCCCTTCAGGCGCACTGCTCGCGCAGTTTGGGAATGCGGAGCAGATTGTAGGCGGCGCAGGCGAACACGAACAACCAATCGACCTTCTCCAGTCCGCGTAGTTTCACTTTCCGGAGGCCGCCGACGCGTTTCAGCCAGCCGAACGGTTTTTCCACCAGCCAGCGTTTGCTGAGGCTGATCGCGTAACCGGCGTGCCGCGTCGTGCGTCCGTCGATCGCGCTGCGCCGGTGCGCGTTGTTTTGCATCACGTGCGGCGTCGCCTGGAGCGCCCTCAAGGTGGTCACGAATTCCTGCGTGTCGTAGGCCTTGTCCGCGCCCACCGTGATGCGCCGTTGCTGCCCTTCGGTGAGATCCGCGATCATCAAAAGCGCCGCATCGCGTTCCGCCGTGCCGTCCGCTTGCGTCGTCATCGCCGCCGCAATCAGGCCGTTCCGGTTCTCCACTACGGTGTGGCCCAGGTAGGCCAGCCGGGCTTCTTTACCGTAAGATTTCTTGTACAGCCGCGCGTCCGGATCGGTCCGCGACTCGTGCGTCGCGTTGCTGCGCTTGTCACCGTGGAAATCGTTGCCCGCGTCCGGCCCGGCATCTTCGCCGTCTTTCTTTTGAAAGCTCTTGTGGCTGGCCCAGGCTTCAATCAGTGTGCCATCCACCGTGAAATGCTCGTCCGACATCAGCCCTGCCGCCTGCGTCTTGACTCGCGCGAAGAACACCTGCGCCAGCCGCTGATTCAGCAGCCGGTCGCGATTCTTGCTGAACACCGCGTGGTTCCACACCACGTCGTCGATCTCCAAACCAACGAACCAGCGGAAAAGCAGGTTGTAGTCGAGTTGTTCCATCAGCATCCGTTCGCTGCGGATCGAGTAAAACACCTGCAGCAGCAGCGCGCGGAACAGCCGCTCGGGCGGGATCGACGGCCGTCCGGTCGCGGCGTAGAGACCATCAAAGTCGGCCTTCATCTCCAGCAGCACCTCGTCGGCGAGCTGGCGGATCGCTCGCAGCGGATGCCCCGCCGGCACCCGCTCTTCCAACGACACGTAGCTGAACATTCCCGCTTGTGGCTGAGCATCGTTTCCGCGCATATCTATAAGACGCTCAGAACATTCTTGGCGTATCGTGTTTGGGCGCGTTTTTCAACAAACTCCTAGGCCAGGGCGATTGGGGCGAACGCTGGTGGTTGCCAGAGAAGCAATCGGCCTTCGTTCGGGAACAGCTCGCAAAGACCCATGCCTCGCTCATTGAACAGTCTTCCGATTACGAGGACGCGGTGAGCTTCGGCCTCTCCTTTTTTGTCCGCCACACCGCGCAAACGATGCCCGTGCCGTCACCCGACCCGCAGCGCATCTATGTCGGCCAGCGCCGCGGCCCTCATGGCCGGGTGTTTGTGTGGGTCCAGGATACGCAAGGCAACCGGTATCCCCTGCCGCATGCCGATAGCCCGTACCGCGAGGCGGACGGCACCGGATTTGAATGGGGCTATGGCGGCCATGGACCGGGTTCCCTGACAAAATGCATCCTCGCCGATGCCATCGATGGGGATCTCGTGCTTGCGGAAGAACTCGACTTCAGGGAAGACGGCTTCTTCGAGAAATTCATTCTCAACAACCCGCGCGACCAAGACCTGAGCATTTCCAGGACCGCCGTAATGCAATGGCTTGCCAGTGTGGAAAAGCTCGCCCTCTTTGAGGAACGCAGGAAAGAGGTCGCCGGGCGCCTTGCGAAGTATGAAAGCTCTGTTGCGGAGCGGCTTGATTTGCTGGCCAGGATTCAACAGACCGGGGGATTACGCTCCCAACGATTCGACATCGTGCCGGAGAATTTCGAGGCGGCCCTTCATCTCGACCTTATGCGGATGCTGGACAGCGGTGCCATCGCCCTTCGTTGCTCCGGATGTGGCATGCCGATACCCTACGATCACTCCGGCCGCGCGAACAAGCAGCGCGCCCGCTCGAAGAAGGGCGAGCCTATCTACCATCCCGACTGCTTCGCCGACGCTGCCCGAGCGCGGAAAAAAGCCTACTGGCAACGCCGTTCCAGTTCACCAAAATTCCGCGAGGCGGAGAAGCGGCGTGCCCGCGAGTATCGCAGGTTATCGTAACGACACGAAACAAGGAGAAGGAGCTATGATGCGGCACATGCAGAAGGCCAGTGTGGAACCGGCAAACACCATCACCGAAGTGACCCGGCGGGCGATCATGGATTACCTCTCAGTCGGCCGCCACTGGTCCGGCACCATGCAGGAGGACGAATTCCTCGCGCGCATTTACGATCTCAAGCGCATGCCCAGCACCGATTACCGGCCCGAGTACGGCAACGCGGCAAAGGATATCTGGAAGCATCGCGTGATGAACTCGGATTGGTCCGACGACTGGGTCTTTACCGACGAGCGCTTTGACCTGCTCTTCGGGTCCGACGAAGCCTTCCTGAAATTCCTCGCCGAGACCGTGCATCCCGTCGTGAGGCCCGATACCGACGACGCGCTCGCAATGGTGGCCGAGTATAACCAGGCCCTCAATGTCGATGGGTGGGAGCTTCATCCGGTCAAGAAGATATCCAACAAACCCGTGTTTGGGTACGGACGGCTTCTGGGTCCCGCGCCGCATCTGGACGAGGCGAAGCGTGTGGCCGAACGGCTGACGGGACCCTACATTGCCCAGCAGATTAAGCGCCTCCAGGAAGCTGCCGCCGCAGACCCGGAACTTGCCATCGGCACCGCCAAGGAATTCCTGGAGAGCATCTGTAAAACCATCCTGACGGAGCGTGGAGCGCCGCCCTCGAAGAACGAGGATCTGCCTGCCCTTGTACGGGCGACGGTCAAGAGCCTCGCCATTGTGCCGCCGGAGCTGTCAGCTCAGGTCCAGTTGGAAAAGACCGTGACCGTCCTCCTGAGCAACCTTGGTTCCATCGGGCATCAGCTTGCCGAACTGCGCAATCAGTTCGGAACTGGGCACGGGCGATCCACCGACCATGTGGGCTTGCCGGCGCGTCACGCGAAGCTTGCCATCGGAGCGGCCGCGACCCTGGCAGTCTTCCTCTACGAGTCGCACGAAGCCGCCTCCGGCAGCGTCTAGCAGGCTGCTGAAAAGCGGGGCTTCCTAAGTCCATCAGAGGGTTTCGAGAGCTTGTCGAGGGTTGAACTCGGCTGAAGAGGGTTTCCGCGAGGACTCGGCTGAGCCGCAGGAACTGCTGCCGGCATCCCGCCCGGCCATCCTCAGCCAGCCTGTGCCATCAGGTTTCGCATCCGAACCAGGTTGTATGCCGCCGCCGCGAAGGTGAACATCCATCCGACTCGGTCCGGCCCCCGGAATCTGGTCTTGCGCTGTAGAGCTACCGTCTTCAACCAGCCGAACACTTCCTCCACGCGTTTCCGTTTCCGCTGGCTCACCCCGTAGCCTTCGTGCCGTGTGGTTCGTCCATCCACCGCGCTTCGCCGGTTGCTCGTGTTCTGGGCTACATGCGGAGTCACCTGCAAACCGCGTAGGTCTTCCACGAACTTTTTGGTGTCGTAGCCACGATCTCCCCAGGGTTACTCGCCGGCCCGCCGGCTTGTGCTCCAGCATCGCCATCGCGGCGTCGCGCTCTGCGGTTCCGCTGGCCAACGTCAGGCGCGTGTCCACCACCAAACCGTTGCGGTTCTCCGTTACCACATGCCCCAGATAGGCGAGTTTGGCTTCCGCCCCGCGAGCCTTCTTAAACAGCCGAGCCCCAGGATCGGTCAGCGACTGGTGCGTCTGATTGGAACGCTTCTCTTGGCGAAAGTTGACGTCAGGATTGCTGCCGGCACCCTGTGATGGCGGCTCTTTCTGGGCCCTGGC
This sequence comes from uncultured Solibacteraceae bacterium, assembly GCA_964561215.1. Taxonomy (GTDB): domain Bacteria; phylum Acidobacteriota; class Terriglobia; order Bryobacterales; family Bryobacteraceae; genus JAJFUV01. The sequence continues at coordinate 5,126 of CAZLOS010000084.1, read as the reverse complement.
TTCCTTCTTAGCCTGAAAGCTTTTCTGCCCGGCCCAGGCTTCCACCAGCGTACCGTCCACGGTGAAGTGCTCGTCGCTCAACAACCGCTTCTGCCGCGTCTGGTTGACGATCAGCGAGAAGAACTCCTCGGCCACTGCGCCTTCCAGCAATCGGTCGCGGTTCTTGGTGAACACCGTGGGATGCCACACCGGCTCGTTTGCCGACAGCCCCACAAACCAGCGGAACAGCAGGTTGTATTCGAGTTGCTCCATCAGCATTCGCTCACTGCGGACGGTGTAGAGCAGTTGCAGTAGCAGTGCACGCAACAAGCGCTCCGGTGGAATCGACTTACGGCCATCCTCGCCATAGATCTCGTTGAAGCGGCCGTCGAGCGCCTTCAGCGCCTCGTCCACCATGGCTCGAATCGGCCGCAACGGATGATCGGATGGGACTCGTTCTTCGAGGGATCCGTAGCTGAACAGTTCGTGCTGCTGGAGGTCTTCGCCGCGCATATAGCAAAGACGTTTACAACATTCTCCAGGTCACTTGTTCGGAGCGAATTTCAGCAGCCTGCTAGAATCTGACCTGCCGCGGGGCGCAGATTAACTTAGGTTCGCTGCCCTTCGGGAACACGACCAGGTAAGCGATGGACACTTCCCACGGAGTCTTGTCCACCCAATCCCTGCCGACCAGCCGGGTGTCGCGACGGGCGTAGCTTATCGAGAACCCCTCCTTGCGGAGTGCGTCCATATATCCCTGCACTTCATCGAAGACTGCGAGCTTCTGGGTTTCGCTCATGAGATCCGCACAATCGCGATAGTCACGAAGATAATCGACAAGCCCGGCAAATGCTTCGGCCGCTGCGCCCTGCAATTGGACGGCTGATGAAAAGGAGTCCATCTGGACGTTCTCAAACAGGCGCACAAGCTCCTGACCGGAACCGACGGTCCTGGCTTCCAGTGTCACGTTCTCGCGTTTGATCTTTTCGACTTCTGCCCGGATCGTTTCGGGGCCCGGCATGATGAACGGTTTGTTGAAAACGTCGATATCTTCCAGTTCAAAGGCGAGCGCCAGCGCCCGCCGTGTTTCGGCGCTGGAGGCCTCGCCGGACTCCACGCGCTGTACCGTTCGTATGTTTAGCTTGCTCAGGGCAGCGAGCGTGTCCTGGGACCACTGCCGCATCTCCCGGAACGTCCGGATAATGCCAGCCAGCTCCTGGCCATCGGGGGGTTGACCGTTTGCCATCTCAGTGTACATGTTCAGTATCTCCCGGTTAGAGTTCACTTCCCGGTGTCGATACTGCCATCTGGCGCCCTATTTGAACACGACAGCGGGCCGACAGCAGCCCGACAGCAGCCCGACAGGTAGAAAAACCTCCGCTGACGCGCGGCACACCGGCGGCGCACGCAAGAGAGCTATTGAGTTGTTCAGGTTGAACTTAGGGATGTGAACGCTGATCGGGGTTCAGGTAGCCGATCTACATACGCCCGCGGCTGCTACTTGCGCCGCAGAAGCTGCGCACCTGCTTGCCAGGCAGAGGCACGATTTCCATCCGCAACGTGCAACCCGGTACTGAACGACTTTGCGCCCGCCGACGTGACGCACCCCGCACTGTGACGATCGTCCTTTGTCCCGCTGCATTCAAACGGGAGATGCCAGGCAAGGCAACCATCCCGAACCGGCAGCGGCGACAAAGGTGGTGTAGGAATTAATCCAGCTTATTGCCGCACCGTTAAGGTTACTCGGGCACTCTTGGATGACCGAAATGGGTGTACGATGCTAAGCGGTCCCTGAACGTGCAAAAGCTTCGGAGTCTCTTATGCGAAACACCGCTGACGGCGTACGTTTGGCAGCAACTGACCTGAGTAACCATCTTGGCTGCCACCATTTGACCTCGTTGGACTTGGCTGTCGTGTACGGCCAGCGCGAGGCGCCAGAGTGGCGCGATCCCGACGTGATCATCTTGCAGGAGCGCGGGCACCAGCATGAGGCGGCATATCTCGCCTCCTTGCGATCGAGCGACTTGGTCGTTGTTGACCTCGCTGACGCCCAGGACCGAGCCGTCGTCGCTCAGACTCTGGCCGCGATGCAGGCTGGCACGGACGTGATCGCTCAAGCCGGACTCCAGTGCGGCTCGTGGTTTGGGCGCGCCGACGTGCTGCGGCGCGTGGACCGGCCCAGCGCCCTGGGCGGTTGGTCGTACGAGGTCTACGACTGCAAACTCGCACGCGACACCAAGGCAGGCACCATATTGCAGCTCTCGCTGTACTCCGACCTGCTTGGCACCGCGCAAGGCCTGCTTCCTGAGCACATGCACGTCGTGATGCCCGGCGAAGGCTTTCCGACCGAGATGCATCGCGTACTGGACTACGCCGCGTACTATCGCTTTGTACGCGCACAATTGGAGCAATGCATCGCACAACCTGCGGGGACTCTTGAGACGTACCCCGACCGGATGCAGGACTGCGAGGTGTGCCGGTGGTGGCAAGAATGTGACCGCACCCGACGACGCGACGATCACCTTAGCCTCGTCGCAGGCATCACGCAGGTACAGCAAAAACAGCTCCAGCAGTGGGGTGTGCACACAGTGGCCGAGCTTGCCGTACTTCCACTCCCTTTGGCGCACCGGCCTGACCACGGCGCCAAAGAGTCGTATGAGCGCGTGCGCGAACAAGCACGCGTCCAAGTCCAAGGGCGCAACGAGCAACGACCGGTCTTCGAACTGCTCCCAGTCGCCGGCGGCCAGGGGCTCACGCGCCTGCCCTGCCCCTCACCTGGAGACCTCTTTTTCGACCTGGAAGGAGACCCATTCACGGGCGTCGACGGTCGCGAGTACCTCTTTGGTCACCTCACGATTATGGACGAGTACACGGGGCGTTGGGCACTTACACCTGTAGACGAGCGTGCCGCGTTTGAGGCGCTCGTCGATACCGTGATGATGGTATGGCGCGAACACCCCCAGATGCATGTCTACCACTTCACGCCCTATGAGCCAGGAGCACTCAAGCGCCTGATGGGGCGCTACGCGACGCGCGAAGACGAGGTCGATCGCATGCTGCGCGCCGGGCTCTTCGTCGATCTGCACAGCATCACGCGACAGACGGTGCGTGCAAGCGTGGAGCAGTACAGTCTAAAGCAACTGGAGGCCTTCCACCGCTTTGCGCGACTCATTCCGCTGGAGCAAGCGCGAGGCGCGATGCGGCTCGTCGAGCACTCCCTGGAGCTTTCGCGCGACGTCCAAGTCGACGACGTGACGCGAGCAACAATTGAAGGTTATAACCGCGACGATTGTGCCAGCACGAGATCACTGCGAGACTGGCTTGAAGCACAACGTGACGCGCTTGTGGCGGCGGGACACGACGTCCCGCGACCGCCAGTCGGAGACGGTGCTCCATCAGAGGCGCTTGATGAACAACAGGTAAGAATCGCCACGCTCGTGGCCGGTCTGACGGCCGACATCCCCGCCGATGAGACACTGCGCACACCAGAACAGGCCGGAAGGTGGCTCTTGGCAAACATTCTCGACTACCATCGGCGCGAAGGTAAGGCCAACTGGTGGGAGTACTTTCGCCTGCGCGATGTGCCCGACGACGAACTGTACGACGAGAAAAGCGCCATCGCCGGCCTCCGCCACACAGGTCGACAGTTTGAGGGGCGCAGCAGGCTCCCCACTGACACGTACTTGTACCCCGAGCAGGAGACGGACGTGCGTGCCGACGATGAGCTCCACCACGCCGGTCAAAGAATCGGTACCGTTGTGGCCATTGAACCCGCGCGGCGCCTCGTGAGCATCAAGAAGACAGGGGCCACGGCCGACCTCCACCCACAAAGCGTGTACGTGCATAACGCCGTGCGCACGACCGAGCTGGCCGACAGCCTCTACCGGCTTGGGTTGTGGGTGCAAGACCACGGGATCGACAGTCCAGGACCCTACCGGGCCGAGCGCGACTTGCTCTTGCGCCGCCCGCCCCGTCGCACCCAGGCCACACCGCTCACGACGCCTGCCGAGGAGATTCTTGCGGCGGCCAAGCGGTGCGCGGCCGAACTCGACTACGGCATCTTGCCCATCCAAGGTCCGCCCGGATCGGGCAAGACGTTCATCGGCGCGCGCGTCATAGTGGATCTCGTCCGGCAAGGCAAACGGATCGGCGTCACCTCCGTCAGCCATGCCGTCATCAGACACCTCCTCGATGCGGTCGTCAGCGCCAGCGCAACAGAACACATCCCCGTCACAATCATGCAGAAGGTCTTGACAGCCTCCAGCACCCGACCGACGGGGATCACCGAGATTATGACCAACGACCGTCCACTCACCGCACTCCAGAACGGGCAGGCGAACGTCGTCGGGGGCACGGCGTGGCTCTGGTCGCGCCAAGACTACGCAAGTAGCGTGGACGTTCTCGTCGTGGACGAGTCCGGGCAGATGTCACTGGCCAACGTCCTTGCGGTTGGACAAGCAGCGGAGAGCATTATCTTACTTGGCGACCCGCAGCAGCTGGACCAGCCCACACGAGGTAGTCATCCGCCCGGTGCGGACGCGTCCGCCCTCGCACACCTGCTTGGCGAGCACGAGACGATCCCACCCGACCGCGGATTGTTCCTTGCCGAGACATGGCGTCTGCACCCGAGTATCTGCGAGTTCACCTCAGAGGTCTTCTATGAGCAGCGACTCGCGCCCCACGATGGCTTGGCCCAGCAGCGCATCGACGGGCACGCCTGGCTTGGCCCGGCCGGACTGTGGTACGTCCCGGTCAACCACCACGGCAATACAAACAGTGCAAGCGAAGAGGTTGAGCGCATCGTCCAGATTATCGAGTCGCTCCTCCAGCCGGGCGTGACGTGGACTGACCGACACGGCCAAACACGGTCCCTGACCCCCGACGATATTCTCGTCGTCGCGCCGTATAATGCGCAGGTTGCGGACCTTGCCGCTCGCTTGGGGGGGCGGGTCGGGACTGTGGACAAGTTCCAAGGACAAGAGGCGCCGGTCGTGATATATTCGCTGACCACCTCAAGCCCCGAGGACGCGCCGCGCGGCATGGAGTTCTTGTACAGCCGCAACCGGCTTAACGTGGCCACGTCGCGCGCGCGAGCCGTCGCCGTCGTGGCGGGGAGCCCACTCCTATTCGAGCCTGACTGCCACAGG
>CAZLOS010000083.1:0-21591 GCA_964561215.1 uncultured Solibacteraceae bacterium | reverse complement strand
TACTCATCGAAAAGGGCGTTCTACGCGGATACCTGCAGGACAAGCTCTCCAGCCGCATCATGGGTGCGCGGCCAACCGGCAACGGCCGCCGCGAAAGCTACCAGCACATCCCCATGCCGCGCATGACCAACACGTTCATGCTGGCCGGCGAAAGCGATCCGGAAGAGGTGATCCGTTCGGTCGGGCGGGGCGTCTACTGCGCCACCTTCGGCGGCGGCCAGGTGGACATCACCAACGGCAGCTTCGTGTTTTCGGCCTCGGAAAGCTACCTGATCGAAGACGGCCACATCACGCGCCCGGTGCGCGACGCCACCTTGATCGGCAACGGGCCGGAGGCCATGCGCCATGTGAGCATGGTAGCGAACGATCTGGCACTCGACGAAGGAATTGGAACCTGCGGCAAGGAGGGCCAGAGCGTCCCGGTCGGCGTAGGCCTGCCGACTATCAGAATCGATTGCATGACCGTGGGCGGAACGAAATGAATCCGAGCGTGAATCATCTGGAAGAACTGGCGGCCGGGGCAGTGCGCCTGGCGCGGGAACTCGGCGCTTCCGACGCCGAGTGTACTGTTTCGGCGGGCGACGAATTCACCACCAACGTGCGCATGGGCCAGGTGGAGAGCTTGAAGGAATCCGGCTCGCGCGGGGCCGGCATCCGTGTATTGAAGGGCCTCCACACCGGCTCGTCCTACACGTCGGATCTTTCCGGCGAAGGAGTCCGGCGCATGATCCAGGCGGCGCTGGACCTCGCTTCGATCACGAGCGAGGATCCGCACGCAGGCCTGCCCGAACCCGGCGAACTCGGGCGGGTCGACGCGGACCTGAAACTCTACAACGACGACATCGCGTCCATCGAAGCCGCCCGCAAGATTGAACTGGCGCGGGAAACCGAACGCGCCGCGCTCGATTTCGATCCGCGCATCACCAACAGCGAGGGCGCTTCGTTCGATTCCTACACCGGCCAGCGTGTTTTCGCCAACTCGCGTGGTTTTCTGGGTTCGTACCGCGGCAGCCAGTGTTCGCTATCCACCGTTCCAGTAGCGAGCCAGGACAATTCCATGGAGCGCGACTACTGGTACAGCGCCGCGCGCAGTCTGGCCGCCCTGGAGAAACCCGCCGACATCGGCCGCACTGCCGCCGGGCGCGTATTGCGGCGCCTGGGCGCCCGCAAGGTGCCGACCCAGAAGGCCGCCGTGGTGTTCGAGCCGCGCACCGCGCGCACGCTCATCGAACACATCTTCGAGGCCGTGCATGGCGAAGCCATCTACCAGCAAGCCTCGTTCCTGGCCGGGAAGCTCGGCTCCAGGATCGCCTCCGAGCGCCTCACGGTGATCGATGACGGGACGCTTCCGGGCTTGTTCGGTTCGGCACCGTTCGATGACGAGGGGGTTCCCACGCGCCGCACGCCGGTCATCGAACGCGGTGTGCTGAAGAGCTACCTGCTCAACACCTACACCGCCCGCAAGCTGGGCATGAAGACCACAGGGAACGCCAGCCGTGGGCTGGCCGGGAACGCCGGCATCAGCCACACCAACCTCTTCGCCGGGGCCGGACCGCTCCCGCCGGCCGAAATTGTCAAGAATGTCCGCCGTGGACTTTTTGTGACCGAACTCATCGGTTTTGGTGTCAATATTGTTACGGGAGATTATTCCCGCGGCGCCGCCGGAATCTGGATAGAGAATGGGGAGTTCGCCTACCCGGTCTCCGAGGTGACTATCGCCGGCAACCTGGGCGGGATGTTCACCTCCATCGAAGCGATAGGGAACGACCTGGAGTTCCGCGGGTCCACGGCCGCGCCGACGATTCTCATCGGGGAGATGACCATCAGTGGCAGCTAAGACCGCAGTCGAGCACCCAGGCCCCTCCAAGGCGTTGCTGGCCTCCATCGTGATTCTGCTGGCCGTGGGCGGCGGGGCGTTCTGGTACCTGGAGCGCCTGGCCAAGCAGCCGTCCTCCGCCGGACCCGCGCTGACCACGGAAGCCCGTGATTACGTGCGCTACCTAAAGCTCAGCGGCGTCGAGATGAAAGCCACGGAAAGCTACATGAAGCAGACCGTGGTCGAGATTACCGGCTTGATTGCGAACAACGGCAACCGCCCGGTGCGGACGGTGGAGCTGAATTGCGTGTTTTACGACAACTATGGGCAGGTGGTGCTGCGCCAGCGCGTGGCCATCGTGCGCCCCAACGTCGGCCTGCAGCCCGGCGAGAACCGCAATTTCCGCCTGCCGTTCGACGATCTGCCCGCAAGCTGGAACCAGGGAATGCCCCAGCTTGTCATCGCGCACATCAAGTTCGACTGACATCCTCTCATGGCCCGCGTTTTACTGGTGGACGACGATCCGGATCAGCTCGAAATGCGCCGTTTGCTGTTCCAACAGGCCGGCCACGAGGTTTGCGCGGTCGCGGACCCGGCGGGGGCACTGGAAGCGTTCGGGCGCGACGACCCGCAGTTGGTGGTCACCGACCTGCGCCTGCCCACGACCGCCGACGGCCTGGCGCTCATCCGCGCGTTGCGCGCGCGTTCGCCTTCCGTGTGCATCGTGGTGCTTAGCGGCTGGCCCGCCGACCTCGACCATCTGCCCGAAACCGGCCTGGTGGATACCGTCGTCGGCAAGCCCCCGCGTACCGACCGCTTGCTGGCGCTGGCAGCGAAGCTCACCGTTTGGATGCTCGCCGCGCTGATCTGCTTCGCGCCGGCTGCGAGCGCCGCGGAGTTGGTGGCGGATCTCGAAATCACATCGAGCCGCGTGGAGCGCGTGGAGCTGGTCCTCGACGGCGCGCCCGTCCAGCACGTGATGGCGTACCCCGGTTACGTAAAGCAGCCTGTGTCGGTGTTCTTCTCCACCGCCGGACCGGCCGGCCGGCGCATCAGGACAAAGCACTCGCCCGGCGTGCAGGTTGAAGTTGCCGATCTACGCGAAGTGGCGCCGGGCGACGAGGCCTACCTGCCGCTCGCCTACGCCCCCATCGTGCATGCGCGCGCCGACACGATCGAGAACATGAGCGATGCGCCGGTGGCGGCCTACTGCGAGCGCCTCACTGAAAACGGCACGCCGCTGCTCCAGTACACCATGGTCTTCACCAACGAGGACGGCGGGACCTCCACCCGCGGCCTGATGGCGCGCTGGGGACGCACCACCGACATCGAGTATATCTACCGCGCGTATCTGAAGCGCGACGGCGGCCTGCTGCGGGCGACGATCCAGGGGCGCGGCCACAAGGAAATCGAATTCGAGGGCCGGCGCGACGGCCGGCATCCGTTGCTGATTCCCGTGACGAAGAACAACATGGTGTCGGGCGAGGCCACTTCGCCGGCGCGCTTTCAACTGGCGCCGCAGGTGGTTGATCTCTCGGCCAATTCCCGCGAGCTGGTTATGGACCGGAACCCGTTCCTGTACCGGGTGGCCAGTGAGGAACTTGCCCGCGAAGACAAGCTGCGGCCATTCGGCGCGGTGGACGGCGAGAAGATCGGCGATCCGCGCAATTACGTTTACATCGAGGCGAAGATCGCCAACCATGGATCGGCCGTAGCCGCGCTGGTGCGGCTCAAGGGCGAGAACCGCTGGCGGAGTTCACACCTTGGCCGCACCGGATTCGCCATCGAGCGCGCGGGATGGGTGCGCACGACCGTTGAGTTGCCGCCTGCTACAACGCCGGAGCGCGTGGCCGCGATCGGTTTCGAATGCCTCTTGGCAGCGCCATCAAAGAACGTGCCGCTGCCAGACGCCGGCCTGTGCCGCATAGAAGCCGTCAACAAAGCGTTCTTCCTGGACCAAGACTACCGCCCGGGCGCCTCGTTTTTCCAAATGACGAAGCCTGTCGAAATCCCGTCCGGCGAGATCGTTGAGTTCCCGGTGCATTGATCATGGACCTGCGCGTCAAAGTGATCCCGAAAAGCTCGAAAAACGAGGTGGCCGGCTACATGGCCGACGGAACGCTGAAGGTAAAGATCGCCGCCGCGCCCGAAAAAGGGAAGGCGAACGCCGCCTTGTGCAAATTCCTGGCCGAGCATTTCGGAGTCCCGGCGCGCGACGTAGAAATCCTGAGCGGCGAAACCAGCCAGCACAAGCACATCCGCATCGCGGGCAAGTGAATCGCTCGACTACTTGACGAGTGAGGGGCTTTGGCCGGCCTTCCGCGCGCGTTCGTAGACCGCCGCGAGCTTGCGGGCGATTTTGTCCGCCACGTCCGCGCTGGCGCCCCGAAACTTGCCGCCCATGCTTTCTTCGGTGGTGGACCAGATGACGTCGCCATCTTTGGTTACCAGGCGCACCGAAGCAGTGGCTTCGTGCTTGCGCTCGGCGATGCGCGTGGATTCGTGCTCGCCCACCGACGCCCCCAGACTGCGGCCCGCCTGCCGGGACGAGCCCGAACTGTAACTCGATCCGCGCCCCACCTGGACGCGGCCGGTAATGCTGTCATTCGATTGGAAGGTATCGGTGAAAACCAGGTCCTCGGCCGAGCCTCGCAGGAACGTATCGGCGCGTTCGGCGTTTTCGGTTATCACGAACAACTTGGCCGACTCCAGGGCCGCGATGATCATGTCGCGCAATTGCGAGGCCGTTTCGCCTCCGTTGAAGCGGTCCACATAGACGCGGCGGACGCTCAACAGTTGGCGCGGCGCCTGGTCCTCCCTCCCGGGGGTGGGAGCCTGCTGTGCCGCGGCAGCGGCAGCGGCAGCCGCGAGCCAGAGAGCCAGGCCGCGCATCAGCCTTTCCCCGCCTTGCGCGCTTCCTCGTCCTGGAACGTGACCTTGCGTCCGGTGCGCGCCTCCAGGCTGACCAGCAGCGCGCGTATGTCGTTCTTGTCCACGCGGAAGATCATGGCCTGCTGCCGCCCCTGTTCATCGCTATAGCCGACAGTGAGGAAATGCGCCCGTTTCTTGCTCAGCATGAACATGGGGGAGATAACGATTGCCATGGCCAGGCGGCGGTCCACTTTCTGGCCGTATTCGAGCAGGTTCACACGTTCATAGGGTACCTGCACAGTCAACTCACGGGTGCGGAAGAACAGGTACTGGTCGTGGGTGGTATCGAGAGCGCCCCCGGGTTTCTCGGCCAGCGCGGCGACGGTTCCTCCCACGTACTCGACGTGGGAGCCGGCATCGGCGGCGGCCACCAGGAGCGCCAGCAGGCACAGGCAGCCATGGAGACACAGCTTGCGATGCGACACACAGATTAGTGCGCCGGGAAAGGTTAAATTCTCGCCCTTACTTGTGAGCGGCGGCGGCCAGGCGCGCCTGTGCCCTCTTCATGGCGTTCAGCGCGCGAGCGACGTCCAGGTTGGCCTCGGGGTGCGCCAGGCGCTCGGTGGCGCGGTTCAGCGCATCCTGGGCGCGCTTGGCGTCGATCTCATCGGCTTTTTCGGCGTGGGTGGCCAGGACGCGGACGCGGTCGGGCAGCACTTCCGCCCACCCCCCGTCCACGGCCAGGTACTTGCGCGTGCCGTTGGGCATCACAAAGGCGAGTTCGCCGGATCCGAGTTCGGCCAGCAGCGGCGAATGCCCCGGCATGATGCCCAGGTAGCCGTTCGATGCCGGCACCTGCGCCTCGCGCGCATCGGCGCGGATCAGCAGCCGCTCGGGCGTGGCGATTTCGAGTACGAAGGTATCCGCCATGGCGCTTCCAGCTTACGCGTTGGCCTTCTTCAACTGCTCGGCGTGCTCGAGCACGTCGTCGATGGTCCCCTTCATGTAGAAGGCCTGCTCGGGGATGTCGTCGTGCTTGCCGTCGCAGATCTCCTGGAAGCCCTTGATGGTGTCGGCGAGCTTCACATAGGCGCCCTTGAAGCCGGTGAACTGCTCGGCTACGTGGAAGGGCTGCGACAGGTACTTTTGGATCTTGCGGGCGCGGGCCACGGTGAGGCGATCATCATCGGACAGCTCGTCGATGCCGAGGATGGCGATGATGTCCTGCAAGTCCTTGTAGCGCTGCAGGATCAGCTTGACTCGCTGGGCCGTCTCATAATGCTCGGCGCCGACCACCAGGGGATCGAGAATGCGCGAGGTGGAAGCCAGTGGATCGACGGCCGGGTAGATGCCCAGCTCGACGATGGCGCGCGAAAGGTTCGTGGTGGCGTCCAGGTGGGCGAACGTGGTGGCCGGAGCGGGATCCGTATAGTCGTCGGCAGGCACGTAGATGGCCTGCACCGAGGTGATGGACCCCTTCTTGGTCGAAGTGATGCGCTCCTGCAACTCGCCCATTTCCGTGGCCAGGTTGGGCTGATAACCCACGGCCGACGGCATGCGTCCGAGCAGGGCCGACACTTCCGAACCGGCCTGCGTGAAACGGAAAATGTTGTCGATGAACAGCAGCACATCCTGGCCTTCTTCGTCGCGGAAGTACTCGGCCGCGGTCAGGCCGGTGAGCGCCACGCGGAGACGGGCTCCGGGGGGCTCGGTCATCTGCCCGTAAATCAAGGCCGCTTTGGACTTGCTCCAGTCCTTGGGATTGATGACGCCGGACTCCTGCATGTCCAGCCAGAGGTCGTTGCCCTCGCGGGTGCGCTCGCCGACACCGGCAAACACGGAGATGCCGCCATGCTTCATGGCGATGTTGTTGATCAGCTCCATGATGATGACGGTCTTGCCGACGCCCGCGCCGCCGAACAGCCCGATTTTGCCGCCCCGCAGGTAAGGCTCGATCAGGTCGATGACCTTGATGCCGGTCTCGAACATCTGCTGCTGGGTGGACTGCTCCTCGAACGTGGGCGCGGGGCGGTGAATGGGGTAGGACTTGGCCGTGGTGATGGGCCCCATGTGGTCCACCGGCTCGCCGATGACGTTCATCACGCGCCCGAGCGTTTCCTTGCCGACCGGCACCGTGACGGGGCGGCCGAGACTCTCGGCCTTCATGCCGCGCACCAGCATATCGGTAGGCTGCAGCGCGATGGTGCGCACGCGGCCTTCGCCAATGTGCTGCGCCACCTCGGCGATGATGTTCACCGGCTGAGGCGTGTCGAAGCCTTCGCTGGTGATCCGGATCGCCGTGTAGATGATGGGGATGTGCCCTTCGGGAAACTGAATGTCCACGGCCGGTCCGGCTACCTGGACCACTTTGCCGATCATGGGGGATTTCGTCGTTGCCATTGTGCCTTATTCCAGAGCGGCGGCGCCGCTCACGACCTCGATAATCTCGTTGGTAATGCTGGACTGGCGCACGCGGTTCATGTGGAGCGTGAGCCGGTCGATGACTTCGGCGGCGTTGGATGTCGCGGCGTCCATGGCCGTCATGCGGGCGGCGTGTTCGGCCGCCGTCGATTCCACCAGCGCGGAGTAAACCGCGATCTCCACATAGCGCGGCAGAAGGGTCTCGAGCAGCGCCATGGGATCCTGTTCATAGATATAGTCGGGCGGTTCCTGGCCCTGAGGCAAGCTCAGGGGGAGTACGCGCTCGATGGTGAGTTTCTGGGAGACTACGCTCTTGAACTCGTTGTAAAGGACATACACCGAGTCGATTTCGCCCGCCGAGAAACGGCCCATCACCTTCCTGGCGATGGCGGCTGCATCGTCGTAGCGCACCTTCGCGGCCAGGCCTATGGCTTCGCCGGTAACCGTGACCTCGCGGCGGCGGAAGAAGTCCCGTCCCTTGCGGCCGAGCAGTTCGAGTTCCACCTTGGCGCTCTCGTGTTCGGCGATGAACTTCACGGCGGCCTTGATCAGGTTCGAGTTGAACGCGCCGGCCAGGCCGCGGTCGGAAGTGACGAGGATGAGCTGGATGCGTTTTTCGTCGCGCTGCGCCAGCAACGGATGCGAAGCCAGCCGCTCGTCCCTGGCGGCCGCGGCGGCCACGTTGGAAAGCAGCTTCGAGAACATCCCCGCGTAAGGACGCGCGGCGATCACGCGCTCCTGTGCGCGGCGCAGCCGGGCCGCCGCCACCATCTTCATGGCTTTGGTGATCTGCTGCGTGTTGCGCACCGTGCGGATGCGCCGTCGGATGTCTATGAGGCTCGGCATAGTAGCTTACCCGCCCCTCAGTTATTGGACTCTGCGACGAAGCGCTCTTTGAACTCCTTGAGCGCGGCGTGCATGCGGGTGCGCAGGTCGTCGTCCAAAATCTTCTTTTCGCGGATGTCCTTCAAAATGGCGCCCTGGGAGTTCTCCACGAAGCGATACAACTCCTGTTCGAACTTGCCGCAGGATTCCACCGGAAGATCGTCCAGAAAACCGTTGGTTCCGGCGAAAATGATGAGCACCTGCTTTTCGACCGCCAGCGGCTGGTACTGGCCCTGCTTCAGGATTTCGGTCAGATGGCGGCCGCGGTTCAACTGCGCCTGCGAGGCCTTATCCAGGTCGGAGCCGAACTGGGCGAACGCGGCCAGTTCGCGGTACTGCGCCAGATCCAGCCGGAGCGAACCGGCTACCTGCCGCATGGCTTTCACCTGGGCGCTGCCGCCCACGCGGCTGACGGAGAGGCCCACGTTAATGGCCGGGCGTACGTTCGAGTTGAACAGGTCGGACTCCAGGTAAATCTGGCCGTCCGTAATTGAAATCACGTTGGTCGGGATGTAGGCGGACACGTCGCCGGCCTGCGTCTCGATGAAAGGCAGCGCGGTGAGCGAGCCGCCGCCGTTGGCGTCGCTCAGCTTGGCGGCGCGTTCGAGCAACCGGCTGTGGAGATAGAACACATCGCCGGGGAAGGCTTCGCGTCCTGGCGGGCGGCGCAGCAGCAGGGAGATTTCGCGGTACGCGGCGGCGTGCTTGGAAAGGTCGTCGTAGATGCACAGCGCGTGGCGCTTGGTGTCGCGGAAGTACTCGCCCATGGCGCAACCGCTGTAAGGAGCCAGGTACTGCATGGCGGCCGGGTCGGACGCCGTGGCGGCCACGACGATGGTGTAATCCATGGCCCCATGTTCTTCGAGCGTCTTCACCACCTGGGCCACCGTGGAACGTTTCTGGCCGATGGCGACGTAGATGCAAACCACGTCGCCGCCCTTCTGGTTCAGAATAGTGTCCAGGGCGATGGCGGTCTTACCGGTCTGGCGGTCGCCGATGATCAATTCGCGCTGCCCGCGGCCGATCGGGATCATGCCGTCGACGGCCTTGATGCCGGTCTGCAACGGTTCCTTCACGGGGCGGCGTTCCACCACGCCGGGCGCCAGGCGTTCGATGGGGCTGAAGCTCTTGGTCTCGATGGGCCCCTTGTCGTCGATGGGACGGCCGAGCGCATCGACGACGCGACCGATCAGCGCATCGCCCACCGGCACCGACATGATGCGGTTGGTGCGCCGGACTTCGTCGCCCTCCTTGATCTCCGAGAAATCTCCGAGCAGCACGGCGCCCACCTGGTCTTCTTCCAGGTTCAGCGCGAGACCGGCCACGTCGTGCGGAAACTCGATCATCTCGCCGGCCATGACCTTGTCCAGGCCATGAATGCGAGCGATGCCGTCGCCCACCGAGATCACACTGCCGATCTCGGAAACGTTTATCGCCTTTTCGTAATTCTCGATTTCGTCGCGGAGTACCCGCGTAATCTCGTCCGCTCGAATCTGAGCCATATATTCCTTGTCCTAGTAACCCGCGCTACTGCACCAGCCGCCGGCGCAGGGCGCTTAGTTCGCCTCGCACCGAACCGTCATAAACTCGTGAGCCGATCTTCGCCGCGACGCCACCCACCAGCGCCGCGTCGGCCGCAAATTCGCACCTCACCTTTTGACCGGTGAGACGCTCCAGTTCTCCCGCCACAGCCGACTTCTGGTTCTCATCCAGCGGCCGGGCGCTCGTAACCGCGGCCTTCACCACGCCCATACGCTCGTCGATGGTGTCCTGGAACGCTTCCGCGATGGCGTCGAGCATGGAGATACGGCGGTGCCCGATGATGACGAATAGAAAATTGTGAACCAGTTCCGAAATGCGTTCTTCGGAAAGAATCCGCGACACCACCGCGCGCTTGCGCACAGTGGCAACCGCGGGCGAAAGCAGGATAGCGCGCAGGTCCGCGGAACTTTTCATGGTTTCGCTGAAAGTCTTGAGTTGGGCCGACACCGTGGCCGGATCCAGTCCTGAGCCGGGGCGGAGAACCAGGTCCGCCAGTGCCTTTGCGTACCGGGAGGCGACAACTTGGGCCATGCGGTTAGTTCCTCCCTTCCTGGGTCTCGCGGCGCAGGTTGCCGACGAAGACACGCGTCAACCCGGCGTCCACCTCGGGGGTCAGTTCCGCGCGGACCTTCTTCTCGGCCAACTGAAGGGCCAGGTCCGCGGCGTAGATCTTCACTTCCTGGCGCGCGCTCTTGGCTGCGGCGGCGATCTCCTGTTCGGCGTCCGTCTTGATCCTGGCGGCCGATTGCCGGGCCTCGCGCGAGATACGCTCGCCTTCGGCGGCGATTTCTTTGGCGCCGCGCTCGCGAAGTTCCGCGATGTCGGCTTCCAGGTTCGCCAGGCGCTTCTCAATCGAGGCCGCACGCGCATCCGCGTCCGCCTTGATCCTGGTGGCGTCGTCGATGCCCTTACGGATCTCCAGACCGCGTTGCTTGAAGTACGGGCCACCCTGCTTGACGGCCAGGTAACCAAGGCCGCCCGCGAGGATGAAGAAATTCGCCCAGAGCCAGATGCGGCTGGGGCCGTGTTCCGCCTGTTCGGCGTGTTCGGCCGGGGCCGCCTGTCCCTCGCCCTGCTGTGCGCGAACGGCCGGGATCATCATCAAAACTGTCCCGGCGCAGAGGAGAAAAGCAAGGCGCTTCAATTCGCTCTCCTTTCGAGAATCGACCGGGCGATGTCGTCCGCGAGCGCCTGGCTTTCGGCGGCCAGCGACTGGCGGGCGGCGGCGGCCTCGGCGGCGATCTCTTCGCAGGCCTGCTTCACGGTCTCGTGGGCGTTCTTCCTGGCATCCTCGATCGCGGCGGCGCTTTCCGCGCGCCACTGGTTGCGTTTCTGTTCCTGCTCGCGGGCCAGTTCGGCGCGGGCGGCCCTAAGCGCGGCATCGTATTCGGCGGCGCGTTGCTCGGCTTTCGCCAGTGCCGTCTCGGCCAGTTTGCGGGCGCCCTTGGTGGCTTCGTCGCGGGCTTTCAGTGCTCGTTGGAGCGGCGCGAAGAACGTCCGCTTCAAGTAGAAGTGCAGCAGGACCACCAGAATGAAAGTGGGCAGCGCTTTAATAAAGAGCACGCCGAGGGCGTGAAAAGTTTGGTCCATCTGATGTCAGCCTGGTCCGAATCAGGGGGCCTATTGCAGACGCTCAAAGCAGGTGCAGTAAGAAGCCCTAAATCGCCTATCCTAGCGTAGAGCCGGAGTTGCGGTCAACAGCCTCATTTGACCGGTCCGTCTTCAGGAAAAGCAGGCACTATAGAATAAGGAGAACCGACCCGATGCCGACCAAGAGCCTCTGGGAACTGCTATGGGATTACGATCCCAACGGCCTGCTGGCCGTGGACGCCGACATGAAGATTCGGGTGGTGAATCCCGCCTTCTGCCGCATGTTCAAGACCTTGCCGGAAAAAGCCCTGGGAAGGCCCGCGGCCGAAGTGCTGGGCGACGCCTCCGACTTCCAGCAGGCCGGCGAAGCCGTGCGCGCCTTCGAGAAGGAATACCCGGCCGCGGGTCTTTACGTGAGACAGGTGATGTTCTCCATCAAGGGCGAGAACATCACCGCCTCCATCTTCGTGAACCTCACCGACGAGTGGAGGCAGCGGCAGGAGATCCAGCACCTGAAACTGGAGACCGCCGTCGAGGTCAACCGCGTGGTGGACCGGCAGATGCGCGTGGCGCAGGAGATTGCCGGCCTGCTTGGCGAAGCTACCGCCGAAACCAAGGGCAGCCTGCTCAAGCTAAAGCAGATGATCGAGGCGGGTCTCGTCTAGCATGTTCGTCGATATCTACTCGGAGAGCTTGAACCGTCGAGGGGAGGAGTTGTGCGGCGACGTGGTGCGCGCGGCGCGCCAGGCCGACCGGAGCATCGTGGTTCTGTCGAGCGGCTTCGACGGAGGCGTGAAGGCCTGCATTGTGGCCACGCTCACCGCGGAAATTATCGTCACGATGTTCCGCATGGACATCCCGATCGAGGATGTGGTGGCCACAGTCATTGGAACCCTGCCTCCTTCCAAAACGCACGGCGCGGCCTACTCGACTTTCACCGTGCTGGAGGTACACCACGAGAATCACGCGTTTCGCGTAATGAATTACGATAACCCGGAGACCTTCTTCTTCCGGGATGGCGCGCCGTTCCGGATCGAAGCCCGGCCGGAATTGGTGTTGGGTAAGAGAATCCTGATGCGCGAGGGGACCCTCCAGGACGGGGATTTCCTGGGGGTCGCCAGCGGCGGTCTGGTAAGTGCGGGACGCGAGCAACTGGATGTACAATTGTCGGACCTGATCCGGCGCAGGCCCGGCTCGGCGCGCTATGTGGTGCACGAAACCATCAACCGCTTTCGCGCTTCCTGCGATGGCCAGCCCGCCAACGACGCTACTTTCGCCGGCGTCTACTTTCGTCCGCACCGTTCGCTGATGGTGTTCACCGGCCCGCCGCTCAACCGCGACGAGGACGACGCGCGCGCCCGCCAACTGTTGGCGTTCCAGGGTGCCAAGGCGGTTTGCGGAGGCACCACGGGCGGCATTGTGGCTTCCTACCTGGGCTGCGCCGTCAAGACCGAGCGATCCACGGAACTGAGCAGCCTTCCGCCCATCGGAGTGCTGCCGGAAGTGGACCTCGTCACCGAAGGCATCCTCACCATGGCGGCGGCCCTCGATTGCATGAAGAACGCGGGCGGCGATCTCTGGCGCCTCCCCGGCGAGCGCAACGGTGCCGTGCTCCTGGCTACGGAACTGCTCCGGGCCGACTCGATTCATTTCCTGCTGGGCCAGGCCATCAACCCGCACTACCAGAACCCGCTGCTCCCGCGATCCATTTCGATCCGCCGCAACCTCGTGGAACAGATCGCCGAATTCCTGCGCGGCCTGAACAAGGAAGTCGAGATCGAGTACTGCTGAGGCGGGCACTTGCATCATTGGCCTGAACGCCATTCCCTGTGGTTGCTTGCAAGGGCAGCAAGGCACTTGAGTGATCCTGCGGTGACTGTGGATTAGCCGTGATGGCTCGGAATTGACCCCGCAGCCGACGCCGTCAGGTGGGATCGTGAGCGTCAGATACACCCAAGTTCCAGTTTGCGCGTCATCCAGGATCGATCCGGTTGAGAACGTCTCCGAGTTGGCGACTACACGGCCAAGTGCGACGGAGTCCGGACTCGATCGGTTCGCCGTTATACTGGGTGGGAATACTGGAAACGCAGCTGAACGAGCGAGAAGCGTCGTGCAGCGGGTTTTGTAATCGAAGGAGGTTAGGTCGTGGCGGAATCAAGTGCCTGCGGGAACTGTGCCGAGCCGCTCACTGAGCTGGCCAGCACCCCTATCGAGAAGCGCCAACCGTGCCCGAAGTGTGGATCGACCTGCCGGAGCTTCTCGGTCGAGGCGCGTGCGTCCATCAAGTTTTCAGCCAGTTGCAGTGCTGAGGTCATTACCTACCCAAAGGCGTTGCTCACTATCGCCCAGGGTCTAGTCGACCAAGGACACTTCAGCATTGCCATTATTACCTCGCACATGGCGTGCGAGGTCGCTGCCGAGCGTGCGTTCGACGCTGCCTATGCGGCCAAGAAGTTGGAGCTGCTGGGCGAAGCCGTTGACAGCCTGATGAACGGGCACAACCTCGGCAATGATAAACATCGTAGACTCTGGAATGCGCTCACTGGAACCGAGCTGGAGAAGGAACCGTTCTGGTCCCGGTTTAAGTCCGCTTCAGAGAAGCGGAACTCGATAGTCCATAGGGGCGGGCTTGCGAACAAAGGGGATGCTGAAGCAGCCTTACAGGCGGCAACAGACCTTATAACGCACCTAAAGCAGATCTGATCGAAAGTCTCACGCTAATCAGGCGCTGCGCCTGACCTGCTTCTCGCATCTGGATCTCCCACATTTCCTCATTGTTGCAGCGGAACGCGCGAGGTTATCCAGAGGGGAGGGGCAGTCAACTTGAAGGGAAACACCCTATCCGCGGATGTGGTGCGCCGAGTCCCGAGCGCATGGTCGGCCACATGGAATCTCGGATTCGCGTCCGACAATTCGAACTTCGGTCGCCGTGTCCGTCAGGTCGAGTCCACGCCAACACAGGCCTCTTGGTGGAGACAACATCGTAAACCGCGTCTCGTTCAGAGTCCCAAACCGCGCGTGGCGTCCTTCAGGATGGCTGCCGAGCGGCGTAGGGCGCCGAGTTCGTCCTCGCTCAGTTCCACGGGCAGCGCGGGGCCCACGCCGCCGCTGCCCACCAGGGACGGCACAGCGAGGCACACGTCGTCAAAGCCGTGAAACCGTTCGAGCAGCCGGCTCACGGTGAGAACGGCATTCTCATCGCGCTGCACTGCTTCCAGGATGCGCGAGACCGCCAGCCCCACGGCCCAATTCGTCGCGCCCTTGGCGGCGATTACTTCGGCGGCGGCATCGCGAACGCCGTGGAAGACCTTCTCGCGCTCGGCCTCGCTCAACGGCCCGCGGCCAGGCGTGCTGAAGGCGTCCAGCGGGATGTTGGCGATCTGCGCGCAACTCCACAGCGGCACCTCGCTGTCGCCATGTTCGCCGATCACATAGGCGTGCACGTTGGCCACCGCCACGTCCAATTCAGCGGCGAGCAGCGCGCGGAACCGCGACGTATCGAGTACCGTCCCGGAGCCGAACACCCTGGAAGCGGGCAGCCCGGAGAACTTCAGGGCGGCGTAGGTGAGCACGTCCACGGGATTGGAAACGATCAGCATCATCGCGTGAGGGGCGCACGCGGCGATGCGCGGGATCATGTCGCGGAAGATTGCCACGTTGGCGCCCGCAAGCTGTAATCGTGTCTGCCCGGGCTTCTGCTTGGCGCCCGCTGTGATCACGACGATGCCGGCTTCCCTGCACGCGTCGATCGGTCCGGCCGTCACTTCCACCGAAGGCACGAACATCGAACCGTGCATCAGGTCCTTGGCCTCGGCCTCGGCTTTCGACGCATTCACGTCGGTCAGTACGATCTTGTGCGCCAGTCCTTTGAGCATGGCGGCGTAGGCGATGGTGGAGCCCACCGCGCCCGCGCCTACGATGGCGATACTGGTCGCCGGCGGTGTGGAAGACGCTTCTTTTGGATCCAAGGTAGCCTCTCTGCGGCCCGATTGGCCATTCGGACATCAGTTTATCAGCCGCCAGGAAATCAGAGCCACGCGATGAAGGAGAATGTCTGGGGGGACTCCATGGATTTGACCGGCCGCGACCTGCTTCAGGCCGCTGTCGCCGCGCCGCTCTCAACCGCCGCCGGCCGGCCCAACATCCTGTTCATAATGACCGACCAGCAGCGTTTCGACTGCCTGGGCGCGAACGGGAACGCGAACATACGAACGCCGAACCTGGACCGGCTCGCCGCCTCCTCCGTCAATTTCCAGAACGCTTTCGTGCAGGCGCCGGTTTGCGTCCCTTCGCGAGTGAGCTACTTCACCGGGCGGTACCCGCACAGCCACAAGAACCGCGTTAACTACACGCCGTGCGACGGGCGCGAAGTGTTTCTCCAGCGCATGCTGCGCGACGCCGGCTACCGCACGGGCAGCGTGGGCAAGCTGCACTACCATCCGCCTACCGCCGATCATGCGCGTTCCACCGGCTGGGACACGGTCTATCTGGACGACGGCGTGCCGCGTGCCGCAACGAGCTCATCGAAACGGTGGACCTGGTGCCGACGCTCCTTGAACTGTGCGCCTTGGCTGTGCCGGATCGTGTGCAAGGACGCAGTTTCGCGCCCTTGCTCACCGGCAGGCCCTACCAGGCGCGGGAGATGGCGTTCTCCGAGAACTCGATCCCCGAAGTCATCACGGCTAACAGCATGGAGTATGCCTATTGGCCGGGCAAAGGCGTGGCGGGCATACGCCACCCGGACGCGAAGATGGTCCGCACGGCTCGCTGGAAGCTGACGCACTATCCAGGACACGGCGGCGAGTTGTACGATTTGGCGAATGACCCCGGCGAGACGCGCAACCTCTATTCGGAACCACAATGCGAGAGCACGGTTCAAGATCTCAAGGGCGCGCTGCTGGACTGGATGATCGTCGCCGATGAAACCGACCAGATCGCCCCGAAGTGGCTGCCGTAACGCCGCGGCGCTTCAACACTTCAACTGAGCGCCGCGATCCTCGACGATCTTGCGGACTTCGGCCGGATCGAGGTCGCGAGGATCCGCGCGCTTGGTCGCGCACAGAGCGGCCGCGATTCCGGCGGCTTGTCCCATCATGGACCCCGACGTCGACACGCGCGCCGAGGAGAGCGCCAGTTGATCGGCGGAGAAACAGCGGCCCGCCATCATGAGGTTCTTCCCGTCGCGGGCAATCAGGGTGCGCAAAGGAATCTGGTACGGCGGCACCTTGAGTTGGTCCTTGGGCAGCACATAGTTCAGTTGATCGTCGTCCAGGCTGTGAGCGTCCAACTGGTAGGTGCCGCGCGCCACGCCGTCGTCGAACGAACGGCCGGCGCGCACGTCTTCGACTTTCAGGATATAGTCGCCCACCACGCGGCAGCCTTCGCGAATGCCGATGATAGGCGAGCAGTGATCCAGCCGCCAGGGTTTCTTTTCGACGGCCTGGTAATAGTAGAGAACCTCCAGCATGCGCCGGCGCGCGCGAATCTCGGCGGCGGTGAGGCCCTCGGTCGACGTCGCGTCGAACTTCGGGATCTTCAACTTCAACGCGTTGCTGCGAGGACCGTCCGGCCAAACGCTCACCCAGGGCATCTCCTGACGGCTCTTGACGGGGTGCAGCCAGTTCGCCGCCAGTTGCGGAAATGCGTCCTGCGGTTCCACATGACGCACGAAGTACATGAACGACATGGGCAACTGCACCTGATCGCCCTGGCGCCCCTTGACGGTCGCGAAGCCCGCGAAGCGCGCGGCGTCGGCCTCGCCCGTGCAGTCGATGAACTGTCGCGCGCGGATGGCTTCGACTCCGGACTTGCCGGCGATCAAACATTCCGTGATGCGGCCGCGGGAAACGTTCACGTCGGCCAGGCGCGTGTGCAGCAGCAGTTTCACTTTCCTCGCCAGCAGCAACTCCTGCAGGACCACGGCGAGGATCTCATAGTGAAAGATCCGCTTGCGCGCGGGATCGAAAGCGTTGATCTGCCGCAGCCCGTCGACAATAGCGTCGAAGACCTCTCCCTGCCCTTCCATCTGGCCGCAGAAATTGGCTACGCCGCCGGTTGTGAGCACTCCTCCGGTTACGGCGAAGCGTTCGACAAGAATCACCTTGGCGCCCGAGCGCGCCGCGGCGCAAGCCGCGGAAACGCCTGCGATGCCACCGCCAAGCACCGCCACGTCCGCTTCGTAGCGGACTGGCACGCGTTTGCGCCAAACGATGGAAGAGGGTTCGCGCGCGGGAGCGGCCGCGGAGACGGCGGGAACCGCCAGCGCACTCTTGAGCAGGTTTCGTCGTGTGGATCTCATGGCTTGAGTTTCCCAGTGCCCTACATGATAACCGACAGCCGCCAAGGGTATGCTATGAGGCATGCCGAACGAATTCTGGGTGCATTCGTGTTCCTGGCCGCTCTGCCGCTCGCGGCGGCCACGCCCATGTACGTGAGTTTCACCGACAAGCCCGACCTGCAGCCGTACCGGTGCATTGCGCCGAAAATCGATGTCACCGAGAAGAACCAGCAGACGGCCTGGGGCGCGCGCGAGTCCATGGAGACGGATTTCAGCGAGGTGGACCGCGCGCCGATGCTCGCGCTAAACGAGATCATCTGGAAAAGCGTGCGCGGCCCCGATTCCGAAATGCCGGTGCCCGTCCACCGCTTCCGGTTCGCCGGGCGGCGGTAAGGGAATCAACTCACTCTTCGGTGTAGAAATACGGGCGTAGGTCCGAGTCGGGGATGTACCGAAGCGCCTGCCGGAATATTGCTCGTAAAGTGCCTTTGTCCACTTCGTCGTGGAGCACGATGGTCAGGGTCTGTCGCGTTGAGAGTTCTTGAATCCGGCGAAGCTTTACATGGCTGCCTCGCTGGGTCACGGGAGTGAAGCCAAAAGTCGAAAAGATACGAAGCAAATCTTGCCCGGTAAGGTTTCGCAGCTTTGACATCAGGCGACGGCCGGAAGCTCCATGGTGGCGATGACGGTGGGATCGTCCGAGTAACCCGCCTCCGCCAGATTCTCGCCATCCAGATGCAGAGCGATGGCTTCCCGGATGTTCACAGCCAGCTCATCCAGGGTCGGGGCCTCAGTGACGACGGGAAAGTCCAGGCACTCAGCCACATACTGCCGTTCACCCCGGAAGATGTGTACTTGGATGGTACGTTTCACCGACCTGTCCTCGCCACCATAGTAGCGCGCTCTTGTCCGAGACGGAGGCCAGCACAAACGGCTGCACGCTTGGCGGAGCGTTTCCGTCAAGAGTTTAGGATCAGTTGTGGCACAATTCGATAGGAGGCCAATGTGACAAAGATCGCGTTTTGCCGCTCTTTCCCAGCCCTGTTGCTCGCCTGCACCTTCGCCGTTTCAGCCGGGCAGCTATCGCCTCCGGTGCGGCGGACTCCGTTCTCTCAGACTGCCGTTCCCGGGGGGCCTGGAGCCCCCAAGTGGGCCGGTGGTCATCTCATCTCGTTCCGTCCGTCCACGACGCACTCGGACCTTTCGAACAATTTCGCGGTGCAGGACGGCGAGGGCCGCACGATTCTCGAGACGCGGGTGTGGGTTCCCGACGCTACCCAAGTCTGGATCAGGGATGTGGACGCCGTGGAGGGTGAGGCCGTCGCCGTGGGCAACGCCATGGCCGGGAGCTTGGAATACACCGGTTTCCTCGCCTTCATCCCCATCAAACGAGGCACCGCCCGCATCGTGCGGACCGCGCCTTTCGAAGGGATGTCGGTGGCGGTTGGTCCTGATCGGTCCGTTTGGGTCCTGGGTTGGCAACTCGGTGAGGAGCGCAGAATCCTGAAGGCTCCGGACCACGCGATGCTGCAGCACTACGGCCGGGACGGCATACTCATCGGCGGGAGCCTGCCCTGGTCGTCCTTCCGGTGCGGCCTGCACCCGGTCGCTGACCAGTTTCAAGGATACGCCGAAGTGAGAGCATCCAAAGACAGGATCGGCGTTCTGCTTCCCGGCTGCCACGAATGGATGGAGCTCAATACCAACGGCGAACTCACGGACCGTTGGAGCTGGCGCGACGTTCCTATCACGAACGGCCTGAAGTCCAGCACCATGTTCTCTGCCGTCGTGATGACGCCGTCGAACGAGGTCTTCGCCCGCATTGGGATAGGCCTGTACCGTTTGAATCGGGAGCAGGGGACTTGGGACCCCGTGGACCTCACCGCCGCAACCGATTCGGGCGCCATCTTCGGCTGGCTAGCCGGCCACGACGGCGAATCGCTCGTATATCTCTCCCAACGGGAACTGGTCCGGGCGGACGTGAGAAAGCAATAACCGGTCAGTTCGACGCCGCCGGGCGCGGCATGTTCACATTCCACCAGCGTTCGGCCAGCTCCGAGTTCCACAGCTCCATGCCTTCGCAGCCGGCCAGCATGCCGGCAAGTTCGCGGGCGCTCGCCGGACGCTTGCCGGGCTCCTTCTCCAGGCAGCACAGGATCACCCGCTCCAGGCTCGCCGGGATGGCCACTTCGCTGCGCTCGCTGGGCGGGACGGGCGCCTGCTGCAAGTGTGCCATCACCATGGCCATGGCGTTTTCGGCCTCGAAAACCATCTGCCCGGTCAGCAGCCAGTAACCCACGCAGCCCAGCGAGTAGATATCCGAACGGGCATCGATGTCCTGGCGGCCCATGGCAATTTCCGGAGCCATATAGGCGGGGGTGCCGGCGGTGACGCCCTCCATGGTCAGTTGTGTCTGGGATTGCCCCGGCGAGGAGAACTTCACCAGTCCGAAGTCGAGCACCTTCACGAAGTCGTACTCGGTCCCCATGCGGCAGGCGAAGAGGTTGCGCGGCTTGACGTCGCGGTGCACCAATCCCGATTCGTGCGCGTCGGCGAGCGATTTCGCGGCCTGTTGCAGCATGTATGCGGCACGTCCCGCCGGCATCGGCCCAAAACGCTGAACCATGCGTTCCAAATCCAGGCCGTCGAGCATCTCCATCACGTAGTAAAACCGGCCGTCTTCGCTCACACCGTAGTCATAGATTTCGACGGTGTGCGGCGAGCGCAACCCTGCCATGGCCTTAGCTTCGCGCTCGAAGCGGCGCAGGATCACGGTGGCGCTCTCGGCTCCATGCGCGGACAGGGCTTGCGGGCGAATCAGCTTGATGGCTGAGACGCGCGCCAACATGCGGTGCCGCGCGCGCCAAACCTCGCCCATGCCGCCGTGTCCTATCAACTCCAGCAGCTCGTAACTGCCCATGGCCTGCGCCTTGGTCACCTGGGTGCCCAGCCGGTAATAGTGCCTGGCCACGGGGATGGCCCACACGGCCGCCGCGAACGGCGGCACCAGCAGCAACAGCGCCTGTCCAGGCGCCGGCGGGGATTCCCCGGTCGCTACGGTTGTCACCATCATGCCGATCGGCCCCATGCAGGCGGCGGTAATGGCGGCCAGCACGGTCTTACCGTAAGAGCCGGGGATCGCCACCACATACATGGCGATCCAAAGGCAGTTCCACGACAGCCCGCGCACAGTTTCTCCGGGTTTCCATGGCAGGGCGAACTCGGTCAGCGAGATGGCGAGCGCAATGACCACTTCCGAAACCAGGCCCAGGTCGAGCACCAGTTCCGGGCGCACCTTCCGGCTCCGCGAAAGGATGAATATCGTCAGACCGACCACCAGGAACATTGCGGCGGCCAACGGCGGGAACGGGCCCTGAACCCTCTCCGGCTGAACCGGCAGTTCCATCAGGTAGGCGGTGGATCCCATCAAGGCGACGATCAGGCCGAGGAAGCCCACGCGCCGCTCCGCGGTGAGCACCACTTCTTGGGGCAGGCCATACGAAGTGGGGACGCCGCCCGGCGTCGTGGCCAATCGCCGCCGGACTTTCCTGCCCTCGGCAACAGGCTTCGGTGCTGGGGTGGGCATGTGTCTAGCCGATGGAGGTTCAGGAGCCGGGACCCAACCGGTCCCTGAGCTGAGTCTACGACAAAGTGTGGGGAATTGGTACCATCGCGGCGGCCACCGGCAATCCATTCTCTGGATGGGCACATCCGAAAGGATAAGCGATGTCCAGAACGACACTTCCATTCCAAGCACAAGATATTTCCGCCTTTGCGCGCTCCCTGCGAGCGCGACTCAGCCAATGCGAACAACCGCCCAGCCACGTCGAACTGCTGAACATGCTGGCCCGGCAAGTTCAGCCACCGGGAGCCCTGCCTGTGGGTGCTCTGGTCGAAGCTTCCGCCCCGGCAGTCGCTCAGCGAAGACGGAATCAACCGCATCTTGCAGGCGAACCACCTATTCCGGGATCACGCACTGTTGCGCCGGATGATGTGCGATGCGGGCATGGTGGCCAGAACCGCGGACGGGCGCGAGTATACGCGAGTTGAGCGCCGTCCTCCGGCAGAGGCCACCGCCTTGATCCACCAGTTGGGCGCCCGGCCTAATCGCGGGTGACCGAAAGGCGCCAGCCGGCTTCGCGCTTCACGCCGGGGGCCGCCCAATCCGGAACCGGAGCGGTTGCATCCG
>CAZLOS010000082.1:0-21910 GCA_964561215.1 uncultured Solibacteraceae bacterium | reverse complement strand
TGATAGAAATCGACGATGGTCGCCGTGGTCAGGGAATTGATGCCCGCGGACATCACCGCCATCGACGCCGCGAAAATCGCTGCGATGATCAGACCCGAGATCCCCACCGGCAACTCTCGCACGGCGAACAGCGGCATCACCGCGTCCGGGTTGGAGAGACCTTCGATGCGCGACGGATTCAGTCTGTAGAAGGAATACAGTGCCACACCGGCCAGGTAGAGCAGCGTACCCATCGGAATGATGAGCAGGCATTGCAGGATGATGGAGCGGCGGCAGTCCTGCTCCGATTTCGTCGTGAACAGGCGTTGCAGGATCGCCTGGTCCGTAGTGAGTGGCGAGATGCACAGAACCATTCCACCGATCAGGCACGCCCACAACGACGTCAGTTCCTTCGGATCGGTCGAGAGGTTGAAGAACTCCAGCCGTCCTCCGTCCAGCGCCGTTCGATAAGCCACCGGCAGGCCGCCGTCCACGCTGCCAACGGCCGTTACGAAAATCAGCGTGATGCCGAGCGACACAGTGCAGAACTGGATTACGTCGGTCCAGATCACCGCCCTCATGCCGCCAAGTGTGGTGTAGAACGTCGTGAACGCGCCCATCAGCAGCACACACTGCCACACCGGCATCCCGGTCACCAGGTTGATAACCAGCGACGGGGCGTAGATCACTAGTGCAACGTGGGCCGCGCGCAGCAACTGGAACAACAGGCTGGTGATGGCGCGAACCGAGACGTTGAAGCGCTTCTCCAGGTACTCATACGCGGTGTAAAGGTTCAGCCTCGCATAGAACGGCACGAAGACTTTGATGACCACCGGAGCCATCAGCGGGTAGCCCACGCTCAGCCACAGCAGCATCATGTTGTTCCGGAAGCTCCACGCCGGGCTGCCCATGACGCTGATGGCGCTCAGGTCCGCCGCGATCAGCGAGATGCCTACGGGGAGCCACCACATGGAACGACCGCCAAGGAAATACTCCTTCGCGGTCGTCTTGCGGCGATAGAAGGAACTGCCGATCGCGGCAATCACGAGCAGGTACCCGATCACCACCCCGTAGTCGATGGCCGAGAAGGCCTTCATCCTCACCTCACCATCAGGCGATGCGCACGGATCTTGCCCTGGCCGTCCTCCACGCTCCAGTGCGAAGCCAGATACTCGCCGCCGCCAAGGTGTACCAGCGACGGTTGCCCGAACTTGAGCGACGTGAACATGGCGGCCATGTTCTGTCCCGCGCGCGTCTGCGGCCCCACGCCGGCGCCCCAGACGGCCTTCTCCTCGACGATGCGCCAACGGTCGCCGGTAAAATCAACTACCCGGACCCGAATCGCCGGATCGTCGCCCCGGTGCGCATGGATGGTAAGCAGGAGATCGTTCCCCAACGGAACCAGGTTCGAGGCCTGCGCCATCACCCCGGTGTCGATCGGCGTAGACCACGTGAAGCCGCCGTCGCGCGAGACCACCATCATGTTCGGATGGTGCTGGTTGCGCCTGGCGTCGTAAGCCCAGACCAGGGCTATCAACCGCCCGTCCGGCATCTCCGCCAGGCGCGACTCGTACGGGGTCAGGTTGCCTACCGGCGCGCGGAAGTAAACGGTGCGGTCATCCCAGGTGCGCCCTCCATCGCGGCTGCGCAGAAAAACGCCCTGCTGCCCGGAGGGCGTACCGCCGTCCGCCATTTTGAGCAGCGCTCCCACGGCTGCAAGATCGCCTGATCGGAGTTCCACACACGGCCCCGAGATCTCGATCAGCTCTGGGCGGCTGCGCGGGATCACCTCCGGCACGCTCCACGTCTTCCCGCCATCTTCCGAAAAGCAGACGATGTCATCGCCGGGGAGCAGGCCGCCCGTCTCTTCCACGCCGATTCCCTGCTCCGGATCGTACCGGTCGTAACGGTAACCGATGGCGATCAGACGGCCGTCCCTCAGCAGAGTGGGCTTCATGACGTCGGTCGTCTCGTGCCCCACGATCCGCTTGTCGTAAACCGGCCCTTCGAGCCGCCAGGTTCTGCCGCCGTCGGTCGAGCGCGTCACATACGTGGTGCCGTTGGGCGCCTCGAACGCCTCGGCGAGCATGAACATCGCCAGAATCTCACCCGAGCCCAGCACCGCCAGGCCCGGAAAGTACCCATGCCGGCTGTGCACGTGGGGCTTCGGGTTTTCGTAGATGATGCGACTCTCGACGTAGTCGATCATGTGCGTCGCTCGAAGTTGTATGCGAACAGTTCCGCTCCCTGCAGATGGAAGCGCAGAGTGACCGGCTTGCCTTCCATGGCGCCCGCACTCGTGCCTCCCGCCCAGCGGACAGTGTGAGAAAGCGAATCGCCTTGCACCGGCGCCGATGGTTTCCAGTTCCCGATGGCGCGCCCGGCCGTATCTAGCATCTCCACCCGCAGGCTGCCGCCCTTTCGCACGCGCGCGTTGAGCTTCAGCGTGTCGCCGGAAAATATCACCGGCACGGTGGTAAGCGTGGCGTTCGCAGTAAAGCCGTCCGCCGAAACGAAGCGGTCCCGCTTCCACTTCGCCAGTCCGATGCTGCTGGTGAACTTGGTCTTGCGATCCGGATGATTGGGCTTGTAAAGCACAGGGGTGCCGTGGGTGTGATTCGCGCCGCAATAGTAGAGCCACACCTCGTCGCCAACCACGATGGTCCGCGCCGCCGTTAACTGAATCCCACAGTCCCACTCGCCTGCTTTTCCGCGCGGGACGCACGGAGTGCGGAATGGGCGCTGCCAGTTCTTCAGATCCCGCGAAACGGCCAACTGCAATTCGAACGGCCCTTCCTGATTGCCATAACGCGCACGGTTGTTGATGGTGAACACCCAGGGAAATGCCAGCGCAATAGACGGCGTCGGGTGGAAACCCGTGCCGTAGAATTCCGTCCTCATCTCTGCCGCGCTGTCCGGCACATCCAGAATCTGCCGCACCTCCTCGATGCGCGCCAGCGACCCGGCATCGTCCTCCAGGTCCGGGTAGATGGCCAGTTCCGGCTTCGTCCACGTCTCGAAATCGCGGCTGGTGGTGGAATAGAAGACACGCCGATTGTGGCCGCGGACATCGGTGCCGATCTTTGCCAGCGCCACCCAGCAGCCGCGGTATTCGTCGAAGTAACCTGTCACCACGTCGGCGCCGGGACAGAACGGCACCCGGCTTAACTGCGTCCAATGGATGCCGTCACCGGACACCATGGTCTGATATCCACGCGACTCCTTGGGATGGTGGATGTAGCAGATCATCTTGTAACGGCGCGACGGATCGCGTCCGTTGGGATCTTTCGTCACGCTCGGCAGGTGCGTCGCATAGAGGATTGCGTTGTGGCGGGAACCGTCGTGCGCCTGCAGTGTACCGACCAGCGGCTTCTCCCAATGGATGCCGTCAGCACTGGTCGCATAGCAGGTTGAGTTGTCCGACGAAGGGCCTCGCTCGGCGGGCCCGAACAGACCCAGCGGCTCGGCGACATACCACATCTTGAAGAGCTTCTCTTCGGCGTCGTGGATGACGCTGCCGAAGAGTTCCAGCCGCCAGCCTTCCCACGGCTTGTCCGCCACCATGAGCGGATTCGCCGGATGCTTCTCGGCTGGATGCAGTGTAAAGGCAACCTCGCGGCTCTCGCGCACCAGGACACGGTCCACGAACAACTGCGGCTTCGTGCCGATATCGAACGGACTCGGTGAACGGTAGCGTTCACCTGCGGCCGCCGGCTCGTTCGCGTACGCCAGCGGCCCGGGGCAGGCGGCCGCACCCATCAAGGTCACGAACGACCGGCGTTTTATCATCGCTCCAGCATATACGACGCAGGTTCCCTGGTGGATGGAGGGCGGATTTCAATCCGCGCGGGAGTTTACTCCGGCGGGCCGGGAAGCGGGCTTGAAAGCCGCCCCACGGCGGCGGAGTGTTACGATGGAATTCTCCCAGATGGTTGAAGAGCTGCCGGACATATTGTCTCGAATTGTCGCCCGCAAGCGGGTTGAGTTGGCGGATGTCCGCGCACGCCTGCCTGAACTGGAGCGCCGCGCGGAGGAAATGCTGCCGCGGCATCGCGATTTTCAAGGCTCGCTCGAGCGCAGCGGCCCGGCCATCATCGCCGAGATCAAGAAAGCGTCACCCAGCAAAGGACTGCTGGCTCCCGATTTCAACCCGGTCCGTTCGGCGCAAGCTTACGCGCGCGGCGGCGCGGTGGCACTCTCCGTCCTAACCGACGAACAGTTCTTCCAGGGCTCGCTCGCCTATCTCGAAACCGCCCGCACCGCGGTGGAGCTTCCCGTACTACGCAAGGATTTCACCATCGACCCGGCCCAAATCGTTGAAGCAGCCGCACACGGAGCCGACGCCATCCTGTTGATCGCGGCCATTCTGACGGTCGATGAGTTGCGGAGCTTCCAAGAGCTTGCCGGAAAACTCGGTATGGCGGCGCTGGTCGAAGTGCACGACCGCGGCGAACTCTCCGCGGCCGTCGACAGCGGCGCGGTCATCATCGGCGTCAACAACCGCAACCTGCGAACATTCGAAGTTACTCTGGACACGTCGCTCGAACTGGCGCGGCACATTCCCGCGAACGTTGTGAAAGTAGCCGAGAGCGGCATACACATGCGCGACGATATCGCGAGGCTCAGCCAGGCGGGTTTCCAGGCTTTCCTGATCGGCGAGCGGCTCATGCTGGCTCCCGATCCGGCCGCCGCCATCGAGGAGCTGATCGCATGATGGTAAAGGTTTGCGGCATTACGAACCCGGAGGACGCCACAGCGGCCGTGGAGGCCGGAGCGTCGGCGCTCGGTTTCAATTTCTACCCCAAAAGTCCGCGCTTCGTCGAGCCTGAACGCGCCGCCGGAATCATGGCTGGCCTCGCGCCCGGCATTGTTAAGGTCGGCGTGTTCGTGAACGAGCCGGCCGGACGAGTAGACAGCATCGCACGCACGGCCGGCCTCGACGTCGTGCAACTGCACGGAGCCGCGTTCGCGCCCGCCGGCATGCGCTCGTGGCGCGCCGTGCCCATGACCACGGATTTCGATTTCGCATCGCTCGATGCGCTGGACGCCGAAGCTTTTCTGATCGACGCTTTCGCGGACGACGCCTGGGGCGGCACGGGCCGTACCTGGGATTGGACGCGGGCGGCGGGCGCCAAACAACGCATCATTCTGGCCGGAGGGCTCGATGCAACCAATGTGCGGGAGGCCATCCGGAAAGCCCGCCCCTGGGGCGTGGACGCCTGTTCGCGCATCGAGAGTTCTCCTGGGAAGAAAGACCATGCAAAGATGAGAGCATTCATTCAAGCCGCGCTCGCGGAGGAGAGATGAGCACGCCGCTACCTGACGCCGGCGGGCATTTCGGCCCTTATGGCGGCCGCTACGTGCCCGAAGTGCTGATGGCGCCGCTCGAAGAACTGGAGCGGGCCTACCAGGAGGCGCGCCGCGATCCGGCTTTTCAAGCCGAACTCGATCAGTTGCTGGCCGACTACGCCGGACGCCCCACCCCGCTCTACTACGCGCGGCGCTTGTCGGAGAACGCCGGCGGCGCTCAGATCTACCTGAAGCGCGAAGACCTGCTACACACGGGCGCGCACAAGATTAACAACTGCCTGGGGCAGATCCTGCTCGCCCGGCGCATGGGCAAGCGGCGCATTATCGCCGAAACCGGCGCGGGCCAGCACGGCGTGGCCACCGCCACCGTTTGCGCGCTGTTCGGCCTGGAGTGCGTCGTTTACATGGGCGAGGAGGACATGCGCCGGCAGCGGTTGAATGTCTTCCGCATGCGCCTGCTGGGCGCCAAGGTCTCGGCCGTCACTTCGGGCAGCCGCACATTGAAGGACGCCATCAACGAGGCCATGCGCGATTGGGTCACCAACGTCGCCGGCACTTACTACCTGCTCGGCTCCGCGCTCGGCGCGCATCCGTATCCCATGATGGTGCGCGATTTCCAGAGTGTCATAGGCAAGGAGGCGCGCGCCCAAGTTCTCGAACGCGCGGGCCGTCTGCCCGACGCCGTATTCGCCTGCGTTGGCGGCGGCTCGAACTCCATCGGGATTTTCCACGCATTCCTTGACGATTCGAGCGTCCGGCTGATCGGCGCCGAAGCAGGTGGCCGCGGCGAGAGTCTAGGTGAACATGCGGCGCGTTTTCGCGGCGGATTGCCGGGCGTCCTGCAGGGCACTTACAGCTACGTCTTGCAGGATTCCGACGGTCAGATCGCCCCCACTCACTCGGTTTCCGCCGGCCTCGACTACGCCTCCATCGGGCCCGAGCACGCCTGGCTGCACGACCAGGGCCGCGCCGAATACGTCTGCGTTTCGGACGCCGAGGCGCTCGACGCCGCACGCACGCTTTCGCGCATCGAAGGCATCATCCCGGCGCTCGAAAGTTCGCACGCCGTGGCGGAAGCTCTCAAACGCGCCCCCGGAGCGAAAGGGCAGATCTTCCTGGTGAATGTGAGCGGCCGCGGAGACAAGGACATCGACATCTACCGCGAAAACATGCGCGATCTGGAGGCCGAATGAGCCAGACACGCATCGCACGCCTTTTCGAGCGCACGCGCGCCGAGCGCCGCGCCGCTTTCATCCCTTACTTGACGGCGGGCGACCCCACGCCGGATCGCTCGCCGGCCTTGGTTGAGGCCATGGAGCGCGGCGGCGCGGACCTGATCGAGTTAGGAGTTCCCTTCTCCGATCCCCTCGCCGACGGGCCTGTCATCCAGCGCGCCGCCATGCGGGCACTCGATGCCGGCACCACGCTCGCCGGCGTCCTCGATATCGCCCGGAAAGTCCGCACACGTTCCGAAATTCCGCTTCTGTTGTTCACCTACCTGAATCCCGTGCTGCGCTACGGCGTCGAGAAACTGGCCGCCGACGCCAGAAGCGCCGGCATCGACGGCTGCCTGCTGACGGATCTGAGCGTGGAAGAAGCCGAGCGGATCGTGACTGTCATGCACGCCAGCGGGCTCGACACCGTTTTCCTGGCCGCGCCCACCAGTACGGCGCGCCGGTTGGAGTTGGTCGCCCGGTATTCATCGGGCTTTGTTTACCTGGTATCCCGCACCGGCGTAACGGGAGAGCGCGACTCGCTGTCTTCTTCCGCGGCGCCGCTGGTTGACTCCATGCGCAAGGCGACGAATTTGCCGCTGGCGGTTGGATTCGGCATTTCGACGCCTGCCCAGGTGGAGACAGTATCGCGGCTGGCCGACGGTGTGGTGGTCGGCAGCGCCCTTGTCCGGGTAATTGAACGGAGCGCCGGCTCCGCGTCGCTTGAAGCGAACCTCGAATCCGCGACGCGGGAGTTACGGAGCGCCATAAGAGCCAAATGAGCATGAACCGTGAAGAAGCCCTGCAAGCTCTCGGCGAGTGCCGCACGAAGATCGACGATGTGGATCTGCGCCTCCTGGCTTTGCTGAATGAGCGGACCCTCATCGTCGAGCGGATCGGACGCATCAAGCGCGAACTCGCTTGGCCTATTTACGAACCCAAGCGTGAGGACGAAGTGTTTCGCAATGTGACCGAGCACAACTCGGGGCCATTGCCGCCGGACGCCGTCAAACGCGTCTTCGAGCGCATCATCGACGAGATGCGCAACGTGCAGAAGTTACGCATGGTTGAAAAAGAACCGGATCGACAGAAGAAGCAGGAAGAGGACTGAGCGATGTTTGTCGTAATGCAAGCGGGCGCCACGGAGGCGCAGATACAGGGTGTCATCGACCGGCTGGTAGAGTTGGGCTTCACCGTGCACCGGTCCACCGGCGTGGTGCACACCGTGCTGGGTGGCATAGGTCCAGTCGAGAACATCGAACTGGCCGATTTCGAAGTGATGGATGGCGTGAAGGAATGCCATCGCATCATGTCGCCGTACAAGCTGGCGAGCCGGCAACTCCGCCCCGGGGGTACAGTAATCAGAATTCGGGATGTGGAGATCGGCACCCCCAAGGTCGTCGTGATGGCCGGACCTTGCAGCATTGAAAACCCCGCGCAGGTTGAAGCCGCGGCGGCCGCCGTGGCCCGCTCGGGCGCGCGCATCTTCCGGGGCGGGGCCTTCAAGCCGCGCAGTTCGCCGTACAGCTTTCAGGGTCTCGGCGAGGACGGCCTCAAGATGATGCGCGAGGCCGCGGACCGCCACAACCTACTCACGATAAGCGAAGTCATGGATCAAGCTCAGATTGAAACCATGCTTCCCTACATCGACATCCTGCAGGTCGGCGCGCGCAATATGCAGAATTACACGCTGCTGAAGGAACTCGGGCATGTCGACAGGCCCGTTCTGCTCAAGCGCGGCATCTCCGCCACCATCGAAGAATTGCTGCTTTCGGCCGAGTACATTCTTTCCGGCGGCAACGAGAAGGTGATACTGTGCGAGCGCGGCATCCGGACGTTTGAAAGCGCGACGCGGAACACCATGGATCTCTCCGCCATCCCCGTGGTGAAGCAGCTCTCTCACCTGCCCATGTTCGCCGATCCATCGCACGGCACCGGGCGTCGCGACAAAGTCATCCCGATGGCCCGCGCGGCGGTGGCGGCGGGGGCCGATGGGTTGCTCATCGAAGTGCATCCCGATCCGGATCGCGCGCTCAGCGATGGCGCGCAATCGTTGCGGCCGAATCAATTCGACGAACTTATGCGCCAATTGCGCATGATCGCTCAGGCCGTGGGCCGAGAAATGTAGCCATGCAAACGATCGCCATCGTCGGCACGGGCTTGATCGGAGCGTCGTTCGGACTGGCGCTCCGCAAGGCCGGCTTCCGCGGATGCATCCTGGGCGTCAGCAGCCCGGGCGCCGTGCGAGCAGCGCTCGACGTGGGCGCGATCGACGAAGGGCTTCCATTGGGCGAGGCTGTCCCGCGGGCCGATGTGGTCTATCTTTCGCAGACCATCCAGCGCATCATCGAGACAATCGGATCGCTGGATCAGTTGCTAAGACCCGGCACCTTGGTCACAGACGCGGGCAGCACCAAGGCCGGCATTGTGGCGTGTGCGCGCACCGCGATTCGCCGCGCGCAGTTTCTCGGCGGCCACCCGCTCGCAGGGAAGGAGACGCGCGGCGCAGCTTCGGCGGATCCCGATCTGTTTCGCGGCCACACCTACGTTCTCACGCCGGCGGAAGACGCGGAGTTGGAAACACCCGCCGCGCGGGAGTTCGTCGAATGGTTGCGCGCGATCGGCGCCCGCACGCTTACCCTCGCGCCCGAAGAGCACGACCGCATCGTCAGCTTCACCTCGCACCTGCCGCAACTTGCTTCGACCGCGCTGGCCGCGCTGCTCGCCGGAAAGCTCGCCTCGGATCGGGACACGATGGTCTCCGGCCCAGGACTGGCCGATATGACCCGCCTGGCCGGCAGCTTCTATGACGTGTGGCGCGATATTCTGGCAACCAACGCGCGCGAGATCGACCAGGCGCTCGCCGCCTACATCGCCGAACTGGAAGCGCTACGGTCCGCGCTCGGCTCCGAGCGCACGCGCGCGTCCTTCGAAACGGGCGCCGCCTTTAGCCGGCGGCTGCGAGGATCTTCGACACCAGACCCGTCCGCGTAAACTCGCCGACGGACTGCCGCTCGAGCGCCATCGGCAAGGTCCAGATGGCCAAGTTCGAGTAATAGTCGTCGCCCCACTGCGGCAGGCCGGTCTGCCCGTTGATCAGGCAGCGTTGATTCCAGGGTGCGCGCGTCTTTATGGCCAGCGCCTCCCACAACCGCCGCGCCACATCGAGTCCAATATCCTGGCGGCCATGATACAGGAACGTGCCGGCTGCACAAAGATTCTCGCCAATGAAGATGTGCTTGGCGTGGTCGCCCGACGGGTTCAGCTTGGTGTCGTAAGGCGCGCCGTCCGGCGCCACTCCGTTGATGAGCCCGTACGAAGTGGCGGCGAAGTTGAGGCGCGCAATGGTATCGAGCGCGGAATCCACGTGCGCTGCTGGAAGGACGTTCCCGAGCCCCAGCACCTTGACGCACCACTCGGCCATGAGCTGGTTGGCCAGGACAATCTCGCTGGTCGTTCCGGCCTGTGCGTTGTTCCACAGCCTGTAGTACTTACCGTTCCACAGGCGTTCTTCAAAGGTGCGCTGCGCTTTACCGAGGCGCGCGGCGCATTCGCCCGCAAAAGCGCTGTCGCCCGCCGCCTCAGCCAGAGCCTTGCCCGCGGCCAGCGTTGCGAGCCACGTGCCGGCCACGTAACAGGACACGCCTTCCCACGGCCAGACATCATAGAACTGGTTGGCGGGCCATGCTTCCCCGGGTGAGACGTGAGCCTGGTCGTGCACCAGGCCGGTGCCGTCGTCGTCGAGCGAATACTGATAGCGCACCGCGCGCTTCACCGAATCGAAAAAACGCGCCAGTTGCCGCTTGTCGCCCGTGCGCAGGTACTGCCGCAGGATCATCTGCACGTATTGGCCGGAGTTGAGCGGGTGCTGGCAGTGGAAGCGCGGATCCCGCATGCTGGTGGGGATACCGAACGAGAAAGGTATTTCCCCATCCGAAATCTGAAAATGGCGGAATGCGGCAAGGGTGGTCTCTTCGAGTTCCGGGTACAGGAACAGCAGCGGGAAGTGCCCGTGCATCCGGCAGACCATGGTCTCCACGATGGGGCAGCCCGTGTGGCTCTCGCTGTGCGTGAACCAGCCGTCTTCGCCCCACCACTCGTCCTTGCGCGTCCGTGCGATCCACACGGAATTCTTCGTCAGGCTGTAAAGGCTCTGCACCAGCCAGTCGCGCAGCCAGTTGGGCAGACTGGATTCGTAGATCACCGCCTGCCAGGCCAGCACGCGCCGCAACCAAGCGTCGAAATTCTTCAGCCCCACCGCGGCGGCCTCCGCGGCGCCGCCAAACCGCTGCGAGTAACGGTTGCGATGAGGCTCGCTCGAACTGTCTCTCCAGACGGGCGCATACCACGCCACGGCGAAGCGCTTGCGCACGGTGCCGCCGGCCGGGACGTCCACGGTGATGCGAGCCTCGTTCGGCTGTACATCGTTCGCCAGTACGCCTTCCCCTCTCACGGCGATAGTGCCCTTCGGCGTCTGAGGCGCGAAGCGCAAGAGCAACGTCACTTTAAGCGCGGCGCTGGATGTGTTCCGCAGCTCCAGTTCGAACAGCGCCACGGGTGCGTTCGATGCCGCGCGATCGCCCGGTATCAGCGGCGAAAACGCGCGCAGTCCGAGGCTGAGGGGCAGCTCGCCGAAATCCGCCGTAAGATCTGCTACGGGGTGGTGTCCCCAGTACGCGATGCGCGCCGCCGACAGCGGCACATGGCGCGTTCCCACCTCCACGGTCAGCCAGTCGGCAAAGTGTTTCTTCGGCGGAACCAGGTCGTTGTAGATGGACTGGTAGCCCAGCTTCCCCGTGCCCTCGATAGTCATGTAGCCGGTGCCAAGGCCGCCCAGCGGCACGCCCGCCTGCAGCCAGTCGCCGTCGAACACGCAACCGTAAACACGCTCGCGAAATCCGTCGGCTCTGATTTCCGTCCAGCGATTCCGCTCCACAGCCTTATCGAACGGCCATGCCGGAGCGGCGCCAGCCTGCACCGGCGGAATAGCGGCAGAGGCGCCCGCGGCGCCCAGCAAGGAGATGACATCGCGTCTGTGCATATTGATCACATGATAGAGTAGTCGTTTCGTGTTCGCTTGGAGATGATAAAGCCGCAGAATGAACCTGAACTCGCCGCCGCGTTGCGCGAAGCGGCGGAAGCCGCCAACGTCATTCAACTGGGCGGAGATTTTTCAAAAACGCGCTTGGGCGGGCCTATCGCCGAGGCGCCGGTCGTCATATCCACTTCCGCGCTCAACCGCGTGTTGAAGTTCGAACCGCGGGACCTCACCATCAGCGTGCAGGCCGGCGTACGTTTTGCCGAATTGCGCTCGCTGCTCGCCGGCAACCGGGTACAACTCCCGCTCGATCCGCCGTTCGGCTGCGATGCGACGGTCGGCGGCGTGGTTGCCGCCAACTCGAGCGGGCCGCGCCGGCGCGCATACGGCACCGCGCGAGACATGGTCATCGGCATGAAATTCGCCACGCTCGAAGGCAAGCTGGTGCAGTCCGGCGGCATGGTAGTAAAGAATGTCGCGGGCCTGGACATGGCCAAGCTCATGATCGGCTCGTTCGGCACGCTGGCCGCCATCGCAGTCGTGAACTTCAAGCTGGCTCCGGTGCAGCCCTGCGCCGCAACTTTCGTGTTTCAGTTTGCATCTCCCGCCGAGGCCGTCGCCGAGCGCGACCGGATCCTCGCCAGCCCGCTCCAGCCAGTGGCTTTGGACTTAGCGAACGGGCTCGCGGCGCGGCGCCTGGGATTCGACGGAGCGATCCTCGTGCTGCGAGTGGAAGGCTGTTCGGCGGTCGCGGCACGCTACCGCAAGGAACTGCCTGGAGCGACAGTTTTCGAAGGCGATGAGGAGACATCGCTGTGGCGGAGAATCGAGGAGTTCGTCCCGAGCGATCTGGCCGAAAACGAGGAGGCCACCGTCGTCCGCGTTTCGACGAAGCTCCCCCGCCTCGGCGAAGTGCTGGACTCGCTCAACGTCCCCGCGCTCGCCCGCGCAGGCAGCGGCATCGTCTACGCCTGCTTCGACGCGCCCGGTGACGCCGCAGCCTGGCTTGCCGAGGCGCAGGCGCACGGCTGGAAAGCCGTGGTTGAGGCCACTTCGATCAAGGGCAAGGCGTCTCTCTCGCTCTGGCCCCAGCCGGGCGGCGACTTCGAACTGATGCGCGGGGTAAAAGAACTCTTCGACCCGAAGAATTTGCTCAACCCGGGGAGGCTGTATGGCCGCATCTAGCCCCGCGAGCGTGCACACACCGGCAGGCACCGATCTGGATCGCTGCATCCACTGCGGCCTCTGCCTTTACGCCTGCCCCACTTTCCGCGAACTCGGCCTGGAGATGGACTCCCCGCGCGGACGCATTTACCAGATGGTCCAGGTGGCCGGCGGCTCCGCGTCGCTCGGCCCATCCTACGTCAAGCACATCGGGCTCTGCCTTGCTTGCCGCGCGTGCGAAAGCGCCTGTCCAAGTGGCGTTGCCTATGGGCGTCTGATCGAAGGAGCGCGTGCGCAAATTGAGGCACAATGCCACCGCCCCCTGCCCGTGCGCCTGCTGCGCGGCTTCCTGTTCAACCACCTGGTGCTTTCCCCGGCGCTGCTCTCGATTGCCGGTGTGCTGATTTACATCTATCAGGCGACGGGATTGCAGCGGCTCACGCGAGCCACGGGCATATTGAAGTTGTTCGGCAACCTGGGGAAGATCGAGCGCCTGACGCCGCACGCCGAGTGGCCGTTCTTCTTCCGCCACATCGGCAAGACGTTCCCGGCCGAGGGGCGGCGCCGTTACAAGGTCGGATTCATTGCGGGTTGCATCACCAATGTGTGTTTCGCCCGTCTGAATGAGGCCACGGTGCGCGTCCTGCAAAAGAATGGTTGTGAAGTCGTCGTCCCCGATGGCCAGGGTTGCTGCGGCGCGCTGCACGCTCACGTCGGCCTCCTCGAAAAGGCCCGGCAGCTTGCACGGCGCAACATAGACGTTTTTCTCGCTGGCGACTACGACGTGATCCTCAACAACGCCGGCGGCTGCGGCTCCACGCTCAAGGAGTACCCGGAGTTGCTCGCGGACGATCCGGCCTACGTTGAAAAAGCCCGCCAGTTCCGCGCCCGCCTGATGGACGTCAACGAATTCCTCGCCGGTATCGACCTGAACCCCGCGATGGGCCGCATCGAAGAGACGGTCACCTACCAGGATTCGTGCCACCTGGCCCACGGCCAGAGAATACGCTCGGCGCCACGCAAGCTGCTAGGCGAAGTGCCGGGACTCGAGTTGCGCGAGATGAAGCTCTCGGACCAGTGCTGCGGCAGCGCGGGAGTTTACAACATCGTGCAGCATGAGATGGCCATGGCTGTTCTGGAGAAAAAGATGCAGAACGTTAATG
Source organism: uncultured Solibacteraceae bacterium (assembly GCA_964561215.1). Lineage (GTDB taxonomy): Bacteria > Acidobacteriota > Terriglobia > Bryobacterales > Bryobacteraceae > JAJFUV01. The sequence goes on along the minus strand of CAZLOS010000082.1, from coordinate 8,042 downwards.
CGACCGGCGCCACACTCATCGCCGCGTCCAACACCGGCTGCATGCTGCAGCTCGAGGCCGGCGTACGCATGCATGGCCACGGCCAGCGCGTTCTACACGTGATCCAGATCCTGGACGAAGCCTACCGCAAAGCCAGGTAGTCTCCTCCAACTCAGCGGATCTCGATCCCCACGCGCGCCTCGCCCGTGGTAAGGGGTATGTCTACGACGATGCGCCCCTGAGCGGGCTCCGCTCTACCATCCTTTTTATAGGGATCGTGAGGCAACACCGGCCAGGTTACCGTTGAATCCCTCGGGATCCGCACGCGCACTCCGGCCAGTTCGATCCAGTCGCCCGCCTCGGCCTTGGTCCAGAGGAGCGGGGTGGCACCCAGCGTTTGGCGCTTCCCCGTTGCTGCGATCAGCTCTTTGCCCATCCGCGGCAGTATCTGCAGATGAGCGGTCATCGCCTTATCGCCCGAATAGACGATCTCCATACTCCGGCTGTCTATGGGTTTCAGTTCCATCGTGCCGCGCTTACCCGCGTAATCCAGCTCCACCCCAAAACGCTTACCTTCGATCAGCCGCGCCGAGTTCGGAATGTGCAGCAAGCCGGCGCCAGGCGCGAAATTCGGGTCTTCGTCCCCTGCCTTGTGCCGCAGCAGGTTCACATCGCCGATGGTGAAGGTGCTCCAGCGCGGCTGCAGCTTGGTGTTGCCGCCACCGAAGATCAATCCGGCGCGGTCATGGTACACACTAAAGAAGTTCTGCCGGTCCTGAATCCAGCGGGAATTGGCGATCGGAGCAGTCAGCGTCGAAACGGCCAGAAACCACGGCCCATCCCGCCGCACGACGGCGTCACCCTTTCCCATCACGAAATTGAAATTCGAACCCAGCGGATCACTCGCAAGCCCCGGTCCTTCCTTGCCGTACAACAGGAGGAGCGCAGCGGTGTCCGCGGGAAGCGGCTTTTCATGCAGCCTGAGCAGGCGCGCCGTATACGTGCGGCCTTCGTCCGTCATCGTCATGCCCGCGTTCGGCAGCCAGACCTCCTCGTGGTGCGGGTTGCGCTCGTCGATGGTCTCCACCAGCGTCCCATCCGGATAGGTAAAGTGCGCGTGGAACGTGGACGCCTTACGGAGCGCGCCGAGCACCGCCTGATCGCCAGACGCTGCGTAATAGGCTCCCAGTGCGTCGCAATACACCGTGTTGTACATGACTACCGGCCCCACGTGCTCCGACCAGTAGCCGTCCGGGTGTTGTTCGGCTACGATGCGGTGCAGGAACTCCGCGGCCTGCTTCTTCCACTCGGGTTGGCTCAGCAACTGCCCGGCAAAGTACAGCCCCATGGCGTGGTGGGCGGGTATGTTCACCAGTCTGGCGCCGTGGAGCTGGCGCGATATGCCGGAGTAACCCAAACGCAGGGCCTTCTCCCAGCGCGCACGGCGCTCGGCCGGCATGGCATCCCGCACGATGCCGTAGGTGCGGATCCAGCGCGAGTAGATCCACGGCATGTAGATCTTGCCCCAGGTGGAGCCGTCCTTCTTGCGGAACACCCACTGCCCTGTCTCATCCGCATCCTCAATCAGCGCGTCGCCCGCGGCCATGATCGAGTCGAGCACCTTGGCATCGTGGTAGTACGGGTTGCCGGTCGCCTTCGTCGACCATGCCGCCGCCAGCGCCAGCATGACGTTTTGATCGGTGACGATCCAGATGCCCGTGCCGAAGCGGCCCGTCCGGACATCCTGCGAAGCGAGAACGCTGGGCACCTGGGCGATCAGGTCCTCCACACACCGCTTCTTGAACTTCACGTCATCGGCGCTCAGGCAAGCGGCGCTGCCGAGCAGGAACAGGGCCATCCATCTCGTTCTCATCAGGATTCAATGATATCTTTCCCGGGGCCCGTCGCGGGATGCGCGGGGACAAACCAGCGGGATCTATAATTGCCCTCATGCGCAGAACCTACCACTCCGTGCTCACGCTCATCCTGCTCGCTCTTCAGGCTTGCGCCGCCCAAAAGACGGCCGGTTCCGCCGGATTCGCCGCCCGCGCATGGCGTACGCTGCCGGTCGAGGAGCCCTACGCCTTTGTGAAAGCGCTCTCGGAAGGTCCCGAACCTTCGCGGCGCGATCCGGTTGCCCGTCCTTCCGCTGCCGAGGTCGCCTTGCCGGCGCAGGGCTGGACTCTAGTCATTCCCAACAGCGCCGGGATGGTGCTGCGCCAGGCCGCCGGCAACTTCCGCGCCTACCTCGGCTCCGCGATGCAGACGAAGCTGGAGCTGCGGACGGTGGATTCGCTCGCCAACTGGACCAGCCTGCAACGCACTGTCGTCGCCGGCGTGCGCGACCAGATGCCCGGTTGCGGCGCTGCGCTGAAGAATCCGAAGGACTACCAGATCGTGGTGGCGACGGATCGCGTCGCGGTTTGCGGCTTCGACGAGCGTGGCGCCATGTACGGCCTCTACAACCTGGAGGCCCGCATGAACCTTCGCGAGGCACCCTTCCTGCCCCGCAATCTGAACGTGGTCCGTCACAGCCTCTTCCGCGCGCGCATGACGTTGTCCGGCCTGGGCTGGATGGAGTGGCCGGACAAGTACCTGGCGACCATCGCCCGATACGGCTTCGATTCTATCTTCTGCTCGGTCTACCGCAACCCGAACAACGCCCCGGGCGTGCCACCGTATTGGGACAAGATGAGATCTCACCCTCCCGGAAAGATGAAGGACCTGATTCGCCGCGCGGCGCGCCAGGGGCTCGACGTGTATACCCCCATCGTCTATCGCTTCGACGGCACCGCGGATAACGAGGAGGGCTTGCGAAGGCTCGTGCGCGACATCGTCCGAGAGTTCCCCGAAATCCGCGGCTACGTTCTTCTGACCGAGGGCTTCTTCTACGACAACTGGTTCGGCGCGGGCGGCCACGGCAAGCAGGACTTGCATGATTGGGCGCGGCATTGGGCGCGCGGCGTCGAAATCGTGGTCGAGGAGTGCCGCAAGCTGAATCCGGCGATCGAAGTGCTCCCGTGGGAGTACAACATCGACTTCCGCCCCGGACAGGTGGAGTTGAAACGTTACTTCGTGAACCAGTTGCCCCGCGACGCGATCCCGCTGCTGACCTTCGAGAACGGAAAGGGATTCGAGATGGACGGCGAGCGCGGTTGGCTGAAGGATTATGCGATCAACCAGGCGGGTCCAGCCGAGGTGACCGCGGCCCAGATTGCCGCCGCCCGTGATCGCGGTATGCGGGCGGTTTATTCCAAAGCAGACACTTTCGCCAGTTGGCAGTTCGGGACCATGCCCTACCTGCCGTTCCCGTATCAGTGGTACGCGCGCTATCGGGCCCTCCGCGAACACGGCGTCGACGGCACCATGGAGAGCTGGAGCTATGGTTTCAAACCGAACTTCGTGGCCGAAATCCGGGCCTGGGATAGTTGGAGCGAGGCGCCGCCTCTGGACGAACTCCTGCGGAGCTTGGCACGGCGCGATTTTGGTCCCGGATCGGAGGTCAAGGTCCTGGCCGCGTGGAAATCCTTCAGTGAAGCCAGCCGCCTGGTCCCGGACACCGGCCCGAACTGGGGGACCTGCAACGCGGTTGCCGCCCCCTTCTTCTTCAACAAACCCAAACCCAGGGCGATGACGTTGGAGCACTCCTGGAACGATCAGGCGCTGTGGAGTCGCGAATCGCAGGTGAACCCCTATTGGCCCTATGTTCCCGCGAGGCTCTTCCTCTGGCCGGACTTCAGCAACCGCATCAACGTGGCCGAGCAGTACGTAAAGCCGTTCAGCCTTCCTGTGTTCCAGAAATACCTGTTGCTGGCCGCCGACACAATGGAGGAAGGGCTCAAGAGCTATCGCGAAGCGGCGCTGCGGGCGCCCTCCCGCAAGCAGGCGGGCGCCTTCCGGGAAGTCCTTCTGGCTGAACAACTTCAGAGGATGATGCGTAGCGAGTATGCCTTGCTTGAATTCGAAGACCTTCGCTATCGGCTGGGCAACTCGCGGGATTCCGCCGGGGCGTTGGGCCTCCTGGACCGCATGGAAGCCATTCTTCAAGCGGAACTCGCTCGCACCGACGCATCCTGGGAGACGGCGCGACGCGACTCCCGCCTCGGTTACGAGTGGGAGCAGGACTACATCTACACCCCCGAAACCTTCGCCGAGAAGAAAAAGTTGCTGCGGCTCGTCCTGAATGAACAAGTCCCGGCCCGCCGATGGAGATTGAGGCCAAAGAAACCTTCTCGGGGCCATTAAATCTTCTTATATAGGAACTAAATACCCATGGAGTGAAGCAGATCGGATTGTTCTCATTTTTAACTTGGAACTTTGTGCTTGACACGCATCGCGAGTTGTCTTAAACTTCCGCTCGTGGGAGGAGAAATAAGCTTGGAGTGTCGAGGCGATGCTGTATCCATGCTTAGGTAGTTCCTCTGCCACTCGACGAAACGATAGAAACAAGGAGGTTAGACTTGCCAGTCAAGAACAGCAACAAGATTCTCTTAGTCCTGCTGGCCGTTCTGCTAACGCTGCCCGTGCTTTTCGCGCAGAACATCAGCAGCACCATCATCGGCCTTATTACCGATGCGTCGGGAGCTTCTGTCCCTGAAGCCCAGGTCACGGTGACCAACGAAGGTACCGGAATCAGCTTCACAACAAAAGCGGACAGTTCCGGCGCATACTCGGTTCCCAACGTGCAGGTAGGAACCTATTCGGTAAAGGTTTCTAAACAAGGATTCCAGACGTCGACCACCACAGGGGTCAAGGTGTTGTCCACGCAGACGGTCCGCGTGAACGCGCAACTGACGGTCGGCGAGGTGCAGCAGAGCGTCAGCGTTAGCGGTGAAGCTCCGCTGGTGAAAACGGAAAGCCCGACCATCGGCGGAACCATCGACGTCCAGAAGATGACCAACCTGCCGCTCGCCCAGCAATCCATCGACATGCTGATGGCCCTGGTGCCGGGCGCGCAGCTGTCGGGTTCCAGCCCGCAAACCGGCGGCGCCACCCACTGGGGCGCCTTCAATTTCACCATCAACGGCGTGGCCGCGAACGATTTCGGCAACGGCGCCGGTGCATATAGCTACGGCCTTGGTATGATCAGCCTTCCGCCGGTGCAGTCGATGGCGGAATTCAAGGTCGAGTCCTACAACACCAACGCCGAATACCGCAATCTGGGCACCATCACCATGGTGACCAAGTCTGGAACCAACGGCTTCCATGGCGACCTGTACGAGTACCTTCAGAACACCAAGCTGAACGCCAACAGCTTCACCAACAACGCGTTCGGACGCAAGCGCTCGCCTACGGTCCGGAACCAGTTCGGCGTTAATGTCGGCGGTCCCATCGTGAAGAACAAGGCGTTCTTCTTCTTCGACTATGCCGGCATGCGCAACCGCATGTACTCGCTGCCGCAGTTGACTTACCCTTCCGCGGCTATGCGGAACGGCGACTTCTCGGCCCTCTGCTCCAGCTTCAGCGCCAGCGGCATCTGCGCCGACCCGAAAGGCACCCAGCTTTACAATCCCTTCACCGGCAATCCGTTTCCCAACAACCAGATTCCCAGCGGCATGATCACGTCTCAAGCGAAGACCCTGATCAACTATCTGCCCCTGCCGAACGGAAGCAGCAACCTTGCCGGTCTGCCCAGCGGCGGCGTCAACTACTACGGCATGGTCTCCACGGCCCAGGATATGAACGCCATGGACCTTCGCATCGACTATCAGATTTCGGAGAAGGATCAGTTGTACGGTGTTTACACCCGCAATGTCGGCGATCCGTGGCAGTGGTACCTGGGCTATCCGTCCACCTATGGCAACGCCAGCAACTACGGATACAAGACGTTCGGTTACAGCCTCGTCGAAACGCACACCTTCAGCCCTCGCGCGCTGAACGACTTCCGTTTCTCCTGGTTTGACCACCCGAATATCCGCAGCGGTATCAACCTGGACTTCAACCCGCGTAGCCTGTTCCCGCAGTTGACCGAGAGCCCCAACCGCGGTCTGCCCGCCATGAGCATGACCGGTTACACCGGCATCACCGATAGCGGCAAGGGCACCTACGGCCACGCTTTCAATTGGGAATTCACTGACAACTTCACGTACGTCCGGGGCCGGCACACCTACAAGTTCGGTGCCACGGCCGCGACGTTCAAGAGCTACGGCGCGAATCCCAACGCCCCGCTCGGCAGCTTCGGCTTCAGCGGCCAGTGGACCGGCGGCAAGGGCTTCCCCGGCCAGGCGCAGTCAATCGGCAATGCGTTCGCCGACTTCCTGCTGGGCACGGCCAACAGTTCGACCACCGGCTATGCCGGCGTCTTCTCGGGTGTCTACTATAGCTGGAACACCGAGTTCTACGCTCAGGACACTTGGCAGGCCAATCCCCGCCTGACTCTCTACTACGGTGTACGTTACTCGTACCAGACGCCGTGGAACTGGCAGAACGGATACTCTACATACTGGGATCCGTCAACCAACCGGCTGGCGTTGCCGCAGGACTCCGACACGGCGGTCTTTCCGACCCTCGGCGCTTCGCGCGCCATGTTCGACGCTTACAATTTCACCACCACCAAGGCGTTGGGCATCCCTTCCCGGTACATGATTGGCGACAAGAACAATTGGGGTCCGCGCGTCGGTTTCGCGTTCCGTCCGACTTCGGATAACCGTACGGTCATCCGGGCTGGCTACGGTGTGTATTACAACTTCAACCCCACATACGTTGGCGGCCGCGACGATGTTCTGAATCCGCCATGGGTCGGCGGTCTGGGCGGCTTCTCCGGCGCCAACTACCTCACCCAGCTTTCCGGAAGCATCACGAGCGCCTACCTGCCCGATATCACTTTCTCGGATCCGTTCCCGACGAAGTTACAGTCGATCAGCGGCGCATCCAAGAATCCGACGCTCTACGCCATGCAGCGCGATTTCAAGAGCGCTGTCGTACAGCAGTGGAACCTGACCCTGGAACGCCAGTTCACGGAAGACTGGGCTTTCCGGGCCACTTACGCCGGCAGCCAAACGCACCATTTGCAGTGGTTCTTCAGCGACATCAACGTTCCCACAAAGCAGACCCCCAACGTCACGCTCCAGAGCCAGCGCCCCTACCAACCGTGGGCCAGCATCCTCACCACACGAAGCGGCGCCTGGCAGAACTTCAACCAACTGCAGCTTGAGGCCACCAAGCGTTTCTCGCAGGGCCTCCTGTTCCAGCTTGAGTATCAGTGGACCCGCAGCCTGGACAACGCTGATTATGTGTACGGCCCGATGATCCCGGAGAAGCCGCAACTCGATTACGGCAACAGCGCCGGCATCCGCCGCCACATCCTGACCTTCCACTACGTTTACGAACTGCCTATCGGCCGGGGCAAACAGTTGCTCGGCGGCATGAACAAGTTCGCCGACGCGGTGATCGGCGGGTGGCAGCTTTCCGGCATCACCAACTACAGTACCGGCGCACCGTTCTCGGTGGGCTTCCAGGTTCCGTCCAGCTATACCGGCTGGTGGAGTTCCAACAACCGCTCCGATGTGGTTGCCGGCAGTGATTTCTATGCCGGCCAGGGCAGCGGGCACGACATCATCAACGGCGTACAGTGGTTCAACGTCAACGCCTTCGCTCCCGCCCAACCCTGGACGTGGGGTAACTCGGCTCGCAACCTCCTGTTCGGGCCTGGCAGTTGGAACTGGGATATGTCGCTGGCGAAGAATTTCGGCATCCGGGAAGGCATCAAGCTGCAACTGAAAGCCGACTTCCTGAACGCCTTCAACCACTTCAATCTCAGCAATCCCAGCACCACGATCGCCGACACACGCGATGGTGGCTCACCTATTCCTACCGCCGGCAAGATCACGGGCGGCACGGGTAGCCGCGTCGTGCAGGTCGGAGCAAGACTTAGCTTTTAGTTGAAAGTTCCCGGAGGCCGCGGGTGGCGCGAAAGCCTGCCGCAGCCTCCGGGTTCAGAAGGAATCCCGGCGGCTTCAGGGCCGGGATTTCGTAAAGCCGGTCCAGAACCAGCAGCCCCGCTCCCAACACCCCCGCCTCTTCTCCCAGTTCTCCTAATCAGACCTCAATATTCTTTGTGGCCT
>CAZLOS010000081.1:0-22294 GCA_964561215.1 uncultured Solibacteraceae bacterium | reverse complement strand
GAAGGAGTTGCTCACCGGCTACGGTCCCATCGAGTTCATCTGGTTCGACCACGCGGTGGGCGACGGCGGCTTGAGCCATGCCGAAACCACGGCATTTGTGAAAGGTCTGCAGCCGGACTGCCTGGCGGGCTACAACCACGGCGAGGCGAGCGGCGATTTGCGGTTGGGCGAGATGGGCCACGGCTCGGCGCTCGACGACCTCGCCGGGTCGGGTTACAACGCCAAGTACGCCAAGGGCTACTCCGGCTATGTCGCCGCTGAATTCACCTATCCGATTCTCGGCGGCAACCGGCGCGGAACGCCGCAGTTCGGCCGCTGGTTCTACACACGGCCCGAGTGGGATCGAACAGTCACGCCGGCCGAAGATATTTATCGCGATTACCTCGGCGCCGTCCGCCACGGCAACGTCTTCTCGCTCGATGTAGCGCCGACCAGGGTGGGCAAGCTGCGCGAGATCGACGTCCGTACGCTCGAAAAAGTGGGGCGCTACGTGCGCGGACAAATCAGACTACCCTAGCCATGGAACGCAGAACATTTCTGACCACGCTGGCCGGCGCGCCGCTGGCCGCCGCACCTCAACCCGCGCGAGCCGCGCTGGTTCGCTGGACGCGCGACGAAGCCACCAGGCTCTACACACAGGCGCACTGTGGTGGAACGCCGCTCGTGTATCGGGGCGGATGGGGCCTGCTCACCGCGCACGCGAAGCCCGAAGGCACCTGCCAGGTGTCGCTCGCGCATCGTTTGTTACGCAGCGGCCGGGGCGGGGAGGACATTCTCGAAGCCGAACTGGCCATCCGCAACGCCAGCCGCGAGCAGCGTACGGTGGAGGTAAGTTTCGCCACTTCCGCGCATCCCACGGAGGCTTTTGGCCGCGAACGTGCGCACCTGCCTTTTACCGCCGGCGCGCATGCGGTGCTGCGCTGCCTGGGCAAGATCGAGACGCTTGATTGCGACCGCCACATCGGCCGCCCCGGCGAAAATGCCGCCGGGTTCTCCGCCGACTACCTCGAACCGTTCGCCTCTGAGCCGGCCGTGACGGACGTGCGCCGCATGTTGCTCATTCCGCTGGCCGACATCTATCACCCGGAAATCCCATGGCGCATCGCGCTGTTCGCGTCACCGGCGCACGCGTGGCGCGTGGCCGCCACCAGCGAGCCGCGCGGCGAAGGCGGCTGGACATTCACCACAAAGGTCGTAGTTCCTGCCGGCGGGGAAGTGCGCGAAAAGTGCTACCTGTTCGTCCACGAGGGCGATGCGCCCATCGCGTGGCGCGCTTTCCACGACTTCGCGTTCCTGGACCGGGAGCCGCGTCCCGGCTGGCTCCAGAACGCCCGCGTACACTACTACGACTTTCTCGGGCCAGGCGACGACGGCCGGCGCGGCGCGGGCTACGACCTCGATGTCGGCCATTTCCGCGAATTCCACGTCGGCATGGCCACGCAGCACGGCTACTATCCCGTGCTGGGCGACTATTTAAAGCCCGGCCGCGACCGCTGGATGGCCATGGCCAGCGACCTGCACGGCGCCTGCGAAATGTCGGTGGAAAAGATGCGCGCGCGGGTGAAGGCGACACGCGCCGCCGGCACCAAAGCCGCTATCTACTTACACACCGCCGGGTTCGATTCAGCCTCTCCTCACGCCGCTGCGCTCCGGGATTCGCAGCTCACTTACGCGGACGGCAAGACGTATCCTTATGCTTGGCAAGGCCCGGAAACCGTGGGCGAACTCTGGCACATGTCCATCGCTTCCCAAGCCTGGCGCGAGCATTTGCTCGATCAGGCGCGTAACGTGATGGAAATGATCGGCCCCGACGCCATCGTGCTCGACGAAACCTTCGGCGGGCTGGGCTACGATTTCCACCGCGATCGCCGGGGCCCGCTCTCGCCGCACATGATCGGATTTCTTCGCGATCTGCGAGCGCTGGTTCATTCTTACGGAGCGGACAAGGCGTTACTCACCAGCGATTGCGCACTGGCGAGCTTTGTGATGTGGGCCGATGGAGAGGGCGGCGACCACGCCTACGGATCGCTGCTTGGCAACGAGTTCTACCGCAAGCCTCCGGTCCGCTACATGGCCGCGTTGGGAGCGCGGCGCTGGCTCCCGTGCGCCTGGCAGTTCACGCAGTTCTGGAACTACCAGATGGATCTGGCGAGAAAGACCGGCGCTGGTGTGGGCGTATCGAATGGCTGGATCGAATACACCGGATTACACCGGCTGCATCCGAAACTGCGGGCCCGGTTGATCGCCGACATTGAAACATTGGCTGCCCGCCGCGGGCCGGTCTCTTGAGAGGGTGCCTTGACAAGGACGTAACCCTTTCCCTATCATGTAGTTTGCCGTTTTCGAGGGGCCTGCTTCGCGCAGGCGCAGGCTCATAGTCTTACGGGACTCGAAGCGAGGAGGATGCCTTGATCAAGCTCGATATCATCAACGAAGTTGTCAACCGGACCGGAATCACCAAAACCAAGGCCGAGATGGCCGTCGAAACGGTGTTCGAGAGTATGAAGCGCGCACTCAGCCAAGGTGAGCGGATCGAGTTGCGGGGCTTTGGCATCTTCAACGTGAGGCCACGCAAGACGGGCATTGGACGCAATCCACGCACGGGCGCCGAAGTCGCCATCCCGCCGGGAAAGGCCGTGCGCTTCAAGCCCGGTAAGGAACTGCAAACGCTGCAGTAACGCGATTTGTGGCAGGCCAGGGCATTCCTCCGGCTTTGGATACCTCATCGGGAGAGAACAGGTTCGCCGCCCCCATGGGCGAGGAGTTCGTGGCGCGTTTCCACCCCCGCATCTGGCTGCACGTCCTGTTGCTGGTCCTCACTTTTCTGACCACCACCGGCGTGGGCGCGCGCATGGCGCACAACTTCGCCGCCAACCGCCCGCCTTTCACCGAACCCGACCTGCTGGGCTTCGCGCAACTGTGGATGCAACCCGGTGATCTTACCGCGGGGCTGCCGTTTTCCATTACTCTTCTCCTGATTCTGCTCGCGCACGAATTCGGCCACTACTTCGCCTGCACGCACTACGGCGTAGACGCCAGCCTGCCCTATTTCATACCCTCGCCGACGCTGATCGGCACGTTCGGCGCCTTCATCCGCGTGCGCACGCCCATCTATTCCCGCCGCGCCTTGTTTGATGTGGGAGTGGCTGGTCCGATTGCCGGCTTCGTTGTATTGCTGCCAGTCCTGTTTATCGGCATGTTGATGTCCAAGGTTGTGCCGGGCATCGGGCAGGTGGGCGACATCGTGTTCGGCGTTCCCGCGATCCAGCGCTTGTTCGAAATGCTCGTGTTTCCCGGCGTCCCTCATCAGGACATTTACCTCCACCCGATGGCGCGCGCGGCCTGGGTAGGCATTTTCGCCACTGCGCTGAATCTGCTGCCTATCGGCCAGCTCGACGGCGGACACATCCTCTACTCGCTCACGGGGCGATATCACCGCCTGCTGTCGCGCATCTTCGTGATAGCGCTGGTTCCGATGGGCATCTTCTACTGGCCCTGGCTGGTGTGGGCGGCCCTTCTGCTGTTCTTCGGCATGCGCCACCCGGCTATCTATGACGATTCGCCGCTCGGCGGCACGCGCACGGCGTTGGCGTGGGTTGCGCTGGCGCTGTTCATACTGTGTTTCATGGTGGCGCCGCTGGAGACCAACGGCGTAAGCTAGGTGCCGGGACATGAAGATCTCCGCCACGCTCATCACCTTCAACGAAGAACGCAACATCGCGCGTGCCATCGAAAGCCTGCGCTGCTGCGACGAGGTGGTGGTGGTGGACGGCGGTTCGACGGACCGCACCGTAGAACTTGCGTCGAACCTCGGCGCGCGGGTGATCGAGAACGTCTGGAAAGGCTACGCCGAACAGAAGAACTATGCCGCGGAGCAGGCCTCGAATGACTGGATCCTCTCGTTGGACGCGGACGAGGCCCTGAGCGAGGCGCTCGAAGCCGAAATCTGGCGCTTCAAGAAAAACCAGCCTGATTGCGACGGCTACACGGCGCCCCGGATGGCGCAGTATCTGGGCCGCTGGATTCTGCATTCAGGCTGGTATCCGGACCGTAAGGTGCGCCTGTACGACCGCCGCAAGGCACGCTGGGTTGGCAAGTACGTGCACGAGAGCGTCCAGGTGGACGGTCGCGTCGGCGAGTTGCAGTCGAATCTGCTGCACTTCACCTGCAACTCGCTGTCCGAGCACATGAAGACGATGGAGCGCTATACCACACTGGCGGCCGAGGAGATCGTGAGTCAGGGCAGGAAGATCGGCTATCACCATCTGCTGCTGGATCCTCCTTGGACTTTCTTCCGGACCTACATCCCGCAGGGTGGTTTCCTCGACGGCTTCGAAGGGCTGGCCATCGCCTACATGGCGGCTTTCTACAATTTCCTGAAGTACGCCAAAGCCAGGAACATGAGCTGAGATGCGCGTCCTGCACCTCGATTCGGGCCGCGAAATGCGCGGCGGGCAGTACCAGGTGCTCGCGCTCCTTGAAGGACTGCGGGCCGCCGGGCACGAGTCCGTTCTGCTGGCGCGCGAGGACGCTCCGCTTGCCGCACGTGCCCGCGAGCGCGGATTCGTGGTGGAACCGCTCAGCTTCCGGCGCTTCGCTTCGCGTGTTCACTGGAAGGACCTGGTGCATGCGCACGATGCGCATACGCACACGCTGGCTGCGCTGGCCGGCGCACGGCCCCTGGTGGTAGCGCGCCGCGTGGATTTCCCCGTGCGCGATTCGCTCCTGTCGCGATGGAAGTATGCGCGCGCGGATTTCTACATCGCCGTGTCGCAGTGCGTGAATCGTACGCTTCTTGCCGCGGGCGTCGAACCATCTCGCATCGCAGTGGTCTACGACGGCGTGGATCTGCGTCCGATGCAAGCCGCGGGCGCCCGCGTCGCATCGCTTTACAGCGACGATCCCGGCAAAGGCATGGCGCTGGTGCGCGCGGCGGCCGAACGCGCCCGCATCGACGTAGAGTTCGCCCGCGACCTGGACCTCGCCCTCTCCGGCGCGCGTCTGTTCGTTTACGTTACCTCGCGCGAAGGGCTGGGCTCGGCGGTGCTGGCGGCGATGGCCGCCGGTGTTCCCGTGGTGGCCAGCCGCGTGGGCGGGCTGCCGGAAATCGTCTTGGACAACGAAACCGGCTTGCTCGCTGAAAACGATCCGGAGTCCATCGGGGGCGCCATGCGCCGCCTGCTTGACGACCCCGCGCTCGCAGCCAGGCTTGCCTCGCAGGCGCGCGAGCGGGTTGAAAAGGAATTCACGGTGGACAGAATGGTCTGTGATACACTGCGCGTGTACCAGCGCTTACTCGCATGTTAGAAACCTTCCTTGCCCTCTTGTTCGGCCTGCTGATCGGCAGTTTCCTCAACGTTTGCATTTACCGGATGCCGGAGGACCTTTCCGTGGTCAGGCCGCGTTCGTTTTGCCCGGCGTGTAAACACACCATCCCCTGGTATGACAACATCCCGCTGGTGAGCTACGCGATCCTGCATGGCCGGTGCCGCTGGTGCGGAGTGCGCATTTCGGCCCGGTACCCGCTCGTCGAAGCGCTTACCGGCGCGCTGTTCGCGTGGATCGTCTTCATGCGGGGCGTTACACCCCTGGGGGCAAAGGACTGTCTGTTCGCCGCGCTGATGGTGGGACTCATTTTCACGGATCTCGAACAGCGCATCCTGCCGGATGAATTCACGCTGGGCGGAGCTCTGGCCGGCATCCTCATTGCGGCGTGGGTTCCCATGGAACGTGGCTTGATCTCGTATCTGTTGCCGTACTGTTGGAGCCCCAGAGTGGTTTCGGTCGTGGATGCGGCAGCGAGCGCACTGCTGATCAGCCTCCTCATGTGGGTGGTCGGCGCGGCCTACTTGAAACTGCGGAAGCGCGAAGGGTTAGGCCTGGGCGACGTGAAGATGATCGCCACGGCCGGTGCGTTCCTGGGCCTGGAAGGCGCGTTGCTCATGCTCATGATCGGGTCCGTCCTCGGCTCCGTGGTGGGGTATGCCTACATACGCATCGCGCGCAAGGATCCGTCGACTTACGAATTGCCCTTTGGCAGCTTCCTCGGTGTGGCTGCCTTGGGGATCTCACTCTTGCGTTTGAGTGTCGCTCCATGAATCGCCGTTCCTTCCTGAGTCTGGCGGCGGTGCCGCGCCTGGGCCTCGGCGCGAATCTCCTGGCGAACGATTACGTCGTTTTGCGCCGCTCGAACGACCCCGCGCGCATTCAAGTTTACAGTCCGGGTCTGGCGCGCCTGGCGAGCGGCCGCCTGGTGGCCACCTGCGACGTTTCGACGCCGGCGGGGATGACATCCGGCGGAGCTCTGCTTGAAAGCGGTAAGCGCTGGATGCATGAGTTCTACACCAGCGACGATCACGGCCGCACCTGGACCCTGCGCGGCGAAGCTCCCATGATGCACGCGCGCCCGTTCGAAGCCGGCGGTTCAGTGTACGTGTTGGGCCAGGCGGGCGACTTGACCATCGTGCGCTCCCGCGACCGCGGCGAGACCTGGTCTACGGTCACGAGACTGACCGAGCGGCAAAAGTGGCACCAGGCACCTTGCAACGTCCATTACGCCAATGGCCGCGTGTACCTGGTGATGGAGCGTGTGACGGATCCGTCTTTCAGGGGATGGCCCGTGAGCGTGCTGGCCCCTGTGGTCATGTCCGCGCCCGTCGATGCGGACCTCACCCAACGAGGCTCGTGGACGTTCTCGAACGAGCTAACCTTCGCCGAAGCCGTGCGGCAGGCCGGCCCGCCGCACCTGATCGGGGCGCCGTTCTTTCGCTACGGACGCACGGTGAGCGGCCCGGGCGATTCGCGGAGCATGGCTCCCATGGGGTGGCTGGAAACCAACGTCGTGCAATTCACCGATCCGGACCACGCGTGGTTCGATCCGTCGCTGCGCACGTTCCACCTCTGGATGCGCTCGCACACCGGGACGTCGAACCTGGCCTGCATCGCCAAGGCAGTGGAAAGCGAAGACCGCCGGACAATCACGGTATCGCTCGAACATGCGCCTTCCGGCGAGCCCATGCTGTACGTGCCATGTCCCGGCGGCCACATGAAGTTCCACATCGTTTTCGATCCGAAAATGCGCCTCTACTGGCTCGTTTCCACGCAATCCACCGACTCGATGACGCGCCCGGAGCGCCTCCCGGCCGACCGTTACAACCTGCCGAACAACGAGCGCCACCGGCTTGCGTTGCACTTCTCGAAGAACTGCGTGGATTGGTGTTACGCGGGGCTCATCGCGGTGGGCGGATCGGCCCGCCAGGCGCGCCATTACGCCTCGGCCGTCATCGACGGCGACGACCTTCACGTGCTCTCGCGCTCCGGCGATGAACGCGCCGCCACCGCGCACGACGGCAACATGATCACCTTCCATACTGTCCGCGGTTTCCGCTCTTTGGTGTACTGAGCGTTATCCGAATTCGAAGCCGCCGAGCGCGTAGACCAGTTCAGGCCGCTCCACAAACGTCGGCGCCCAGGCTCGTCCGCGAAGCGTCATTCGCATCAGGCGCCGCACGGGAGCGAAGCCTCGCGTGCGGGCCAAGGCGTAGGCGTACGGGTTCGGTTCGACGAGGTCCCAGAAGACATGCTCCCGCGCGTGTCTCGACAGGAACCAGTCCAGCAGCCTTGCCGCACTATCCATATCCTGGCTCACGCACGGGCCGAAGTAGGCGGCTTTCGTGCCGGGCCTTCCCAGGGCGAAGGCGCCGCCTGCTGAAGCGGCTTCAATCGGCGCCAGGGTTGCCAGCAACGACGAGCGGTCCGCGCCGAACGCCTCGATGTCGAGCTCCGGATTCGGCCGGTACGCTTCCACCGCAGCGCCCGCCGCCGGCGCCGGAGGACGCTGCCATCGTTCCACAGCATACTCGGCCACGAAGCCAAGCTTCTCGTAGAGCGGGCGGCCCATGTCCGTGGCGTCGAGCTTGATCCAGGCCACTTCGCGTGAACGGGCGAAATCCAGGCTCGCCTGCACGGTGGCGCGGGCAAAGCCCCGGCCGCGATAGTCCGCGGCGGTGAGCACCATCCCGATCCAGGCCAGTTCGCTGCCGTAGCAGTAGGTGGTTGCCGTGGCCACCACACGCTCGTCGCAATCGATGCCGAAGCAGCTCTGCGGCGTCAATGTCAGCATGCGCGCCCAATCTTCGCGGGTCTGGTTCCATCCGGCTTCGCGCGAGAGAGCCATGACCGAATCCAGATCCGCGGAAGTCAGAAGCCGCACGTTCACTTCTTCATCTCCTTTCGGCGGCCTCCAGCACCGGCAGGAGTTCCTTGCGCGCGGGGGCGAACTCCGGCGTCTTGAGATGCTCGGCGATGAGCGGCGTTTCCTCCGGCAGCTTCGCCACCTGCCCGGCGAAAAGCCGGTAGTTCATCTCGCCTTTGAGCGGCCCGGGCAGTTGGTAGGAAGCTCCATCGGGCGCGAGCCGGAAGTCCTTGAAGTGCACCAGGGCGATGCGGTTGCCAAGTTCGCCGAACATCTGTTTCAACACCTTGTCGCGCTGCCCGTAGCGCGCGATGGGCGTGAGGTTGGGCGGATCGAGGACCGCGCCGGTAGACTTCGGCAGGCGCTTGAGCAGGCGCGCCAGCGAAGGCGCGTCGGGGCAGACCAGCGTAATGTACGTTTCCAGCGCCAGCTTCAGCCTCGCGTTTTCAATGCGTATGTGATACGGCTCCAGGAAGCGGCAGATGGCGTCCTCGGCCTCGCGCGTGAGGTTGCGCGGGTCTGGCGTCATCAGTCCCTTGCCGTAGCCGCCGGTCCAGGCCACGATGATGTGCGCGCCGATGAAACCCGCGAAGTCTACGGCGCGGATGAGGTCCCGGCGGCGGCAATCCATCAGCACGTTCGACGGCGAGGCGCAGTTCACATACGCGCCCACCACGTCGCCCACGACTCCTTCATCCTTGAGCCAACGCGGCAGGGCGCTCAGAAAATCGTCGCCCACCGTGCTCCAGGGAAACTGCAGTTGCGCGCGCGTGTAGCCCGCTTCGCGGACCGCGCGCAAGAGGTTGCGGGAGGCTTTTTCATCCGTCGTGAGTTGGATGGCGATGCCCAGGCGCTCCGCAACCGGAGCCGCGCGCAGGCTCGCCGCTGCGGCGGCCCCCGCGATGAATGACCGGCGAGTCGAGCTGTTCATGATCTTGCGCCAGACAATTTCCAGGGTTCGCGGTAGTTGCGGTGGATGTACTTGTCGGCTTCCGGCAACCCCACGGCTCGTTCGTTCGCGGCGTCCCAAACAACCTTGGCGCCCGTTCGCAACGCCACGTTGCCCAGATGCGCCACGCTGCTGACGAAGTGGCCGACTTCGAGGTTCTCGCCGGGCTGCTGGCGCGATCGCATGCAGTCCAGGAAATTCCGCACCAGCGCCGGCCGCCCTTCCGAGCCGCGATCGTTCGGATCGCGCATGCGCTTGTAGGGAACCAGGCTCTTCTTCTTGGGTTCCGGAATCACTTCGAAGCCGGAGGCGTCGACAATGAGCGTGCCTTCGCCGCCGCTGAAACTCAGCCCGTGCGGGCGTCCGCCGATACCCACGCCGCCCAGCATCTGGTGCTCCCAGATAAAGGTGTAAGTGGGGAATTCATAGACCGCCGTCTGCGTGTCGGGCGTTTCCGTATTGTCGTCCACCACCATCTTGCCGCCCGTAGAGGTGATGGTCTTGGGCGGATTGTATCCCATGGCCCACATGCCGATGTTGATCAGGTGCACGCCCCAATCGCTCATCAGGCCGTTGCCGTAATCCCAGAACCAGCGCCAGTTGAAGTGATAGCGATTCTTGTTGAAAGGCCGCTTGGGTGCCGGCCCGAGCCACATGTTGTAGTCCACGCCCGCCGGCGGATCGCCGTCCGGCGGATTGCCGATGCCGCCGACCCAATCCAGGTACGCCCAGGCGCGCACCTGCCGGATCTTGCCTAGCTTGCCGGACTGCACGAACTCGACCGCTTCCTTGTAGTGCGGTCCGAAACGCCACTGCGTGCCCATCTGTGCCACGCGCTTGTACCGCTTGGCGGCCTCCAGCATGGCGCGCCCTTCGCCGATCGTGACGGCCAGAGGCTTCTGCACATACACGTCCTTGCCGGCTTCGAACCCGTAGATGGTCGGCAGGGCGTGCCAGTGGTCGGGCGTCGAAACGATCAGCGCATCCACATCCTTGCGCTCGATCACCCGGCGGAAGTCCTTGACGACGTCGGGCTGCTTCGCCAGGCGGGCGGCGTTCCGCTTGAGCGTCTTGCCAATCATCTCGTCGTCGACGTCGCAGCAGACCACGCACTCGACGTCGTCGTACAGGAGAAACGTCGCCAGATCTCCGCTACCCATTCCGCCGCAGCCGATCTGTCCCAGACGGATGCGGTCATTGGCTCCGAGAATGCGGCTGTAGCTCGCTGCCGGAGCGACGGCCGCGACTTTCAAAAAATCTCTTCGTGATGAGTTCGACATGGGTACACTCCTGCGCCCTTCGCAAACTGGACATTCATCATATCACCGCCTGCGTGCCAGGATGCGTGGGATGATGAGCACTTCCCGAAGGCGTTTTCTGGGGGCAGGCAGCGCCGCGCTGGCAGTGGAAACAGCCTCCGCCGCACCGCGATCGGCCATGCAGGCCGAGGTCTCGCTGGATGGAACCTGGCAGTTCCGACCCGATCCCAAAGGCGGGCCGCAGCCGCCGGCGGACGGTTGGTCCGAGGTCGTCGTACCCCACACCTGGCAGGTGAATGAGGCGTGGGCGGATTACCTGGGCGTGGCCTGGTACCGCCGCGAATTCGACGCGCCCGCGGAGTGGTCGTCCAGCTTGGTGCGCGTCGAGTTCGAGGCCGTCTACCACACGGCTGAAGTGCGGGTGAACAACGAACGGCTGGGAACGCACCCCGGCCGCGGATACACGGCGTTCACCATCGACATCACCCGCGCCCTGCGTTTCGGCGCCGTCAACAACATCCTGGTGCGTGTGGACAATTCGTTTCGCGATAGCATCCTGCCCCGCGCCAATTCCTACGATTGGACGCCGGACGGTGGCATCACGCGACCCGTGCGCCTGCTGGTGACGCCCCCGTGTTACATCGAGAGCGTCGCGGTGGACGCAGTGCCGGATCTCGCAACTGGCGAAGCGCAATTCGACGCGGTTGGTCGCGGTTTCCTTGCGCCTGCCCAAGGCGAAGCTGTGGCACTTCGATCACCCGAACCTGTACCGGCTCGAGATACACGCCGGCGCCCACCGCTACGAAACTACGTTCGGGGTACGCCAATTCGAGGTTCGTGGCACGGCGTTCTACCCGAACGGCGAGCGCGTGTGGCTGATGGGCGTGGAGCGCATGGCGGGGAGCCGCCCCGATATCGGGATGGCGGAGTCTGAGGCGTGGATCCGGCACGATCACGACGACATGAAGGAGTTGAACTGTGTCTTCACCCGTGTGCACTGGCCGCAGGACAGGCGTCGGCTGATCACGTACGCATCGAATTCACTCAAGCGCGCCGTGGAAGCCGACGTTGCCGGCGAGATGGACTTCATCGAGCTGAACGAGTATTACGAAACCTGGTACGAGCAGACGGCGGATTCGGCGAGGAGCAACCTTGAGTACATCCACCGCGCATTCCCGAACAAGCCGGTCGTGATGTCGGAATACGGGCTCTGCGAGTGTCATCCCGCACACAACGGCGGCGACGGGCGGCGCATCCAGATCCTTCAAACGCACACCCGCATTTACCGGGACTTCGATTTCGTTGGCGGCGCAATCTTCTTTTGCTACAACGACTACCGGACGCACATGGGCGACAAAGGTCGAAGCCGCTTCCGAAACTCGCTCCAGGCGCCGAATTCCGCTCGAAGCTCGAATGGGCCGAGGCCAGCGCGGTTCGCGTGCGCGTGGACGTGATTCGCCCCACGGGCCATTCCGCCGCCACCGTCTACAGTTCGATCTCTCGGATCTCGCAGTAGTTCATGCGGAAGGCGGCGGGATCTTCCCCGGTGAGCTGGCGCGCGATCTCGGCGTTTACCGCCGCGTGCGCCACCACGATGGCCGGCAGCGGCCCGTTGAGGATGATGCTGAGCGCATCGGTGACGCGCTCGCGGAAGGTTTCGTACGTTTCGCCGCCCGGAGGAGTGACGCCGTACCAGTCCTCCAGCTTGCGGCGCGCCAGGTCGGGTTCGCGCGCTTCGATCTCGGACCACGCCTTTCCGTCCCAAGCCCCGTAGGATATCTCCGCCAGCTCTTCGATCACCTCGAAGGGTCTGAGCAGCGGGATCCGCGCGGCGGTTTCCAGTGCGCGGCGCAAGGGGCTCGAATAGATGATTTCGGCGCTGAGTTCGCGCAGGCGGTGACTGGCTTGCACACGGCCTCCGGAACTCAGCGGAAGGTTTGTGCGGCCCAGCAGCACGTCCGACCGCTCGGGTTCGGCGTGCCGCACCAGGTAGATCTTTCGTTGTGTCGCTTCCGCCAACTTAAAGCCACAAACTCCTTCGCCGCGACCGGAGGAGCCAGATGAAGAACGGGCCGCCGGCCAAGGCCGTAATCACGCCGACCGGAACCTCGGTCGGTGCAAGGACTGTCCGGGCCAGTGTATCGCAGATCGCCAGGAACGCGGCCCCCACCAGGAACGAGCATGGCACAAGCAGACGGTGGTCGGCACCGAAGCGTAGCCGCAGGGCGTGGGGAACAATTAAGCCCACGAACGCGATCGGCCCGGTCAAAGCGGTCACGGTTCCGGTAATGAACGATCCGGCCAGATAGCCTGTCAGAATCAAGCGCGATGTGGAAACGCCGCGGGCCGCAGCCCAGTCCTCTCCCACGGCGAGCAGGTTCCATTCCCGCGACTTGAAGAAGATCAACAGGACCATGGGCACCACGGCCAGTGTGACCCAGCCGAGCGTGGAATACTCCACCGCGTCGATGCCTCCCATCATCCAGCGCGCAATGGCGAAGCTCTGGCCCACGTTCGCCATGTAGTGCAGAAACAGGATCAGCGCCAGGCAAATGCTATTGATCGTGACGCCCGCCAGCAGCAATGTGAAGCTCGACATGCGCTTGCCTTCGGTCGCGACCCCCATCACCAGGAACAACGTAACGCCCGCGCCGGCGAACGCCGCCACCCACACGGCGGGCAGATGCAGGATCGGCTGCCAGCTGAAACAGATGGCAGCCACCGCGCCGAGCGATGCGCCGCTCGATACACCCAACGTGTAAGGAGTTGCCAGCGCGTCGCGCAGCAGCGCCTGGAAGAGCACTCCGGCACAAGCCAGGGTGCCTCCCGCGAGCATCGCCAGCAGCACGCGCGGCAGCCGCGCGTAAAACAGGATCTCATGGTCCGGAGAGAGTCCGGCGAACGCACGCGCGTAACTGATCTTCGATGAGCCGATCAGGGGCATCAGCAGCCCCGCGGCCAGCGCGATGAGCAGCGCCAGCGCGAGCGCGGACCAGAACCGTCGTTTGGGCGCGGCGCTAATGACCATAGACGATCCACGGCCGCCCATCAGCCGCCTCCCGCACTTGGCTCTCCACGCCGAACACGTCCCGGATGATTTCGCTGCGCAGCGTTTCGGCCGGTCCGCCGTCGGCGGCAATCCGGCCCGCTTTCAGCATCACGACGCGATCCGAATACGCGGCGGCCAGATTCAGATCGTGCGTTACCGCCACTACCAGCAGCCCCTGCTCGCGCAATTCGCGGAGCAGGCGGTAAATGGAGATCTGGTGCTTCAGATCGAGAAACGTAGTCGGCTCGTCCAGCAGCAGTGTGCACGGCGACTGCGCCAGGGCCGACGCCAGGATCACGAGCTGCCGCTCGCCGCCGCTGAGCGAGCGGAAATCCCGCTTCCGGAACGCCGCAGTGTCCGTGATCTCCATGGCGCGATCCACGGCCTCCCTGTCTTCCGGCGATTCGAACAGGCCGTCGCAGAACGGCGTGCGCCCCATCATCACCACCTGCTCGGCGGTGAAGGGAAATTCGAGGCGCAGGCTTTGCGGAACCACACTGACCTGGCGCGCGAAGCCGCGGCGCTGCCAACTGCCGACCTCCACGCCGTTGTATGTGCAGCGGCCCACGTAGCCGTGGCGCAAGCCGCTCATGATGCCGAGCAAGGTGGACTTGCCCGCGCCGTTCGGACCCACGATGGCGGCCATCTGGGGGGCAGGGAAGTCCAGGTTGACGCGGCTGAGCACTTCCGTGCCGTTGTACCGCATGCCCGTGTCGCGAAGGCTGTAAAGCGGCGTCAAAGGCCCGCCTCCGGATGGAGCATGCGGGCGAACTCGCGCGCGGCGTCGACAATGCGCGGCCCCGGCACCACATATATGTCCGCCGCCACCGCGTAGACCCGTCTTTCTCTTACGGCCCTCAGCATCGGATACCGGTTCCACAATGCCACCACGCTGCGCTTGCGAGCTTCGGTCACGGAGTCGGTGTCGGTCATGTCGCCCATGTCGATAATGACATCCGGATTGCGGCTCAACAATTCCTCGGTGGGGACCTTGGGATACGCGGCGGCCGAACCGGTGAGCATGTTCGTGCCTCCGGCGATAGCCAGCAGGTCGCTCAGGTAGGAAGAGCCGCCCACGGCGACGATGCCTTCGATCGAGTTCGCGGTGCGGCCCACCACGAACAACACTTTCCGGCGCGGGAAGGGCGCCGTGCGGTGCCGGATTCTCTCGAGCTCCCCCTGCATTCTGCCGCGCAGCGCACGGCCCCGCTCGGGCACGCCCGCGGCGGCCGCAATCTGCTCGATGGATCGATAGATGTTCCCCACCGTGTCGTGGTCGATCTCCAGGACGTTCTGTCCCAATCCGCGCAGCTTCGGATAGAGCTGGATTGGGTTTTTCTGGATGATCACCAGGTCCGCCCGCAGCGCGACGATCGCTTCGAGATTCGGCTGAATGAACGGACCGATCTTCGGCTTATTCCGGACTTCCGGCGGGTAGTGGCAATAGTTGGTGACGCCCACCACGCGGTCGCCGAGCCCCAACGCGTACAGGATCTCGGTAATGTTGGGGGCTGTGGAGACGATCCTGCGCGGCGCGGCGTACAACGCCAGCGCCAGCGCCGCGATCAGGATCGCCGTCCGTCTTACCATTCCAGCCGCAGTCCTCCTTTCAGCGTGCGCGACAGGCTGCTGTAACCCAGCACCTCGTAATAGCGCGCGTTGAGCAGGTTTTCGGCCCGGAGGAATGGCGCGACGTGCTTGCTCGCGCGCCAGCTCGCCCCGGCATACACGTTCTGGTATCCGGGATTGCGCGTGACGCCGAAAATGTCATTGTCCTGCCGCTCGCCCACTAGAATTGCGCCGGCCTGGAATGACCAGCGCGCGGGCGCAATGGTCATGGAGAGCGCGCCGGAATTGCCCGGCCGTCGCCCCAGTTCCTGCCCGATCCCGGTAAACGCGCTGTTGGGCGCATTGGAAGTTACGATGCGCGTCCAGAGTTTCGTATAGGCTGCGTTCACAGTGACGAACTTCATCGGGCGCGCCTGAACGGTGAACTCCAGGCCGCGCGCTTTGCTGGCCTCCACGTTCTCCCACGAGCCCCAAATGGGCGCGGGCATCGAGACGAACGCAATCAGGTCCGTGAACGAGTTGTGGAACACGGCGGCCTCGGTGCGCAGCCTCCTCCCGAACCACTCCTGCACGATGCCCGCCTCATAGCTCGCGGTCTTCTCGGGCCTCAGTTTCGGATTGCCGGTGTACCAGGCCTCGCGCGCGAAGTTCTGCAGCAGGCTCGGCTCGGTGATGCCGCGGCCGGCGCTCAGGCGGAAGTACGTGGACGAGAGCGGGCCATGCTCGCCGGCCGCGAGCACGCTCACGGTACCGCGCGGCGCCCACTTGTAACCGAATGCACTGGAATGCTCCGACCGTAGGCCGCCGGAGACGAACACGCGCCGGCCTAACCGCTGCTGCTTGAGCACGTACAGGCCGTGGTTATCGCGCGAAACGTCGTAGCTCGAAAGTCTGCCTTCCTGGCGTTCGAATTCGTATCCGAACACCAGCGCTCCGCCTTCGTGCGTGACGGTGCCCTGATACTCGCCCGTCTTACGCGACGTGTCGCTCACGTAAGGGTCCATGGGCCACATGTAAACCGTCGTCGTCGCAACGCGCATGCCGGGCGCGAGGCTCGATACCGGGGGCAGGTTCGCCGGATCCAACAGGCCGACCATGTAGGTGCGCTTCTGGGGCGAAGTCACGTCGCGAACCAGTGCGGCGAGGCTATAAGGTCCGCCAAGCCCGTTGTCGTTGAATACGTCGTGGAGCTTGTGGTAGTTGAAGCTGGCGCGCTGCACGTAGTGGCTGCCACGCGCGTCGTCCAGTCGCAGCGAAGCGGCGTAGTCGCGTGTGAACTCGTTCGCATCGTAATTGAAAACGCCGTAGCCGACTTCACCCGGAGTGCCTAGACCAGCGTCGAAGCTTTGGAATGTCCCGCGCAGGGAGGTGGACGGGGCCAGCCGGTAGCCCACGTTGGCGGTACCCGACGTGTTGCGGTGAAAGTCGTTGTGGAACTCGCCTCCGGTGTGCTCCTGCTCCGCCGTCAGCGAGTAGTCGAAACGGTCCGCGGCTCCGCCGGACAGACCCGCCAACCAGCGGTCGGTCTGAAAGCTCCCTCGCTCGTAAGTGAGGAAGCCGTGGGGCGCGCTGTTTTCGGCGTCGCCGCGGCGCGTGAACATCTGCACCACCGCCGCCGAAGCTTCCGCGCCGAACAGGACGCTTTCCGGCGAGCGCACCACCTCAATACGGTCGATCGCGCTTGAGGTCAGGTTGGCGAAATTGATCTCCCCGCCGGGATCGTTGATCGGCACGCCGTCGAGCAGGACCAGGGTGGCCGTGCGTTGCGCGCCGCGCGCGTACACGGACGTGAGTCCGCCCTCGCGGCCGTTGCGGGATACCGACAAGCCCGGCACCTCGCGGAGCATATCCAGGACCAGCGGGAACTCCCGCTGCGCGAGATCGGACCGCGTGATGACGGACGCCGAAACGCCGGCTTCTTCCACCGTGGTTTCCGAACGTGTTGCCGAAACCACGACGCGCTGGCTCAGCCCGGCTACTTGCAAGGTGATCCGCGCTTCCGCAGTGTCATCGATGGTAGTTTTTGCGCCGTCGAAGCCCGGGGCCGAAATTGAAGCGGTGCAGGTTGCGACGCCGGGGATGGTGAATCGCCCGTCGGCGGCGGAAGTGGCTTGTTTCCCGGCGCACTCGATGCGTGCGCCGGCGATGCTCTTGCCCGAAGCATCCAACACGATGCCGCGGACGGTCGGGGCTCCAGAAGAGACACCTAGAGCAAGCAATGATATCAGGCTAACCGATGTGACTCGATTGAAAACAGACATGAGACGCTCTCCCTCGGAACGTGCCTCACTAGGGGGGGCTCGAGATCGGTCTCCTGACTCGCGGCTAGGCTTGTGCTGCCGGGGGGCGCGGCCTTCCCACTTGCGCAGTGGCCGCGCGGCCTAACACCATGCCGCTCACAGTTGCGGGGCAGTGGCGGATTTACACCGCCTTCCCATAAATCTCTCACCCGCTGGTGATCGTTCTATAAATATCCGGTTGCCAAAGCAACCTTTGTCAGTATAACCGATGCAACAAACGAGCTGGTCAGCGTCGTGATGCGGCCAGGCGTAGCGCGTCCTTCATGCTGGCGAAGATGGTGTCTTCGACAGCCGGTGTGAAAGGACCGGGCAAGCCGTAATAGATCGTGCTTTCCCCGGCTTCGTATCCGCCTTCTTCGAGCACACGCTTACTCGGAATGTAGCCCTTCACGAGGTTGGAATAGCCGGCCACGATCACGTTGGGTAGTTCGCGGCGCGCACGCAGCGCATAATCCACCACGGGCTCGCCGCCGAGCGCCACCAGCCCCAGTCTGGAACCGAACCGCACCGCCTGCACCGGGTAGGCCAGACTGCGGATCGGGTGGCCCTCGTCATATTCCTTCAGCATCGCTTGGGCGTTGCGAACCACGGCGGGATTGGAATTGTGGAGCCGGTTCTCGAACATATCGCGCGTGTGTGGAGCGAAAGCCAGATCGGCCGTACAAAACGCGGTCCGGATCGGACCCCCGACGTTTTCGAGCTTGCCGGCCATCGCGCGTTCCACCGCCGAGGCCAACTCTCCGCCGTGGCGCTCCGCCAACTCCCGGGTGCCTCGCGGGTACGGATCCTGGTCGCCCGCACATAGCTGCAGGAAAAGCGCCGTTGCGCCGGGATGTGCGCGTTCAATCGCCGCTTGCGCATACCCCGCGTAGTCCCCGCTGATGTCGTAGGACTTCCCCGTCAGTGTGGTGTTATGACACGCGTACCCGAACAGCACCGCACGTAGTTTCCCGCCGTGCGCGACCACCTTCAACACCAGCACTCGATGATCGGCGGCGCCGTTCGGGTTGTAACCGAAGTCGTATCCCTTGCTCGTCTGGACCCGCCGATTCGCTCCAAAATCCGCCTCACCTGTCCCGTGGAGAATCGAAGCAGGCGCCATGTCCCGAAGCGCGGCGCCCACAAGATCGACGAGATCGGTGGTCAATTGCTCCGTGTACCGCCGGTTCTTTGCGAACTCTTCTGGCGACAAAGCCGTGAATGCGCCGCCCTCCCAAAGGGATGGTCCCGAATGGTTGTGCGCGCAATTCAGCAGCAGTTGCGAGCGCTCCAGCCCATATCGCTGCTTCACCTGCTGCGGGATGTCCGTGGTGGGAACGCGCAACAGGTCCATGGTGACAATCACCACGCGGCTGCCGTGGGAGTCCTCCATGGCGAGGGCCTTGGCCCATAGGTCGAGGGCCACGCCCGTCGAAGGGTGGGTCCGCGCGGCATATCCCGCCAGCCAGACCGGCTCGCGCGGCGTTATGCAGAGCCGCGCCACGCCGGCGCGAAACGGAGTTTTACGGGCAGCTTGTGCTGCGCCGCACGCCAATACGGAAAGCGCCGAGCGCCTCGTCATCATCATCATCGAACATACCAAATCACCTGGCGTTCCAATTCGGCGGCGAAATCCCGCGATCCTGGCGGTTCCCACGTTTTCGTCGCGCGCCGCCTGCGAAGAAAACAGCCATCACGGCAGCGGAGGAATGGAAGGAAGTTATATAACTTGGCGGACGGAGAACGGAGTCAGGCCCAACTCATTCCGCCGATTCGGATTCTCATTACACGCCGTCCATCTTCAAGATGGCGGGCGCGGGAGTGGAATCGGCGTTGCTGCAATCCGTGATAGTGGGCTTCGCCCTTGCAGCGATCGGCGCATTCGCTTGGTTGTTGACGCCGGCCACATCCGCGGACGTCATAGGCGACCAGTCAAACGAGAAGCAACCAGCCGGATCCGCCCAGGACACCAGCAAGGATCCCTTTATCAGGACCGGCGAAGGCAAGGACCCCGGCGACCCGTTTCCGGTGTACTGGGACGGCGTCTGGCATCTGTATACGATGAGCGCGGACGCTACCAGAGTTCTGCATTTCACGAGCACCGACCTTGTTGCGCGGACCGGCTCTCATCCGCAGACTGAAGCTTCACTTCCTAAAGTGAATTGTAAGTTCTCCCGCCTGCGGTGCCATGCCGAACGCCGCGACCAAAGCGTCGTAACGCTCTTTGCTGATCACGATCATGCAGCCGTGGCGGAGCAGGGGCGGCATGTCGTACTTGTTCCATGAAGCGTTGCTGGAGTATCCGGAGACCTTGAACCAGGGGCCGTTGAGCGATCCCGCCGCCGAGAGCCCATAGGAAACCCCCGGATACTGTTCGTAGTAGAGGTACCACGCCTTGCCGTCGGGCGACGGAATCAGCATAGGGGCTTCGTGGAAGTTGGGGCTGATAGGCGGCCCCGGCTCAGGGTACGGGCCCAAAAGGTCCGCGGCTGAGGTGATCCGGATGGTCTTGCCTGTTGTCCATTCGAGCGTCGGATAGCGTTCGTCTTTGATGATGGCCCAATAGCGGCCCCCGGCATGCCGGATGCTGACATCGATGGTGGCCATCTCCCAGGAGAACAAACGCTTTGGTGTGGGGGAGAAGGTTCTCAAGTCTTTGGACGTCACATACAAGGTGCGCTGGCTCGCCCAGTAGCGCTCGGGGTCCTCTTTTGTCCCCGCTAGGTGTGGAGTGTGCCAGGTAAGGATGTACCGCTTGCTCCGCTCATCGAAAAACATCTTCGGCGCACCAATGCGCTGCAGCGCGTGTCCGTAGCCCGGGGTTGCCGTCAAGTCCGGCGTGTAATCGCCGTACCTGGTCCAGCGGATCAGGTCATCGGATACCCAGAAGTTGATATCCGGCGCGGAGTCGTTGCGGTTCCCCACCAGATAGTATCGGCCGTCGTGGCCGGCGACGATGTCCGGATGGCCCTGATACTCGTCGAAGACGCGCTTCCCGCCGTTCAGGGTTTTCCAATGGAGCCCGTCCAAACTGACCGTGTAATAGAGCCGCCCATAGTCGCCTTGAACCATGTGGGCGAACAGGTAGGCTTCGTTGACGGCTTTTCCCGTCTTCACCTGGCCCGGCGGATCGGGTTGCTGACACCACGCCCCAGCCGCCGCGGCAAGTAAGATGGCTACGCATATAGATGGTCGCATTTCCTTCAAGTATGCTCCTTGGTGAATGGTGGGCCAATGAAGGGGGAAGCGTCGAATCGTTGTTGTCTGGGCGGATATGGCGAGCGGTATGTGCTGATTCTCTCGCAAGACGACCAGCCGGACCGCTATCATTGAGCAGGCGGAGGGCATATCGCGTGGGGATAGGCGGACCTTCATCTGAGACTGCCTGCCTGGTGACTCGTGTCCATTATCGGGTTGTATTGGTCACCCTGCTGGTCAACAGCATCAGTTACATCGATCGGGTCTTCATTTCGGTTGCGGCACCCCGGATCCGCCATGATCTCAATCTCAGCTCCATACAGCTGGGATTTGTTTTTGGCGCATTCAGCCTGGCTTATTTTCTTTTTCAGACTCCCTGGGGTTCGCTTGCCGACACGTATGGTGCGCGCAAGATTGTGGCTATCGGAATCGCCGGCTGGTCGCTGTTCATTGCCTTGTGCGGCGCCGCGTGGGACTTGATCTCGATGCTCGCGTTTCGGTTCGGCTTCGGCGCTTCTGAGGCCGCGGTGTCGCCGGCGGTGGCTTCAGCGTACACGCGCCGGGTCCCGGTTTCCGAACGCGCCAAAACTGGCAAAACTGGAAAATGATCCTGCTGGCCTGCGTTATTTGCAATGTCATCTCCGCCTTGCTCTGGCTTGGCGCCGGCCTCAAGCCAGTTCGTTCCTGACCTGAGGCCCCCCAGGTTCCTTTCGAGAGCCGTCCTCACCGCCATCACTGCACCCCAAAACGGCCCCTGGTGTGTTTATATCGCCAACGGCAACGCGGGCCATGCCATCGGGATGGTCTACAATGGCATCGAGTACAGTATCATGCAGCTCATCCCGGCCGCGTACGAAATAGCGAAGGTATTTGCCGCCTTCCACAAGACTGGACTGAATTCTTACCTGTTTGCGGCGAATGGGTGGTGCGAAAAGGCGAAGATGGAGGAGAAATGAACCGGAGGTTCTTCATGTTTGGTGCGAGCGCCGTGGGGCTTAGCGCGGCGCCGGAGTCCCAGGCACGCGGCAGCATGCGGCTGGGTGTGATAACCGGAGTCGGCAAAGATCCCGAGGCGGCGATTCGCAGGGTCCACGAGCTTGGGTTCGCGACGTGCCAGGTAGGCGCCCGCTCGTTCGATGGCGACACGGTGAAACGTCTGCGTGCCGCCCTGGACCGCTATAAAATCGAGGCCACGGCGGTCATTGCCGGTGGACCTGGACCTGAAATCTATGACTTCTATCGCGGGCCGGCCACCATCGGCGTGGTTCCACGCGAGTACCGCGACGCCAGAATCGCTCAGATCAAGAAGACGTCCGATTTTGCCGAGCAGTGTGGAATACCCGCCGTCCAGACGCACTGCGGGTTCATCCCGGAGAATCCGAATGACCCTCTGTATAGGGAAGCCGTGGCGGCCATACGCGAGGTCGCATCGTACTGCCACGCCAAACACCAGAGTTTCCGGTGCGAAACAGGGCAGGAGACGCCGATCACGCTCCTGCGCGCGATCCGCGATGTCGGCGTGGAAGGTCTCGGCGTGAACTTCGACCCCGCGAACCTGATCATGTACGGCAAAGCGAACCCGGTGGATGCGGTCGAGGTGCTCGGGGCCTACATCCAGGGGGTACACGCAAAAGACGGGCTTTACCCGACCGACCCGAAATCGCTTGGACGCGAGGTGCCGATCGGGGAAGGGAAGGTGAACTTCCCGGTTTTCGTCAAGAAGTTGAAAGAAGCCGGCTACCGCGGCCCGCTCACGATCGAACGGGAGATCTCGGGTCCGAAGCAGACGCAGGACAT
>CAZLOS010000080.1:0-22673 GCA_964561215.1 uncultured Solibacteraceae bacterium | reverse complement strand
ACCGCGTAGCGGACGCCGGTGTCGCTCAGGGTTTCGAACAAACCAGGCTGCATCACAAAGGTCGGAACGTTCGGCACCACACTGGACGCTCCGGCGACCTTCACCGTCACGCTGACCGTGCCCGGCGCGCCCAGTTCGAACGGCGCCTGCACCGTCACCGACTCCATGCCGTTGATGTTCGACACGTTGTAAATCGGCGCGGCCGTCGAGCCGAAGAGAACCTCGACATCGGCCAATTTCAGAGGCAGAGGACCGATCAGGTTGCCCCCGGTAGTGCTTCCAGACAGGTTCGGGGCGATACCCTTGCCGTAGATGCTCACGATGCCGCCGGGCACTACACCCGCCTGCCCGCCGACCCCATTGACGATCCCGGCCGCCGTCACCTCGGGTCCCGCCAATCGCGCGGTGAGCGAGAATGTTACCGAGAACCCGGAGATGGAAGCCTTCACCAGGATGGTTCCCGGCGTCCCCCCGGCCGCCGCCGTAACGGATGCCGTGCCGTCAGCGCCGGTGGTCGCCGTCGCCGCGCTCAGGGTAGCCGTCCCGGAAGTGACGGCGAATGCCACCGCCACGCCTTGAAGACCGGCGTTCTGCGCGTCCACCACCTTCACTACCAGCGGTTGCGGAAACGCGGCCGAGATGAGCACGTTCTGGTTGTCGCCGCTGACCTTGTTCAGGTTCGACACCTGCACGTTCACCGTCACCGTGAACAAGGCCACCGCCGAACCGAGCTTGCTGCGCACCCGGACCTGGTAGCTGCCTCCCATGCTGCCGAGCGTGACGCGCGTCGAAACACGGCCCGTGGCATCGGACGTCGAGGCCGTACTGATCAGGGTGAGTGAATTCGGAGTGACCACCTCCCAAACCACTTCGGCCCCGGACAGCTTATTGCCGTAGCCGTCCGACACCTCGCCGACCAGGGCCAGCGGGAGTGTAGTTCCCGGATTGCCGCTCTGAGCGTCGCCCTGAATGAGTTTTATCTCACCGGGATCGCCAGGTTCGGCAGTCACCGTCAGGCTCCATCCTCGGTCGCCGCCCATCTTGGCGTCAAAGTTCGCTGTACCTTGGTGCCCCGTGATAATCACATCGCAGGTAGCGAGGCCGTTGCTGTCGCTAAGAGCAGTACCGCCTACACAGGCCGGAACGGGCCCGGTCGCAGGATCCTGAGTGGAGGTCAGGAAGAGTCCCACGTTCGGCACAGGATACCCGATCTGCGGCCCGGAGGCGATACTGGTTCGAACCGCGACGGCTCCCTTCAACACCGTTCCGAGTTTTCCGCTGATTCTACCGACTCCGGGCTCCGGAGTCTGCATCGTAAGGGTTGGCAAGGCGGTGGTTCCTCCCCCGCTGCTGATCGCCAACACTGTCGTCGCCGTGAAGGACGCGCTTCCCTGCTTGGCGGTGGCCGTGACAGTCGACTGCGCGAAGGACAGCCCCGTTGTTACCGAGCCGCCAATGAAAAAAGACTGCGCGATGCCGTACTGGTCGGTCGTGGACGTGAAGTCGCTCAAATACCCCGAGCCGTTGGTAATCGCCCACGTGACTTGCTCGTTAGCCACGGGATTGCCGTTGTCGTCCGTCACCTTTACGCGCAACGGGAAATCGGTCTGGCGAACCTCGAACACTACCTGGCCGTCGCCGGACACGACCTTCACGCCGGCGCCCGTAGAAGGCGTCGTCCCGCCACCGCCGGACGTCCCCACGTTGAGTGTGAAATCCGCGCTGACCTGGTTCCCCGCGGTGGTTCTTACATGTACCGCAACGGTTCCATTCGCATTCGGTACACTGACATAAGCCAGCGCATAGCCGTCCATGTTGGTTCTGCTGGTGGCGGACAAGATGGAGGCGCCGGCCGTGCTGGTACTGAAGTCGACCGGAACATCGTACACCGGCCTGTCCCCGTTCATTGCACGCACCACCACAGGCGCCGAAACGCCACCCGGCGCGACCGATTGGTTGTTGCCCGCCAGCAGGAAGCTACTCACCTGGCCGCCGGTCACGTCGCGGTACAGGATCTCGCTGGCAGGCTTCGAGAGGGCGGAAGTGTACGTCCGGCGGTTGTTGATCAGGTCGATCACGTATAGATTCGTCGAATCCATGAAATAGAGATTCTTGGCGAAGGGAGCCTCGCCTGATTTCGCCAAGGCGACGATCATGCCCGTGCTCCCGAGATCGTTGATGTTCGGGTTGTCTACCGACAATGGGCTGAAACCGATCTTGTACACCTTTCCCTGCGTCAGCGATAGGGCATAAGCCCGGTCGTTGCTCGTCACGACGACCTGATCCAGCGTAACGGTGCGCGCGTAAGGGTACACGCCCGCCACCGTGCGATTCGTAAGATCGAACGAGTACAGGATGTTTCCGCTGTTGATCGGCGTTGTATCCACCGCCAGTGCCTTTGTCCCATCCGGCGTGAAGGAGAGCTTGCCCGGGGTTCCGTTCAAGCTGATCTCACCACGCAGAGTCAATGTGCGCTGGTCGATCTCGTAAAGCCGGTTCTGGGCGCTCACGTACAGCAACCCATTAGGTCCCACCACCATGGTGCTTGGCTCAGCGCCCAGCACCAGCGGCGCCGATACGGTTTTCGTCGTGAGATCGACCGCCCTGATGCTCTTTTCCGCCGAACTCATAACCAGGATGCGAGAACTACTCAGGTCCGAAAGGATCATGTTGGGCGAGGCGCCTACGTTGATGCCGCTAGTCGGACTATACTCACTGTCGTTGTTCGTGTCGTACACGCGCAATACCGCCGCCAGCACGGCGAGGTACCGGCCGTCGGGCGTCATCGTGGACGAACTCGGCCCAATGCTGAGATTGATGGTTCTCAGAGGTGTTGCCACACCCAGCGACTGCACCACGATGGCGCCATCCCCCGTTTTACCGACGGCATA
This sequence comes from uncultured Solibacteraceae bacterium, assembly GCA_964561215.1. Lineage (GTDB taxonomy): Bacteria > Acidobacteriota > Terriglobia > Bryobacterales > Bryobacteraceae > JAJFUV01. The sequence continues at coordinate 19,782 of CAZLOS010000080.1, read as the reverse complement.
ATACTTGCTTCCCGGCGAGAAATAGACGGAGGCCGTGTTGGCGGGTATGTCCAAGGAACCCAAGGACAGGAACGGTTCCTGGCTGTATGAGGTCACGGTCTGGCTGGCTGTTCCGGTCGGGAGCAGATAGATTGTCCCGGCGGGGAGAGCCGACGCCAAGGCAAGCAGGATTGTGGCCAAAATCAAAAACGAACGCTCAATTTTCATGGACACCTCTTCTGTATGGGTGGGACGCTAACGGACAGCACTTCCAAGAAGACCTCTTGGCGCGGGCGAACACTGATCATTCTAGCACGAAAGAGCCTCCCGGGAATGGGAGGAACACCTTTGAGGAGAAATAAAAAAGGGAGGGGATTTCTCCCCTCCCTTTAAGTACTTACTACCGATTCAGGTTAGTAGGCGAGCTGTTCGCCGTCGTTGATAGCGTCGGCGTTAGAGAACGCCTGGGCCAAACGAGTGCGATCCGGCACCACCAGCGCCAGGTAACCATGTGCGATGTCCACCGCACCCATCTTCGTCACGAACGCATAGCCGTGAGCGAACTGGAAGTTGCAGAGGGCGAACATGTAGCCCTGGAAGCCAGGAGCGCCAGGAGCACCGTAGTTGCCGCCGCCGGACAGCGTGAACACCAACTGCGCGCCAGTCGGGACAACCTGCGTGGTCTGCGCAGCCGGAGCCGCGCCGCCACCGGTGGTCGAGCCGTAGTAGTACAGGGTGCAAGCGCCCTGCTGCTGGCGGCCCGTGTTGCCGTCCAGAGGATCCGACGAGGTATTCGAAACCACGATACCCGTGTCGAAACTGGCCTGGTTGGTGATGAACGGGAAGAGCAGGATGGTGCGGCAAGCGCTGATGGTCAGCATGTCGCCTTGCGTGAAGCTCTCCTTGAACCGCGGCTCGGGAGCCGTGGAGCTCATCGTGATTACGGTGCTGATCGGACCGTAGCCGCCCGCCACCTGGCTGGTGCCAAGCGCCGGCTTGTTCTCGCCGACCGCATTGGTCGGCCACGAGAACGTGAACGGAATCGTGAACGCCTGGGTCTCGATGAGGCCGTTGATGTTCGCGCCGGTACCGACAACTTCATACACCGCATAGCCCGCACCACCGCTGATACTCACGGGCGTGCTGCCGGTGGTATCGCTGTAAGCACCGGGATTACCGGAAGTACCGTCAGCATTCGCGAGCGCAACGATGACCGCATACATCGAAGATGACTTCACCGAATTCGGAACGCTGATGCTGACACCGTTCTGGACGTTCGTGAACCGAACGATGAACCGGGTACCCTGATTCGCCAAGCCAGCCGCTCCGACCACAGCAGAGTTGGTGAACATGCTTTCTGTGACGTAGTTGTAACCCGGAGTACTCTGTTCCGTACCGTCCTCGACTTTCTTGCGGAAAGCCGACGGGAAGTTCTCCGTGAACGTGATGGAGGCGGTCTTAGCATTGACGTCATCAGCCGCGCTGACGCACTGCTTGCCAGACGCGCTGCTGGTCGAAACCGTCATGCTCTGCTGTACGAACGCCACGGTCTGGGGCTGGTTGGCCACCGGAACCGAGGTCGCACCAGTGATCGAAATGTACTCGGTGATGGTACCCGGCACATAGCTGCCACTCGGCACGCCCGTCGCGTTCGCGCGGACATTGGCGATGCGGATGACGCGCGTCTGCGTCCCCGGAGGAACGATCGGAACGCCTCTCCACAGCACCGAATTCGGCGAACTGTTGACCTTTTCACCCAGCCACATGTTGGCAACGCCGCCGCTGCAGGCAGCAGCAGGGGTGGTGGTGGCCTGACTCAGCGGCGATCCCAGGCACTGGTTGCCCGGAGCCGGGTCGTCGATCATCAGCAGGGCTTCCGCGTTACCGCCGGACAGAATGTTGCTGGTGACATTGGTGCTCAGGAAGATCTGGACGTTAACGTAATACAGCGTCGCAGGATTGCCGCCTGTGCAGTTCAACGTCAGGTCGCCAACTGGCTCGGCCAGACCCTCAGCGCGAATCAGCGGAGGAACGCCGGCATTGGCAGCGCACTGAAACGTTGCATTTTGGGCACTCGCCACAGCGGCCATCATGACCACCAGCGCGAGTACCGGTAATACTTTGCGAAAAGCTACCATTTCCTTCTCCTTGTGGAAATTGAAATCGAATTGACGAGTTTCTCTTGCAACCTGAACCTCAGATGCTCTGTCGATTCGTGTCCTGCTCCGGGTCTCGGCGACCAACCTCAGCTTTCCTGCAGCCCCTGGCTTCCACCTCACAGCCGCCCGTATTTAGGATCACTTTCGACTATCTCGTTCTATTTTCAAGCGTTTGTGCTTGCGGGATTCACACACGATGAATGCCGCTACACTTCCACCGGACGCGGACATCTTTATACTTACCACCGCGTCGCGCTTCAAGTCAAGGACAATCTTTCAATTACCCCCGCCTGAAACCGGTGAAGCTCAAAGCTGAACCTTCTCCTGGAGATTTAAACACGCCCGCCAGGGGATGTCAACTCTCGGATGCGCGCCGCACCGGCTCGAGTACTCGCGATCGGTGGTATTCCTAATGAATATGGTCTGGCACGAAATCCACGACCCGGCGGATCCGGAACTGGACCGGCTGGCCGAGCGTTACGGCTTGCACCCGTTACACGTCGAGGATTGCCGGCACCGCAACCAGAGCGCGAAGACCGAAGAGAACGCACATTATCTGTTTACCGTATTGAAGCCGGTGGAACGTAGCGAGAGTGGGGACCTGGATGTCGGCGACCTGGACGTCATCATCGGACGCGACTTCGTAATCACCGTGGAGGAACACACCGGCCCGACGCTGCGGAAGGTGCTCGACCGCGTTCGCAACGCAGCCGCCGATGCGCGCCCGGACCAACTGCTGTATCGCATCGTGGACGGCGTGGTGGATTCCTATGCGCCGATCCTGGACCGCTTCGACGATGCGATTGACGCGCTCGAAGACCAGGTCCTCGAGGACCCGCGGCCCGAGGTTCTGGAACGGATCTTCTCGGCGAAGCGCGGGCTGATCGAAATGCGGCGGGTGCTCGCAAACACGCGCGACGTGGCTGCCCATTTGCAGCGCGTCACAGGCGCTTGGGTGGCGGAGGATATGTGGCCCTTCTTCCGCGACGTTTACGATCACCTTTCGCGCAGTCTCGACACCGTCGAGATGCAAAGAGACCTGTTGAATGGCTCGCTCGACATCTATCTCTCCAGCATGGCGAATCGCACCAACCGCGTGATGAAGGTCCTGACCGTGCTGGGCACCGTCGCCTTGCCGGCGGTGGTCGTGACAAGTTTCTATGGGATGAATCTCAAGGGTCTGCCGGGCGCGGACTCGCCGCACGGCCTGATCGTGGCGGGGGGAGTGATTGTGCTCTCGACCGCGATTCTCCTTGTGATCCTGAAGAAGTTCGACTGGCTGTAACCGCTTCTACTTCGCGCTGCCCGGGTCCCAGATCGTCGCGGCGATGTAGCGTTCGGTGTCCTTCTGGCGCATGAAGTAGTAGATCGACACGATCCTGCCGTCGGGGCGTTGGATGCTGCGCGGGTAGCCGAGATCCCACCACGCCCCATCCGGGCGGACGATGAACTCATTGCCCCAGGTCTTGCCCTGGTCGGAACTGAAGCGCGCTCGAATGCCCCAGGGCTTGGATCGATAGCCGTAGATCACCACCAGGCGGCCATCGCGCAGGCGGAGCAGGCTGGGCGGATTACCGCTCTTCAAGCCGGTGTCCGGCGCCGCCTTTCCGAGCAGGCGCCAATGGGCCCCGTCATCCTCGGAGAGGTAGGCGTCGATCCAGTTGGTGGTCTCATTCTCCTTGTGGCGGACCGTGGTGACCAGCTTCGCCGGCCCCAGCCTCACGGTAGACGGCATGATGGTGAATCCGGCGGGCTCGGGGCCGATGTAGGAGACGAACTTCCAGGTGAGGCCGCCGTCGGTGGTGCGCGCGCAGAAGGGCCGGCCTTCCCTGCGGTTCGATGTCGAAGCCGTCAGGAACACCAGGCAGTCGCGCTTGTCATTGACGATATAGTCGGTCCGCGCGGGAATCCCCGGTTGACCGAGCGTGGGGAACTTGTACGGGCCGTGCCAGTGGTGGCCGCGATCGGTGGAGTGGTAGAACAGGGCCCCGCCCGTATCCGTGTTCGTCGCCTTGAGCTTCATGGCGAAGTCCGGGTGGGTGAAGTCCATGGGCTCGGTCAGGTCCACCGGTTCGCCTTTGATATCAGAGGTGAAGGTCTCGAATTTCCAGGTGCGGCCGCCGTCGAGACTGCGGCCCAGCCCATCCACTCCGGGCCGGCTCCTGTCCACCAGGTGCCTGTCCAGGTCGCCGGCCTTGAAATAAGCGGCGCTGAAGCCGACGAGAATCTCGTCGTCCCAGCTCCAGATGCCGTGGTTGGCGGGCCACCCGCCGAACCGGCCCGGCTCTTCCCACACCGTTACGTTTTCGATGACTTTTGGCTGGCGGGCCGCTGGAGCGGAAACGACGCACAGCAAAACAGTAGCGGTAGCTGTGAGCACTCGCATAGTCACAGCATAGCCGTGCCGCGTGTATGCTTGTTCAGCCTAGCGGCCCAGGAACTTGACGGCGCCGGTGACGCCGATCTGTGCTCCCACGGCGTCCGCGCATCGAAGGGTACCTTTCGCCGCCCCGCCTTGGACCGATAGCTCGATGTTCTGGCAGCCGAACTGTTTCCGCCTGGCTTCCTGCTGCTGCGCATAGCCCGGACTGGTCATTTTCTGGATGTTCGCCTGCATCTGCTGCTGCATCTGCTCCAGGCGCTTCATCAACTGCTCGCGCTGCGCGTCGCTGATGTTGGGATCCGCCAGCTTCTGCATCAGCGCCTGCATGTTTTCTGCACCGCCGGTCACTTGCGGATCGTCCTCGCTGATGTCGAAGCGATAGTTCGTTTCGCCGTATGGCTCATAGTAGAGGGCGGCCTTGCGTTTCTCGAAGGGATTCGCTTCGCCCTTCCGATAGAAGAGCAGGTCGTACGAATCATTGCCTTCGGATTGCGCCGGGCATGCCTTGCCGGCGAGGCTCCGCGCAACGATATGCCAGCCGTTGGCGGAATCCAGGCTCCACTCGAACTTGCCGCCGATGGAGACCGCGCGTTCGGCGCGCGCCGTGAGGCAGGTGACCGGTGTGATGGCCACAAGCGCGGCACTCTGCGCCCCTACTCCCGCCGCCGCTTTCACGGTGGCCCGATACTCGCCTCCCGCAAGGCTTTCCTTGATCACTTCGAGGTTGTCATTCTGAAAAAAGAATCTGGTTCCCGGGGCAAACTTCCCCTTCACCACTACCTCGGTGGTCCCGCCCGGCAGCAGGCACCCGCTGGTAACGAGGCCGATCGACGGCGTTGGATACTTCAGCTTCGCAGCACCGCGTGTAATGCCCAGCTTCTGCAGTTCCGCCCGGCACTGCTCGCGCCAAACGTCCTCCTTTTCCTGGAAGCGCTGCATGCCGGCGCGCCCGAGAGCCAATCCTGCCAGAGCTAGAACCGCTACGGTCGCGATTCGCTTCGACGTCATAAAGAGTTGTTTCCTCCGATCTGAAATATCTTACTCTGACCGGCCGCTCCCAGTAATGTCAGCAGCAGTGTCCATTCCGCCGGACGATGAAAGGGGAAATCCACCAGCGCCACCGCCGCAAGCGCCGCCACACCGCCCCAGGCGCCGAGAGCAATGGCGTCATCGGAAGCGTGGCACGCGCGCCAGCCAAGCACTCCGGCCAGGGCGAGAAGAGTCCCCAGTCCCAAGGGGCCGAATTCGATAAGCATCTCGATGTAGTCGTTGTGTGCGTGATCCACGGCGCCGGCGAATGCGGCGTCTTCCCCCGGATGCGTTCGCAGCCATGCCGTTTGTTGCTTCGCGAATTGCAGTTCGAAGCTGCCCGGTCCGTGGCCCGCAACCGGGATGTTTCGCCAGCCGCTCCAGGCGACCCGCGCCAGGTAGAGACGGCCATCGAGGACCACCCCGAGCGGCCGTCCGGGCGAGCACCACACCGCCGCCGCGAGGACCACGCCCGCAGCAGCCAACCACCACCGGCTGAACTTAGCTCCGCGCGGCACCACCATGGCGGTGATTGCGACGGGGATCGCCAGCAGGAACACTCTCGATCCGGTTGCCAGCATCGCGCCCAGATGCAGCGCGACCGCGCCCCAGCCTGCGAATGCCGAGGGCCAGAGTTCGGACCGCCGTATGCCCGCGCGCGTCACGGCCAGCGGTAACGCTCCCGCGCACCATGCCGCCACGAAATCCGGATTGCCAAGCGTGCCGTACACACGCATGCGCGGGCTGCTGAATGTCTCCGGCGACCATCCCAACCACCGCAGCGGATCGGCTCCGGCATACTGCAGCACGGCGACCGTACACAGGACCGATGAACCGGCGAGGATCGCCCGGCACACCCACTCGCGCGAGATCATTCCGCGTTCGAGCGCGAACGCCAGTGGAACCGGGGCCGCCAGGATAAGCAACGCCTCCAGGGAAACGTAAGGCGCGGCCAGCGCGGACACGGCGACAGCGGCCAGCCACGCGAGCCACAGCCAGCCGGAAACGTCCGATGGCCGGTCGAGCTTCGGACGCGCCAGCAGATAGCGCGCGGCCAGCGCGACGGCCACCACTGCCAGCAAACACAACTTCGGGCCCTCGAACGGGTGATCGAGGTTCGGCCAGCAGGCCAACGGAAGTAACGCGATGGAGACGCAGACCAGCCACTCCATCGCAGCAGCCGCGCGCAGTCTCATGATTGCGCCGCCCGAACGAACCAGCGTCCGATCGTGACCGCGGCGAGATACAACGCCAGGACGCTCACTAGAGCGGTGAGTCCGCCGATCAGCCAGGCGGGCCCGAGCGCCGTATCGGCCAACAGGCGCATGGTCCGATCCCCGGCGGCGAAGTAACAGGTTTGGAGTTCCCGCCAGCGAATGTGCCCCTCGCCGCACCCGGCGTATTGCGGGATCAGCTTCAACACGTAAGTCGCAATGTTGAGATACACGAAGCCGGCGACGAGCGAGGCAGCCAGCCACTTACCCCAGGTGCGGGCGCGGCGCAGGCCGCACGCCAGCAGGCACGCCAGAGGCAGAAAGGCCGCCGCCGTGTGCCACGGCATCAGGCTGGGAAGGTCCGGCCTGGAAACGTGGAACACGGCGCAGGCGTAGGCCAGCGCCAGGCAGAACACGCCCAGGGCGAGGGCTATCCATTGTTCGAGCGGCCGGCAGCGCGAACGCCGCAGCGTCCCGAGCCACGCGGCAAACGCCATCGCCAACAGCGCCAGCACCACGTTGAGCGTAAGGCGGGAGAACGAGTTGAAACTCGAGTTGCCCGTCCACAACGCGCCCCGCAACTGCGCGGCGACGGTTTCGCCCCAAGGCATCCTGAGCGCTGCACTTACGGCGTCGCCCATGGTTGCACCGCGCATGGTCTGCTGCATCACGCTCAGGCCGCCATGGATATGGTAATTGCGTGCAAACCACGGCGCCGCCAACGCAAACAGTGTCGATCCGTAAGCGAGGACGTGGGCCGGACGGGCGCGCCGCCTGAAGAGCGAAGCGAGCACCGCGACCGCCCCCACGGCCGCCCAGCTAAGGAACGATGCTTTGACCAATACCCCCGCGCCGGCGATGAAGCCGAGCCAGAACGCGGCTCTTGTGGCGGGCGCATCCAGGTAGCGGGCGAGGGCGGCAAAGAACCACGCCGAAAGGCTTACCGAGAGCCAGTCGTTGGCAACGTGGGCGGTGGCGCCATAGAACATCTGCGCGGACAACAACAGCAGCAGCATGAACGATGTGGCGGCCCGGTCCATATCGAGCCACTTCGCCAGCGAGAGCGCCGCGGCGAAGCACAGCAGGACCGCCGCGATTGCGCAGACAAGGCGCAGCCCGAGCACTCTCGCCGCGAGCGGCGTCCCGGCCCACAACGCGTCCAGGGGCGCCAGAACCAGGTAGGCAAGCGGCGTCTGCTGCGCTTCATAGTTCATGTTCGCGCCCGGGCGCACCTGCCCGCGCCACGAACCCGGGATGCGCCACAACGCCGCGCGGCGCGCCGCCCGTTCGGAATCCGACAAAGCGAAGTATTCCGAGTACGTCATTACATAAGGGAGGTTCGCGCGGACGGGCACGCCAGCCGGCGCCAGGTGCAGCGATTCTTCCACGTCGAGGGCGACGTGCGTGGAGCCGAATACCGGCAGCGCCCCTTGCGTCGCAACGTGTTCGACGAACGCGTAGTGGAACGGTTCGTCGAACCCTTCCCAAAGCGGCTGCAGGCTGGCGTACAGGACCGCGTTCGCCAACCCAAACGCCAGAAAGATCCAGTAAGAAGCCCAGCCCTTCGGGAAGTGAAGCCGTTCGACCAACTTATTAGTTGACCACAGCAGGGCGCCGGACGGCTGGCGCGCGGTTGCTTCGAGACCGCCGGACCTGTTAGCATCAAAGGTTCGTAAGGCGCTTGCGCGGAAGGACTTGCGGCGCAAGAAAAGGCATTGGATGCGGAAGGTTTCCCTCTCAGATTCCCTCAGGATTATCGGGCGCGGCTCGCTCAACTGGGTCGCAGAGCGGCCGATCGTCGTTTCTTTTGAAGTGACCGACGGCTGCACCTGCTATTGCAAGCATTGCGACCACGGGGGGCCTAAGGAGGACGCCTATAGCATGCGGCCCGCCGACTATAGGCAATATACCGAGGTCCTGAACCCCTGCGTGGTGCAGGTTTCCGGCGGCGAACCCCTGATGCGCGACGACGTGGTCGACATCGTCCGCAACATCAAGCCCGACGGCGGCCTGCCCTACACGATCCTGGTTTCAAACTGGTCCAACATGACCGAGGAGAAGTACTTCGCTCTGCGCGAAGCGGGCATCGACCAGTTTTCCGTAAGCCTGGACTTCCCCGATCGGCGCCACGACGATTTCCGCGGCTATCCGGGTTTGTACGACCATTTGTCCGACCTGATCCCGCGCTTGGCCAAACACGGCTTCGACGACATCGTGCTCAATAGCTGCATCACGAGCGAGAACCTCATGGAGATCGTTCCCATGGCCGGCAAGGCCCGCGAGTGGGGCGTCAACATGTGCTACAGCTCTTACTCGCCGCGCCGCACCGGCAACCGGGGCTACTTCCTCAATACACCTGAGCAGCTCAAAACCTTGCACGAAGAGCTGGACAAAGTAGAAAAGCTCCGCGACAGCACGAACTGGCTGGTCAACTCGCCGAGCACCCTCGAAGCCACGCGCCGCTACTTCGACAACGGCGGCATGCCCGGCTGCAAGGCGGGCCTGCGCTTCCTGGTGGTGAACGCGCACGGCAAGCTGCAGCCTTGTTCGATGCAGTTCACCTCCTACGAACTGGAAGACCGCGAGCGCATGGTCGACGAGTTCACGCGCACGAACAAGTGCGATGAATGCTACGTGTCAATCCGCTCGTACCTCGACAAGAGCTTCCCGCAACTGCTTTGGGAGAACGTGAGCGGATTCTTTTCGTTCAAGTCCCGCTGGGAAGGCCGGGGCGAACAGCCCGGCGCATAGTTTAGAAGCTCCAATCGTAAAGGCCCGGGTCTTTCCGCTTAGGGTGCAAGCGCAAATCCAGGCGAAGCAGACCGGCGAGCAGATCGCCCACCGCGGACTTGGCTTCGTAGTAGTGGTCGCCGGCTTCGCGCACGAGAAGTCCGTATTGCGCATTTGAAACCCAGAACTTCTCCAGCGCGAAATCGGCATAGCGCCGAGCCTGCTCCAGATAGCGCTTTTCGCGCGTGATGTCATAGAGGTCCAGGTTGAGATTCAGCGCGAAGGCCACGCCTTCGAGCGAGACGCCCTCGGGCATGGGGGTTGTCTGGGCCAGTTCGGCCACGCGGCGGGCTCTGGCTAAACATTCAGGGTCTTTCTCAACGCGCGCAAAGTACGCCTCGATCCGCCCGTTGGGAAGAATGCCGGGCTCGCCGTAGGCGATGTTCCAGACGGTCGCGGGTTGCTTCGATTTGGGCGAGCCGTCCATGCCCACGCTTATTAGAAAGTTGCCACTCGCCGGCTCGTAAAAATAACGGTTGTATGCCTTCATGTACGCCATGGCACGGTCCCTGAACACCGTTTCTTTGGGGTTCGCCTGGTACGCCTTGTAAAGCCAATAGGCCAGCTCCGGCATCTGCGAAGATGCGTCCTGCGTGGAGGGCCGCGGATCGCCGATGCAGCCCAGCGTGAGGTTGTTCGCCGGATTGCGGTGGTTCCAGTACAGCGCGCCGATGCCCCGGCTCCATTTCAGCCATTGTTCGTCCCCGGTCTTGGCGTAGAGGAACATGAAGGCGTGCGCGTACAGGCCGCTGTGCTTGATCCACGGCTGTCCGCGCGGCTTCTGGTACTCGGCCTTGCTCCAGCTCGAATGGCGGTTGAACAGCGTCGAAGGGTCATCCGCATAGAAGTGGTAGCGGAGGGCCGCGATTTCCTTGCGCGTGGCTTCCGGATCGGCCTCCCACAGCAGGTCCCAAGGCGGGGTCCATTCGAGCAGTTCGTGGTTCTTGCGTTCGGCGGCAACCTCGTCGCGGAAGAAGTGGTAGTACAGATGCTCGCCCCAGGCCAAGGCACCGGTAGCGGAGCTGGACGCCAGCTTGAGATAGGCCTGCACGTAATCTCGCGCGGCCCGGCTGTAACGGGCGTCGCCCGTCAGTGCGCTCAAGAGATGGAAGACCCGCAGCGTCACGACATCGTGATAGAGGTTGGCGCCGCCCACGGCGCGGTCGCTCTCCCGAATCCCGCGGGGGGCGCTCACACCTGTCTCCGGGACCGTGAAACCGCGCGTGTCGACGACTCCCGCCCACAGCGGCGTGTGTCTGGGCCCATAGACATCCAGGCCCTTTTCGAGGATCGTGCCAGCGCACTTGCGCACCGATGCCTGATAGCCGGGCGCCGCCAGGGCGGCCGCAGTGAGGGCAAACGAAGCGAAGATCAGACGCATAGCGGAAGTTTGATTACGAAGTTTCAGCATTTCGGCCTTTGTTCGGCGCGAGCCGGGCGCCGTCTCGCACCCGCTCTTGCCATTTGAGGATTCTTAACGTACTCGCTCGGGGCGCAGCCCACAATCTTGCGGAATACACGCGCGAAATATGTCGGCGTGGCAAAGCCGCATCGCACTGCGACCGTGCTCACGTTATTAAGCGGATCCAGCAGCAAGCGGCGCGCGTGCTCCACCCGGCGGCACATCACGTAGTCGCGAAATGTGGACCCCGTCATGCGGCGGAACAGGCGGCTGAGATGACCGGTGGAGACGCCTAAGGCCCGGGCGGCGCCTGCCAGCGACATCCTGTCGGTGTGCCGCCCATCCTTGAGTCGCCGGTCCAGCATCTGCCGGACGCGCGCGATAATTTTTTCGTGTTTGCTGCTCAGCAGGCGCCGGATGTCTTCCGCGACGGCTTCGGCAGTCTCCAGAAAGGTCGCCTGGACGTCGTAAACAGCGGCTGCGCGGGCCAATTCCGATTGAGCACAGGTACGCAGTCGAGCGATGTTCTCGGCTTCGCAGCCGGCCTTGAGCGCCGTCAGGCATAGCGATTCGAGTGCCGACGAGAACAGCGTTCGCTGGCCGGCAAGGGCGCTGTTGCCGAGACGCTGGTTCGCCAACATGGGCAAGGCACGGATCGTCAGGCGAGCCTCTTGAATGCGCTGATCGGCCAGCAACCGGCAAGCTTTTTCCACCTGCGAGGTGAGCGCCGAAAGCCCGGGCACCGGCTCGCTGCACAGGGCGATGGCCTGCTGGGATCGCGCCAGGGCGAGCGACGCCTCATGATAGGATTCCGCCAGGTGGCGCCACTCGGGCTTGATGCCTCCGATGCCGATCCTGGCGCGTATATTGCAGCGGCTCGATATCTCGTAGAGAATCTTCTCCGCCAGCGAATGCGCAGCCAGGCCGGCCGACGGGCCCTCGGTGTAATCACGGAAGAACACGCATACGCCGGCGCGGCGCAGGTACGCCACTGCCATGTTCCGGTTCTTCTCGGTCAATTCCTCCATCGCGTGCAGCGCAGTGGTAAACACGAGGTCAAAGGACGTGGAGGGGGCGTCGAACTCCTCCTCACGCTGAAGTTCTACAACCAGCACACGATTGGGCGGCTGCACGAAACCGAGTTGCTTCATCAACTGACACAACCGGGCACGATCCTCCGTCTCGGGCCGCAGGATCCCGTAGGCAAACTCCTTCGCCGCCAACTGGCTGGCCCGCACCCTCTCGCGTTCCGCCTTGACCGTTTCTTCCAGGCGCTTCCAGAAGCGGCCTAAGTACTCGGCTAGAACCTCCAGGATGTTCACCGTGTTTTCGATTTCTTCCTCTGAGACCACCGGCACTTCCCAGTAGGCTTTTTCCAACTCACCCAGATCTACATAGGTCAGGTGGCTGATGTCTTCCGCGATGTGTTCGAAGTCGGTCTTGGACGGCGGCTTTGTCAGCACTTGCCCGCTGTACAGGGTGGCGACGAGCCGCCCGCCGCTGATCACTGGAACGGCGATGTCGGTAAGCCCCGCGTGACAGCGGTAGACCTGGGCATGGCCGCTTTTGCCGACCCGTTTCTCGGCCGCGTTTTCGCACACGCCGCAGGATTCGGCGGCCCGTCTGCCGTAGTCACTGACGATGTTGCAGAAGCGCTGGCTGGGGTCCTTCCGGGTCCATTGCAGATAACGCGAACAGCTCGATCCGGCGGCCTGCGTGGTACCGATTACCTGGCGCACGCCGTCCTGTACATCCACCCAGGTAATGTCGACGCTTCCCGTGGCGCAGGACTTGCTGACAAGCAGAATCAGGAGCTGAATAAATTCAACGTCCTTCTGGAACTCCTGCGCGTAGAGTTGCTGTTCCTCGACGGGTAAGAACTCGATGCCCGGCGCACTGGCCATTTCAACCCCCTGTCTTCACTGGTTGACACTTACGCACGTGCCTCGCCCAAACGCCGCTCCCTGAGCCACGAGCCCGAGTATCTGGAAGTATAGTGCTGTGGCACGGCGACCGTTCGCTAATTCTATGACATTATGGGCACATTTATGCGCGGTCGGATTAGTGCCGGTAAGATCGTCAACTCGCATAGTCATCGAGCGTGCACGATTGTTAACATCCCATAGAGTCAGTCGGGCTGAGCACAAGGAGATTCCACGAATATGAGTGAACTGGCGATCTTGGGAGGCAATCCGGTGCGGTGCCGGTCGTTCTCTCCGTGGCCGCAGTATCTGCCCTCGGATGTGCAGCGTGTGCAAAGAGTGCTGGAAAGCTGTCATTGGGGCGGGTATCCGGTTCCTAGTCGTTTCGCGGGAGAATTTGCGGACCGGTTCGCCGCGATGCACGGAGCCAAGTATGGCTTGTGCGTCTCAAACGGCACCATTGCGCTTGTGGCGGCGCTCCGTGCCGTCGGGGTAGGCTTCGGCGACGAAGTGATTGTGCCGGCGTACACCTGGGACGGAACTGCGACGGCTGTGCTGTTTGCCGGCGGCATTCCGGTTTTCGCCGATGTCGATCCGGACACGTATTGCCTGGATGTGGAGTCGGTGCGACACGCCCTCACGCCCCGCACAAGGGCTGTGATTCCCGTTCACCTGGCGATGCGCTTCGTCGATATGGACGCGCTGCTTGCGCTGGCCGCCGATCACGATCTGAAAGTGGTGGAGGACTGCGCCCACGCGCACGGCGGAATGTACCAGGGGCGAGGCGCCGGATCCATGGGGGATGTGGGCTGTTTCAGCTTCCAGGAGAGCAAACTCATGACCGCGGGCGAAGGCGGCATCGTGATCACCTCGGATCTGCGCTGCTTTGAACACATGCAGTCCCAGGTCAATTGCGGCCGCGCCAGCCTCACCGACGTTTACCATCAGCGTGTCCTCGGCGCCAACTATCGCATGACGGAATTGCAGGCGGCATTGCTTGTCGGACAACTCGACATGCTCCCGGAAATGGCCCAACGCCGCTCGCGGGCGGCTGCGAGGCTAAGTGAAGCACTGGCTGGAATCGAAGGTATCCGCCGGCTGCCGCCCCAGCCGGAAATTTCACGGGATACGGTGTACTGCTATGTCTTCCAGTACCGTGGCGGAGAAACGGGAGTGGCTCGCGATGTGTTCGCGGCCGCGCTGGAGGCTGAGGGGATTCCCTGTGACGGCCGCTTTTACGAAGCGGTTTACCGCAGCGACCTGTTCTATGCCTCGCCGGAGACCTCGCCGCAATTGCGGATCGGCCGGCCGGAGCCGGTCGACTATTCGCGGGTCCGCTGCCCGGTGGCCGAGCGTGCCGCGTACGAAGAGGCAATCTGGTTGCCACAGTTCGCGCTGCTGGGCGATGACGATGTGGAGGACATCGCGCTCGCGGTCGACAAGGTAATGCGGAATCTTGCCGACCTCGAAACAGCAGAGCCCAGCCTGGCCGGAGTCAAATCGATGAGCCGCGCCGAGCGCCCGAAGCATGAGCGCATGCGCAATTACTGAAAGGGAATCAATGTCATATGCGATTTTCGTGAATGACGTGTCCCCGGCGTTCTCCGGTCCGGCAGGGCCGCAAGCGATCACAAAAAGACGCGATAAATCACAATAGCGCTCTTACATGCTTCTTCGATTCGATATACGTTATGTCATGAGTTCCCGCCGGGCCGCCTCGAGAAGAATTCCGTAGAGGGGCACGAAGGGAACGATAAGGGGGAAGGCTCAGTTCCAGGTGGCTTTCGCCACCCAGGGGCGATCCGAGGAGAGGCTGGAAACGAGGCAGGGAGACGCAATAAGCCGCTTGGAATGAGCCATTGTCGCTTTTCCATGCCAAGTGGAGTTAGAGTCGGGCCCTTCCTGGTTCGCCGGAGTTTTTCGGAAGGTAGAGGGAACAAGAAATGGTTCAGAAACCGGCGTCCGCACGCATGTTCGGCGGCCGGGAACCAGATTGGGAATCCACGCTAAAGGGGCACAAACGTGTACAAAAGACTCGTGTGTTTGCTTATTGCGCTGCTTGCAACCACTGGCGTCGTCGTCGGACAGGAGTTCCGTGCGTCGATATCCGGCGAGGTGACCGATCCCGCGGGAGCGGCGGTCCAAGGAGCGACGGTAGTCCTGACGAGTGTTGAAAGAAACGTCAAGTACGAAGCGACTTCAAACGCCGCCGGGCGGTATCTCGTTCAATTCCTCCAGCCCGGCAAATACAACATGACCGTGGAGAAGACGGGGTTCAAGAGATTCGTCCATGATGGTATCGCTCTGCTGTCGGCAGACAGGATCGGGCTGGATGTGAAGCTTGAACTCGGTGCTGTCTCCGATGCGGTCACCGTAACCGGAGAAGTTCCGCTGCTCCAGACCGAGAGCGCGTCCCGCACCAGCACGGTGGAAAACCGGATCATGGAGAACGTCCCATCCGGCGGGCGCAACCTGTATGCCCTCGAATACTCGCAGCCCGGCGTGCTGAAGACAAGCACGTATTGGGGGTCGATGGAACTCTACGCCTCCGGCAACGTGAACGGCGTGATGATCGGTGGAGGGCGCAATCAGGAAAACGAGACTGTGCTCGATGGCGTCACCAACACCCAGAGCAGCCGCGGCATCGCGTTTGTCCCCTCCCTGAACGGAACACAGGAGTTCACCATCCGCACCAACAATTACGATGCCCAGTATGGACGCGTAGGCGGCGGCGTGATGCAAATCACTGTCAAATCCGGTACCAATTCCCTGCACGGCCAACTGTTCGAGCACTTCAAGAACGAGAAGCTGATGTCGATGGACTGGGAGACGAACAAGAACGGCGACCCGAAGTCACCCTGGAAGAACAACACCTTCGGCTTCGAACTGGACGGTCCGTTCTACATACCCAAAGTTCTGGATGGCCGCAACAAGGCCTTCTTCATGATTTCTCTCGAAGGCCTGCGGGAACACTTTGCCGGATTCCAGACTCGTACGATTCCGTCCGAAGCGCAAAAGGGCGGCGACTTTTCGCAGTTGCTTGGCGATGACGGTTTGATCAGCATCTACGATCCCCTGACCACAACGCTCGGCTCCGACGGCAAAACTTACACACGCACGCCGTTCGGCGGCAACAAAATTCCCACTACGCGTATCAGTCCGGTGGCCGCCAACATCGTGAAGTTCCTGCCGGCGGCTAATCTGCCGGGCGACGGTCCGATGCATGAGGGCAACTACGCAAGAACTTCGTCTGAACACAACGAGGAGGACTCCTGGCTCGGCAAGATGGACTACCATTTCAGCGACCGCAGCGCGGCGTCCTTCCGCTATGGACAAACGCCGTGGAGCAACTGGGCTAAGCGGGTCTGGGGCGACAACGCGGCCGAGCCCAGCGGCGAGTGGCCGTCGATGCGCATCTTCCGTAACTGGGGCGCTGACTGGACGTACACAATCTCACCGTCGCTGGTCTTCAACCTTCGCGGCGGTCTGGCGCGTTACGAAGGCTTCAGCGGCAACACGTACGCGGCCGGATTCGACCCGAGACAGCTTGGCTTCCCATCGTCGCTGGTCTCGCAGTTCACGTGGCTGCAGTTCCCGCGGTTCAACTTCAGTGGCGGCCACGGGTACAGCGAAATCGGTGCCACCACGGTGCAAAACTACAGCACAAACGACACGTGGAGCATCCAGCCGAACATCAGTTGGACCAAGGGACGCCACTTCCTGAAAATCGGCACGGAATTCCGCCGGTACAACGACAACAACATCGGTCCCGGCTCGGCGTCCGGTGTCTACAATTTCACGAACGCTTATACGCAGGCCAATCCATTCGTCAGCAGTTCCACTTCCGGCAATGATTTCGCCACGTTCCTGCTTGGATACCCGAGCGGCGGCCAAGTGGATCGCAACATGGACTCGGCCTACCGGTCCCACTATTACGCCATGTTCGTACAGGACGACTTCAAGGCTTCCAGCAAGCTGACCTTGAACCTCGGCTTACGGTGGGATTATGAAACGCCGCGGCTCGAGCGCTTCGACCGCATGATCGCCGGTTTTGCTTTGGGTCAGGCAAGCCCGATCTCCGCGGGCGCCAAGGCGTCGGCGGATGCGGCTAACTGCCCGGCCTGCGCCGCAGGCCTTACCGGCGGGCTGATCTACGCGAATACCGGCGGGTTGAACCGTTACGCGTTCGATCCCAAGAAGGGGAACATCCAGCCGCGCCTGGGCGTCGCTTACAAGGCTTTGCCGAAGATGGTGCTTCGCGGCGGCTACGCCATCAGCTATCTCGGACAGAATTATAGCGGTGCGGCCTACGGCTATAGCCGTCCAACTCCCCTCGTCGCGTCGCTCGACGGCGGCCTGACCCCCGCAGCGACTCTGAGCGATCCATTCCCGACATCGATTTATCCGAGCGGCTTACTCCAGCCGGTCGGCAATTCCCAGGGACTGTCGACCAATCTCGGCCAGGGCATCGCTTTCCCGTACCGCGACCGTCCGCTGCCTTATTCGCAGCAGTATTCGGTCGGGTTCCAGTACGAACTGCCGGGCAAGTAGCTGGTCGATGCCTCGTACGTCGGGAATCAGACCAAACGACTGCCAGTGGACCTGTCTTTGAATTTCCTCACCCTGGACCAGTGGAACGCCGTACCCCTCGATCAGCGTGTGGCTTATTTCAGCACACAGGTAGCGAATCCAATGGCGGGACTGATTCCGAATTCCTCGTTGAATGGCGCGAAACTGAGCCGGGCGCAGTTGCTGTACAAGTACCCGCAGTACACCGGCGTCACCGCGCAGCAGGTACCGATCGGCAGCCAGAAGTACGATGCAATGCAACTGCAGTTCACCCACCGCTACTCGAACGGGCTCTCGCTGCAGGTCGGCTACTCCATTTCCAAGACATTCGAACGCGTGTCTGTTCTGAATTACCAAACGGATGTGGATCCCAACAATCTGCTCAACACCAAATTGGAACATCGCTTGATTGCCTATGACGTGCCGCAGCAATTGCAGATCATCGGCACGTACGATTTGCCATTCGGCAAAGGCCGGCCGCTGTTCTCGGGCATGCACCCGATCCTGAATGGCGTGTTCGGCGGGTGGACGTTCAGCGGCCAGTGGCAGTCGCACTCCGGCTATCCAATGACTTTCCCGAACGCCGCGCCGCTCGCTGCGCGGAGCGCCAAGCTGGGCGATGCGCAACGCGACGCAAACGCTCAGGCCCTCGGCCGGACGCAGTGGGATGTCTCCTACGACAAGTGGATCGATGTGACGCTGTTCCCGAAGACGGCCGGCCCGGCGCCATATACACTCCGCAACTTCCCGACGATGTTTCCCGATGTGCGCACCCGGCCTCTGAACATCCTGGACGCCTCGATCTACAAGGAGTTCCCAATCAGGGAAAAGATCCGGTGGCAGCTTCGCCTGGACGCTCACAATGCCGGCAACTTCCCGTGGTTCGCCAAGTGGCAGTCGAATGACGTGACGAACTCACGCTTCGGCCAGCTTCAGGCGAGCATGGGCAACGACATCCGGGTCTTTGTAATTGTCGCCAAGTTGCTCTTCTAAGCAGGCTCTCGCTGAAGGGCTGAAGCCTTGGGTGGTCTCACGACAGCCGGGTTTCAGCCCTTTTCGGCGTTTCCTGACAGGGCATTCGCGCCTTGCCCTAAGGCGCGCTGGACAGTCTATACTTAGAGTCTGATTCAGATGGGATCCCAACACCTGGCAGCACAGCCTGGGCAATCGCCGGATATCCGCCTGCTCACAGCGGCGTTCCAGGCGGCCTACGATGAGATTGTCATCACCAACCGGGAAGGGGAAATACTCTGGGTAAACCCTTCCTTCACGCGAGTTACCGGATACAGCGCCGGGGACGTGATGGGGCAGACGCCCCGCCTTCTCAAGAGCGGTGTTCAGGATCAAGCTTTCTACACCTCCGTGTGGGAAACGATCACCAAAGGCGAGGTGTGGCGTGGCGAGTTTGTGAACCGGCGCAAGGACGGCACGCTTTACAACGAACATAAAACCATTACGCCGGTGCGCGACGAGAGCGGAGAGATCGCCCACTTCATCGCCGTCGCCCAGGACATCACTGAGCGCAAGCGCGCCGAAGAAGCGCTTCGCGCGAGCGAAGCGCGGTTCCGGTCCTATTTTGAATCGCCGCAGGTGGGCATCGCCATTGTCGCTCCGGACAAGAAATTCCTGGAGGTGAACGACAGACTCTGCGACATGGTGGGTTACAGCCGCGAGGAACTTGGCCAGATGACCTGGGAAGAACTCACCCCGAGTGAGGATCTGGTCGTCGAGCTGCCCGATTACCAGCGTGTCATAGAGGGCGAAGAAAACACGTACGCCGTCGAGAAGCGCTACATCTGCCGGGATCGCTCCCGCATCGATGTGAGCGTTTCGGCCTGCGCCGTGCGCCGCGAGGATGGATCTCCGTCGTACTTCGTCACGCTGGTCCAGGACATCACCGAGCGCAAGCGGCTGGAAAGCGAGTTCCTCAGGTCCCAGAAGCTGGAGAGCGCCTCCCGTATGGCCGGCGGGCTGGGGCACGATTTCAACAACCTGCTCACGGTCATCAGCGGTTACAGCGAGTTGCTGCTCCACCGGGCGGGCACGGATCCGGAAATGCGGGCCGCCCTGCAGGAAGTGCTGCGAGCCGCCAGCACCGCGAGCACGCTCACGCACCGCCTGCTCGCATTCGGCCGCAAGCAGGTTATGCAGCCCAAGCTGCTGGACATAAACCACGTGGTGGAAGACCTCCGGCCGATGCTGAAGGGCATGCTCGGTGAAGATGTACAGTTGGTGACGCTGCTCGGCTCCGATTTAGGACTGGTGAAAGCCGACCCCGACCAGCTTCAGCAGGTGATCATCAACCTTGCGGCCAACGCCCGGGACGCCATGCCGT
>CAZLOS010000079.1:12735-22914 GCA_964561215.1 uncultured Solibacteraceae bacterium | reverse complement strand
GGGATTGGCGGCCAATTCGACGAAAAACTTGTCTTTGGCGAAGATCGCACGTTGGGGCAAAACCTGGCCGGCCATGCCGATCTTCTCGGTCTTCTGGCGCGGATCGCGGTTGGACACGAAGATGCCGAAAGCCGAATCGGCACTGGCCATCTCCGAAATATCGAACACGATGGTTGTGTCGCCCGACGTGCAGGTGACACCGTTCATGCGCACGAACTGGTAAATCAGATAGCCTTCCGAGTTACCGTCCATGTAGTCGTACAGGTTGTCGGCCGTGTATGTGCGCGCGGGCCCCTTCTGCTGCCAGCCGGGGACGAGCGAGCAATCGGGCTTCTGCGCGAGCAGTACGGACGCCGCGGCAATCAGAATCGCCAGCCGCTTCATGCCAGCAATTCCTGCGCGCGCATGAGGCGTTCGCTGACATGTACTCCGTTGGGGCACTGGATGGTGCAGCCCGAGCACTCGCGGCAACGGACGCTAGTCACTTCACTGGGCAATTCGAGGAAGCGCTCGCGAGCCAGCGGGTATTCTCCGTAACCGTCGGCATACATCAGGCACCGCAACATGTCGGCTACCGGCAAACCCTGCGGGCACTTGCCTTCGCACGCGCCGCACTGGCGGCAGTACAGCGGCCGGATGTAGTCGAGCTGCTGGGCGAGGATCTTCTCGTCCGCCTCGGTGAATTTCGCCGACATGGCCTTGTAGTTTTCGTCGAGCTGCTCCATGTCGGTGATGCTCGGGATGGTCGTGTCGATGTTTGGATTGTTCAGCACCCACTTGAGCGCGGCCAGCGGAGCGCCGTCTCGCTTCATCACACTGTAGGCGCGTTCGCCCGGCTTCATGCGGCGGAAACCGCCCGCCATCACCTTCATGGCCACTACACCAAGCCCCGCCTTGCGCGCCGCCGCGATGGCGTCGCCGACTTTCGGTTCAGTGGCGAAATTGTAGCCCACCAGAACCACGTCGATCTTGCCGCACTTGATGGCCCTGTCGATCACCAGGTCCTGCCCCTTGTGCGTGCTGACGCCCGCGAAGCGGATTTTGCCGGCCTTCTTGGCAATTTGCTGCGCTTCGAGCAGTTGGTCGGTGACTTCATCGCCCGAGTTCTTGGCGTGCAGATACCAGATGTCGAGGTAGTCCGTGCCGATGGTCTGGAGACTTGTATCGAGGTCCGCCAAAGCCTGTTGCGTGGTCCCGCCGTGTGACTTGCTTGAAACGACCAGGTTCTTGCGCCGGCTCTTGAGAGCGTTGCCCACCATGCGCTCATTGTTGCCGCCCTGATAGCCGCGGGCCGTGTCGAAATGGATGATGCCCATGTCGGCTGCGCGCTCGATGACGCTGGGGTCCGACGTGATCATGCAACCGAAGCTCACCGTAGTGACCTTCAGTCCCGTGCGCCCGATGGTCTTGTACCGTGGTGTCGCGGGTGAAACGGGGGCCGCTGCGGCAGACGCCAGCGCGGAATTCGTTTCCGCAATGTTCGAGGTCTTGGCCAGTCCGGCAGCCGGCAGTGCAACGCTGGCGGCCAGGAATCTACGACGCGAAGAGTCCGATTTCATAGGGTCTCCAAAGGTCTCAGCTATACTACAAACAGATTTTACACTATAGGAGGTTTCGATTCGTCCCATGCGAAAAATGATCTCCCGCCGCTACTTCGTGGATACCGCGATCGGGGCCGGCCTGGCCGCGCGCGCCGCCGCGCAAGAGAAACAGGTTCTGGAACAGGTGGCCCCGAACGACCTGAAGGCCACGGTGTCCATTGCGCATGGCGACGAGCGCCGGCGCATCGTCGGCGAGTCGCTCGCGGCCATTGACGAACAGATCCGCCCCGTCCTGAAACGCAAGAAGTACGTCATCATCAAGCCGAACATGGTGTCGACGGAGAATCAGCTCGCCGCCACGCACGCCGGCGCGCTGCACGGGATTCTCGATTACCTTGAGCCGCGTTTCAAAGGGCCGATCATCATCGCCGAGGCCTCCGCGGGCGATACGCTGAACGGTTTCGAGAACTTCAAGTACCAGCAGGTGGTCAACGAACACCGGCGCCGCAAGGTGAGCCTGCTGGATCTGAATCGCGACGGGCGCTACCAGACCATACCGTTGATCGATTACGACTGGCACGTGACGCCGGTGCGCCTAGCCGCGCATCTTCTGGATCCGGACGCCTATGTGATCTGCGCCGCCGTCCTGAAGACGCACAACGTGACCGTGGCCACCATGTCGGTCAAGAATATGACGCTCGGCGCGCCGTTGCGCAGCGTTCCCAAGCAAGGTCCGGCTTGGAACGATAAGCGCAAGTACCACAACGGCGTGCGCGGCACGCACTACAACATGTTCCTGACGGCGCAGAAGATGAAGCCGTTCTGGGGCGCCACCGTCATCGATGGGTTCGAGGGCATGGAGGGCAACGGGCCGGCAAGCGGCACGCCGGTGGCATCGCACATCGCCATCGCTTCCACCGACTACGTCGCCGCGGACCGCGTCGGGGTCGAGTGCATGGGCATCAACCCGGACTGGCTCGGCTATCTCCAATACTGTTCCCAGTGCGGCATCGGCCAGTACGATCTGGCGAAAATCTCCGTGCGCGGAGCGAAGATCGCCGACGTGAAGAAAACCTACCGCCTTCACCGTGACATCGAGCGTGAACTTCAATGGATGGGGCCGATGGGGGATCTCCCGCCTAAATTGGGCATGGGGCCGAGACAGCCGGATATTCCCGTTGAAGCGTAGTCCTTACAGCAATGGCCGCGTGCGCGGCTTTGCGATTCGTGCGGCAAGGCGCGTCTCGCGGTGACGCAAGGCGTCGGTTTCGCCTAGCGCCAGTGCCGCGCGCGTCATTTCGAGAGCCATTTCATAGTTGCGCTCCCGGTGCTCGTAATGCTTGGCCAGTTCTTCGAGTGCGGCCGCGCGATAGGGATTGCGCTCGGCCGCCAGATCGCTGAACAGGGCGAGCGCCCCGCTGGACCGGCCGAGCTTCTTCTCCAATAGCGCCGTGTCCCACATGGTCCGGAACAGGAGTTCGTCGGGAATGTTCAGCCCGATGGCGCGCCGGAAAAGCTGGATGGCCTCCTCGTAGCGCTCCATGGCGCGCAGCCACCGCCCCAGACCCACAAGGTCCGCGGCGTGGTGGACCGGCGCATCGGAGGGCGAGCGAAAGGCGCGCGGGACGATGCCCGTCAGGCAGGCGAGCGTGAGAATATCGAGCGCATTGTGGTGAAAAATGGGCGCCACACGGAAGGCCTCGCGCGTGCGCAGGTACTCGAAATACACGTACGGGATCATCTCGCCGGGCAAATCGCCCTGGCGCTCCACGCCCAGCACCTGGGTCTCCAACTCCACCAGCCGGCAGCTTTCAAATCGTAGCTTCCACAAGCGGCGCGCCCCATGCAGAAGGTCGAGGTGCTGCAGGCGCGCGAACGGCGGCCGTGATCGCGCCATGCGGTAACGCGTTTCGAGCAGCGGCTGGTCGTACGTTTTGCCGTTGTAAGTGACCAGGACATCGAACCGGGACAGGTATTCGCTGAGCGCATGCAGCAGGCTGGCTTCTTCCCCGTAGTCGCGCATGAAGAACTGCTTGAGCCGGAATCCCTCCGGCGCGATGTGTCCCACGCCTACGAGGAAGGCGTACGTGCCCGTGCCCCCGGCCAGGCCCGTCGTCTCGGTGTCCAGGAATACCCAGCGCTCGGGTGGCGAATTCCGGATCTCACCGCCGGAAATCGCTTCGAGCAAATCGCGCGGCAATTCGGCCAGCTCCGAAATGTCCATGCTGCCGTGCCGGCGGTGCCGCTCCCACAGCCGGTCCACTTCATAGTGCGTGCCGGCAGGGGTGGCCACTTCCTTGCCGTTTATGTACTCCTCCACCCCATAACGCTCCGGCCGCTCATCGGTATGACACGGGGCGGGAACGGCCGCGGGCGGCGGCGCGGAGGCGTACTTGCGATCGATGCGCGCGATGCGGCGCCGCAGGATGGCGAGTTGCTGCTGGAGATCGTTTGGGGGCACTTCGCTTTTTCTTTGCCTACTATAGAACGATTGTGCAGGACGTTTCAAGGCGTGCCGGAATCCGATATTTCACCTGGAGCCTCAGGTGTTTCAAACATCTTCTTGAATAATGATTGTTTCCACTCCGGGGATAATTGTTGTAATATTTGTCTGAGACTTGCTTCCCATGGAGCAGATCGATTATCCCTTTGGGGACAGCGAACAGGTGCTGGCGCAGTTTAACCGGTTGATCCAGGAGATCCTGCGCGGAACAATGAACCGGAATTGTTTCCGTCCCTGGGAAATTCGCCTGCTTTTGGACATCGAGAAGTGCACGTTGCGCGACGGCGCCAAGCGCGAAACGTTGCGCCGCTATCAGAAGGCGGTGCGGCGCGCCATGGAAAAGGGGGCCGCGCAGCCCATGCTGCTGAGCGAGTACCTGGAGGGAAACCGGGCGCGCAGAGCCTCGCGGGACGATGGTTCGGCCCTTCGTGACCCGTCCTCTTCTGCGATATCCTGAGATTGTAATTTCAGACCAACGGCATTTCGAGGAGGATCTTATGTCCAGTGCTGGCGCGCCCCCGTCCGGAGCCGGGAAACCGGTTCGGACAGTCTTCTGCGTGAAGTTGCAAAAGGAACTACCTGGGCTGGACGAGCCTCCTTTCGACAACCATCCGCTCGGCCAGCGCATCTACGAGCACGTCTCGAAGGACGCCTGGCGGATGTGGGTCGAGCAGATGAAGATGATCATGAACGAGTACCGCCTGAACCTCGGTACGCGCGAGGCGCAGGAATTCCTGCTCAAGCAGATGGAAGCGTACTTCTTCGGAGAAGGCGCGGCGGTTCCCGGCGACTACGTTCCGCCAGGCGCCAAGCAGTAATTGGAATGACTGTCCGCCATGCGCGGGCCAGCGTCCCACTCCTGAAATTTCCTGACTGCTCTCAAGGCCCAGGCCGATAGTGCGCGCGCGAGTGTGGCACAATCTCTGGAGGCCCCCGACACACAGCTTGCGGGGCCGGGAGAGCGATGAGAACCAATCATAGTGGATTCGTATCCCGGCGGCGGTTCATGAGCGCCGGTGGCGCGGTAGTAGCAGCGCCGATGATTGTGCCGAGTTCCGTACTGGGGCAGCGCGCGGGAGCCGTGGCGCCCAGCGACCGCATTGTTTTCGGCGGCATCGGGATCGGCGGCCGCGGCATATCGTCGGTGAATTGCATCCTGAGTTACAAGGATGCACGCATGGTAGCGGTCGCCGACGTGCGGAACGAACGCCGCGAGTTCGTCAAGGGCAAAGTAGACCAGCGTTACCAGGACAACGGCTGCGCCATGTACGCGACCGCGGAGGAACTGCTGGCCCGTGACGATATCGACGGCGTCGTGATAGCCACGGGAGACCGCTGGCACACGCCCATGTCGATCATTGCGGCCAAGGCCGGCAAGCACATCTACTGCGAGAAACCGTGCTCGATGTCGATTCAGGAGAGCCAGGCGCTGGCCGCGGCCATCCGCCGTTACGGCGTGGTCTACCAGGCGGGTTGCCAGCGGCGTAACGGCAAGAACTTCGTGTTCGCCGTGGAGATGGCCCGTAGCGGTAAGCTCGGGAAACTCCAGACGCTGCACTGCAATTCCGTGCCGGGTCCCATCACGAGCCACGATTGGCTGCCGGCCGAACCGCAGCCGCCCAAGGAAGTGGTCGATTGGGACCGCTGGCTGGGCCCGTGTCCCTGGCGCCCGTACAACTCACGCTACGTCGCCGGACACTGGCGCGGCTTCTTCGATTTCCACGGCGGCGGAATCCTGGAATGGAGTTCGCACACCGCCGATCTCTGCCAGTGGGCCAACGATGCCGACGACACGCAGCCCATCGAGTACGAGCCTCAGGGTAAGAACCCAACGCCTTACTCGGTCAACTGCCTTTACTCGAATGGCGTGAAGCTGGTGCATCGCGATACGGGCTGGATGGGCCTCGGCACGTGCAGCGTGCGTTTCGAAGGGGACAACGGCTGGGTGGAGACGGGCGACAGCGGGAAGATCGAGATCTCCGACAACCTCAAGAGCGAACTGCCGCCACCCGAACAAGGGCAGGTATTCAATCTCGCGCTGCATTACCACTGGCGCGATTTCATTCAGTGCATCAAGACGCGGTCGCTGCCCAGGGCCAACGCTGCTGCCGCCGCCAACGCCCACATCGGCTGCCACGCGGCTTACATCGCGTTTCAACTCGGACGGAAGCTCACCTGGGATCCGGTGAAGCAGGAATTCGAGAACGACGCGGAAGCCAACCGGATGCGGTCGCGTGAAATGCGCGAGCCGTGGAGGACCGTGTAGGGGAACCCACTACAGGGAAGGAGATACGAAACGATGCAAACCACTACCCAGACCAAGACCAAGCCCCCTGTCGTGGAGCCGCCGCCGGAGTTCCGCGCGGGTAAGATCATGTCGATGGACTCTCCTCAACTGGTGGAGATCCTGAAGAATCCCGCGTCGACCGAGTTTGAGCGGGCCAAGGCCTGCCAGCGCCTGGCCGTGGTAGGCAACAAGGATGCGGTGCCAGCCCTGGCCGCCATGCTCGGCGATCCAAAGCTGGCGCATTACGCCCGCTTCGGCCTGGCGCCGATCCCGTACCCAGCGGCCGACGACGCCCTGCGCGCGGCGGCTGGCAAATTGAAGGGCATTCTCCTGGTGGGTGTCATAAACACCATCGGCCACCGCCGTGACGTCAAGGCAGTGCCGATGCTCACCCGGATGCTCAACAGTACGGACGTCGAACTGGCCCGCGCGGCTGCGGCGTCATTGGGGCAGATCAGCGGCCCCTCGGCTACCAAGGCGCTTCGCGATGCGCTGGCCAGGACCAAAGGCGCGGTACGCACCGCGGCGGCGGAAGCCGGCCTCGTTTCTGCCGAAGGACTGTTGGCTCAGGGCGACCGCAAAGGCGCACTGGCGCTCTACGACGTGCTGAGCCGCCCCGATATGCCGAAGCCCGTCCGTCTGGCGGCCATGCATTCGACCATCGAGGCCGAAACCTCGCTGAGGCGGCCCCGTCCCGCAGTGAAATAGCCTCAGGAACCGGAGGCTACACGACGGCTTCGTTCACCGGGTCCCACTTTACTTTGCGCTCTTTGAAGTAGGACTCGACGCTCATCACGATGGTGATGGCCTCTTCCCAGGCCCGGTCCATGCCGCATCGCGGCTTGTCCAGCCCGCGTATGGAGTCGATCCAATTGCGCTGGTGGCTGGAGACAGGGTTGTCCGTGCGCTTCCACGTGTACTCCGGCTCGACCAGGTAGTTGGCCATTTGGTCGTCGAGGCCAAGCTTCTGGGCCTTCTTGCGGGCCGCTTCGAATTTTGGCTTGGCTTCCGGCTTCCACTCCGCCGTGTAGACGCGGCAGTGCCGCTCGGCCACTTCGATGGAGGCTTCGCGTCCCAGGATGTACGTGTTCGTGCCGTGGTGGCGGTTGTGGAAGGTGCAGGCGAAGGTCACGTTCATCTGCAGCGTCGGGTATTCGAACAGCACGTGCCACTGGTCTGGCACCTGGCGGTCCTGCTTCCAGAAGTAGAGCCCGCCCATGGTCTGGACGGCTTCTGGGATGCCCATGCCGCAGATCATGTTCACGCCGTCCCACTGGTGACTCATCAGGTCGCCCGCAATGCCGGTGCCGTACTCCCACCAGCAGCGCCAGCGGAAGAAACGCTGTGGGTCGAAGGCAGTCCGGAGGTTGGCGGCTTTCTGGAAACGGTCCCAGTCGACCGTCTGCGGCGTGGCGTCGGGCGGCGTCACCTGGTTGTCGTAACGGGTGTAGAACTGCCACTCGGGCCAGGGGTTGGTGCGGTCGATATAAGTGCGTGCCAGGGCTACCTGCCCGAGCTTGCCGCTCTGGAAGATCTCGCGGGCTTTGATGTAAGAACTCTCTGAGTTTTGATGGTGGCCGAGCTGCAACGTGACGCCGTTGTCGCGCACCGCCTTGCGGATCGCCTTGGCCTCTTCGAGCGTTCGGCAGAGGCCCTTTTCCACGTAAATGTGTTTCTTCATCTGCGCGGCGCGCACGGCCATGGTGGCGTGCCAGAAATCGGGCGTGGCGATGACCACGGCGTCGACGTCGGGGCTGGCGACGGCTTTCTCCCAGTCCTTCGTGATCTCCGCCTTCTTGTTGAATGCGGTGTTCTGTGCCCGCTTGATGTTGGAGTCGTAAAGGTCGCAGATGATACCGATTTCGGTGTTGGGGCACTCCTGCATGCGCTCCAGCAGGTAGATGCCGCGGGTGCCGACACCCACCATCGCCAGGCGCAGCTTATCGTTTGGGTTGCGCTGGCTGAGCGCCGCGGGCGCCGCGCCGAGCGCGGCAGCGGATGTTGAGAGTTGTATGAATGAACGTCGAGTTTCTGACATGGAAAGCTCCGGAACTAAAGTTGCGCGAATATTCTATCACGCTGCGCGTGGCATTAAAGGAGATGTGAAGCTTCACGGGCAGAAAGCCTCCGTCAGCCCGAGGCGATATAGTAGGATGTCTTGAATCGCAAACATACAGGACCAGGAGGACATCATGGACGAGGCAACCCATGGGGCGCCAGAAGCTGAGGAGACAGGGGGTCTGCCCTTCTATCACATCGAGGCGAACTCGATTCCCGAGGCTTACTATGGGGCGCTCAAGGTGGTCCATTTCCAGGGGCACACCATGCGCACGCAGTACGACCGCCGGGACAGCAATGGCGAGTACATCGACCCGCCCGGCAAGGACGCCAGGGTGTCGATCCGGATTCGCGATCCTTTCGCGCAGCCGCGGTTCCCGGCGCTGAGTTACTGCGAGCGCGGCAAATACATCGCCGAATTCCTGGGCGCGAAGGATCACCTTGTGGTCCCGTACAAGGAACTGCTCCGGCGTGTCCGGCAGAACGAAGAGTTTGAAGCCACCGAGTGGCCGTACTGCTACCACCAGCGCCTGACCGCATACCCACGTTCGGATGGGACGACCATCGATCAACTGGAACTGATCCTCGACAAACTCGCCAAGGACAACATCACCCGGAGAGCGATCGCCACGACCCGGGTGCCGGAGATCGATCTGTTCATGGCGGCCGACATGCCGTGCCTGGGCGAGGTGCAACTGCGTGCGATTGAGGACGCAAGCGGCCGGCTGCTGTTGAACATGCACACCAACTGGCGCAGCCGCGATCTCTACAAGGCCTGGGGTGACAACCTGATCGGCATCACAAATCTTCAAGAGCGCCTGGCTGCTCGCCTCGCTGAAAAGACCGGCCGCGAGGTGATGGTGGGCCCTTACAGCGAAGCTATCGGGTCGCTGCACATCTACGGTCAGGACTACGCGTCCAAAGGTATGAACAAGTTCTTCGAGCGCTTCCCCACCTGCGAGTCCTTCGTGAAGCGCGCGCGGACCAGTGAAGCGTTGTGCGATGCCGAGATCATCCCGCAACTGGAGGATCTGCTCAAGGAGACCACCTGGAGGTTTCCCCCGGAAGCGCTCGAACTGATTCGCGGCATGATCGAAGATTACCGTTCAGGCCGGTTCATTCCGTAAGGGATCGCTGATCTCACCATGGCGCGCAATTGGTCCGCTCCAGGCCGCCGCGCGTCATGGGCCAGGGCGCTTGTCCGGACTTGCCGCGGACGCCGCTGCGCAGTACGAACGTTCCGCCTTCTTCGGGGCCCGTGAAGACGATGTTCAATTCTCCAGTGCCCTGCAGGCCGGCAACCGCCGGCGCGTAGTGGTACCAGAAGTAGCCGAGGTAGGTCCACTTCTCCCGGCCTTGATGATCGAGGACGTGGATGTAGGAATCTTGCTGTGCGAGGATCACTTCGAGTTTGCCGTCCTGATCCAGGTCGGCGAAGGCCATGCGTGCTCCCATGTTCAGCGCAATGCCGACGCGGCGCTCGTAACTCGCATAGCGCCAGAGCCTTTCGCCGCGCGCGCTGAGCGCCACCGTCCCGCCGCCCTTAGTGGTCGCGATCACTTGCCGCTCGCCGCTACGATCAAGATCCGCGAGTCCGATTTCTGAAATCGGCAGATACTGCTCAACCGGCTCCGGCACCTCGCGAGGACCGAAAATGCGGCCCTGGCGCCACAGCAACATCCCCGTCTCGTCGAGCGCGTAGACAGCGCCCTGATCGTCACCCGCCACGATTCGCGCCTTCCCGTTACGCGTGAAGGCGCCCGCCGCGGGATTGCAGAACTGGCGGCCCG
>CAZLOS010000079.1:0-12635 GCA_964561215.1 uncultured Solibacteraceae bacterium | reverse complement strand
TGGTGCCAGCGGGCGGCCAGTTCGAGAGCTGCAAGCCATCCTGCTCCAGGACCAGCTTCAGCTTGCGCCAGCGCGAAATAGTGCGGTTGCGCGCCGGACTTGCGTCCACTGCTTCCACGGCGAACGACACCTCGCCGATGAATGCAGCACCCGGCGGATCAATAGGGAAAGTGTAAGCGTTCCCAGAGATTCCCGGCTTTGAATCTTCGAAACCGATTTCAGTGCCGTAAGTGTAATGTAGCGTCGCCCGGCCGATGCCGCTCGCGTCCGAGATCTGGACGCGGATGGGCAATCGTCTGGAGTTGGCAGCCAAGGTGAGATACTCCGGCTCACCGATTGCTGGTGGCGCGATGCCGGTGCCGGAGGGCTGCTCCGGCTTCCACACCGGCTTCCCTGACCTTAACGGGTTGGAGTCCTGCTGCCCAAGGCGGAACAGCGCCCGCGCCAGCATCCCGGGTTCTTGTATGGCGTCGTAATAATCCGGCCGGTCTACGACGGCAGTCCCGCGAACCAGGCCTCTGGGGTGAACGAATACGCGCAACGCGTGGGCCCCGAGCCTGCGCGCTCCGGCAAGCCAGCGAGCGTCCGAGGTCGCTTCGTATAGGTCCAGGAAGAAATTGAGCCGCATGGCCAAGTACCCTGCCATCTGCGCACGCGGCTCGGCCATCTTTAAGTACTCTTCACCGATGCGCTCAGCCCCCACTGCGGAGACCGCGGACAGCGCCAGCAGGAGCGCCGGAAGAGTTGATCTATGCGAGTTCAAAGTTCACCTCAACGGCTCTGCCTCGCCTTTTGATCAAAGACCGCGCGGGCTCGCGCGAGGCGTGCGAGCACCTGCTGGTGAATCTGCGCGGGGAGTGGTGAGTCCTTCGCCGCAGCTTCAAAGCTGGCGCGCGCGTCATCCACCCACTTGATGAAATACCCAGCGGAAGCCCTGTCGGAGCGAAGAGGGACGCCGGGGACTTCCACATAAACAGGACTTGTGATAGCAAACTGGCCGCCTGCGATGCCGGGCCTTTCGGATTGGACGGCAAGCTCCTTCGCTGCCGGACCTTTCGCTGTCGCCAAAATCCATCCGGAGTTGGAGATCTTCAGTGTGTGATTGCCGCGGATGGCTGATCCGGTCCCCGCGACCCAATGCTTCACCGCTTCGCCGTTGTGCCAGAGGGTCACCTGGCTGACCCCCCAATGACTGAACGCTTGGGCGGCGCAGTCGACGGATGCGCCCGGACCCAGTTTGACTACATCACCCGGCTGAGCGCCGCCAACGGAGAGCGCCAGCAGGGGCCCATTGGTCGTGAAGGTGCGGCCCTCCCGGTAGGCCCGGGCGACGGCGGGCCATGTGAGGCTGTACGCGTGCACATACGTCCGCATGGCGCCGGGCGGCTGGCGGCCCTGGTCCGCGTGGATGTCCGTGGATCCGGTTGCGCCGAGGCGGAATCCCAGGTTCAGGAGCCGGAAGTAATCCCGGAGCTTCATG
The DNA here is from genome assembly GCA_964561215.1 of uncultured Solibacteraceae bacterium. Classification (GTDB taxonomy): domain Bacteria; phylum Acidobacteriota; class Terriglobia; order Bryobacterales; family Bryobacteraceae; genus JAJFUV01. The sequence goes on along the minus strand of CAZLOS010000079.1, from coordinate 11,155 downwards.
GCGAAGTCGGCCTCGGTTCCTTCTTCGGTGAGCATATCGATGGAGAAACGGCGGCCCAACGCTGCAGCTATCGGCAGTTCCCGCGCTGCGTGGCCTGTCCGGGGATCGGTGAGCACCTTCGTCAGAGTGTCCTCGTTTAGTCCGGGATGGGCGAAGGCGATAGCGCCTCCGGCTTTCTGCGCCGCGTCCATCCAGTCCACGCTCATCGGCCAGAGTTCAGCGTGCCGTTCCATGCGAGGCCATTCGAAAAGGCCAATAGGGCAGAGGTGCCCCCAGAGGTCCCGCGTGAGTTCAGGTCTCACCCAGCCGAGGAAACCGGGTGTCTCGCGAAGCCGCTCGGCAGGCGGCACCCGGTCTTCACCCATGAAACCCAGGAAGGCGAGTCCCTCCCCCCGAGCCATAGCGTAGACGTCGTCGACGTTCATAAATGGGTAAAGGCTGCCCCCGTGCCGGAACAAGTGGACGTGATGGTCGCCCGGGTACCAGCCATCCGCCGGCAGGCCTTTGGGCCGTTCAAGGACTAGGCGTAGCGTGGCGTCGTCGCCAGCCGACAGCGCCACTGTCTTGCGCACCGGCCGGTACTCAAAGCCCTTCAGGGCCGAGACTTCGTAGGTCCCGGGCGGAAGGAAGAATCGATTCACACGCGGCGAGGAGAGGTGAAATCCGAACGCCCCGTTGCCGATGCCGAAAGTGTAAGGCAGCGCCACGGGCTTGCCGTCTTCGTCACGCACACTCAAACGGGCCGGGGTGGGCGCCCCGTCTTCCAGGCAAGGGACCAGTGCCAGCGCGGCCATGCCAGCGGGAGGCCGTGCGGCGGGATCGTACGGTGCGAGTTAAAAGTCGCTTACCCGGAACCTGCCCGGCAGCGGATCTTCGGAGACGATAGAAAACGCAGCCTGCAAGCGGGCGCTGCGTGGTGGGATGTCCAGAATGATCCATGCCTGTTGTTCCGCCAGGGTGCGGTAGCAATGCGTGTGCCTGGTTTGGACTCCGGTCAGGGTTCCGGCGTCGTCATAGAACGATACGGTGATGCCTGCGAACCGGGCGCGGAATCGCCATGACTTCTCGCCCTCCACGCGCATCCTCCAGGAGAGCAGGTGGGTTCTGCCCGGCACGAAACTTCGTGTCGCAAAGACCTGCGTTGGTGGCGTGGAAGATGGCGCGGAGGTGATGAAAACTCCATCCGCGGAGGCTGCCGCGATTGACGCGCACAACAGTAGCCAGAGCACGGAAGTTCTCATCCCGCATTCGCCTAGGCACAGTATGACAAATCCAGGGCGTGGCGGTTCAGCGATTGACTCGGCAAACCATCGCGGTGCAATCGTCCGTCTGCTGCCGGCCGTCGTACTGCTCCCGTGCCGCCGTGCAAATCCCTTCCACCAGGCCCTTCGCGCTCAGTTCCTCATGCGCGCGGACAAAATCGATCACCCAGGCGCCGCCATCTTCTTTCACCTCCGTGACGCCGTCGGTGAGAAGAACGAAGATGTCGCCGGGCGCCAGCACTCCCGACGCGCCGGACGAGAACTGGCGGTCCGGGAAGATGCCCAACGGCGGGTCCGTGCTCTCCAGGGTTCGCACAACCTCACCGGAGCGACGGATGAGGAAGCCGGTGACGTGGCCCGCGCTGGCGTATCGGTAAGTGAGTTTGTAGGGGTCGATGGCGACAAGCAGCAGTGTTACGAATGAGGAGTCGTCAAGATCGGCTGCCAAAGCTCCGTTCACCTGGCTCAGAAGCCTACCCAAGTCCGGCTCCGAAACGGCGAATGCGCGCACATAGGCGCGCGTCTCCGCCATCAACAGAGCGGAACCGAAGCCGTGCCCGCTCACGTCGCCCACCACCACCCATGCCTCGCCGTCCGGCCGCCTGAGCACGTCGACGTGGTCCCCTCCGATGGTGGCGGCGGGGTAGACGTTGGCCGCCAGGTCCAAGTCGTTGCCGGCGTCGTCCAGGTCGTAAAAACGGCGCTGAATCCTCGCCGCCATCGACAGGTGGAATTCCTGCTCCTGCCGGGCCCGCTCTTCGGTGACGTCTTTCAGCAGCGACACGAAGTGCGTGATCTCGCCGGATGAATCCCGGATAGGCGTGATGGTTTGTTCGGCCCAGTACAGTGCCCCATCCTTCCTGCGGTTGATCAACGTCCCGCGAAACGACCGGCCGCGGAGCAGCCGGTCCCACATATCCACATAGAGCCGGTCGTCGTGCTTGCCGGACTTGAGAATTCTAGGCGTCTGCCCGATGGCTTCGTCCGCGCGGTAGCCGGTTGTTCGCTCGAAGGCGGGGTTCACGTATTCGATAATGCCGGACCGGTTTGTGATTAAAACGCTGTCTTCGGTCTGTTCCACCACCCGCGCAAACCGGTCGAAATGGCCCCGCAGGCGATCCAGCCGCTCCAGGAATTCCCCATATTCACCTTGAGCCACTGCTGGGAGTACGCTCCCGCCCGTGAGAATCGACATCGCCTGGGTCACGTCGCGGAATACCGCGGCGGCCCCCCGGATTGCGCCTTCGACGTTGTGAAATGGCCGGCTGCTCACGCTGACCCAAACGCCGGCCGGCCGCCATTGATTGCGTAGAAAAACGAGATCGTCAGGGACATCCTCGCCGCGTATCGCGCGCGCCAGCGGAAGTTGGTCCGCAGGATATGGAGTGTGTTGGTCAGGCAGGAAGCAACCGTAAGCCGAGGCCCAGGCGCGCGGTGCGATTCCCTGTAGCCCGGTGCCCAGAATCTTCTCGGCCTCCCTGTTGAAGTAACGTAGTGTTCCCTCTCGATCGCACACCACCACTCCCGTGGCGAGGCTGTCGAAGACCGTTCCGAGTGTTTCCAGGTCGTCGGTCATCCCATACCCCCCTTGGAAATGCGTCAGCCGGGCGAGTATCCCGGCTTTCTCAGTAACACTGCCCAGTCCCAGATTCATGTCAAACAGTCGGATTACCCAAGTATATCCCAGGCATTCTCTATGCCTTTTATGGTGTTTGAGCTTATTCATTCCGGTGATGATGCGCCGCCGCCGCTCGCGCGCTCTTTTGATAAGCTTACGAGTCGGGAAGGGAGAGACAGCCGTGCACGAGAACAAGACTGGCGCCACGTCGCGCCGTAGATTTTTGACCAACACCGGCTGCGCCGCCGGGGCGTCCGCGCTATCGGGAATTGCGCTGCCGCCCGTCCACGCTGCCGGAACCGAGACGGTCCAGGTGGCTCTGGTGGGTTGCGGAGGACGAGGCACCGGCGCCGCCATGAACGCGCTTTCGGCTACGAACGGCCCCACGAAACTGGTGGCAATGGCCGACGTGGTGCCCAAGAAGCTGAACGACAATTACGACAAGCTGAAGACGAAGTTCCCCGGGCAGGTGGATGTTCCTCCGGACCGGAGATTCCTGGGCTTCGAGGCCTACCGCCAGGCGATGGAGTGCCTGAAGCCAGGCGATCTGGTCATCCTCGGCACACCGCCCGCTTTCCGTTGGGTCCAGTTCAGCTATGCCATCGAGAAGGGCTTGAACACCTTCATGGAGAAGCCTGTCACCGTGGATGGCCCCACAACGCGTAGGATGCTGGCGCTCGCCGATCTTTCGGTGAAGAAGAACCTCAAGGTGGGCGTTGGCCTGATGGTCCGCCACTGCCGGGCGCGACAGGAGCTTCTGAAGCGGATTCGCGACGGCCAGATCGGCGAGATTGTCGCTATGCGCGCCTACCGGATGGGGCAGGGAGGCGGCACGGCCGGCCCCCGGCCCGAAGGCGTCAGCGAAGTGATGTACCAGGTGCAGCGGTTCCACGCCTTCCTTTGGGCCAGCGGCGGCGTGTTCAGCGATTTCTACATTCACCAGATAGATGAATGCAGCTGGATGAAGGGCGCTTGGCCCGTGGAGGCGCACGGGCTCGGCGGACGCCATTACCGCCGCGATTCCCTGGACCAGAACTTCGACACCTATTCGGTGCAGTTTACTTATCCCGACGGGACCAGGCTCTTCTTCGACGGCCGCAACATGGCCGGCTGCCGCGATGAATTCGCCAGCTATGCGCACGGGTCGAAAGGTTCGGCGGTCATCTCTACCCTGGTGCACACGCCCGGCATGACGCGCATCTACAAGGGCCAGAGCATCCCGCGCGTGACCTCGCGCAAGCAGTTGCCGCTGCCGCCGGATCCGAACCTGGTCTGGGCGTATCCGCAGCCCGAGCAGAGCCCCTACCAGCTCGAACTGGACGACCTGCTGGCCGCCATCCGGGAAGATAAGCCGTACAACGAAGCCCGGCGAGGCGCCGAGGCGAGCCTGGTGACGTCGATGGGACGCATGGCCGCGCACACAGGCCAGATCGTCACCTACGATCAGATGCTGAATTGCGACCACGAATTCGCGCCCGACGTGGACAAGCTGACCATGGACGGTCCGGCGCCTCTGTTGCCTGGGGCTGACGGGAAGTACCGCGTGCCCCAACCAGGCGTGCTGAAGGACCGCGAGTACTGACGCGGACGGCCGTTGGACTAGCGCCCGGAAACAGGAGCCAGCGGCCGCACCCACACGTTGCGGAAACGGACGGGGCCGGGATGGTCTTGCAACATCAACGGCCCTTCCACCAGGTGAGGATCCTTGGGGCCGCCGCAGGGGAGCGCTACGTGATTCTGCACGAGCACGCCGTTGTGCAGCACCGTCACGTAAGGCGGCGCGGCCAGCTTGTCTCTTTCATAGACCGGCGCGTCGAAGATGATGTCATACGTCTGCCACCGGCCGGGCCTGCGGCAGGCATTCACCAACGGCTGGGCTACACCGTAAATGGCCGCCGCTTCGCCTTTCGGGTAGGTGGGATTCTCCCAGGAGTCCAGGATCTGGATCTCCCACCGCCGCATCAGGAAGACGCCGCTATTGCCGCGGCGCTGGTCGGACTCCCGGACTTCGGCCGGAGTGGCCCACTCCACGTGGATTTGGGCGGATCCGAACTTCTCCTTGCTGATGATCGAGCCGCTTCCGCGCACCACTTCAACGCAGCCGTTTTCCACCTTCCACCTGGGTTCGCCGAGTTCACCGTTCTTCGACATCGCAACCCAGTGGGACAGATCCCTGCCGTCGAACAGTACCACGGCATCGGAAGGAGGACGCCCGGGCATCTCCGCGGAACTCGCGGTTCCGGGATCTATCACCCGCGGCGCGGATGTGGTTTGTGCCTGAAGTACACAACAGGCTACAGCAAGTAGAAAGTAAGTCCTCATAAACCCTGGCCCCATGATAGCCGAACAACCGCCTGCGGCGTAAGCCGGCCGCTTGCGCTATGCAGGTGCCGGAGTATACTCGGATACTGCCGCTTAAGCGGGAAAGGCCCATCATGAGTCGAAAATACGCGGTGATTCTGGGGAACCTCGGCAACACGCGCGACAGGTTCTGCAACGGGTACAAGGAGAACCCATCCACGCCGGAGATGCTGAAGCGGGCGGCGGCGATCCCGCACGTCGGCGGCATCGAACTGGTAGGTACCTGGGACGTGCGTCCCGACAACACCGGCGAAATGCGCAAAGCGCTCGGCGATTACGGCCTGGCGTGCGTGTCGATCATCCCGGACCTGTTCGCCGACCGCCTGTACTGGAAGGGCAGCTATTCCAGTGCCGATGCGGCAGTCCGGCGGCAAGCCATCGACTACACCAGGCGGATGTGCGATGCCGCGCGGGAACTGGCGTGCCCGCTACTCAACCTCTGGCCCGGCCAGGATGGATACGATTACCTGCTCACGGCCGATTACGAAAGCGAGCGGCAGTGGCTCTGCGAAGCTATTGCGGAACTGGCGTCGTCTTACCCGGATTTGAAGTTCGCCCTCGAATACAAGCCGAAGGAGCCGCGTACGCACTCGTACATGGCCCGGATGGCCGACACGCTCCTGCTTGCGCAGGAATCCGGGTGCTCCAATGTGGGCGTCACCATCGACACCGGGCACGCTTTCGTGGGGGGAGAGGTGGTGGGCGAGGCGATCGTACTGGCCAAGCGAGCCGGCCGGCGCCTGTTCCACATGCACTTCAACGACAACCACCTCACCACGGACGACGACATGATCGTCGGCACGGTGCATACTGTGTGCTACCTCGAAATGCTCTACTGGCTGGACCGCTGCGGCTATGACGGGTGGTTGTCGATGGACCAATACCCGTACCGGGAGGACGCCGCGGGGGCGATCGGGGAAAGCATCCTCTGGCTGGACTACTTCTCGTCGATCCTCGAAGCCAACCGTAAGGCGATTGACGGACTTGTGCGACAGCAGGACGCCGTGGCAACCTCTCGCTTCTTGCGAAAAACTCTGGCCGGCGGCCGCTGAAACCGCTCTTTGGAGGAGGAGTGTGCGATGCGGCGGGCCGGGACCTGGCAGGCAAGTTACGCTTAACCGAAGCTCAACCGCTGCTGAACGAGGCCGTCAGTAAGGATCCGAATTTCGCTCTGGCGCACCTGTATCTTGCCCAGACGGCGGAGACGCCGAAGGGCTTCTTCGACCATCTGAAGGCTGCTGTGGCGGCGGCAGGCAAGGTATCCGAAGGCGAGCTCCTGCACATCCAGGGTGTGGAGGCTGGGTCCAACCGGGAAACGAAGCTGCGCGGCGAGTGCTATCAGAAACTCGTGGCGGCGTTTCCGGACGACGCTCCGATGGCCGGAAACGCGGCAACCCGGGGGAAATTACTCCTGAATGCCGGCGAGATCAAGGACACGGAGGCCGAGTACGCCAAAGCCCTGGATCTCGCGCAACAAGCGGATACTCCGGACAAAGTCAAGAAGAACGTCGAGTTGACCAGCCACGGGGCAAGGCGTTGGTGGCATCCGCGAAGAAGGATTTCAAGACCGCCAAGGCGGAGGCGGAGATCATGCGTGCCGGCTTTGAAGCAACGGGCAACCCGAACCAGATCCGGGAAGCCCACGAGGTGTTGGGCATCATCGCGCTCAACGAGAAGAACTACGACGACGCCGTCGCACAACTGACCCAAGCCGACGCTCAGTCGCCTTACGTGACGCTCCAGTTGGCCAAAGCGTATGCCGGCAAGAAGGATAGGGACAACTCCAAGACATACTACCGCAAGGCTGCCGAAACTTACATTCTGCCGGACACAGAGTACGCGATGATCCGGCAGCAGGCGAAGAAGGCCATAGCGAAGTAAGTGCGCGGGCTTCAGAGCGCCGTCTTACGCACCTTTTGCGCGGCCACGCCAGCGAGCATCTCGCGCACCGTGCGGCGTGTCACCGGATGGCGCAGATCCGGCGCAAGTTCTGCTAGCGGCTCCAGCACGAAGCGTCGCTCAGCCAGACGCGGGTGAGGCACGACCAGTTCCGGCGCCTCGATGACGCTGGACCCGTAAAGTATGATGTCGATGTCGATCGTGCGCGGGCCTTTCGGCACGGTGCGCTTGCGACCCAGTTCCCGCTCGATTCGGAGCGCGCGAGAGAGGAGCTGAAGCGGCATGAGCGCGGTCTCGGCCTCGACAACCAGGTTGAGAAACATCGGCTGACCGACCAGGTCCAGCGGCTCGGTTTCGAAAATCGACGACACGCGCCGCACTGTGATTCCGGCTGGCCCAAGGCGCTCTATGGCCGCGCGCAGGCTCTGCTCGCGATTACCCAGGTTCGCGCCTAACGAGAGATAAACGGTTTTGACCACGGCTGGCTAAAACAGGCTCGGCTGGCCGTTATTCTTTGTCCGCCGCTGGATGCCGAAGTAGTCGAACGCGCGGTCGGTCGCGACGCGGCCGCGAGGCGTGCGGTCCAGGAAGCCGAGCTGGATCAGGTACGGTTCGTAAACTTCCTCGATGGTGTCCGGCTCCTCGTCGATCGAGGCGCCAATCGTATTCAGGCCCACCGGGCCGCCGCCGTATTTCTCCAGGACCGTCAGCATGATCTTCTGGTCCATCTCGTCCAACCCGTAGCGGTCCACTTCCAGCATGTCGAGGGCGGTCTTGGCGATGGCCGGGGTGATACGTCCGTCGGCGCGCACTTGCGCGTAGTCCCGAACACGGCGCAGCAGGCGGTTGGCGATGCGCGGGGTGCCGCGGCTGCGGCGGGCGATCTCCTCGGCCCCGGCGTCTTCCACATTCACCGAGAGCAGGCCGGCCGAGCGCTCGACGATGCGCGTCAGCTCGGCGACGTCGTAGTGGTTCATGCGCAACACCAGGCCAAATCGGCCGCGGAGCGGGGCGCTCACCAGGCCCTGGCGGGTGGTGGCGCCGATGGTGGTGAAGCGCGGAAGCGGCAGCGAGTGCGTGCGCGCGCCCGGCCCCGCGCCCACAAGGATGTCCACGCGGAAATCTTCCAGCGCCGAGTAGAGCATCTCCTCTATGTCCGGCATCAGGCGGTGGATTTCGTCGATGAAGAACACCTGCCGGCCGCGGATGTTGCTCAGGATGCCCGTCAGGTCCAGCTTCTTCATCAGGACGGGGCCGGAGGTCTGTTCAAAGCCCACTTCCAGTTCGTTGGCGATGATGTTGGCCAGCGTGGTTTTGCCCAGACCCGGCGGGCCGTAGAGCAACACGTGGTCCATGGCCTCGCCGCGCTGCCGGGCTGCCTCGATGGCAATGGCCAGGTTCTCCTTCAGCTTGGTCTGGCCGGTGAACTCCGCCAGCCGCTGCGGGCGCAGCGTGCTTTCGAATTGCCGATCGTCGTCCTGCGCCGCCGGCGAGATGATCCCCTTGTCGCGCATCTCTTACACGAGGTTACCGCACCAACTCCAGGGCGCGCCGGAACAGCGGTTCGAATTCCGCCGCAGTGCCGCCGGCTTTCGCCTTTCGCACAGCGGCTTCGGCGGCCGGCCGGGCGCAGCCCAGGTTGACCAGGGCCGAAAGGACGTCCGCTTCCAATGCGCTGAGCGTTTCAGCCGGGGGCTTGGCCGCCACGGCGGCGCCGGGGCCGAGGTCGGCCAGCTTGTCGCGCAATTCCAGCACCATGCGCTCGGCCGTCTTCTTGCCCACGCCGGGGATGCGTACCAGCATATCCACCTGGCCTGTGCGGATGGCGCCGATCAACTCCGGCGTCGGTAATCCCGAGAGCACCGTGACGGCCAGCTTGGGCCCGATGCCACTCACCGTGATGAGCCGCTCGAACATGGTCTTCTCTTCGCGCGTCAGGAATCCGAACAGCGCGATGGCGTCCTCGCGCACGTGCGTGAAGATGCGAAGACGCACTTCAGCGCCGGCGTCGGGCAAGGCGGAGAACGTCGAGATGGGCACGGTGACGTCGTAGCCCACGCCGCCGGTCTCGACAATCACCTGGTTCGGGTGCTTTTCGAGCAAGGTTCCCTTCAAATGGGCAATCATAGGAGGCGTAGATTATTGTACATGGCGCGGAGGCGTTTCTTCGTCAATTCGATTCACGATTCCCGGGCGGAACTGTCGGGTGAGGACGCTCTGCACCTGTCGAGGGTGCTGCGCGCCGCCCCCGGCGAGTGCTACGAGATTTCGGACAACGTGGGCGTTTATCTGGCCGAGATCGAAAGCGCGCGCAAGGATCGCGTGGTGTTTCGCGTCCTGGAGCCGGTGGAGAGCGCGCCGCCGCCGGTCGAAGTGACGCTGCTTGCGGCGCTGTTCAAGTTCGACCGGTTCGAGTGGATGGTGGAGAAGGTCACCGAACTCGGCGTGGCGCGCATCGTGCCGGTGGTGGCCGGGCGCAGCGAGCACGGACTGGACAAAGCGGCCGTGAAGCGCGTCGAACGCTGGCGTCGCATCGCGGTCGAGGCCAGCCAGCAATCCCGCCGCGCACGCCTGCCCGAAATCATGGACGCCGAGCCCTTCGATCGGGCCGTCGCGAGGGCCTCCGCGCAGCGGTTCCTGCTCGATGAAGCGCCCGGAGGCGCGCCGCTGGCCGCGGCCGTGCGGGGCGGGGAAGTGGCGCTGCTCTGCGGCCCGGAAGGCGGCTGGACCGGCGCCGAGCGCCAACGCGCCATCGAAGCCGGCTGGCAGCCGGTGACGCTCGGCCCCACGATCCTGCGGGCGGAAACCGCCGCCATGGCCGCCATGGCCGTGGTCATGAGCGCGGGGCGGACGCCAATTGAACGTCCCGCCCGGCGATAGGCCCTTCTACATCTTCGAAACGGTATTCCCGTAAGAATTCGCCACCCAGACGTTAGCGCCGTCAAACGCCATGCCTTTGGAACCTGCTCCACTGGGGTAGCTGCCTACAATCGATCCGTCACTGGCTCGCATCTTCGTCACGTTGTTGGCGTTGCTGTTGCACACCCAGATGTGGCTTCCATCGAAGGTGATCCCCATCAGACCGCCAGCCCCCGTGGAATACGTGCCCAGGAGACTCCCGTCACTGGCTCGCAATTTGGTCACGGTGCCGTCGCCAAAGTGTACCAGCCACATATTGGTCCCGTCGAACGCCATCGCCATTGAAGACGAGCCGGCAGAGTAAGTACCGACAGACGCCCCATCGCTGGTCCGGAGCCTGGTCACGGTCCCGTTCGCGCTACTCGCTACCCATAGATCCGTGCCGTCGAAGGCCAGAGCCATTGGAGATGCTCCCGCAGGGTAGGTGCCCAGTACGCTTCCATCGCTGGCCCGCAGTTTGGTCACGGTGTGGGAACCTTGGTTGGCTACCCACATATTTGCTCCGTCGAAGGCCAGAGCCATTGGGGATGCTCCCACAGGGTAGGTGCCCAGTGCGCTTCCATCGCTGGCCCGCAGCTTGGTCACGGTGTTGTTACCTCGGTTGGCAACCCACATACTTGCTCCATCGAAAGCCAGGGACCATGGAGTGGGACCCGTGGCGTACGCTCCCACAAGCGCACCGTCACTTGCCTGCAACTTCATGACCTGGTTCGGAGTCGCGTTTGCCACCCATATATGTGTCCCATCGAAAGCGAGTGCTGCCGGGTATGTGCCGACAGGGAAGTTCGCTGTCTGATTGGCTGCATACCACCGCAATAGGGCGATCGACATGGTGCTCGGTCCCGTGGGCCCGGCCGGCCCTTGCGGGCCCGTCGCTCCCGTTGCACCAGCCGGTCCAGGCGGGCCGTACGGGCCTTCGGGGCCTGTGTAGCCGGTCGGCCCCTGCGGTCCCGTCGCGCCCTGCTGTGCGAGGAGTCCCCAAAAGGCCGGGCTGGTATTGGGCTGGTGGCCTGTGTTTGCCGCACTCAGGCTGATGTAGCTCGATCCGTTGTAGAAAACGGCATCGCCGGCGGAGTACGTGGTGCCGCTCGAATAG
>CAZLOS010000078.1:0-23273 GCA_964561215.1 uncultured Solibacteraceae bacterium | reverse complement strand
CTAAAGTGTTACAGGGGTGCGAAGACTAACGAAGCAATTTCCTAGGATACAACGATCAGTGCGCGCGAAGCTTGCGCCAGGCGGCCATCGAGCGGGCCAGATGGTCGCGGGCATCGCCGGGAATACCGTAGCACTGCAGTCCGACGGGGCCGCGGTAGCCAAGGTCTTCCAGAGTCCGCAGCACGGTTGCAACCTGGAAGGAACCGCTGTCCAAGGGCTGAATCCAGTTTCCCTTGCGGGATCTGATCGCGGCGCCGTCATCCGTGCCGTTGATGCTCACTGCCATCAGGTACGGCATTGCCGTCTGAAGCAGCGGACGGAGCCGGGCCTCGTCATCGAGTTTCAGCCAGTGGCACAGGTTGAACATGCCCCCGACGTTCGGGCGCTCAATCTTGCGGGTGAGCCGGATGCCGTCCTCCACACGCTCGAGCCAGTTGTTGACGTGAGGGTAGAGGACCACCCGGACGCCGTTGGGCCGGGCCATGTCGGCGATCTCGCGCAGCAGCGCGACCGCTTGGGGATCTCGCGTCTCATCCGAGGGCTTGCCCCCGGTGACCAGGACCGCGAGCATCACGTCGCGGCCCTTGAGGAGCGTCAAGGCCTGCTTCAGCCCCGGATCGTAGGCCTGCTTGGCCGCCGGATCGATGTTCAACGAAAAGTACACCTGAAACAGCCGCAGGCCGGCGGCATCCAGCGTGTCCAACCTTTCGGCCAGGCCCGGAAGCCAAAGGTGGCCTGCGCCGTCGTAACCCAGTTCCTTGAGCATCCGGGCCTGTTCCCGCAGATTCCGTTTCTTGGCGTCGTGAGTGTCCATGCACAAGGCGAAGAAAGGAAGATCGGCGGCCCGGGCGCACTGCGCGGCCAGCAGCGCGGCGGCCAGCAACATGCGCATTCCGGCGCGCACGGCTACACCCGTTCCCAGTGGCGCAACCACTGGTAGTCCGGAGTCAGGTTGGCGTGGAAATTGGCGCGGCAGGCGTCGAGCACGCGTGCCTGCGTTACTGCGTCCTTGATTTCCTTTTCATAGGAGCCTTTGACGTTCTCGACAAGCTGGTCCGGGAAGTTGACGCCGGGGATGACGGCGGAGACGCGCTTTTCCCGGAGCATCTCGCGTAGCAGAACGGACGCGCGCGGGTCCACGCGCCCGGTGATCTGGCGCGGCTTCAGATTGAACGTGGTCCCCGCGGCGAAGGGTTTCAGCCCGATGACCCCAACATGCTTCTTCGCGGCCAGCTTCAGCAGGCTGTCTCCATCCATTTCCCTGGACAGGAACAGGTACGGAAAGACGATCACTTTGAACTGCGGATATCCTTCCAGCACGCGGCGGAACACCTTGGGATTGTGAGCGGAGATGCCTAGAAAGCGCACTTTACCTTGTTGCCTGGCCTTCTCGTACACTTCCACCACCATGTCCAGGGTCCTGGGTGTGACCATCAGCAGCGTGGCGATGTTGGTCTGGCCCTTGCCCCACGTAGCGCCCACCGGACGCCACAAGTCCAGCATGTCGGTGTTATAAGAGCGCAGGCGGGCTTCGATGGCCCGCATCATGCCTTCACGCGTGAGCTGCGATTCGTACTCTTCGGTGAGCTTCTCCGGCCACGAAGCGAAGCCGATGAACCATTTGTCCCTTCCCGCCGTGCGCGAAGCGGCCATGGCCTTGCCGTAGAGGTCGCATTCCTCGCAGATGTTGTTGTCGACGTAGTTCATGCCTAGATCGACAGCCTGTTCGAGCACGGCGATGCGGTTCTTGACCGGGTCCTCCCCTTTCGATGCTCCATGTCCGCCGAGGCTGATCTCGGAGATCATGAACCCCGTCTTGCCCAGGGCACGGTAGCCCATCCTGGGGTTGTAGTTGAGGATTTTTCCGCGGCCCGCTTTGGCGGCCTCGCAAACGAAAGGCGCACCGGCGGCCAGCGAGGCGGCCTTCAGGAAATCGCGCCTGCTGTTTTCGCTCATGGGAGATGCCCCTCCTCTCGCGCGGCGGATGCGGCCATGGCACCGCGCGACGTTGCCAGTATACACCGGCTCGCGGACCGGTTTGCCGCGGTTCTGCGAAAATAAAAGTTGCTACCCTTCAACCCTCTCTTCAGCAGCGCGCATTTGCAGACGATGGCTTCCCACTTCTGGCCGCGGCGTTTCGATACGCGGCGATTTCCGGTCGAACCGTGGTATTTCCCAACGGAGCCCGGGGTGCAGGTGCTGATCGAGTCGCAACGGCCCCAGGGGGAGGCTCGCGGTGAAATCGTGCTGGTGCACGGGCTGGAAAGCTCCGGCCGCGCCGGATACGTGCTCAGCATGGCGCAAGCGGCTCTGGAGGCGGGCTACGCGGTACACCGTTTCAACATGCGCAGTTGCGGCGGTACCGAGCATCTCTCGCACACCTTTTACAATGCCGGTTTGACCGTGGACCTGCGCATGGTGCTCGAAGAAATGGCTCGCCGCGGCCGGGCGCCGGTGCACCTGGTTGGGTACTCGCTCGGGGGCAACCTTGTCGTGAAGCTGGCCGGAGAATGGGGCCTAGCCGCGCGCCGGTTTATTGCCAGCGTGTGCGGGGTGTCCGCGTCCATCGACTTAGAGGCGAGTTGCCGCGCCATCTTACAGCGGAGGAATTTCATCTACCACCACCGTTTTGTGCGGCGTCTCATCGCACGCACGAAGCGACGGCTGGAAGCTCATCCGGAAATGACGGTCCACGCGGGTTTCGATCGCGCGAGCACCCTCGTGGAGTTCGACGATATGGTCACGGGCCCCGCGTTCGGTTTTCGCGATGCCGTGGACTATTACCAGCACCAATCCGCCACGCGGTTCCTGGATGGCATCCGCGTGCCCACCCAGCTCATCTTTGCCCTGGACGATCCGATCATCCCGGCGTCCATGTACGACCATCCCTCGATCGTGGCCAACCCGTGCATTCATCGTTTTCCCACGGCCCACGGCGGGCACGTGGGGTTCATCGCGCGCGGCGAGCACAGATTCTGGCTGGATTGCGCCGTGCTCGAGTGGATTAGTGAAGTGGGAAACCAGTTGCACACGGTCGAAGGCTCGTGTATCTGTTGAGAAGGGACGACAGAGATCCGGGAGACTGCTTTGAGCGTTCACTGGCAATCCTACACCAGCGCGCGGGAGGCCGCGCGGGCCTGCGCGCAGGGCATTCTCGATTGCCTGGACGAGGCTCTGGCGGGCGGGAGTTTCGCCACGATGGCAGTGACAGGCGGGGCGGAGGCGCGGGACTTGCTTCAGGAGCTTGCCAAGACGGGACGCGACTGGCGGCGTATCCACCTGTTCTGGACAGATGAACGGATGGCGCCGCCGGCGGATCCGCGGAGCAACTACCGGTTGGCCGAGGAGACGCTCGTCAGCGTCGCACGCATACCTCGGGAGAACGTTCATCGCATTGCCGGCGAGTTGCTGCCGGAGACAGCCGCGCGGCGCTACGTCGACCAGATCCGCGAGTTCTTCGGACTCGATCCGGGTGAAATGCCGCGCTTCGACGCGATGCACTGCGGGCTGGGAGCCGACGGCCACACCGCCGGTCTGTATCCCGGCGAACCGCTCGTCGAGGATCGCGAGCGCATTGCCGCGGCTGTGCATGTCCCCAGGGCGGGTACACCGTGCGTTACGCTGCTCGCGGGTGTCTTTCTCGCCGCGCGGGAGAACCTGTTTCTGGTTACAGGCGCCGGCAAAGCCGCAGCCGTGCGCGCGGTTTTCCACGCGCCTTACGAGCCGCTGAAGTACCCCGCCCAGGTGGCATCTCACCATGCCCGCCGCGTCGCGTGGTATCTGGACGACGAGGCCGCGGCGCTCATGGACGAATGAGTTCCCGCCGCGAAATCTTGTGGGCGTCGGCCGCCGCCCTGGTGTGCGCTCCCAAAGCAGGCCGGCAAAGCGAGACTCCGCGCCCGCTTCCCGCAGTCCGCCTGCTGTTCGGCGGGGACGCGATGCTTTCGCGCTACGTGGCCAGGTTGGCGCGGATCAAGCGCGATCCCGGCTGGCCGTGGCGCCAGGTGGCCGCGAGGTTCGCCGCCGCCGACATCGCCTGCGTGAACCTGGAATCGCCTTTTTCCGACCAGCCGTTGCGCACC
The DNA here is from genome assembly GCA_964561215.1 of uncultured Solibacteraceae bacterium. Taxonomy (GTDB): domain Bacteria; phylum Acidobacteriota; class Terriglobia; order Bryobacterales; family Bryobacteraceae; genus JAJFUV01. The sequence continues at coordinate 19,191 of CAZLOS010000078.1, read as the reverse complement.
TCCGCCAACATGATCTTCCGCGCGGAGCCCGACATGATCCAGGGGCTGGTCGCCGCCGGCGTGGACGTCGTTTCGACGGCGAACAACCACGCGCGGGACTGCGGCGCGCACGGTGTAGGCTTCACCATCGACTGGCTCAAGCGCCATGGCATCGCTGTCACGGGCACGGGCCACAGCGAGGAAGATGCACACGCCGGCGCGGTCATCGAGCGGGCCGGCACGCGCTTCGGCTTTCTCGCTTACACTTACGATCAATCCAACGGCAACTATCGCGACACCGACGCGCGCGTGGCCGTGATGGACCTTGGGCGGCTGCGGCAGGACATCGCCCGGCTGCGGGAGCGGGCCGACGTGGTCGTGACGCTCATGCACGCAGGCAACGAGTATGCGCCGAAGCCCGGGAGCCGCCAGCGAGAGTTCGCCCGCGCGGCCATCGACGCGGGCGCGAAGCTCGTTGTGGGACACCACCCGCACGTTGCACAGCAGGCCGAGTCTTACGGTGGCGGAGCGATTCTGTACTCGCTCGGCAACTTCATCTTCGATCAGTTCCAGCGCGCCGAGACGCAACGGGGCCTGGTGGCCGAGGTGGTCTTCCGCGGCCGGCGCCTGGAACATGTGCAACTGGAAGCGGTCCAAATACGCGCGACAGTGCCCGTTTTCGCGTGAAAGGTGCTCGGCCGCCTGGCATCAAGCCTGGATTCGTTTTCGCATGCGCAACGCAAACGACAGTATGCTCAGGCCCGTGCCGCAAAAGATGAGTGTACTCGGATCCGGCGTCTCCTCGGGTTGGGATGCGGGACCGTTGGAGAACACAAAGTTGTCCAGGTTGTAATACCCCTGAGATCCATACACACCGGTCTTGGAAGCGAACCACACCTGAGTGACGGGCACGTCCGACACGAAGCCGACGAATCCGCTGGTGCTGGTCGGCACCCACGAGCCGACGGCGTCTTCCTTGACGTAAAAGTAGTTCGACGAGGTAGAAACGTCCACGCCGACCGCCAGGTAGCTGGCGCCGTTGAGAAACTTGGCCCTGGTGTATGCCGCCGGTGGAGTGGAGGTGGAATTGCCTGCCGCGTACAGGTTCGTGTTCGTTGGATCGTTGTCACTTACGTAGAGATACCAGTTGCCGAACTCGTTGTAGGCCTGGAACCAGACATCCTCAATGGTCACGCCGGCGCTGGTGCTGTAGCTGCCCGGCGTGGCTTCGCTGAAATCGATTGTGCTGAAGGTGTTTCCGACCGCAGCCTCCCAAGCGGCGCGGCTGTTGTACCAGGTCAAGGTCGCCGGCGTGGCCGGCAAGGCTGCGGCCAACAATACTGCAAGTGCCAGAATCAATGATGTTTGGCGCACGGTGTTTCTCCTTCTCCCGTTTGTTCTGCGTGGTCATACGGCCACGGCGCGAGACGGCAACAGCCGCACCTCTCGCGCTGCCGCGGCATCGGCACCGGTTGGCTGCGATTCGGATGACAAAGAGTAGTTCGTCTTGCGCGCCGATATTCTCGGTATTGCGAGGTATGTTCGGAATGATCCTAAGTCGGTCCTAATACCGGGCGTATTCCTGGGGACTATTCCTTGTATGGCCGATTCCGGCCGCGAAGCTGGTGTAAGATACGCTTTTGGGAGAATCCGAGACGCCATGCCATTTTGCGTGAACTGCGGTGGAAACCTTGCGGCTGAGGCGCGTTTCTGCGCCAATTGCGGCCAACCAGTGGGAGGCGGGGTGAATCCCGCAACCTCCGAGGCGGCACCGCCGCCACCGCCGCTCGAATACACGATTCAGGGCGACAACCTGCAGGTGGTGCGGGTTAAGATGAAGCCCGGCCAGGAGATCTTCGCGGAGGCCGGCAAGATGGTGTACAAGACGGCCAACGTCAGTTGGGAAAGCCGCATGACGGGCCAGTCGCTTGGCGACAAGATCTGGGGCGCGGTGAAGCGCAAGTTGATGGGGGAATCGCTATTCTGGACCTACTTCCGCGCTTCGAGCGACGGCGAAGTGGGGTTCGCGGGCAGCTATCCGGGGCGCATCCAGGCGTTTGAACTTGCTCCGGGTCAGGGCGTGCTGGTGCAGCGTGACGCCTTCGTGTGCGCGCAGCACGGTGTACAGGTGGACATCGCTCTGGTAAAGCGCATCGGGGCGGGCTTTTTCGGCGGGGAAGGCTTCATCCTGGAGAAACTGACCGGTCCCGGCGCGGCGTTCATCCACGCGGGCGGGGACTTCATCGAATTCACTCTGAAGCCGGGCGAAGTCCTGCAGGTGGACACCGGGTGCATTGTGGCCTTCGACGCGTCGGTGGATTACGATATCCAGTTGGCTGGAGGCATTCGCACCGCCATCTTCGGTGGGGAAGGCTTCTTCCTGGCGACCCTGACAGGGCCGGGCCGGGTTATCATCCAGAGCCTGACGCTTGAGAAATTGCGTCGCGAGTTGGCCCCGGCGCGATCGGGAGGCGATGAGCGCGGGCCGCTCGGCGCGCTGGGTGGAATCCTCAACAGCGAGGACTGAGACAGGCGCAGGACTATGCCGTTGGTTAGTCTTCCCTAAATATCTGTTGAAATCTGCCGATCTGACAATTGTCAGGCCATGACGGCAGGCACAACTTATCCCCAACTGCTCACGGACAGCGAGCACGCCACAGCGGCAGCGGAATTGATGCGGTTGAAGGGGTGTTTCCTCTCCAGCCTGAACCACGAGATCCGGACGCCGTTGAGCGGCATCGTGGGCATGACGGATCTGTTGATGGAGACGGATCTGGACGAGCAGCAGCGCGAGTGGGTGGCTGCGGCGCGCTTGTGCGCCGATAACCTGCTGACCGTTCTTAATGACACGCTTGAATACTCGGCCCTGTCGGCTGGCACTGTAAAGCTGGAGTTGTCCGAGTTCAACCTGATGGAGACGCTTCGCGCTGCCGCCGCCGAGCACACGCACCAGGCCGAAGCGAAAGGCCTCAAGTTGTTGTGCATCTTCGAGGGACGACTGCCGGAAATCGCGCTGGGCGACGCCCTGAGGCTGCGTCAGCTTCTGAACTGCCTCTTGAACAATGCGGTGAAGTTCACACACCAGGGACAGGTGGTGATGACAGCCTCCGCCGAGGTGTCCGGCGAGAGACGTTGCACACTGTTGCTGCGCGTGCGGGATACCGGCATCGGGATTCCGGTCCACGCGATCGACGAGGTTTTCGACGCGTTTCGCCAGGTGGAGGGCGGACCGGGACGCAGTTACAGCGGCTTGGGGCTCGGTCTGGCGATCGTGCGGAAGCTGGTCTCTTTGATGCGCGGCACGATCGCGCTCGAAAGCGAAGCCGGTCAGGGCAGCGTCTTTACGCTCACCATCCCCGTTGGCCTGCCGGTCGATTCGCCTGCCGCGGTCAACGAACGACAGGCCAGCGTCGAAACTGGACTGGAACATCACATCCTGTTGGCCGAGGACGATCGCATCTCTCAGACCGTCATCATGCATCACCTGCGCCGCGGCGGCTTCGACGTGGTGTGCGTAGGTTCCGGCGAGGACGCTGTGGAGGCCGCGAAGGGGAAGCGGTTCGATCTTGTGTTGATGGACCTTGGTCTGCCCGGCATGGACGGCCTCGCCGCCACCAGGGCGCTGCGCGCCATGCCCGACTATGCTTCGACGCCCATTCTCGCGCTCACCGCGGCCTATGGCGATGCGCACCGCAAGATGTGCCGTGAGCACGGCATGCAGGCCTACTTGGCCAAGCCCGTCAAGGCCGAGGAACTCTTGTCCACCTTGCGCCAGTTCCTACACTGATTCCGCTCTCCCAAGCGCTGTACAATCATCCTGAATGAAACTGCTGCTGTTTTCGGACATCCACAACGACTTTGCTCGTCTCGGCGAACTGTTGAGCATCGAAGCCGACTACTACGTGGCAGCCGGCGACACGGTCACGTGGGATCGCGGTTACGAGGACGCCGGCCAAGTGCTGCGCACGCGCGGCGAGCGGGTACTCATGCTCCCCGGAAACCACGAATCCGGCGCACACATGTCCGGCTTGTGCCGCAAGTTCGGACTGCGATACTTTCACGAACAGTCCATCGAGATCCAGGGCTTCCACGTGGCTGGTCTGGGCTATTCCAATCCCACGCCTTTCAACACCCCGGGCGAATACAGCGAGCCGGAGATGGCGAGCCATCTTAAGCCCTTCGCGGCTCTCAATCCGCTGATCCTGGTCTGCCACTGCCCTCCAAGGAACACCAGGCTCGACCGGGTGAGGGAGGGTGCGCAAGCGGGGAGCCAGGCGGTGGCGGATTTCATCTCGCGGCACCAGCCCCGGCTCTTCTTCTGCGGGCACATCCATGAAGCCGGGGGCGTGGAGGAACGCATCGGCGCTACCGTGGCCCGGAACCTCGGGAAACAGGGCTACTTACTCGACTTTGATAAACTCAAACTATGAGCATTGAAGAACTAGAAAGAGAGTACCAAACGCTCCGCCAGCAAGCGCTCGCTGTGCGGAGCTATCTTTGACGCTCCCGCCAAGCAGAGTCAGCTAGCCAAACTCGAAGAACAGATTGCGGCGCCGGACTTCTGGAACCAGCCGGAGAAGAGTCAGAAGATCCTTCAGGAACGTAAGCGCCTGGAGCAATCGCTAGGCGACGCGAAGTCGATCGCGTCGATGGGGTCGGACGTCGAGACGCTGTTCGATCTGGCGCGCGAGGGCGAGGACGTCGGCGCGGAACTCGCCAGTGAGATAGCGAGTTTCCGCGAACACCTCAGCCGCATCGAAGACGCCATGCTGCTCAGCGGCGAGAACGACCGGTTGGGCGCCATCGTCACCATACATCCCGGCGCGGGCGGGACCGAGAGCCAGGACTGGGCCGAAATGCTGCTGCGCATGTACCTGCGGTGGGCTGAGCGCATGGATTTCGGGACCGTCATTACGGACCGGCTTGAGGGCGAAGGCGCGGGGATCAAGAGTGTGACGTTCGAAGTGAACGGGGAGAACGCTTACGGCCTGTTGCAGTCGGAGGTGGGGGTGCACCGGCTGGTGCGCATCTCGCCGTTCGATGCGAACGCGCGCCGGCACACCAGTTTCGCCAGCGTGTTCGTTTATCCGCAGGTGGATGACGAGATCAAGATCGACATCAAGCCCGAGGATCTGCGCGTGGACACGTTCCGCGCCAGCGGCGCGGGCGGCCAGCACGTCAACCGCACGGATTCGGCCATCCGCATGACGCACCTGCCCACCGGCATCGTCGTGCAGTGCCAGAACGAGCGTTCGCAGCACAAGAACCGTGCCGGCGCTCTCAAGCAACTGCGTGCGCGCCTTTACGAGTTCGAAATGAACAAGAAGCGCGCCGAGAATCGCAAGATCGAGGACACCAAGCTCGACATCAACTTCGGCAGCCAGATCCGCAGCTATGTGCTGGCACCCTACCGGCTGATCAAGGACCACCGCACCAAGCTCGCCATAGGGGATGTGGATCGCGTGCTGGACGGCGATCTGGGCGATCTGATACACGCGTTTCTCGTGTACCGCAAGACCGGGAAGACAGCGGGCGACGGCAATGACGAGCTGCCGGACTAGCGCGGTGGCCGGAATGGATCCTGAAATCCTGGAACGCGCGGGAGCACTGATCCGCGCGGGCCGCCTGGTGGCATTTCCCACCGAAACGGTGTACGGGCTGGGCGCCAACGCTCTCGACGAGAAGGCTGTCAAGCGCATCTACGAAGCGAAGCAGCGTCCCGCGACGAGCCCGATGATCGTGCACGTCGCATCCATCGAAATGGCGCGCTCCTTGGCTCGCGAGTGGCCTGAATCGGCGGAGAAGCTGGCGCGGGTCCTCTGGCCGGGCCCGTTGACGCTGGTGGTGCCCAAGCAGCCGTCGATCCCGTCGATTGTCACCTCCGGCATCGACACGGTGGGCTTGCGCATGCCGTCGCATCCGGTGGCGCTCGCGCTGATCCGGGCCGCGGGAGTGCCCGTGGCCGCGCCGAGCGCGAACCGTTTCAAGGGCCTGTCCCCCACCACGGCTGGGCACGTCCGCGCCTCGTTGGGCGACCGCGTGGACCTGATTCTCGATGGCGGCATGACCCAGGTGGGCATCGAATCCACCGTGCTCACATTGGCATGCGGAACGCCGCGAATCTTGCGTCCTGGCATGATCTCCCGGAAGGACATCGAAGCGGTGATCGGCCCGGTGGAAGAGGGCGCGGCGACCGCGAAGGATCTGCTTTCGAGTCCCGGGATGCACAGCCGCCATTACAGCCCGCGCACGCGGCTTTTCCTGGTCGAAGGTGGCCAGCTTCCCGAACAAGGCCGCGGCGTTTATCTTTACCGAACCGCGCGGGCGGGTGAGAACTCTCTCAAAATGCCGTCGACCGCCTCCGGATACGCAGCGATCCTTTACGCCACCTTGCACGAACTGGACCACGCGGGGTGGGACTGGATCGCCATCGAACAACTTCCCTCCGGCGTCGAGTGGGACGGCATCCGCGATCGCCTGCGTCGCGGTGCCGCGCGTTGATTCCCGGCCGCATACAAAGTACGCTGTCTTCGATATGCGAAGACTTCCGTACGCCGCACTTCTTGCACTCAGTCTCTACGCCGCGCCGGGAATCTATGACGACCCGGCCATCCAGCGCCTGAACCCGGGCGAAGTGGCGCGCACGCGCCATGAGGTGAGCTACGACGAGGTGGCACGCATCGTGGGCGGGCCGTTTTCACGACAGCCGGTAATCAGTGTGAAGGCGCACCCGGAAGTTGTCTGGGTGCGGCCCGACATGGCTTTGCAGATGGTCGCCAACCCGTTCAGCTTCGCCACCGGAGACGTGCCCGCGCAGATCCCCTGGCGGCGGGTGGAACGGTCTCTCGAACGCGGCTACCTGCCCATTGTCCAAAGCGTGTGGCGCGACGGCGCTCTCGCATACCGCCAGAGTGCGTTCGCCACCCTGCTCGATGCCCGCGCCGTGAAAACGGGCCGCGAAAAGCAGGTGGTCATGGTGAAGATGGACGCGGTGAACACGGATGTGCGCGAGAAGCGGAAGGCCACACTTTGGGTGTTCCTGTCCCGGATCGCACGCACCAAGGGAGACCTGATCCGCAAGGCGGACCATTACGGGCTGTTCGAAGTGATGGAACCGCTGCCCGCGGTCGTGGGCTCGCCGGTTGATACAGGCGACAATGTGTGGCGGGACGGTGGCGTGGCGCTCGGCGTGTGGGCGGCGGATACCAATGTGAAGGCCACACGTTACGGGAATGCGCTGAAGCTCGAAATGGATCTGTGGCCCGGCACTACCGCCGGGGTGCGAGTCAAGGTGAGCACCAACAAGAAAGGACTCACACCGGTCGAAATCGAGCGCCTGCGTAAGCTGGATTTCGAGGCGGCGCACGATCGCCGGGTGGCGGAACTGGAAGCGACGCTCGATGAGGGCATGCAAATCGACGTCCCCGAGACCGTGGTCAACAACATCTACAAGGCCCAGGTCCTTTACAACCAGACCGCCATGGTGCAGGCGGCCGATCACGACTACTACATGCCGGTGCAGGGCTATCAGGGCGTGTGGGCGTGGGAGGCGGCGCAGATGCTCATGCCGATGGCCGCGCTGGGCTACTACGGCGACACCGCAAAATCGTTCGGCTATTTCCTCAAGACGCAGGGGATGCGCAAACCCGACGGGGAGGTGCGATCGAAAGAAGGATCTTACAACAGCACCGGCGCCTTCGAGGAAAGCGGCTGGGAGGACGACAAGGAATCGACTATCTACGGGATGCTCTCCCAGGGCCGTCGCAAGCCGGGAAGTTTTCCGCTCTGGGTGAATTCCACCGGTTCGGTGCTATGGGCCATGGCGGAGCATTACTTCTATTCGAAGGATCGCCGGCGGCTGGCGCACGTGGCGCCATCCATGGTGGAAGCGGCCAATTGGATCGTGCGCGAGCGAGCGCGAACCATGCAGAAGGATGCGCGCGGCGAAAAGGTGCTGCACTACGGCATGATGCCCGCCGGCAAACCGTACGACGTCGAGGAACGCGTGGACCCCAAGCCCAGCTATGCTTATGCGTTCACCGACACTTGGACCTGGCTCGGCCTGCAACGCGCCGCCGAGGCGCTTGCCGATGCGGGGATCCCCGAAGGCCGTCGTCTCCTCAAGGAAGCCGCTGCATACCGCGCTGACATTCTCGAGGTGATGCGCCGGAAGCGCCAGACCGATCCCGCGCTGCCACCTTACCCCGAGCGCGTGTACGGGCGCGACGAGTGGGGCAGCTTCGTCACGGCTGGCGTTACCCTCGTGCAAACCGGATTGCTGGCGTCCGGAGATCCGGCCTTCTCTCAATTAGACAATTACACGCAGAAGCACTACGCCGTGCTGGGATTACACGGCAAGATGGTGGCCAAGGAGATGCAGTTCCACGGCATCGAATCCATCTACACGGTGACCGCGGACGATGTGTTCCACCAAGCCTGGATCGAACGCGGCGAAATCGAGAAAGCGCTCCTCACTTTCTATTCGGTGCTGGCCTGCGGTGTGGACCGGGAAACGCTGGGCACGATCGAAAGATTTTCGCCCGAGGATCGCCGCTACACGCCTTTTTTCATGAACGGTTCGGCGAGCGGCCGTATCCTCATGATGATCCGCAAGACGCTTCTGATGGAGCGCGAGGGCGAACTGCAACTGATGGCCGGTGCGCCCCGGTGCTGGTTCGAAGACGGAAAGCGGATCGAAGTGAAGCGCGCGCCCACGTATTTCGGAAGCCTCTCGATGAATGTGCTAAGCGAGTTAGAGCAAGGCCGCATCCGGGCGCGACTGGATCTGACGCGTACGCGGCCTGAAAGATTGCGCACGATTCACCTGCGCCTACCGCACCCGACGCACCAACCCATGCGAGAAGTGCTGGTGAACGGTAGGAAATGGACGCGCTTCGATCCGGTGCGCGAGAGGATCGAACTGCCGGCGGGAAGCGACCGCCTGGAAATCGCGGTGAGGTACTGAGATCGGCTACTGTCGCCGCCAGTTGATGAGGGCATTCAGCTTGGCCATGGCGGCGCCGGAGTCGATGGACTCGGCTGCCAGCGCGACACCTTCCCGTAAGTTGCGGGCTTTGCCGATGGCAACCAGGGCCGCCGAACTGTTCACCAGCACGACATCGCGTTGAGGACCGGCTGCTCCGGAGAGAACCGCACGGGCGATCTCGGCGTTAAGGGCAGGGTCTCCCCCGCGCAGATCGGCGGGCGTGCCCTGCGGGACTCCGAAGTCCTCGGGCGCGATCGTGCGATGGGCAATGGCTCCGCGGGTGATTTCAAGCGCGAGCGTCGGGCCGGTGGTGGTGATCTCGTCCAATCCGTCCGAGCCATGCACCACGAAGCCGCGTTCCAAGCCCAAACGAGCCAGCACTTCGGCGATCAACTCGGCGGCGGGCACCGAGGGCGCACCCACTAATTGTGCCGAGGCGTTCGCCGGATTTGCCAGCGGGCCGAGCAGGTTGAATACAGTGCGCATCTTCAACTCGAGCCTCGCCGGCTGTGCATACCGCATGGCCGGGTGTAGCGCCGGTGCGAAAAGGAATCCGATACCCAACTCGCGGATGGCGCACCCGGATTCCTCCGCCGAGAGCCCCACTTTGACGCCCAAGGCTTCCAGTAGATCCGCGCTGCCGCAGCGGCTTGAAATGGAGCGGTTGCCGTGCTTGGCCACACGCCCGCCCGCCCCCGCTACTACGAAAGCCGCAATGGTGGAAATGTTGAATGTGGAAGCGCAGTCGCCGCCCGTTCCGCAGGTGTCGAGCAGCGGTCCCTCGCCTGGACCTGCATCAACTCTGTTCGCGGCCGCGCGCATGGCGCGCGCGAAGCCGACAACCTCGTCCACCGTCTCGCCCTTCATGACCAGCGCGACCAGGAACGCTACGATTTGCGGCGTGGTCGCCTCTCCGGCCAGGACGACGGCCATGGCGCTGCGGGCGTCGTTTTCGGGCAGATTTTCGCGGCGGACAATACGATGCAAGTAAGGCAAAAGCGACATGTTATATAGTGAAATATACTTTCTTGCGATCGTAGCACAGGCACTCCCCTATGAAAATTCACGAGTACCAGGCGAAAGCGATCCTGGCGCGCTTCGGCGTTCCGGTTCCGCAAGGCGAAGTCGCTTCGACGCCTGATGAAGCAGCCGACGCCGCGCACCGCATCGGCGGCGCGGTAGTGGTTAAGGCACAGATACACGCGGGCGGCCGCGGCAAGGGCGGCGGTGTGAAGTTGGCCGCCGGCCGGGATGACGCCGCGGAAATCGCCCGCAAGATGCTGGGCATGACGCTGGTCACGCATCAGACCGGGCCGGAGGGCCGCGTGGTACAGCGCGTGCTTGTCGAGCAGACGCTTCCAATCGAACGCGAATTGTATCTCGGCATTGTGCTGGACCGCGCACAAGCGAAGCCGGTTCTGATGGCATCGGCGGCGGGCGGCATGGAGATTGAGGAAGTAGCCGCCAAAACGCCGGAAAAGATCCTGAAAGAGACTATCGAGCCGGGCTTCGGCCTGATGCCGTACCAGGCGCGCAAACTGGCGTTCGGCATCGGGGTGCCTGCACTGTGCGTGAACGCAGCGGCGGCGGCCATGACCGCCCTGGCGCGCGCTTACGAGGCCGTCGACGCCTCGCTCGCCGAGATCAACCCGTTCGTGATCACCAAGGATGGCAAGGTTTTCGCCCTGGATGCCAAGATCAACCTGGACGACAACGCGTTGTACCGCCACAAGGATCTGGCCGAACTGCGCGACCTGAACGAAGAGGATCCGCTTGAGGTGGACGCGTCGCGCTTCGGGCTTAATTACATTAAGCTGGACGGCAACGTGGGCTGCATGGTGAACGGCGCCGGACTGGCCATGGCGACCATGGACATCATCAAGCACGCCGGCGGCAATCCGGCGAACTTCCTGGACGTCGGCGGAGGCGCCAGCGCGGAGCAGATCAAGAACGCGTTCCGGATCCTGTTATCCGACAAAAACGTGCGGGCGGTGCTGATCAACATCTTCGGCGGCATCCTGCGCTGCGACACGCTGGCTACAGGCGTGGTGGCCGCCGCGCATGAGCTCAAAGTCGCCGTACCGATCGTGGTGAGGATGGAAGGCACCAACGTCGAGGAAGGACGCCGCATCCTCAAGGATTCCGGCTTGAATTTCACAGTGGCAGACGGCATGCGGGACGCCGCCGAAAAAGTGGTGAGGTTGGCCCAATGAGCATTCTCGTCAACGAATCGACACGCGTTCTGGTCCAGGGCATCACGGGCCGCGAGGCCACCTTTCACACGCAGCAGTGCCTGGCTTACGGTACCAGGATTGTCGGCGGCACATCGCCGGGCAAGGGCGGCACGAAGCACCTGGATTTGCCGGTCTTTAACACCGTCTCCGATGCCGTTGCGGCGACAGGCGCCAACGCCAGCGTGATCTTTGTCCCGCCGGCCTTCGCCGCCGACGCCATCATGGAAGCTGCCAGCGCCGACCTCGAAGTGGTGGTCTGCATCACCGAGGGCATCCCCACGCTCGACATGGTGAAGGTGTGGCGTTACCTTGAAGGCCGCCGTACGCGGTTGATCGGGCCGAATTGCCCGGGCATCACTTCGCCGGGAAAGTGCAAGATCGGCATCATGCCCGGACACATACACCTGGCCGGACACGTCGGCGTGGTGTCCCGCTCGGGCACGTTGACCTATGAGGCTGTACAGCAGTTGACGCAGTTGGGCATCGGGCAGTCGACCTGCATGGGCATCGGCGGCGATCCCATCATCGGCACCAATTTCGTCGACGCCATCCGTCTGTTCAACGAAGATCCCGATACGCACGCTATCGTGATGATCGGCGAAATCGGCGGCAATGCCGAGGAGACCGCCGCGGCCTTTGTGAAAGCGAATGTGAAGAAACCGGTCATTGGCTTCGTCGCCGGCCAGACCGCGCCGCCGGGCCGCCGCATGGGCCACGCCGGCGCCATCATTTCCGGCGGATCGGGCAAGGCCGCGGACAAGATCAAAGCCATGGAAGCGGCGGGCATCACGGTGTGCGCCACGCCGGCCGAGATCGGCGAAAAGGTGAAGAGCAGACTATGAATCAGTTGGAACGCACGCTGGCGATCATCAAGCCGGACTCCTTTGCGGGCGGCCATACGGGCGAAATCCTTGCCATGATCGAAGCCGCCGGTTTCCGTATCCTGGGCATGCGCATGACTCGCCTGAGCAAGGCGCAGGCGCAGGGCTTCTACGACGTTCACCGAGCGAAGCCGTTCTTCGCCGGCCTGGTCGAGTTCATGACCGAAGGCCCCGTGGTGGTCTTGGCGCTCGAGCGCGAAAACGCCATCAGGACCTGGCGCGACCTGATGGGCGCGACAAACCCGGCCAACGCAGCCGAGGGCACCATCCGCAAGAAATTCGGCACCGCCATCGACCGCAATGCAGTGCACGGCTCCGACGCGCCGGAAACGGCGGCCTACGAGTTGGGGTTCTTCTTCAGCGGCGCGGACCTGGCGTAACAGGTTCAGCGCCGCGAGCAACCAACTGCCGTAATCGCAACGTGGCGCTTGACGTGCGCCCTTCGAGAACATCCCGTTCAGCGAAGCAGGCCATGAGGATCTCGCGGTCCGTGGTGCGGTTGCGATCGTAAATGACGAAGATGCGGCCGTCCGGTGCCTGCGCCACATCGGGATACGATACGCCGTTGCGCTCGTCGAGCATCAGCGGCACGCTCCAGGTCTTGCCGTCGTCGTTGGAGATGTATGCGGCCAGGTGGCTGCGCGGCCTGCGGCCTCCGGGTGCCGGAGGAGGATTGTGCCGGACCATCAGCAGGTTGCCAGACCTCAGGCGGCCGATGAAGAATCGCGTGCTGGGATGGAAATAGCCGGTATCGGCGCCCTCGCTCCAACTGCGGCCTTGATCGGTTGAGAAGCTCTGGCCGATTCCGTAGTGGGTGCGCACCAGCATCCACAAGCTGCCGTCGCGCCGCTCGACGATCATGTGCTCGTTATGACTCACGTCCGGCACCACGGCGTAGCCCAGCTTCCGAAAACTCCTGCCGTGGTCGTGCGATGCGAAGACCGTCGACTGGCCGGCGTCCTTGAGCGGGAAGCTCAGCGCCTTGATGGCGGCGGGCGAGAGGCCGAGCCTTTGTTCCCGATTGACTCTTTCAATGTCGGCCGCGTAGGGCCACATGGCCACCGGGAAGAGCCACCTGCCGGACTTCAGCACCGTCGGCTTGTTCATCATCACGCCATCGGCGAGGCGCCGCGGCCGGCTCCACCTGGGATTCTCCGCGTCCGGGTTTGACGTGGTCATGAACCACACGCCGCCGCGTCCGTCCCAGTGCACCAGGCTCTGCGTCCAGAAGAGCCACAGCTTGCCCCTTGGGTCCAGCCACAGGCATGGATCGAACGCGCGGCCCCAGTCCGGGATATCGACCACAAGCCTCGGCCCCGACCAGTTGCGCCCGGCGTCCACACTGGTTACCAGCACGACGTAATTGAGGGGGCCTTCTCCAGGGCCGCCTGCGTACCATGCGGCCCAAAGACGGCCCTTGGGCGCGCGCTCGATGGTGGGAATGCCTTGAAACATGGGCCAGCCGATGGTGTACTCGACGCCGGGCGGCGAATGCACCACGGCTGGCTTCATGGCCGGATCGTAGGCCGGCGGCGCGGCTCCAAGCAGTGATGCGAAAAGGAGCAGCGCCAGTTTCGTCATGGGATCAATTCGTAAAAGCACTGCGACGGTTGGGCAGCGGCTCGCTGCCTCGCGGCGAGTTCTTCGTCCAACGCGTCCAGGTTCGAGAGGATCGACTCGAGCCGCGGCAGCGTCTCTTTCTGGAACGGCACCTGGAACTGGCGCCAGCGGGCGTTGTGCACGTCCGAACGTTTCAGCGTGAGCGCGTGTACGCCCGCGGCCTGCTTGGCCATGGGTGTCGGCAACTCCGCCAGGTTGATCCCGGCGGCTAACTGCTCCCCGGAGAAGGTGCCCACTGCTGCGCCATTGATCTTCAGCGTGTAGCTTGCTCCGACGAGGCCGGTGACGCGAAGGGTCTGCTGGTTGAGCGTCTGGACGAAGTCGGAACTCTTCACAGCGAGAGCAATCACGGGATCATTCATGTTGACCGGCATGGGCAAGGCGGCGTCAGTCTGATTCCATCTCAAGCCCGCACCCTTCTCGATGCCGGTGACGGTGGAGTTCACGGCCTGGGTCAGCTTGCCGGACGCAGCGTCAATCTCAACACGCGTGATCAGCGGGGTGGCGCCCCAAGCCTTTAACACAGCGGCAGCCATCAGGAGGTGTCCACCCGGGCCGGGATGCACGCGGTCGGGAACGATCCGCTCGGCCAACTTCACGTCCGTCGCGCGGGCGCGGCGCAGCGTCTCCACCAGCGGAGTGTTCTGATCCGCCACCAACACGCCGCGTTTCCGGGCCAGTTCCTTCACAAACTCGCCATAGCGCACGAGAACCGTGTTGTAACCGCCTGCCACGGTTTCCGGACGCGTCACGTCGTCGAACGGCGAAGGCTGGATGAGCGTCAGACGCAAGTCGGGCGCGCCGGCCTTGACGAAGTCCAGGATGTGCTCGTAGCCGGTCGAATATTCGCGAAAGATCTCCGGATCGAAGGGCCTGTACCGCCCGTCGTTCATGCCCAGCATGATGGTCATCACAGTGGGCTTGTAAGCCAGGACGTCGCGGCGCAGGCGTTCATCGACCGGACCGCCGCCGCCACCGGAAACGCGGTCGCCGCCCCAGCCCGAGTGCACGAACCGCACGGGCATGGACGGGTAGCGGGTGACGACAAAGGTCTCGACAAAGGTGGTGTAAAGACGCTGATCGGTAATGCTGTCGCCATAGAAGACGATGGTGTCATTCGGCTTCAGATGGAATGGTGTTTGGGCCTGGGCCAGGAAGGCGCAGGCCAGGATCAGGACGAGCGCGGCCGCGCCGCGACGGAGTTGTGAGTTCATAAAGGGCTATTCTACAGCGTCCGGGAGCCGTTTCCAGTGCAGGTATTCTTCGTCGTGGCTGGCGTAGACGGCGTCGAAGATCACGGGTACGGGCGCGGGCGGCGTTGTCGCTATCTGGCGCGAGCGCAGCGTCCACAATCCTAACCACCGCGTGGGAACATCGGTGCTCGCCACGGCCAGACGCAGGTTCGGCGCGTTCACGCGATCGAGCAACGCCACCGCGTCCGCGACTTTAGAGGCCGGGCGCGTGGGCGCCACCCGCAGGTGGAGAGTCACGCCCTGCGCGCGCGCATCGGCGGCTATCCGGCGCAACGTCGCCTCCCAGGATTCCCAGGTGGCTTTTGATGTGATGTTGTTTTCAGGAACGCGATCGAGCGCGAGGATGAGGTCCTTGGCGCCGAGGATCTTCATTTTCGAGAGCACGTCCTGGATCACCGCGAGACTGGCTTCGTACTCGCTCCGAAGGTTGTCAACCAGCCGCAGATCCGCATAGAGGTTGACGCCCGAACCGAGGTCCACCATCACGCGAAGGCTCTGCAGGTTGATCCAGCGCGACTCGCGGGTGAGCGCTTCGCCGGTGCGGTCGTGCAGATACTTCCAATCGACTACGAGGCCGTCATAGTGCTGAAAGAACGTCGACCGGGCGAGGATTGCTTCTTTGATCGGTCGTGAGCCACGCACCGTCAGGATGCGATTACGCGGGCGCGGCCGCGGCACGACGTGTTTGGTCTCGATGACGTTTTCTTCGCTGAGGGTCACGCGAAAGATGCGTGTGTCTCCTCCGGCGATGTTTTGCGCATCGCTCACACCGATGACGGCGGTCTCGAAGCCTTCGGGTAAGTGCCCGGCGGCGCCCTTTTCGGATTGGTCCAGCGCCAGTTCGCGCACCGAGGCGATGCGCCCGATGCGCGAATGTATCGCGAAGGGCCGAGGGCGAAGGGTGTTGTTCGCGATGCCGATGGTGTAATCGCGCGGCGCGCGCCGGCAGACAATCACGCTCAAACCGTCTCCAGCTTCGAAGAGCGTTTGGGCGCGGAATTCGCGGTCGAGAATGGCGCGCGACTCTTCCAGCAGAGGGCACGGATTCACCAAGTGGAGATCCACGGCGCTCTTCTCCGGCGAGCCTGCGCAGGCGGTCATTCCGTAATCCCCGGGCAGTACGACGTGCGCGAAGTCCAGCCTTGCCCGGCGCGCCAGAGTGCCTGGAACCACCAGGCGTCCTCCGCTTCTCACGTAGGCACCCAACTTGTCGCGCAGTTCTTCGTCGATATGAACATCGCCCGCGATCACCAGCAGCGGATAGCGGTCCAGCAGCCAGCCCGGCGCGTCGCTCAAAAGCACGTCGGTCGAATCGCCGTAAGGCGTAGCGGTGAGGAAGCCAGTCTCATCGTGAAAGTAGGAAGAAGACTCGTAACCGGGGTACAGCATATCCAGGACGCCGTGCGTCAGATAGTCCCCGCGCTCGTATGGCAGGTTGCCCCAGACGCGATACACGTCGCTCGTGTACAGGTGGCGCGGGAATGACCAGCCGGAGTAAAAATCCACCATCAGTGCGATGGGCGTCTGCATGACACCGGGTTGCCCGTTTTCCTTCACCCAGCGGTTGGCGGCCCTCTGCATGCGGCCGATGGGAGTGAGTTCATCCTTCTCGATCCAGCCGGATTCGAAGCCCGCGAGCATCGAGTTGTACAGGATGTGACTGTAGAGCAGGCGCTTCATGAGGCTCAGACTGGTGCCCTTCGCCGGACCGTGCGCCAGGCCTTCAGACTTGCCCGGCGGTCCGTAGTTCTTGAAGCCCCACCGGTTGAACACCGAGGCGTTGCCGAACCAGGGCACGCCATATTGCTTGCCTGCGCCGCGTATGAAGGCATAGTAGACCTGGCTGTTGGGCAGTGCCTGCGCGGTCTCCGCGCCCAGCAGGGTGTAGATGCCCTCTTTGAGAAAGTAGTGACCGAAATTGAGCGAAACCAGGGCGGACATGCGGCTACCCAGGTCGTTGGTCATGCGCTCGAAAAACCGCTGGAAGTTCAGGTACTGCTCGAAGCGCGGCGCATCCGGAGGCCAGAGCAATTTTGCGTAACCGCCGACGTAACGCCCGTCCTGCTCACCCACGTCCATGCCCAGCCAGCGGCGGCCCAGCTTGGATTCGAGCATGGGGAACACGCCGGCCGGAGGCTGGAACTGCTGCCAGTAGCCGCCCGGCCCCGAGCCGGGCACGTACCCCCAGATGTCGAAAAGGTACAACCCGCGCCGGTTGATCTCGTCGGCCAGATCGCCCAGGTTCGAGGCGAAGAGGATCGGGTAGGACGGCCAGATCACGTCGCCCAGTTCGTACTTGCGCGTGTATTTCTCGATCTCTTCGGCATACCTCACGATGCGGCCTTCGGAAACCTCGAAGCCGCGCAGAGAAGTGAACTGGGTGCGGCGGCCGAAGGTGTTCCAGTCCGGCGGCTGGACGTGGCGGCGCGCATCGTCGGGATGTTCGCGGGGATTGAGCTGGTGCGAGTAGACTCGCGGGCGCGGCGCATCCGCCGCGCGAGCAGGGATTTCCAGCATGCACGCCGCAATCAACAGCGGCCAAAGAGCTTTCGGCATGACTCATTGTCCGGCAGTTGGAGCCCGCCGCGCACCTTGCTTCCGCCGGTTTCGATGTCCCAGCCGTCATAGAATGGTACATAATAACACTTAGATGTAATATGCATCCTTTGCGCTCTCTTGCAGTCTTGCGTGCAAACTTTGCGTGGTGCCGCCGAGGATGCAGCGTGTAACGCATTGTACCTGATAGGACTACCGGATGGCATCCATCGTGCTTACTGCTTAGGTCGGGAGGCAGATATGCGAAAAGGATTCGTTGGCATCGCCGGACTGCTCATTAGTTCGGCGGCTCTCTTGATGGCGCAGCAAACGCCCGCGACGCAGCCGCGGGTTATGGGCCGCGGACGCGGCGGAGCGCCTTACGCCTGGAACGACAAGAACAAAGACGGCATTTGTGATGTCACCGGCAAGCCCGTCGGGCAAGGGCCGGGAGCAGGTTTCGGACGGGGTGCTTGGTGTGGCCGCGGCCGCGGGCGCGGCATGGGACGCGGTTACCGGATGCAACAACAGCAGACCGCGCCAGCGCCCGCTCCGGAGCGGAAGTAGCAACGTTTCAGGCGCGAGCGTCCGCTTTGGAAACTCTCTGTGAGGATGAGGCTGCTCGCGCCTGTTTGACAAAGCGGATCATCGATTTCGAAACGTGGTCGAGTACCGTGGCCCATTCCTCGAGGTGCCGCTCGCCCTCCGCGGTGAGGCGATAGACGCGGCGCGCCGGCCCGCTCTTGTCGGTCTCCCACTCGGATGCGACGTTGCCGTTCAGTTCCAGTTGGCGCAGCGTGCGGTAGAGCGCCGCTTTCTCGATCTCTGCGTCGGTGAGCGCGTATTGCCGAAGGTCCCCCGCCAGGTCGTAGCCGTAGGAACGCCCCTTCCTTTTCAGGAGCAGCAGAACGACCGGTTCGACGAACCGGTAGAGATTCCCCATCGCACACGTGCAAGGATGATCCTTGCCGTGCCTTGGGCACATCCGTCGTGGCACTCGATCCTCCCGTCTGATAGGGTAGCACCAGGACGAAATAGATGTATCTTGCATCTATTTCCGAACGTCAGTTCCAGCGATCTTCGGGTCGCGGATCGCCGGGGCGTCATTCCGGATCTCTTTGAGCCTGCTCTGTCTTGTCAAACCGGCCGTCGGCCACTTCGCGCGGCGAGACCGACTTATCGAACCACCCTGCCTTGCTTCCGGGAAAACAATCGAACTCGGACACGTACGGCTTTATGTCCAGCAGCGGTGTGCCGTCCACCATGTCAACATCTTCCACTTCGAGGATTCCATCGTGGATCGCCAGCAGCCGGACCGCTGAGATCCCTATGGGACACGGCCTAGCCGGCGCTCGCGTAGCGAATATGCCTCGTTCCTGCGTGTCCAGAAAAGGCGTAACCAGAAGCCGGGGGGCAGGCCCCAAGTGAAACCAATAAACCAGCCAGATGCGTTCGAAGCCCTCAAGATCCTTCAGACCCTGTCAACGCCAGATAGAAATGTCGTCTTTTGAGGGCGGGGCGGAGGTGGTGGGTTTATGTTGGATGAGATGTTTCGGGGGAGTCGCGCTCCCCGGAGCAGATCCGAAGACCGCTGCGACGGGGCAGGCTCCGAAGCAGACGGCGCCAAGCCCCCAGTCAAACCGGGCCCGATGTGCCCGTTCTGGAGGTTTTGGTTTTTCAGCCCACCTGCTTGGGTGAAGCCT
>CAZLOS010000077.1:0-23634 GCA_964561215.1 uncultured Solibacteraceae bacterium | reverse complement strand
GCTCCTCGACCGGAAGGCCATGACGCTTTCATTCAGCGTCGTAGATCATTTGCGCTGGGATCTGAAGCAGATATTCGATATGGCAGTCGCAGAAGGATATCTGCGGAGAAATCCGGCGTTGCTGTTGTTCACCCCACGGGAATGCAGGCGGCCGGAGGCGAAGATGATGACCTTCGAGGAAGTCCGGTCTCTCTTGACGGCGCTCGAAGTTCGAGAGCGTCTGATCGCCAAACTCGCCTTGCTTGCGGGAATGCGGCCGGGGGAGATCTTCGGTCTCAAGTGGGCGCGGTTGGAAGCGGACTACGCCGACATCCGCCAGCGTGTGTACCGTGGCGATATCGACTCACCAAAGTCGGTTCGATCGGTGCGCCACGCTGCGCTTTCGGACGGGCTCCTCACCTCCATCGACGAATGGCGAGCCGTGTCGCTCGATACCAGGGCCGATGCGTGGGTGTTCGCGTCCGAAAGGCTCACGACGCTTCTGGCGAAGGACAACTGCTGGAGGCGGCATTTCCTGCCCAAGCTCAAGCCAATCGGTTTGGGGTGGGCGAACTTCCAGGTGATGAGGCGGACGCACAGTTCCTTGCTGAAGGAACTCGATGTCGATCCGCAAGTCCGCGCTGAGCAGATGGGGCACACCGTCGACGTGAACGAGAATGTCTACACCATCACGTCGCTCAAGCGCCGGAAGGAAGCGGTGAACGCTCTGGAGAAGGCGGTGGGAGCTTAATGGACTCTATTGGACTCCAGCTTTTTTGGAATGTCTGTAAGCTGTTGATTTGATGGAGCGGGAGACGGGACTCGAACCCGCGACGTCCAGCTTGGGAAGCTGGCATTCTACCACTGAATTACTCCCGCCCGGTGGGTGGGTGCTCGAAACTCATTCTAACAGATCCCGCCGCGTCCGTGACTACTTCTTCTTCGCGGCTGGCGGCGCTTTGGGGTGCTCCAGCGGGAAGCCCTGTTCACGCCAGTCGTTCATCGCAAAGGTTCGAATACCTGTGTAGCCGTTCTTTTCCAGCAAGTCCGCCGCGCGGGCGGCGCGCACCGCGCCGCGGCAGATGCTCACGACCGGCGTTCCCCTGGGCACTTGCGCCAGCCGGTCGGCCAGCGTCCCCAGCGGAATGTTGATCGCTCCCTTGATGGCACCCTCCTGCTCGAGTTCCTTCGGCTCGCGCACGTCCAGCAGAAAGACTTGCTTGCGCGCTGCCAACATTTTCTTCAGTTCTACTGGCGAGACGCGGCGCGGGTCGGGCTTATTGGCGGCAGACGGCGCCGTTTGTGCCCACGAGACAGCGAACGCGCTGAGCGCTATCCCCATGCAGATGAAAGACAGTATCCTCTTCATATCTCCGGTAATATCCCAGTATAAGGAATCGGCTGAGAAGACTCCTAGGTGTGAAATCTGCTAAAGAAATCGTGCGCACAGACGATAGATGGGGAGGGCCGGACGGCGCAAATGCGGGGAGACGGTTACCCCCACAACGCGCGCCCGGATCGTCATATGCGATTGCTTGTTATTGATTCCGGAGATGAACAGATTGCCCGATGGGCGTCGTTGTGGGACGTGGAGGAAGCCCTGGTGGAGTTTGCGGCGGGCGGTGCGGAAGCATTGGAATGCATGAAAGCCGCTTCTTTCGACGCCGTGGTCGCGGCCTTTCCCATGGACGATTGGACGGCGGAGGAGTTTATCGAGGAGGCGGCGCGCGTGAACGGCATGGTCCCTGTCATGATCCGGGACCGCGCTGGTTCGATGGCGGACGCTGTGCGGCTGGTCAAGATGGGCGCTTACTATTACTTCGGCGCCGAGATGGATGGCCGGGAACTGACGCGCGTGGTGGAGAATGCCGCGGAGTACTATCGCAGCCGGCAACTCGCGCTGCTGGGGGCGTCGCTCGAATGCGAGCCCTGGCGCCGCCTGATGGTGGGCCAGAGCGAGCCCATGCAGAACATCGCGCACATCATACGACTGGTGGGCGCCCGGCGCTGCACCGTGCTGATTACGGGAGAGACCGGTTCGGGCAAGGAAATCGTGGCGCGCGCGCTGCACATGGCTTCGAATCGCTCCCACCTGCCCATGGTGGCGGTGAACTGCCACGCTCTGCCTGAGAATCTGCTCGAAGCAGAGCTTTTCGGCCATGTGCGAGGGGCATTCACGGGCGCGTTGAACAACCGCGTGGGCCGTTTCGAGCAAGCCCACCGCAGCACCATCTTTCTGGATGAGATCGGCGACATGCCGCTCGACCTGCAGGCGAAACTGCTGCGTGTTCTGCAGGAGCGCGAGTTCCAGCGGCTGGGCAGTTCCGAGACAGTACACGTGGATGTGCGCGTGATCGCGGCCACGAACGCGGACCTGACTGAACGCATCCGCCAGGGGCGCTTCCGGGAGGACCTTTATTACCGGCTCAACGTGGTTCCCATGCACGTGCCTCCTCTGCGCGAGCGTTTGGACGACATACCTCTGCTGGTGCACCACTTCATCGCGAAGATCTGCCGGCAGGAGGACATCCCGCCGAAGACAGCGCCGGCAGAAACGCTGGAGCGCCTGCGCCGGCATCACTGGCCCGGCAACGTGCGCGAGTTGGAAAACGCGGTGGAGATGGCCATCGCCCTCAGCGGCGACCGCAAAGCGCTGCTGGCGGGAGACTTTCCGCTCCCTCACAACACGTCCAACCGCGGATTTCTGCCCGGCTCCACTCCGGTGATCACGCTGCCCGCGGGCGGTCTGGACTATGAAGCCACGGTGAGGCGGATCGAGCGCAGCATTCTGGATCAGGCGATGACCCGGACGCGCGGCAACAAGAAGCGGGCCGCGGACATGCTGCGCCTCAAGCGCACTACGCTCGCCGCAAAACTGCGCACGCTGGAAGCGATCGCCGTGTAGAGGTTATGCCTTAATCGCGCGCCGTGCCGCGTCGTAAGTCACTTCCTTGCGCTTCTGGAAGGAAATGTCCGCCATGATGGCGGCCACTGAGTGCGCGTAGCCTGCGTCGATCGACGCATTGGGCGTCTGCCGCGAACGGAGGCAATCGAAGAAATTCTTCATGTGGTGGACGCTTTCGGCCGGCGGAATGGCTTGGCCAGGTTGGATGCGGTCAGCATCCTGCGTGCCCTCGCCACCGATGGCGAACGAATCTTTCCAACCCCAACGGCTGGCGTCCATCACCCCGCGCGTGCCAAAGAACTTCAGGTAGTTGTTGGCTCCGTTGCCGAACGTCGAGTTGTAGCGCACCAGGAATCCTTCGGGGTACTCGATCATGACCTCGATCGAGTCCGGGCAGGTGCGCGCATCCTTCCAACAATAGGTCCCTGCCATGGCCATCACCCGGCGCGGCGCCGTGGCTCCGGTGATGTAGTGCAGCAGATCTATGAAGTGAACCATCAGGCCCGCGTGCGCGCCCTGCGAAAACTCGCGGTAGCCCATCCAGGCCGTGTACTGGTCGGCGTCGAAGGGACGCGGCCTCACGTGCATGAGGAACGCCTTCCAATCGACGTCGGATTCCCTCAAGTTCGGATCGGCGTAGCCGTGCCAATAGGGCTTCCATGCGTTGCGCGACTGTTCCACTTTTATGATCCTGCCGAGGCCGCCGGCGGCGACGAACTTCTTTGCCGCGACCGACGAGGGCAGGCTGCGGATCTGCGTGCCCACCTGCACCACCCGGTTGTACTTCTTCACCGCATCCACGGCCATGATGAGCTCTTTCATATTCATGGCCATGGGCTTCTCGATATAGGCATCCTTGCCGGCGCGGGCCGCCGCGGCAAGCTGGGTGCAGTGTTGATGATCGGGTGTGGCAATGATGACGGCGTCGATGTCCTTGCGGGCGAGCACGTCCTGCCAGCTCAGGCTCAGCTCGGGGGTGGTTCCAAGAGTCTTTTGGATGCGGTCGGCGGCCGCCTCGCGGCGTTGGCGCCAGGTATCGCACACGACAGCCAGATCGACGTTAGAATCCTTGGCGAACATGAGTGCTTCGCCGAGCAGGCCGCGGCGGCCTACGCCGATCATGGCCACGCGGATGCGATCATTGGCGCCCAAGACGCGCTCCGGGCGCAACAACGTAGCGGCCGTGGCGGCAACCAGCACTTCCCGCCTGCTAACAGTTCTGCTTTCCATGTTTGATCTCCGGTGGCTTCCAAGATATCAGACTGCGCCGGGCGATTCGTAGCGGCCCAACTCCCCGGCGAGTGGTGCCAGCATCTCGAGCTTCCACGGTTCCACGTGCGGCGCCACCGAACAAGCCGTGCTGAGGATGTATCCAGCGCCGGGCATGCCGTCGTGGATGCGGCCGGCCGCATGCTCGCGCACCTGCTCCGGCGTGGTCATGCGCAGCAACTCCACCGAGTTCATGTTGCCTTTGAAGAAGAACCTCTCGCCGAACTGGAGCTTGGCCTGGGCGAGGTCGGCGTTGCCTAGCGGCGGCGGATCGAGCGTATCGATGCCGAGGGTGCCGGTTTCGGCCATCAGGTCCAAGCGGTCGCCGATGCGACCGCAGGTGTGCGTGTAACAGATGCCGCCGGCGGCTTTGATGGCTTCGTTCACGCGCTTTTCGTATGGAACCACGAACTCCTGGTACTGGCTCCGCGAAAGAAACGGCGCGCCCACGAAGGCCGAGGAAAGGTCCAGCGCGTCGGCGCCGTGTTCGAGCAGTGCGAGCGACCAGGCGATGACGCCCCCGGTGAGACGGTCGAGCACGGCGTGCGCGCGTCCGGGATCAGTGCGCAAGCCGATCAACGCCGGCTCGTAACCGAATAACTCGAAGAAGTGGGTGAGCGGTGAGTAGACCGAGCCATGGACGGAAAGATCCGGCGCTTTGGCGCGAACGATGTCGATGGCACCGAACAAGTAGCCGGGGATGCGGCCGGGTTCGAGCGGCCCGCCGTAGTCTTTTCCCGGCAGGCTCTGTATGTGATAGAGCGCGTTCCAGATATGGCCTAGGTAATCATCTATGTGGCTTATGTCAGAATCGGGATCGAAGGACTCAAAATCGGCTCGCACGGGTCGTGACGCATCGGCCGGACGATGAACCGCCATGTCGTCCCAGGGCAAGAATGTGCGGTCGCCGTTTCGCCACTGGATCCACTGGCCGTCGTCGCCGCCGGTGATGGAAACGGCTTGGGCGAGATAATTCGCGGGACGCCCGGCCAGCGCCACCAGGATACCGTCGAAGCGGTAGCGGCGAGCCAGTTTCACCGCGGCGTCGGCGAAAGCTTCGGTTTCGTACCAGATTTCGTGCGGTTTATAGCCGCCGTTCAGGTTGTAGTGTCCGATGGAAAGCTGGCACATCACCGGCACGCGGTCCGGTGCCTTGTGCCGCATAGTGAGAGCGATGCGTTCGCGGCCTGTCATCCTTAGGTTTGATTGTAGGAGTTTCTAGCCGGCCGTGGCAGGGGGCTTCTCAACAGCCACTTCCTCGCCACCCTTCAACCCGCTGACGACTTCCACTTGCGTGTTGCTCTCCAAGCCCAATTCCACAGCCCGGCGCACGAAGCGTCCCCCCTCGCGCACAAACACGGCCGGCTTGCCGGAATCCATGAAAACGGCTTCCAGCGGGACCCGCACGACGTTTTCCTTGTGTTCGAGCGTGACGTCGGCGGCGCCGGAAAGGTCTGGAATCAGCCTGGAATCCTGATTGTCGATGTGCACACGGATGGGGATGTTGCGGATGAAGTAGTTCTGGCGCCAGCCGCCGGTGGCGAGGGCACCGATGCTGTCAACCTTACCGTGGTATTTCACTCCGGGGAAGGCGTCCAGGGTGATTTCGGATTCCTGTCCCAGCCGCAGCACGGTGGCTTCGGCCTGGTTCACCGTGGCCTCCAATTGCATGGAGTCAGGTTTTACTACACGCATGAAGGGCTGCCCCGGCCCCACCTGGTCGCCCAACTCGACCTGCCCGAATTCGCCGTTACGGAAAATCGGCATCATCACCGCCAGGCCATCCATGGGGGCGTGCATCACCAGCTTTGAAAGGTCCGTCATGTGGCGCTCCAGGTGTATTTGCTGCCGCCTGTATGTGACTTGGAGGATCTTCAACTCGGCGTCGTGGATGATCTTCTTGTTGGCGACGTCACCCTGTAGCTGCTTGTACTGCGCCTCGGCTTCCTCGACCGATAGCTTGAGCAGTTCCTGGTCCACGATGGTGCGCACTTCGGCGGCCTTGGCTTCGAGTCTTGCCTTGCCCAGATCGGCTTTGGCGACACGAAGGGTTTGCTGCAGGTCTTCCCACTCGACGGCCTGCTCGGCCTTGCGTTTGGCAATGTCCTTCTCGGCCGCGGCCACCATGTCTTGCACGTCGTCAATGTGATCGCGCGTGGAAGTGGAATCGATCTCGGCCAGCAGTTCACCCTTCTTGACCATGCTGCCGCTCTTGGCCAGGCGGATCAGGATCATGGCGTTGCCGCGCTCAGGGCCGCGCAGACGGGGGGCCGTCACGGCGGCAAAAACGCGCGCCGAAGTCTGGCCGGTCAACCGCAGGGTGCGCGCCAAGGGGCCGGCGGACGCCTTTACGGTGCGCACGGCCACGGTGCGGGCCTTCTTTGACTGGGGAGCCGGTTTTCCCCAAGTAAGGTAGCCCGTGGCGCCGGCGCCTGCGATCAGCAACGGCAGGACAAGCCAGCGAAGCCGCGACTTGGAGGAGGTTTCATCCGTACTCGGATTGGAGTGACTGGTCAAGGGCATTACCTGCTCTCAGGATACAAAACGAGCCTTTCGCTTGAAAAGGCGCTCGAACAGGCCTCGCCGTTACCGGTCCGGGGATGGAACCTGCCCGCAATCAATCCTGGAAACGAAGGCCATAAATGTCCGCGTCGCGCATGACGAACCGCAGCCGGACAGGCTGGCCGGAAAGCCGCTTCAGATCGGCTCCGGAGCGCCAGGCCACGATGCGGGCGATGTCGTCGCCCACGATCTCTCTCGACTCGGCGATTGTGAAGCCCGGGATCGGCGTTCCACTCGCGTCCTGGATTTCGACGCGGATCCCACCGGGCGCCGAGGTCGAGTAGTTCAGTTCGAGCCGGCCGCCGGCAAAGCGCAGCGGCTTCGTCACCAGTTCGCCGCCCGCGTAAGGAGCATGAGCCGAGGCGAAGCCATCCAGGCGAAGTTTGTAGCGCCGCAGGTAGATGCTCGGCTGGCCGTAGTTGCGCACGACGAAGAAAGACATCTCCGACGGGCCGGTCTGGACCAGGTTGAGCGCCGGGTAGTTTGATCGTGAGACCCAGTTTTCAATACCCAAGCCGGGCCGCAGAAAGGCCTCCATGAAAGTGCGGTCGTAACGGTCCCCGCCGCGGCTGGTGATCAGCACCGCGTCCGAGCAGTCCTTGAAGTAACCCGGATCGACCCCGATGGCGGCGGCCTGCTCGGCGGTGATCACCTGCCGGCCGGGCAGGAACCGCGCCGAGATGCCCACGTAGAAATCGCACGCCCGGAAGTACGGACCGGTCTGATTGGTGTAAAGATGCTCGGGCGGGGCATCCCCGTAGTTCATCTCAACCGGCGCGTCCCAATGCAGGTAGTCGGTGCTGGTGGTTCGCGACACCCAGCGGTAGTTGGTGGTCCCGATGCGTTTCCAGGTCCGGAAGTAACAGACGTAAAGCCGCTCGGTTTCGCTCCAGAAAGTGACGTTTTGCGAATCGAATGCAAAGGCTTTCGATGTCAGCACAGGCTTGCCGGCCAGCTTGCGCCAGTGGATCCCGTCCGGGGACGCGAAGGCGTACAGGCCGCTCTGGTGGACTCCCGCCAACGCTTTGTAACGCTCGCCGGCCGCGACGCCAGGCCGAGTGTCTAGCATGGGGCTGAAGTTGTGCGAAAACGGCGGATCGTTGGCCAGAACAACATTATTATTCTTTGTTCCGGAAACTTCATGGAGTCCCAACTCGGGTTTGGTCCAGTGAACGCCATCGCGCGATGTGGCGTAGCAGGTGACTTCCCCCGGATTGCCATCCTTGCCCGCGTGCGGTTCGCCACGGTAGTACAGCCGATACTGTGCGCCGTCCTGAATCACCGTGAAGTAGCCCGAGAAAGCTCCTTCCCAGGGCTTGTCCAGGACCACGGCGGGGCCGGCGTCGACCGGCGTGGCCAGGCGCAGTTCCACGCCTTTCGTGTTCTCGATCAAGTAACGGTCGACGAACAACTGCCGGCGCGAGCCGATGTCGAGAGGGCCGGCGGCCAGCAGGGCGGGGCAGAGCAGGGCAAGCAATCTCATGGACTTCATTATCCGCAAAAGCTTCTGGTGGTGCGGCGGAAGATGCAATATGCTTATTAGCTTATGCGCCACGCGGTTGGGCTGTTGGTCCTGGCAATGGCTTTCGCACTGTCGGGCGCGGAAGCCCGGTTTGAGTTTTGGCCGGGGGCGACCTACGACGCCTCCGTGCCCGCGTTCGGCAAAGTGCTGGGCTATGACGCGGGCGAGCGCATCACCAGCCACGCCGGCATACTCCAGTACTTCGACGCACTATCGGCGACGGCCGGCAGCCGGATCAAGGTGTTCGAATACGGCCGCAGTTGGGAAGGCCGCAAGCTGATCTATGCCGTGGTGGCTTCGGAAAGCAACATGAAGCGCCTGCCGGAGATAAGGGCCGGCATGCGGCGGCTGGCCGATCCGCGCGTCACCTCGGACGCGGAGGCCGCCAAATTGATCGCAACGCTGCCGGCCACGGCGTGGATTGCGGCCGGCGTGCACGGCAACGAACTCAGTTCGACCGAAGCCGTGATGCTGGCGGCGTATCATCTGCTCGCCGCCCGCAAGGACCCGCTGGCGGCGGACATCCTCGCCAATGCGGTCGTGTTTCTCGTGCCTACCCAGAACCCCGACGGCCACGACCGCTTCGTGCGGCATTTCGAGCAGACCGAGGGCATCGAGCCTGACGCATATCCGCAATCGGCCGAACACGTGGAGCCCTGGCCGGGCGGGCGCGGCAACCACTACCTGTTCGACCTTAACCGCGACTGGATCGCGCTGACGCAACCCGAGATCCACGGCCAAGTGAAAGCGCTGCTGGAGTGGCATCCGCTGGTCTTCGTGGACCTGCACGAGATGGGCTCCGATTCCACGTATTACTTCGCGCCGGAAGCCGCGCCGTTCAATCCGCACCTGACCAAGGACCAGGTTGCCGCGCTCGACTGGTTCGGCAAGAACAACGCGCGCTGGTTCGACAGGTTCGGCTTCAGCTACTTCACGCGCGACGTATTCGACGCCTTCTACCCCGGTTATGGCGCCAGTTGGCCATCCTACTACGGCAGCATTGCCATGACCTATGAGCAGGCTTCGAGCCGCGGGTTGCTGATGCGCCGCACTGATGAGACCACCTTCCATTTCCGCGAGACCGTCCAACACCATTTTGTGGCCGCCATGGCGACGGTGGAGACGGCCGCGCGCAACCGGGAAAGACTGTTGCGGAATTTCTACGCCTATTCGAAGACCGCGGTCGAGGAAGGCCGCGCGGAGAAGGTGCGCACGTACATCCTGCCGCGCCGGGGCGATGTGGCGGCGGTAGACAAACTGGCCGGTCTGCTGGCTGGACAAGGCGTGGAGGTAAAACGCGCGGCGGGAGTATTGCGCGCGGCGGGCGTCGAGTATCCGGCCGCCAGCTACGCGATCGACATGGCGCAACCGGCCAGGCGGCTGGTGCGCACTCTCCTCGATGCGGACGTGAAGATGGAGGAAGGCTTCATCAAGGAACAGGAACGCCGGCGCGCCAAGAAACTGCCCGACGAAATCTACGATGTTACGGCATGGTCGCTGGCGCTAATGTTCAACGTGGAAGTGGTGGCCGCCGCGGGACCGGCGGAAGCTCGATTCGAGATGGTGGATGCGGGAAAGCCGCCGGCCGGCCGGCTGACGCATCCCGCGGCGACGCTCGCGTTTTTGGCTCCTTGGGGGAGCGCAGCGCAGGGGCGCCTGCTCACCTCGGCGCTGCGCCAGGGTTTGCGGGTCTGGAGCAGCGACAAACCGTTCGTGCTAACCGGCCGCCCCTATCCGGCGGGAACTCTCATCTTCAAGGTGAAGGAGAACGGGGAAGGCTTGGCGGCCAGGCTGGCGAAGCTTGCCGCTTCGACCGGGGCCGAGATCGCAGGCACGGATTCCGGCTGGGTCGAGGAAGGCGCGGACCTGGGGAGCCGGCATGTGAAAGAACTGCGGCGTCCCACGGTGGCGCTGGCGTGGGATCGTCCGGTATCATCGACCGCCGCGGGCTGGACTCGCTTCGTGCTGGAGCGGCAGTACCACTATCCGGTGACGCCGATTCGCACGCAGTCCCTGATGGATGCGGACCTGGCCAAGGTGCAGGTCCTGATCCTGCCTGACGGGGCCGCGGAAAGCTACGCCTCTATCCTGGGCGAGGGCGGAATCCGCCGCTTGAAGGAATGGGCCGCGGCAGGGGGGACGATTGTCGCCATGCAGGGCGCGCTCGCGTTCCTGGCCGGTCCCAAGGTGGCGCTGCTCGACCTGGTGCGCGAAAACGCCGCGCGTCCGTCCGAGGCCGAAAAGAAGACGCCCGAAAAGCCGGCGGAGGCCGGCGCGCGCGTCGACGGCAAAGTGCTCGCCAGCGAGGCGGACTATCAGAAGGCCATTCGGGCGGACAAGGAAACGCCCGACCCGGTGCCGGGCGTCCTGGTTCGCGCGCGGCTCGACCCGGACCACTGGATCACCGCCGGCGCGAGCCCCACGGTGAACGCGATGTTCAGCGGGCGCGACATCTTCGCGCCGATGAAGATCGACAAGGGCGTCAACGCGGCCGTATTCCTCCCGTCCGATCAATTGGTCGCGGGGGGATACTTGTGGCGTGAAAACCGGGAACAATTGACTTACAAGCCGCTCGTGGTGGTCCAGCGGCAAGGGCGCGGCTACGTGATCGGCTTCACGTGCGACCCGTGTTTCCGCGCGTATTTGGACGGGATGAACGTACTGTTTCTCAATGCCGTCTTCCGTTCGCCGGCGCACGCGCGGCCCGCCCCGATCCAGTAGAGTCGATGTACCGAGGGGACCTGCGTGAAGTCCGAGCCGGCGCTCTCTCTCAGGTAATTCTCCTAGCTCGCCAAGAGGCTTGCCCTAGTTGCTTGTAATCCGGACTCGTATACCCGATTCTGGGATTGTTCGTGTAGGCTGGGGGTATCATCTGCGGCGACGCATCGCATCGCGATTGATTACGCGCGCCGGTTTACTGACCGGTAGCGTGACCCTGCTGGGGCTGGGAATCCTGGGGGCCTCGCTGGCGTCCTGGAGTTCCGAGAGGCCAGAGCTTTTCTGCCTTTATTTCTATCTGGTTCTGCTGACTACCGGGCTGAGAATCTGCCGCTCGGTAAGCATCGGCGCGATGCCGATTCACGTGCTGTTCGTCCTCTTCGGCCTGGGCACTTTCAGCCTGCCGGAAACGCTCGCATTGGCATGCACGTCCTGCCTGTTGGATCGTGCGGTGGGCGGCAAGCAGACAGGCGGCGCGAGGGGGATGCTCTTCCACGTGGCGGTTTCGGCGCTCGCGATGTCCGCGGCATACGCCGTGTATCATTCGGCGCTAGTCGGCCGAATCCACCTCGACTCTTCGCTCACCATGGTGCTGGCCGCGTCCATGTTCTTCATTGTCAGAGCGCCGCTGCTCGCGGGCGCCACATCGCTTGAAGGAGGCACGCGGTTCGCGAAAATATGGCAGGAGACACATCTGCAAGCGTACCCATATTATGTGGTTGGGCCAGCCGTCGCCGGCATGTTTCTGGTCCCCGGCCTAGGATTCCACTGGGAGGGGATGGTAACGGTATTGCCGATGCTGTATCTGTTGCGCCGGTCATACAGCTTCCAGTTGACTCGTCTGCAAACTGAGAAAAACCATGCCGAGCAGGTAGCCAGACTCCACATGCAGATCGTCGAGGCCTTGGCGGTGGCGGCGGAGGCGAAGGACGAGACCACGCACCACCACCTGCAGCGCGTGCAGATTTTCGCCATGGAACTGGCCGAGGAATTGCAGTTGGGCAAGGAGGAGACGGAATCTCTGCGGGCCGCCTCCCTGTTGCACGATATCGGCAAGCTTGCGGTGCCGGATCACATTCTGGGAAAGCCCGGCAAACTGACGCCGGAGGAATTCGAACGGGTGAAAGCGCACTCGATTGTGGGCGCGGAGATCCTCCGGCACGTGGATTTTCCTTACCCTGTAGCGCCCCTGGTAAGGGCCCACCATGAGCGGTGGAATGGTAAAGGATATCCGGACGGCCTTAGCGGCACTCAAATACCGCTCGCCGCCCGGATCCTGGCCGTGGCAGACTGCCTGGATGCGCTGACGTCGGACCGCCAGTACCGGCGCGCTCTGTCGCACGAACAAGCCGTTGAATGGCTTGAGGTAGGGAAGGAATCGGGCTTTGATCCGGTGGTGGTGGACGCGCTGAAGCGTCGCTACCCACTTATGTTGAAGAAGGTCCAACAACTCGGCGAAGCGGGGGGACGGTCAATCGTCGAAGCAGTTTCCCGGAATGTAGCGGCACCCGGAGCCGGCTATCAACAGTCTGCGCAGGCGCAGGCGGCCGCAGGTTCCGGAACTTCAGAAAGGTCGGCGCCGCCCATCTGCGCCGTGGAACAAGATCTTCTCGCCAGCCTTGAACTTGGTAAGGACCTGCACGACTCCCTCAGCATGGAAGAGTCCTTGTCGGTGTTAGCTGAGCGCCTGCGGAGCAAGGTGCCATATGACAGCATGGCCCTGTACGTTCGCGAGAACGGGCGGTTGGTCCCGCGCTATGTGCGAGGCGAGAACCGCCGTTTGTTGGAGGCGCTGCATATCCCCACGGGGCAGGGACTCAGCGGTTGGGTGGCGGATCACAACACGCCCATCGTCAACGGCAACCCGGCGACGGAACCTTTCACTCCCAGCACACTGGAGTGGCCTAATCCCCTGCGCTCCGCCCTGGCGGTGCCGCTGGAGGCGTCCGACGGCATGCTGGGAGTCCTGTCACTGTACCAACAGCAGGAAGACGGTTTTACCGAAGAGCACCTACGCATCCTTCAGGACGTCAGCCCCAATCTCACCGCCATGCTGCAAGGCATGCTGCGCGACCGGGAACAGAATCCCCAGGTGACGACGGACTATGCTACGGGTCTTCCGAATGCCTGGGCGTTGCTGGCTCAATTGAACAGCGAGCTGGCCCGCTCGTCGCGAACGGGCGTTCCGTTCAGTGTCGTGCTCCTAACGGCCAACTTCTCCGATCAGGCCGGCCCCGCCAGCTATGGGGATAAGCATTTGCAGGGACTGCGGGTGCTGGCTCAAGTCATGAAAGCACAGGGCCGGCAGTGCGATTTTCTGGCGCGGTGGGGAGCTGCGGGATTCGCTCTCCTGATGCCGGGCCTGTCCATGGACGCAGCCGGTCCGAAGAGAGACCAGTTGGTCGAGGCCGCTCATCAGGCTGTTCAGACGGCGATGCAGGGGGAGAGCGTACGGATTGCGGCCGGCAAATCCAGTTACCCGGATGACGGAACAGAGGCCAGTATTCTGCTCGAGGCGGCGGAGCGGCGGTTGAGTGAGGACTGCGGCGTCGTGGTCAAGCCGGGTGCGCTCCCCTGGACGACAGCTCTGGCGATGTAAAAGCGGTTTTCAGGTGGGACTCGATTTACTCGATCGGGTGGCGCGAGATTCGGCGTGACAGCTCTGGGTGACGCTGCCTGCGCTCCGCGCCACGAACCTCCCCGACGATGATCCCGACGGGGCGCATCCGCATTGTGCATGCTCGACACCCCTCTGCGCTACAGAAGCGGCCGAACCTCCCTGTTGTTCCCGAACGAATACGCGTGGATAGCTCCTGTGTAGACAACCCTATGCAGAGTCGAGCAGGGCGGCACGGGGAAATACCTGGCTGAATCCGTCAGCGCCGGCCGATATGGGTCATGAGGCACCGGCCAGTGGCCTGTTCGGAGAGAGATAAGGTGCGGTATTGGAGGACTTTCCTTGCTGTCGCGATTTGCGCGGTAGCGTGCGTTCCGGTTTTCGCCCGGGAGCAGGATAACGGGCACGCCGGGAGCGGCGATACCGCGGAATCGGTGCTGTTCGACGACATCCCGCCCGTGGAGACGGCGACGCTCTACGCCCGAACCCTGGAACAGGCGCCCGCGCGTGTGACCGTAATCACCGAGCACGAAATCCGGCGGCACGGATACCGGACGCTCGGTGAAGCGCTCGACAGCGCCGCCGGTTTCCATGTGACCAGCGACGGCGTCCAGACTTTCGCCGGCGTGCGCGGCTTCAACCTGCCCGGTGATTACTGTACGCGCATCCTGGTGCTGGTGAACGGCCACTACCTCACCGACAACGTTTACTCGGCGATGTACATGTTCGGGGAGGACTTCGGCGTTGACATGAGCCTGGTGGAGCGGATCGAGATTGTACGCGGGCCCACGTCAGCGCTTTACGGAAGCAACGGGGTCTTCGCAACGGTGAATATCTTCACGCGGCCGCCCGCCGAATCGGACCGAACCACGGTTTCGGCCACCGCCGGCAGTCAAAGCGTGCGCAAGGGTGTGGTGACGTCGTCCGCGTATTTGGGGCACGGCGCGAATCTCCTTTTGTCCGCGGCGGGATACCACAACGGTGGCCGCACGCTGGAGGTCCCCGGATTCGGCTCGACCGGAAATGTCGACGCGACGCAGGGCTACCGGACGTTTGCGCATTTGACCTGGAAAGACTGGAGCGTAATCGCCAGTTTCGCCGATAACAAAGCCTTGGCTCCGGCTGGATACTATGGCACGATCTTTGGCGATTCAGGCACGAGTTCCCGGGACGCGCATAGCTTCGTCGAGGCTTCCTGGACGCGCGCGATCGGCAAGGATTCCAGTCTCAACTGGCGCTTCTACTACGATCAGTTCCGTTACAGGGGCCGTTATGACTCGCTCGACGACGAAGGGAGCGTCTTCGACAGGCGCGAGTTCGCGACCGGCGACTGGGTGGGGACCCGGTTGAGCTACCAGATGCCAGTACGCAAGCTGTGGACACTGACTATTGGCGGACAATTCGATGCCGACATACGGAATCTACAGCAGGACTACCAGATGGACCGGCCTGGATTTCTGCTTGTCGACACCAACAAAAGGAATCGGTCTTGTGCGCTATTCGCGCAGCAGGAATGGAACCTCTCCAGCCGTTGGACGTTGTTCGCGGGCCTCCGGCTGGACGATTCGCGGCAGAACGCGACGTTCGTTTCCCCCCGCTTGGCCGCCGTCTACAAGGCCTCGCCGAAATCCAGTTACAAGTTCATCTATGGGCGCGCGTTTCGGAATCCCTCCACGTACGAGCGTTACTGGTCGCCCAGCCCGCTGCTGGTAGCCGAGAAGATCCACAGTCTCGAATTCGTGCGGGAGAAGGACTTGACGCCGCGGCTCTCGGCTGCGGCATCGGTTTACTACTACCGCCTTAACGGCCTGATTGAAGGCGTTCCAGTCACGGAAACGATCCTCCAGTACCGTAACCAGCGCGACAGTTGGGCTTCCGGCGTGGACGTGGAGATGAAGGGGCGCGCCACGGAGTGGTTGGAACTGGGGGCTTCCTTCAGCGTTCAAGAGGCGCGATACAGGGACGGCATGGATCTGCCCAACTCGCCGGACAGGTTGGCAAAGCTTCGCGCGGCGGTGCCGTTGTTCGGAGATCGTCTCAGCCTGGCAATGGCCGGCCGCTACCACAGCGCGAGTATGGCGGTCGACGGTGGGACAGTCGCGGGCGCCGTGCTGGCGGATCTGACCGTCAACACGAACCGGTTGCACCCGCAACTGGACCTGCAGTTCGGCATCCGGAACCTGACCGATCGCCGCTATTACGATCCGATCAGTGCGGAGCATTCCATGCTCACGCTGTTGCGCCCGGGCAGGACTGTCTTCGTCCGCATTGACTGGCGTCCAGGGGGATAGGCATGCACAGGCGGCGAATACTGCTCGGTATGGTGCGTCTCGCGTCGCTCGCGCCGCTGGCGCGGGTTGGATACGGTGTGGAGCGAAGCGCTCGCACCGTAGTCGTACTGAGCAGTTCCGCTGCGCTCGCATACCGGGAAGCGGCGGCGGGCGTACGCATGACGTTGGGAACGAACGTTGTACAGGAGTATTTCGAACTGGGCCCGAGAGACGGCGACGTCATGAATCGAATTCAGGCTGTCCAGCCAGGGCTCATCGTCGCCATTGGCTCCCGTGCCACGGACGCGGCCGCCAGCCTGGATATGCCGGTTCTTTCAGCCATGGTGCTTGGACTGCAAGAGGAAGCGTTGCCGGCGGCAACTCCTCGAAGACGGATCGTCTCGCGAATCCCGATCGAGGTGCCTCCGCGAACCGTCTTGGCGCGCCTGAAGCAGCTCTTTCCCAGATGGAGGCGTCTCGGCGTGATACGGGGTCCGGCGCTGGGGCATCACGCGCAGGCGGAGATACAGTCCGAGGCGGCAGCGCAGGGATTCACGATGAAGTTTGCCGAGTGCCGGAGTCCGAAGGAGATGCTGGAGGCGTTCCGGGCGCTGTCCGGCGTGGTGGATTTGGTTTTGTGCCTTCCCGATCCAGTCCTCTACCGATCCGCGGCCGTCCAGGCGTTGATACTGTCCTCGATCCGTTTGCGTTTGCCGCTGGTCGGATTCTCGACCGGATTCGTCAGGGCCGGGGCCCTGGCGGGCTTCCAACCGGACTACCGGGAAATCGGCGTGCAGGCCGCG
This sequence comes from uncultured Solibacteraceae bacterium, assembly GCA_964561215.1. Classification (GTDB taxonomy): domain Bacteria; phylum Acidobacteriota; class Terriglobia; order Bryobacterales; family Bryobacteraceae; genus JAJFUV01. Next base: position 6,989 of record CAZLOS010000077.1, on the reverse strand, counting down.
GAATCGGTCTTGCGGTTCCTGGAGGGGGCCCCGCTCAAGGCGAGGGAAGAGGCGCGAGTGGTGAGGACCATTGTCAACGAGCGAGCGATGCGCATTCTCGGAATCGACTTGCGGATACCAAAACGAGGCGGGGAGTTGGTGCTAGTCAGATGAAACGTCGGTGGCAAAACTGGAGAGATTCGATTGAGCGCAGCCTACTGGCACAGACGCTGGCAGTGAACGTCCTGCCTGTGGTGGTCTCGGCTGCCTGCGTGCTCGGCCTGGTGCTGGTATTCCTGATGGTGCAGCGGGAGACGGTGGAGCGCGAGATGAGAATGCGAGCGCGCACCGTTGCCGAAAGCGTAGCGCAACAGAGCGAACTGGCCGCGATGATGGAGGACACCGCGGAACTGGGCCGCATCGCGCGCAGGGCCCTCGAACTCCCCGACGTGAAACGTCTTGAGATTCGCACGGCGCAAGGCGGTGTGGCTTCCGCTTCCGACGTGGAACAACCGAAGCCTGAATCGCTTCTTGAGCTGGATGCCGAAATACTGCCATCCAACGCCGGACCAGCGATGGAATGGGTAGCGCCTGATGAAAGGCTACCGCTCGGATGGGTGCGTCTGAGTGTTTCAACCGAGCGGCAAAGGCGCCTGTTCCACCACGTGGCCTGGGGCGGATTGGGTATCTCGGGGCTGGTGTTCGCCGTGATTATCTATGTGCAGAAGCGGTCGTTGCACGGCGTCCTGGCACCGCTGGGAGAACTGGTGGACTTTACGCGACGGGTCTCGCGCGGTGAACTTCATCACCGCGCCAGGGTGGTGCGCCGCGACGAAGTGGGTGTGTTGGCGCAAGCGTGCAACGAGATGGTGGCGTCGGTCCAGACTTCGCGTGCGGAACTGGAAACCGCGCTTTACGTCGCGCGCGAGGCGAGCCGTCTGAAGAGCGAGTTTCTCGCCAATATGAGCCACGAGCTTCGCACGCCGCTCAACGGCGTGATCGGGATGACCGACATCGCGCTGGAAACCGCGCTCACCGACGAGCAGCGCGAATACCTCTCGACGGTTTCCGGCGCCGCGCGCTCGCTTTTGAGTGTCCTGAATGACATCCTGGACTTCTCCAAGATCGAGGCGGGGCGCATGGATCTGGAGCGCCTGGATTTCAACCTGCATGAGGAACTGGCGCGAGCCGTGAAACCATTCGCCGCGGTCGCCGGAGCCAAAGGGCTGGAACTCATGTTCTCCGCCGCGCCCGAGGCGCCGGAATGGCTCGCCGGAGATCCCGACCGCCTTCGCCAGATCCTTTCGAACCTGCTCTCGAATGCCATCAAATTCACCGCGAGCGGGGAAGTCGTGGTTACCGTGAATTGCTTCGAATCCAACGAGGACGATTGTGTCCTTGGCTTCACGGTTGCGGACACCGGGATTGGTGTCGCACAGGAGAAGCAGGACTTCATCTTCGACGCTTTCCGGCAGGCCGACGGCTCAACGACGAGGAAGTACGGAGGCACGGGGCTGGGCCTGGCCATCTGCTCCCGTCTGGTGGAGATGATGGGCGGCCGGATCTGGGTGGAAAGCGAACTGGGGCAGGGAAGCCGCTTCCACTTCACCGCGCGGTTCGGAATCGGGAAAGGCGTCCCCCCCGGCGTGGAGGCCGCGCGGTTGGATGGCCTGTCCGTACTCGTGGTGGACGACAACGCGACCAACCGCCGGATCTTGTGCGAGTACGCCCGCCGCTGGGGTATGACGGCCGAGGAGGCCGCCTCCGGTGAAGCGGCGTTGGAGGGCATTGCCCGGTCCAAGCGCGCCGGCACTCCATTTCCGTTGGTTTTGGTGGATGCGCTGATGCCGGGAATGGACGGGTATCAACTAGCCGAGCAGATCGCCTTGCTCGACGGGTGCGATGAGACGGTTGTGCTGATGCTGAGTTCGAGCGATCTAAACTGCAGTGCGGAACGCCGCCGCGCCTCCCGAATCGAGCACTGCCTGCTCAAGCCAATTGACCGGGAGAGCCTGTACGAAGCGATCACACGGGCACTGGGCCTCGCCAGCTACGGGAACAGCCGGGAGCCATGTGCGCGGATGCCGGACGGATCGGAAGGCGAGAGTGCATCCTTGTCCGTTCTGCTGGTCGAGGATAACGCGGTGAATCGCGCCGTCGGGTTGCGCTTCATCGAACGCCTGGGTTACACGGCGACCGCGGTGGAAGACGGACTGGAAGCGATCGCGGCGCTCGAGCGCGCGAAATTCGACCTGGTGCTGATGGATGTGCAGATGCCGGGGATGGATGGATTTGAGGCGACCCGCGCCATTCGCGAACGCGAAGCGCCCGCCGGTTTGCACACCCCCATCATTGCCATGACGGCGCACGCGCTCAAGGGCGACCGTGAGAGGTGCCTGGCGCAAGGCATGGATGGTTACGTCGCCAAGCCGGTCACGCGCCAGGAACTGGGCCGGGAAATCCGTGCCGTGATGCAGCGGTTTGCCTTGCCCGCCCGGTGAGGCCGGGGAAGATTGGGTCTACAGCTCAGAAGCCTTCGAGCAGGTGGCCCATTTTTTCCTTCTTGGTGCGCAAATAATCGCCACAGTAAGCGTCTGGGCTGACCAGGCAGGGCACGCGTTCGACCACATGAATGCCGTTGCGCTCGAGCGCTTCGATCTTCTCGGGGTTGTTGGAGAGCAAACGCACGTGGCCGACGTTGAAGTACTGCAGCACGAGTACCGGCAGCGCGTAATCGCGCAGATCCGCCTCGAAGCCTAATTGCTCATTGGCTTCCACCGTGTCCGCCCCGCCGTCCTGCAGTTGGTAAGCGCGCAGCTTATTGAGCAAACCGATGCCGCGCCCCTCCTGCATCTCGTAGATGACAAGCCCGCGGCCTTCATCGGAGATCATCTCCAGGGCCATTTCCAACTGGGCCCGGCAATCGCAACGGATGCTGTGGAACACGTCGCCCGTCAGGCACTGGGAGTGGATGCGCACCAGCGGCGCGGGCGAGCCTGAGAGATCGCCCATGCGCAGGGCCACGATCTCCTCGGGATTGGAGGGATCTCCCCCTTCGAATCCGAAAATTCGGAATTTGCCGTACAGCGTCGGAAATTGCGCTTCGGCTACTTTGCGTAACCTTGCGCCTGTTGAAGTCTCCATTGGTTCCAGTGAAGTTCGGAGCGGCGGCAACAAGTGAATCTCTACATTCCATTCTATAATGTTCGGCGTACCTGGATGATTGAGGACTATTTAGTCGTACTGCTCGTGAAGCTCGCCGTGTCCGCGTCGCTGGCCAGCATCCTGGTGCGTTCGAACGCGTTTCAGCGCATGCTGATGCAGGAAGAGCGCACGCTGGTGCAGCGTGTACGCCTCGCGCTGTGGCTCGCGCTGATCTTCGGGGCGGGTGTGGCGACGAGGGTGCTCACCAAGTCCTATGCGGCGGTGGATCTTGGCCTGGAGGGCAGCCTGCTCGCCGGGCTTGTGGGAGGCTACGTCACCGGCCTGCTGGGCGGCGTTCTGATCTCCGTTCCCGCCATGGTCAACGGCGAGTACCTGACCATGCCGCTGCTGGCGGCGGTGGGGGTCATGGGCGGTTTGTTGCGGGATTGCGCGCCGGATAAGGAGGACATCTGGCGCTTTTCGCCATTCTTCGATCTCAGCATCTACCACCTGTTCCGCCGGCACGATCACCGGCGCACGGCGTTCCAGCTGTTCTTTTTCCTGACTGTCGTTCTTGCTGAACTGCTGCGCGTCACGTTGGGCCACCTCTTCGGTCCGCGTGCAGCCATTTACTACATCTATCCGAACTGGCCGAATCCGCATCCGCTCAGCATCGTCGCGTTGTACGTCACGACGCTGTTTGCCACGGCGCTGCCCTTGAAGGTGTGGAACAACACTCGCAACGAGCGGAAGCTCGAAAACCAGCAGAGGCTGCTCACCGAAGCGCGCCTGGAAGCGTTGTCCAGCCAGATTAACCCACACTTCCTCTTCAACACTCTCAACTCCGTCTCCTCTCTGATCCGCACCAATCCGGACCAGGCACGCAGGGTGGTCTACCGGCTATCGAGCATCCTGCGCCGTCTCCTGCGCAAGCATGACAATTTCAATCCGCTGCGCGACGAGCTGAGCTTCATCGACGACTACCTGTCCATCGAAATGGTCCGGTTCGGCGACAACCTGCGCTTCACCAAGGACGTGAGCGAGGACACGCTGGACCGGCCCGTGCCCAGCATGCTGTTGCAGCCGTTGATCGAGAACTGCATTCGCCACGGTTTGAGCGGAAAGGTCGGCGGCGGCACCATCCACCTGGCCAGCCATCTCGTGGACGGGCGCCTGCGCCTGGTGGTGGAAGACGACGGAGTGGGGATCCCGGAAGCGCGGCTGGCGACGCTGCTAGACCATGGCATCGGCGTGAGCAACATCAACGAGCGGCTGAAACTGTTCTTCGGCTCCTCTTATCGCATGTTTATCGACAGCCGCCCGGGCCAGGGTACGCGCATCGAAATCGAGCTTCCCGAAGTTCCCGCCCCGAGCACCGCTGCACCCGCTTGATATAAATTGGTCTGACGGAAGGAGTGGTTTCATGGAATCGGATCGCAGATCATTCTTACAACAATCGCTGGCCGCCGCGCCCTTGTTCATTCCACGCAAAGTCTGGGGCGCCAACGACAAGCCGGCGTACGGCGTGATCGCCACCGGCGGTCGCGGACGCTACCTGAACGTGGAATTCCTGAAGGCCGGCGCGGAGTGTGCCGCGCTGTGCGACGTTTACGAGCCGAACCTCGAAAAGGCCAAGGCCGACGCGCCCAACGCGAAGACTTACGTGGATTATCACGAATTGCTCGAACAGAAGGGACTCGACTTCGTGGTCCTCGCCGGGCCGGACCATCATCACTGCCCCATGCTGCTGGCCTCGCTCAAGGCAGGCAAGGATGTCTACGCCGAGAAACCGCTCTCCAAGACACTGGCCGAGAGCAAGACCATGATCGACGCCGTGCGCCAGAGCAACAAGGTGGTGCAAATCGGCATGCAGCGTCGCAGCGCCCCGGCTCTCTATGAAGCCAAGAAGATCATCGACGGGGGCGTCCTCGGCCGTGTCACGCAAGTGAAGCCGCAATGGCACTGGAACTACGCCAAGCCCCTGAACAACTCGCCGCTGCCCGGAAAACTCGACTGGAAGCGGTTCCTCGGATCGGCCCCGCAACGCGAACTCGAGCCCATGCGCTTCCGCTACTGGCGCTACTTCTGGGATTACGCGGGCGGCAACATGACCGATCAGGGCACCCACCTGATGGACGTGGTGCTGTGGTTCATGAACGCGCAGCCCCCGCAGTCGGCGATCATGCAAGGCTACGTCGCCAAGGCCACCGGCAGCGAACACCCCGAAGTGTTCTGCTCTGTTTTCGAGATGAAGAACTTCATGGTCACCTGGGAACTGAATTACTGCAGCGCCTACGAGAACGACTGGTCCATTACGTTCCTGGGCGACGAGGGGACGCTCGTGCTGGACGGGCAAGGCTACCGGATTTACAAGGAGCCCTGGCCCAAGAACAAGGTGCCGTTCATGGAAAAGGAAGCGCCGGTGCCGCTGCAGGCCCACATCGCGAACTTCCTGGAGTGCATCAAGACCAGGAAGGACCCCAACTGCACGGTCGAGATCGCGGCGCGAGCCGTATCTGGCCCGCACCTGGCGAACCTTTCGTTCCGCAAGGGCCGGAAGGCCATGCTTGCGCCCGACCTGGTCCAAGTCAGCTACGCCTAGTCCGGCGCTCCGCAGCCGTCCGGGAGGCTGTATGACTTCGCGTGAACGGATTGAACGGGTTGTGAACCACCGGATGCCGGATCGGGTTCCGATCGACCTCGGCGGCATGAAGGCTTCGGGGATTGCGGTTGCCGCATACAACCGTCTCAAGAAGCGCCTCGGCATACCGGGCATAGCGCGTGTCTGGGATGCCCGTTTCATGATCGCCGTGGTCGAAGAGATGGTCCGGCGGCGGTTCCACCTGGACGTGATTCCGCTGGATGCGTCGTCCGTCTTCGACACGGTTCAACCGGAAGACCGCTGGGTGCGCCGGAGGCTATTCGACGGTGAGGAGGCGCTCTTTCCTCCCGGCACGCGCATCCACGAAGATCCTAACGGCGACTGGCGCCTCCTCAACGCCGACGGCTCAGTGACGACCTACCGTATGCCCAAGGGTGGAGCCTTCTTTGACGACACCCAATTTGGTGTCTGCGACCGGGAATTCGACCCCCGGGAGTTCGATCCCGTTACCAGCATCCCGGATGAGCAACTTCGGATTCTGGAGGATTACGGCGGCCAACTCTACGAAGAGACCGACTACGCGCTTCTCGGTTGGGGATACGGCGTGTGCTTCCTGGGCATGAGCCTCATCACGGATCGCAGGAACAACGTGACCATGGGCCTGCCCCTGGAGTGGATGATCAGGCTGAAGACCGAGAAGGAAAGCTGCCACGAGATGATGGACAGGTCGGTCGAAGCCTGCATCCAGTGCCTGAAGTTGCTCGACCAGGCGGTCGGCGATTACTGCTTCGCCTGGGGAATCGCCTCGGACGATTCCGGCACGCAGCGCGGTGAATTCATCAATCCCGAACTGTGGGTGGAGATGATCAAGCCGCACTACCGGAAACTGTGCGATTGGGTCCACTCCCACACGCGCATGAAGACGTTCCTGCATTCCTGCGGCTCGATTGAGAACCTGATCCCTCACATGATCGAAGCCGGCATCGACATCCTGAATCCGATTCAGACCTCCGCGGCCAACATGGAGCCCCGCGGGCTGAAGCAAAAATACGGAGATCGCCTGGTGTTCTGGGGCGGCGGATGCGACACACAGAGAATCCTGGGCCGGGCATCGCCGGACGAGATCCGCGAGCATGTCAAGGAACGGCTGGGCATCCTGGCCCAGGGTGGGGGATACGTTTTCAACCAGGTGCACAACATTCAGGCCGATGTTCCTCCCGAGAACATCGTGGCGATGCTCGATGCGGCGTACGAATGCGGCGGC
>CAZLOS010000076.1:0-23706 GCA_964561215.1 uncultured Solibacteraceae bacterium | reverse complement strand
CGTAATCTATGAGTTCCGAGGGTCGCTTACTTTCAACGGAGTTCCGGGCAATCTCTCCCGGCTCGGCAGCTTTACGAAACCAGTGGAGGGCCTCCGTGAAATCTTGCCGCACACCCCGACCCTGGTAGTACATGTAACCGACGCGACTTTGTGCGAAGGCGTCCCCATGTTCAGCAAGCAACCTCCATTCTTCCAGCGCCGCCGCGTAATCACCTTTGGCGTATGCCCGTTGACCTGCTGCGTGATCGCATTCAAGCGGATCCACCCGATCGCCATCCGGCCGTGGCAGCTTCATGCCGGGCTTCCACTTGAGAAATGTCCCATCTTCCCAGTGTTTCCTGCGCCACAACGTGAGTCTGGAAGTCTCTTCTTCCGGAAACGACCGCGCGACTATAACGAGGGGCCTGCCACAACAGGGGCAATCTGCGAATACGTCACGTCTGTCTCTCGCGCCCTCCCGTAACCCGAAGCCATATGCGAAGAGGCCCCCAATGAGCAACAGCACCAATGTCCTCCAGCACTCCTCCAGGATTTGAGCCAAGAATTTCAGCGCTGAAACAGGCCAGTACCAACTCCAACCCGTCACCCAGACGACACCAGAATAGAAGAGAAAGACGGACAGTAACAGGAAAAGAAAGAGAACAGTTACCGCCAATTTGTTCAGATGCGCCCCCTCGGAGGCGGGCGACTGACTACGGGTAGGACCACCAAGGCCGACATTACCGCCATTAATATAGAGCAGGAGACATAATGACAAGAAGCACACGCCCATGGGGAATAAGCTTATCAGTTATCAGGCTCTCATAGTTGAAAGATGCTCTGTCTTGTCACTACGTGCATGCGTCGCCCCGTGGTGACTCCCACTCGTGGCCACTAGTGATACTCCGCGATCACTCCCCATCTGCCAGTTTCAGGATCTCGCGCAAGCTGACACGGGTCGCCCCGCGCCAGCCGTACCGCCTGACTTCGCCGCGCGCCAGCGCCTTGTCGATGGTGCGCCGGTGCATACGAAGCCGCAGCGCAGCATCCGACACGGGGATCAGGTCCTCTGGTGGTTCTGCCGGCATCGGCCCCCTTACCAGAGGAGCAAACCTCTTGTAGAGCAGTGGCGCAAGCTCAACGCTGACCTCTTCCCACCTCTCGATGGGTACCTCTTTGAAACGGCCGGCAATGGTGTTTAACGTTACAAGAACCGACAGTTCTTCGTTGCTCAACCTGTGAAACTGGGCATATTTCGCCTGTTGCGGCGAAAGGAAGCCAAGTATGTATTCCCGCGAATCAAACATGGGATCCCCTTTCCTGTGCATTAGAAGCGCTAGAACAGCCTGGCGTAGTCACGGAGTCCCCCGGTAGTGTTCGGTCGCGCCAGCGGTTTGTCTTGCGTCGCGTTGGCCGATTTGCCGAAGATCCCCCTCTCGTTTTCGGAGCTCGCAGGCATAATGGAACAGACGCCACCCGGCAGAGGAGCTTGTCGGTCTGCCGCGCGAGTGCCGGAAACGTCAATCATCCTTTCGGCAGGTGGCGTCTCGAATTTGCATTTCGCGGATTGAAGTGCAGTTGAACTTCTCGCCCTGAAGAGTCGCTCAGAAGGAGTCAAGCTCCCACCCCGCCATATGGATTTTGCACGCGCGAAAGTATTGGGACACGCCCGGTCTCTGGCTGGCGGCCCCAGCTTTTCGAGGTACCCCAGGGGGTGAGACTCACGGTCGTGAATGTCTAGGGATACGTCCGGTTTGGAGATGCCGCCTGGGGCCTTGCGCCCCGCACCGGCCAACCCTTTGCACAAGCACTGCTGCGGGTCCCTCTTCACGCCGCGCTTTTCCCATGGCGCGGAGTAGCGCTCGGTCTGCAAATAAGTGCTCACCATTTCCCCCCGATTGAAACCTGCGGTTCATCGGCATCGGGCAACTCCAGCGCCGCTAAGTTAGCCTTTCGCGTTTCGTTGCGCTCTTGCCAGTCGTCGTAGCCAATCGGGGTCCTGCCTGCTTCGCGGATTGCTTTCTTCTCGACGTAGTCGGCAATAACGCTCGGGAACCATGCGAAAGAGCGCGGTCCTGTGTCCGTGCCTGGCCTCAGCCCGCGCTCGTTGTAGAAATAGACTAAGATCCGGATTACCTCGTCTTCGGTAGCGCCGTCTGCTGCATCCATCACGTCGACGACGTGCCGGTCAGATGGGTAGACCTTCTCGTCGTTGCCTTCTCTCATATAGCGTGCAAGCGCTTCTCTGAGCTTTGGGTACTGTTTCAAGACGGGAGTAAAAGAGACACCCGACGATGAATCGCGTCTTTTGCGATTCTTCGTTGGGCAGTCTATGTCATGTATTTCTGAACGTTGATCTGATTGTTGTTCTACTGACAGTTGTGGGTGTACTTTTTCCCCCAGTGACCCGCGTACTTTTTCCCCCGGTGCTGGCGTATTTTGTACACCAGTGCAATTTCGGGACTCTTGGGCGATGCGTTCCCAGTAGATCTCAAACAGGGCTGGTAGCGGCTTCTTAGGCGCGGTTCTGATTACCAGACCGCAGTTCTCCAGTTCGCGGACCGCACGCCATGCAGACTTGCGCGTTAAGCCGGTCCCGTAATCAAGCCGCCGTCCGTCGCGCGTCGTGATGCCGTCGCAGATCTGCGACAGAGAGATGCGGTCGTACTGCTTGCCGAAACCGATGGTGCGGCGGCAAACATAAAGCAGCGTCTTCCACGCGCTCCCGGTCAGGGCGTACATGTGCCTGTCGATCAGCAACTCGTAAGCCGTCGCAGTACCTTTCATGCCTTCCGGCAGCCAGCGTTCCTTCATTGACGCGCTCCCGGCTTAAGCTGGTCCTTGTTACGGTCGTGAGCACAGGCAGATAAGATGCGAAGAACCGCTCCGCAGCTCTCTAGTTCTTGGAGGGACGGGTACACGGTGGAAAGCGAAAAGCTGATGCGGTGTTCGGCGCAGGCCGTCGCGCGGTAACGATAGGGGCGAAGCTCCTTTTCGATTCCCATGCTTGTTAGTTGATGCCTCGATCACCGCGCCTCACGGCGCCAACCACCTGGAAGTGCCGCCCCGCCGCCGTCTATCCATTTCCTGAGCTCGCTTGGGCGGAAACGGATTTGCCGCCCCAAGCGCACGCAGGGCAACATATTCGTGCGGGCTAACTCATAACATCGTTTCGTGGTGATGCCGAGCGCGTCGGCCACGGGTTGTGCGTCCATGAGTTTTTCGATTTCTGTCATTCAGTTGTCTTCCTTATGCCTGTAGATACACTTCTCCCTTCAAGTTCATAGATGGTCTTTGCTCAGCCGCTACGGGCCGACGCCCCTTGACGCCAACGCGGCCCGTGCAGCCCGTAATGTTCGCCCCGAGTTCGTTTTGGAGCGCTGAGTCCTGTTATCAATTATACAAAATCCACGTCGATTACGTCTTTAGCGGTTGTCGAAAACCTCTGAATGCTCTTACGATTCAACGACTTACACGCACGGCACGTTACACTCAATCTCCGCCCGCTTCTGGGACCTCGGCGTGGATCTACTGTTTCTTCGGCCCATGACTCGTTTGTTTGTGTGCCGCTTGTGTGCCAACTCTCCCGACTTTCGTCCCATGTTCGCTAATTCAGCGGCACTCAGCGATTCCGTGGTATACAAAGAAAGGCAACCGAATCAGTGCGGTACGGACTCAGGCACACTCCGCGATATTAAGATAAAATGATCCTTTAGGATTTAGGTTCCAGTTCCCGCAAGGGAGTGAAGGTTCAAGTCCTTTCGTCCGCACCAGATTCCAGCCCGGAGGCCGTGGATTATGCCGCTCACGTTTGTGGCTTTCGCACTCCTCGTTCTGATTCCTTTCGATAAAGACGGCATGTGGGGATACCGTGACAACTCCGGCAGGATCGTGATCCCACCTCGCTATCAGGTTGCGCAAGCATTCTCCCCCGAAGGACTGGCCGCAGTGGTCGACGGTGACAGCTGGGCGTACATCGACAAGACAGGCCGCACCGTGATCCGGCCCCTGGTTGTGGACAACGGCCCCGACTACTTTCGAGAAGGCGTGGCCAGGTTCAGGCGGGACGAGAGAGTGGGCTTCTTCAATGCGCGCGGCGCTGTCGTGATCAAACCCGCTTACGCTTATGCTATGCCATTCTCCGAAGGTTTGGCCGCCGTCTGCGAGGGCTGCATAGAAATGTTGGAAGGAGAACACCGCGCGATCAAAGGAGGCAAATGGGGCTTCATTGACCGCCGCGGCGTCCTCGTGGTTCCGCTACAGTTTCTCGAAGCCGGTAGCTTCAAGAATGGTCGGGCAATGGTCCTCGCCGTGACAGGGTGGCGCTATATCGGCAAGGATGGGAGGGCCGCGGAGCAAGGAGGCACCGCCGGTCCCCGTAACCCTAAACGATAGTTCGCCGGAACGCTTACCGGTACACCTCTTTCAGCATCCGTACGGCCGCGTCCACCAGCATTTCGCCCGATCCCTCCGCACAGCGGGTGGAGATCACTTCGTAGCTGCCCTGCGGGAAGGCCCGCCGCGAGGGGATGTAGCCGATGGAGTCGTTCGCCAACTCTACTACGATCGTGTTGGGAAAAGGCGAAGCCTTCTTGATCGCCACGCCCAGTTCGCTGAAGATTTCGCCGGGCAGCGAGACCCACGCCACCCGATTGCCGAGGGCGAAGACCTGCACTTCAGCATCCACGGGCTTCCCGTTCCGCGCGAGAACGTCAATGACTTTGAATGCCTGCACGAAATCGTAGAACGGCCCGGCATTCGGCTTCCCGTACTTCGCGGCCAGCGCTTGGGCTTCCTGCAGGTCCTCCGGCTTGGCATCGGCCAGCGGCAGCTTGACTACTTCGCGCCGGACCTTTAGGGCCGATGGCTCGACGGGCTTGAGTCGCGTATAAGTCTTCAGCACTTCGCCCGCTAGAACGGTACCGATCCGCTCCGCCTCCTCGGGGCCTTTCTGCGGTGCCTTGCTCTTCACGTCAATGTGATTCAGGTCGCCGGCGCACCCGATGGTGAACATGCTGAACATATCCGGCCCCTTCACCTTGCCCAGGATCTGGCCGAGCGTGTAAGGATAGTCCGCCGAAAACCGGGTGCCGCCGACGGTGTCCAGGTGCAGCGCGTAGTTCACGTATGTCGCCACCGGGGCTCTATCCGCTGTCTCGACATAAACCACCGCCACGTCCGGATCGATAGGACCCGCGGGCTTGACGATTTTCGGATTGAGCTTGCCGGGGTTCCATCCGATGGTACCGTCCGTCATATAGTACCGGCGATGGAAGGTTAGCGACGGTTCGACGCCCTTCCCCGATGACAGCATCGCCGGTCTTCGCCGGGCATCGGCCTGGCGCGCGCTTTCCGCAATCAATTCTGGAAGACGTGTCACGTATTCCCGGGCGATCCGGCCCATTTCGCCTTCCGGTTCGGTACGGCGGTTCCTTCCCGGCAGAAGCGGGCCCGTGTGGGCGTGCGTCGCACTGATCATGATGCGCTCCGTGGCAATTCCCGTGGACCGCGCGATCCGGTCGCGCGCATCCTCGACGATCTTTCCCGGCAGGCCCACCATGTCGCAGGCGATCATCACCGCTTTCGATCCGTCCAGGCTGAGAACGATCGCCTTGGCGTAGAGGTCGTCGTGAACGCCTTCCGCCGCGCGGTCGTAGTAATAGCCCGCCATCGGCATCCCCACCGGCGGGGTGATCTTGACCGCGGCGGTCCCCACTCTCAGTTCGCCGCCGGCCAGCGTTCCTAAGCCCAAGCAGAGTGCGCCAAAACCGAGAATCACAGAGGTCCTGATCATGTATGAGCCCTTTCCTGCGAGATGTCAGACAAACAGCCCGGACGATTGTATCTCAGCGGAACCGCTAAGTGGGCTCATGTGTTTGCCGTAGTCCACCCTAAAGTGTTTTCGCGAAATACCGATTCATGGGCAGGAGGCTCAACTATGGACCACACTCTGATTTCAGCGATCATGTTCGTGTTTGCCACCGCACTCCTGGGCTTGTACCTGCTGCGGCGCCAAAAGCGAAAACTCACCAAGGGCTAAGCCGTCTCCTTATTTCGCGCGCGGGCGGCGTCTGAAGCAAACTTGTGCCGCTGATAACATGGCTTCTGGTGCCAGCCGGTTGACTCAGGTTGGCCGACAGCCATGAAACCGGTCGCCGCCATTCTGTTTCTCTGCTCCGTATCTCCTGCTGCGGCAATACCACCCTGGCACCACCGGGACCGCGCGGCGCGCGTCCCCGTGGAGGTGACAGCACCCCCAACTGCTGCGCGCAACACACCCGTCACCGTCGGACTCAAGCAGGCGTCGTGCCATGTCTACTTCGATACCCTCGCGAATGGCCCACAGCCGTTTCGCGCCTATCGGGAACCGGTGGGCATCGGAGATAATTTCACCGACAAAAGTCCGGACGGCGTTGATCCGCTGTGCGCCGGAATGCGGAATGACGGGGTAATGGCAACCGATTGGGACGGCGACGGGAAGATCGATCTGCTCAGCCACCACGAAACCAGTCTGAAGGCCGTGGACTGGGATCGGGATGGCGCGGTCGAGGTCAGATAAGCCCACGTTCGCCATCGTATATGCGGACCTCATAGACGCGCGCCGAACGGGCGCCGTTGGTTTCGTGCATCTCGATGCGCACCGCATCGCTCACCACGGCTTCAAAGATCAAAACGCGGCGCCGCATGTAGTTATCCGTCTCTCCGGCGACACGCTTCCATCCCACGCCCATCCTGGCCAGCACGTCATAGCGCTTCACGCAATCCGGGTAGAGGAACAGCGGCCGGCGGCTGTGCCGGTTGATGTCCGTATCGAAAGTGATCTGCACAACTGAAAACCTTCGCCTGCCGTTGAGTTTCAATTCGAGCCACGCCGGTAATCCGAGCGCCGGGTCCGAAACAAACAGGTTCGTCCAGCGGTCCGGCCGGTTAGTCCCGCGTACGACGTTTGCGGCCTCGTAGGGGCGCTGTTCGGGCGTCACGCGCATACAGAAGTGGCAGCCCTGCGTGAAGCGGCGCCAGCGTGTGGGGCGAAAGTCGTAAACGAACTCTGCCGGGCGCAGGGCCAGCGTCGCGCGCACGGGTGTATCGCGCGTCGAAGCCAGGAGGATCTCGACCGAATCAATCTTGTCCGTGGAGACCGGGAACAGTTGCGCGCAGGGCAGCTTCAGCGAGTACAAATTGGCGCTTTCGGCGAAAGCAAGAGGCGCGGCGCCGGACGATGTCACCGTGGCGCCGCGGGCCAGGTCTCGCGGATCGCAGGCGTGCTTGCGGCACAGCGCGGCGGCTGTCCCGACTCCCTGTCGCACGATAGCCCCGGTACGCAGCACGCGCGTCGCGGAGAAAGCCACATAGCTTGCGCTGATGGGACGCCCGGCCATCACGAGGTTCCGCACGTTCTTCGAGTAGCAGGAACGCAGAGGAATACGAATGGAATGGTGCTTCTCACCTCCCATGGGGGGCCAACATTGGGCGCCTGGCGCGCCAGGATGCCGCCCGGCTTGTGAACATCCAGAAACCAGCATCCGAAGGCGATGGCATCCGGCTGGAGGGCCGGGGCGTGCAGGTCGCGCTGGGTGAGAATATAGTCGCCCATGATGCGCCGGGCCTCGCGCTTGTACGGCCAGAAACTCACGAAGTCCAGGCCGTAGTTACGTGCCTGCTCTTTGCGTTCGCAGCGGTTCTTGATGTGGTCCCACACACCCAGCAATTGCCGCAAAGCCTCGTGCTTGATTTCCTCGTTGTCGCGAATCTGGTGCATGGGCAATCCAACTTCGATCCACCATTAGCCGCCTTCGATCTGGCGGTGGTTCCGGCCGCGCAGGTTGTCATCGGTGGGAAAGACAGCAGCCCAAGTGGGCGGCTCGTAAGGCACGGGGGAGCCCGCGTCGCGGGCCCGGAAGAACAGAGTGCTGCCCATCTGCGGCTGTGCGGAGGCGCGTCCTGGCGCTTCGGACTCGCCGAATTCAGTTCGCGCTTCCATGCCCCACCGGTATTCGGCGCCGGCGCGGTGGCCGACCACGCCGTCTCCGGTCGCGTCGATGAACGAAGGAGCCGAGAACAGGAACCGGCGCTCGATGCCCATCTGCACGCCGTGTACGGCGAGGATGGTCGCAGCATCGCGCATCTCCGCCTCGCGCACCGTCGTATTAAGAAATAACGAGATGTTCTTTTCCTTAACTACCCATTCGTATAGCACCAGGTCCCAGACCGAGTTCATCAAGCCTTCGATGTAAAGCTCGCGGTTGCGCTTGCGCTCTTCCACATGGATCTCATCCAGGATGCCGGTCTCCTTAGACCAAACGTTGTGGGCGGTACTCACTTCCGGGTACAGGCGCACCTCGCTCGATGAGTTCCCACCCGGCATGGAGCGCTCGTGGACCAGCGCGACCTTCACTCCGTTCCGCGCTGCGGCGATAGAATCGCATGGATAGATTATGCCGCGGTGTTCGGCTTGCCGGTCATCCGGCGCGGTATCCTGAGGGGATCAACCGCATGGGAGCCACTCAAACTATGGAAAACCTGCTGGTAATGAAATTCGGCGGTACCAGCATGGGATCGGCCGAACGGATCAAGGTCGCCGGTGAAATCATATCCGCGCAGCGCGCGGTGCGCCCGGTGATCGCGGTGGTGTCCGCCATGTCGAAAGTGACGGACCTGCTGCTCAACACGATGCGGCACGCCGAAAGCGGCGATGAAACCGTCATAGAAGAGAACATCGGCAAGCTGACCAGCCGCCACCTGGAAACTTGCCGGCAACTCCTTCCGCCCGAGAGCCAGGAAGCCGTCGAAGGTGGGATACAGTTCCTGATCGCCGAGTTCGAGCGTCTCTCTCGCGGCATGCTGATGCTGGGCGAGCGCCCGCCGCGCTCGGTGGACGAAGCCTTGTCGGTCGGCGAACGGTTGAGCGCGCTGATGCTGGCCGCATACCTGGAGAGCCAGGGACAGATGGCGATCGCGGTGAACGCCGCCGAAGCGATTGTGACGGATGCGGTGTTCGGCGAAGCCAGCCCGCTGATGGACGAAACGCGCTTCATGTGCCGCGACAATCTGCTGCCACTGTTGGAGTCGGGCTCGATCCCCATCGTCACGGGCTTCAACGGCGCCACACTGGATGGCCGGCCGACGACGCTCGGCCGCGGTGGCTCGGACTATTCGGCCTCGATTCTCGCCGCCGCGCTCGATGCCGCGGAGGTCTGGATCTGGACCGACGTCGACGGCATCATGACTGCCGATCCGCGCCTGGTGCCGGACGCGGCCGTGCTCGACGAAGTCACCTATCAGGAAGCGGCGGAGCTGGCTTACAACGGCGCGAAGGTGTTGCATCCGCGGACGCTCGCGCCGCTGATCGAGAAACAGATCCCGGTGTGGAGCAAGAACAGCTTCGCGGTGTCGAAGCCCGGCACCAAGATCGTGCCGAGCCTGGAACCGTGGCCCGTGCCGCGCGCCGTCACCTCGCTCGGCGACGTGGCGCTGATCTCCGTGGAGCCGGCCGGTTCCGGGGCCACTCCGACCGCTGTCATGTCCCGCGCGCTCGACGCTCTCGCGCGCGCCGGCTCGGAACTGCTGGTCTTCACCAGTTCGAGCTATCGTCAGAACTTCTCTTTCCTCGTGCGGAAGGCGGAACTGGCCTCCGCGCTCAAACACCTGGAAGAGAACTTCGCGCTGGAGTTGGAACACGGCTATCTGAAGCCGATCGAAGTAGACGAGAACGTAGGCCTGATGGCCGTGGTGGGCGAAGGCATGCGAGGAACGCCCGGGCTGGCGGGCCGCGTGTTCACGGCCATCTCGCGCGAGAACGTCAACATCATCGCCATCGCGCAGGGTTCGAGCGAGTTGGTCATCGCTGTGGTTGTCAGCCGTGACGGACTCGAAAAGGCGGTGAAGGCGGTCCATACGGAGTGCAAGATGGGCGAGCAGGCCCGCAAGCGCTCGGCGCAGCGGAATTTGTAGCATTCAGGATTTCCGGAGCAGACAACATGAAACCAATGGCTTTCCTGGCGGTGTTGGGCACTTCCATGGTGCTTTGCGCGGCGTCGTTCGCCGCCGGCATTCAGATTTCGGGGGGCGCGGTGGACCGGCAGGTCTTTCAGCGCGGTGCGGATAATCGTGCGGACGTAAAGCTGGAAGGCACCGCGGACGACGCCGACACCAGGCGCGTGGAGGCTCGCGTCACCACAGCCAAGGGCGCCGTGTCGGGCCTGAAGTGGCACGCCGTGGCGACGGTGACCAACGGCAAGTGGAGCGGCACCGTCAAGGGCGTGCCCACCGGTGGCCCGTACACCATCGAGGTCCGTGTGGCGGGCGCGCCGGCAACCGCCGCGGTGAAGGAAGTGCTCGTCGGCGACCTCTGGATTCTGGGCGGGCAGTCCAACATGCAAGGCGTCGGGAATCTGGTGGATGTGGAGCCGCCCAACCCGCAGGTTCATTCGTTCGACCTGGCCGACAACTGGGTGATCGCGAAAGAACCGCTTCACGTCCTGGTGGGCGCGATGGATCGCGTGCATTGGCCCCGCAACAAAGAAAAAGTCGCCGAGCGTTACACCGGCGAGAAGCTCGCCAAGTATGTCGCGGACCTGAAGAAAGGCGCCGGGCTAGGCTTACCGTTCGCCGCCGGGATGGTGCGGCGCACGGGAGTCCCCGTAGGCCTGGTGCCTTGCGCGCACGGCGGAACGTCCATGGATCAATGGAGCCCCGCCTTGAAGGACCAGGGCGGCGATTCGCTTTACGGTGGTATGCTGCGCCGCTTCCAGGCGGTCGGCGGGAAAGTCACGGGAATGCTCTGGTATCAGGGCGAATCGGACTCGAGTCCGAAGGCTTCACCGCTGTTCCAGGACAAATTCGAGAGCCTTGTAGCCGCCATTCGCGCCGATTTCAAGCAGCCGGACCTGCCGTTCTACTACGTGCAGATCGGCCGCTTCGTGAACAAGGGCGGCGAGGCGGGGTGGAACCTGGTGCAGGAGGCGCAACGCAAGGCGGAGAGCCGCATCGCGCGCTCGGGCATGGTGGCCGCCGTCGACATGGATCTGGACGACCTGATCCACGTCGGCACGCCGGACCTGAAGCTTCTCGGCCAGCGCATGACCATGCTCGCCACCACGGACATCTTCCCTGCCCTCAAGGGCTACGGACCGTTCCAGCGCGGCCCACGGCCGGTTTCGGCAATCTACAAGGACGGCGCGGTGCGGGTAGCGTTCTCCAGCGTGAACGGCAGGTTGAAGGCCGCCGGCCGCATCTCCGGGTTCAGCATCCACAACACGGCGGGAGAACCGCTGGCCAGCATTTACAAGATACGTGTGGACCCCGCCGATCCGTCGGCCCTGCTGCTTTACACGGTCTCCAAACCGCCGGAGGGGGCCGTGCTCTATTACGGATACGGCAAAAACCCTTACTGTAACTTAAGGGACGAAGCCGATATGGGCGCGCCGGTATTCGGACCGATGCCCATTCAATAGAAAGGCACCAGACATGGACGCAATCACGGCATTGAAAACAAGGCATTCGGTTCGCTCGTTCGAGAAGCGGGCCATTCCGAAAGAGGTGCTCGAGGAGATTGTGGACTGCGGGCGGCTCGCCGCAACCGCCATCAACATTCAGCCATGGGAATTCGTGGTTGTGACGCAGCCCGCCATGCTGCGCAGGGTGGCGGACACAACCGACCACGGCAAGTTCATCGCCGACGCGGCGGCATGTATCGCGGTGATCACCCAGACCACCAAGTATTACCTCGAAGACGGCAGCGCGGCGAGCGAGAACATGCTGGTCGCGGCCAACGCGAAGGGCGTAGGCACCTGCTGGGTGGCGGGCGACAAGAAGCCGTACGCGCCCGAAATCTGCCGGATTCTGGGAGCGCCCGAAGGCTGCAAGCTGGTGTCCCTGATCGCGCTGGGCTATCCCGCGGAGAACCCGAGCAAATCCAAGCGTCCCCTCTCCGACGTGCTGCACTGGGAAAAATACTAGTAGTCTTCCGTGGAGCAGGCGGCATTTCAAGCCGGTGATTCGATGCTGCGCTCCAGCTCGCCGAACGGCGTCAGCCACATCACGTCGTACGGCTGCATCTGCACGGTCAGCGTGTGGTTGCTCGCCGTCCAGCCGCGCCCGGCCACCAGATCGTACCAGTTGCTCTCCGTAATGCCGACCTTCTCCAGCGGGATGTCCAGTCTGCACGGCCGGCTGGTCACATTGGTGAGCGCCAGGATGTGCTCGTCTCCGCGCGGTGAACTCCGCAGGACGGCGAACACCGCGCCAGGCGCGGGCATGATGCGCTGCGCCCCATTCGGGTGAAAGGCCTTGTGCCGTACACGCATCTCCAGCAGCCGCCCCAGTTGGTCGTGGATCAAACTCAGCTTCGACCCAGGTTCGGCGAAGTTCTTCGCAAGCACTGCCGCATCCAACGGCGCCCGGTTGACGTTTCTCTTGACCTTCGTGCGCAACGCGAGCTGGACGTCATTGCGGCTGCCGATCAGCCCGTGGAAGTAGACGCCCGGTACTCCGCGCAGCGCGAGGGCGATGCTGCGCGAGGCCGTGAACCGCTTCACTTGGAAAGCGCGCTCCTCGCCGCTGTTCTCCATGTTCAGGGCGCTGTACCAGGTTGTGTTGATCTCGTAAGGCACTTCTCCGCCGCCCTCGGCCGTTCGGTAAGACACGAACGCGCCATGCTGCCGCGCGCATCGGACCAGGAACGCGATCTCCTCCGGCGGAAGTATGTTCGCAACGCCCGGCAACCCGATGCCGTCGTGGGTGTCGAGAACATTGAGGAAGGTCGTAGTCGGGGAAGGATACTCGAGATTCCGGGCCCAGCGCGCCAGATGCGAGCAGTCCTCCCGGTAGAACGCATGCAGCACCAGGGGCGGCAAGGCGAAGTTGTACACCATCTGGGCCTCATCGCGTCCGTTGCCGAAGTAGGAGATGTTCTCCTGGTGCGGCACGTTTGTCTCCGTTACGAGAGCCACGTGCGGCGCCGCGATGTCGAGCACGTCGCGGAACAACTTGACGATTTCGTGCGTCTGCGGCAGGTTCGCCGACGAGGTGCCCGGTTCATCCCACAAGTACGTGACCGCGTCGAGCCGCACCAGATCGGCGCCCTTGCGCACATAGAGCAGCAGCGTGTCTATGACGTGCAACAGCACCTTGGGGTTGCGGTAGTTCAAGTCGATCTGATCGGGCGAGAAGGTTGTCCAAACCCAGACCGGCCCGTTTATGGAATGGAACCTCGTCAGGATGTTGCTGGTTCGCGGCCGGCGAATCATGTGGCGCTGGGCGGGCGTCAGCTCGTCTCGTGAACGGAAAGCGACAGCAAAGTCCTGGTAGTCCGGATTGCCCCCAAGCATTTCCACGAACGCCGAACTCCTCGCGGAAGTGTGGTTGAAGACGGCGTCGAACATCAGGTTGTAGGACTCGCCAAGATGACCGATGTCCGCCCACGAGCCCATGTGCGGATCCACAACTCGGAAGTTCGTAACGGAAAATCCCCGGTCGGATGAGGACGGGAAGAACGGCAGGATGTGTACCGTGTTGAACAGGTGCCCGCGGCGGCGCGCCAGTTCAAGGAAGTCCGCCAGTGCGCGCAAGGGCGAACATTCCTTGGCGCGGATCATGTCGCCGTACGCGATCAGGATCATGTCCTGCTCGCTAAACCGCTGTGCGGGCTCGTACGGACGCTCCGTGTCAGCCGGATCACCTGTCTTGTAAGCGTGGTGCACCTTCAGCAACCGCACCAGTTCCTGCATGGCCAATTTGGCTGCCTTGGTGCCGTAAAGGGACCGCAGCCGACCGTACATTTTGTGCCCCGCGGCGGGAGGAATATCCGGAAGGGGGCGTTCGAAGTGAGGCTGCCCGGCATACTCAATGCGCTTTCGCCCAGGGGTGCTCATCACCCGGAATCATACCCGAACCGGGGTGGCGCCGGCGAGGAATACGCGCATCGGACAGGCCCGGTGACCCATCCGGCCAAGCGTGTGCGACAATGGGCGTTTAGCCTACGATTCAAGGATCCCCTTCACATGAAATCAACGTTGTTTTGTGTCTGTTTCGCCTCGGCTGCGCTCTGGGCGCAGATTCCCCCGACAACTGCCGCGCCGCCTGCGGCGGCCATCACCCCCGACACCGTCGTGGCCACCATCGATGGGAAGAAACTCACGGCCCGCGATGTTCAGAAGCTCGTCGGAGCATTGCCTCCACAGAATCAACAGCACTTCACCAGCGACCCCAAGGAATTCCTGCGCCAGCGCGTGCTGCTCGAAAAGCTCTCCGCCATGGCTGAACAGAAGAAACTCAACCAGCAGAGCCCGTACAAGGAACGCCTGGACTACAATCGCCAGTTGATTCTTTCGCAGGCCGTGGTCGAGAACCAGTTCGAAAGCCTGCCGGCTCCCGAATCCGAGTGGAAGGCCTTCTATGAGAAGAACAAGAGCATGTTCTCGGAAGCCAAGCTGCGGGTCATCTACATTCCGTTCAACGTCCGTCCGAACGCCGCCGACCAGAGCGGGGCGAAGCCGCTGACCGAGGCGGAAGCCAAAACGCAGGCCGAGGCGGCGCTGGCGGAAGTCCGCAAGGGAACCGATTTCGCCGAAGTCGTGAAAAAGTACTCGAAAGACCCTATGTCTGCCGCCAAAGGCGGAGATTTCGGTTCCGTGAAGCGCTCCGCCGATCTTCCGCCCGACCTGAAGAACGCCATCTTCTCGACGAAGGCCGGCGAAACATCGGCTCCGTTCCGCCACACCAACGGCTACTATCTGTTCAACGTGGTCTCCTACAATGACTCGACGTACGATCAGGTCAAGGGCGAAGTCGAGCGGATGGTGAGGCAGGAGAAGTTCAACACATGGCTGGAAGGCGTGAGGAGCGGGATCGAAATCAAGATCGAAAACGAGGCCTTCTTCGCCAAACCCAAAGCCAAGTGACGGGCGCGCGCGCCGCGCTGGCGGGGATGGCAGTAAGGGGCGCGCCGCTACGCGTGCGTTTTCAACCGGAGTTGACGGCCTGGCGCGGCCGGCTGCTCGAATCGGACGAGCGCGGCGAGCCGGTGCATGCGGCATCGTTTATCCGGAAGCGTCTCATTGTGCTGGATGCCGAACTGCGCAAGCACCCGCGAGAACTCGAACGGATTCTCACGCACGAACTGTCGCATTTTGCATGGGTGCGCCTTGGCAACACAGTTCGCCGGAGTTGGGAAGACCTGCTCGCTCGGGAGACGCGCCGCCGGGCGCGGGGCGAACTGGGATGGTCCGCTGAGTGGCGTAAAGAGGATCTCTCGCCGGAGGACTGGCGGCGCCGCACGCGCCGGTGGCGCGAGTACGTTTGCGAAAGTTTCTCCGATACGGCTGCCTGGCTGCGCGCCGAGGGTCGCGCCCACGATGAATTCACCCTGGCAGCCTGTTTTCGCGGAACGAGAAAGCGCTGGTTCGCCGCTCATCTGGGCGGCCGCGCGATCCCTATATAATCGGAAAGAGAGTCCCGAGTGATAATCCCTCGCAAATTCGTCCTGGGGAGCGTGCTGGCCTGGCTTCTCTTCAACCTGGCGGCGTGCTCAAATCAGAAGACGACCGCGCGAGGCGCAATGAAGGCGCCCGAACTCCGGCAGATCGCGCCGGACTTCACCTTGCGCGACGCCGAAGGCCGCCAGGTCTCGCTCTCAGACTATCGCGGTAAAATCGTGCTCCTCAACTTTTGGGCGACTTGGTGCGGGCCCTGCCGCATCGAGATTCCGTGGTTCATCGATTTCGAACGACAGTTCAAGGACCGCGGTTTCGCCGTGTTGGGCGTCTCGATGGATGAAGGAGGCTGGGACGCCGTGAGGCCGTACATCGCGCGCATGCGGGTGAATTATCGCGTGCTGGTGGGCGACAGCATGGTATCGGACTTGTACGGCGGCGTGGAATCGCTGCCCACCAGCTTCATGATCGACCGCGACGGACGCGTCGCGCGCGTGCACATCGGTTTGGTAAGCAGGAGCGAATATCAGAATGACATCAACGCGTTGCTGGATCAGTCTCACGTTGGCGGCAGCGGCCCTGTCGTCGGCCCCGCTGCCGCTCGCGGCACAAAATAGCCAGGTTCTTTCGGTCGCGCCGCCGCGCACCGTGATCGCAAGAAAGGGCGCACGGGCGGAGGTGAAGCTTGCCGTGTCCCTGCGCGAAGGCTATCACGCCAACAGCAACACGCCCAGCGAAGACTACATGATTCCGCTGAAGCTGACCTGGAATGCCGCGCCGCTCGAAGTCGAGGACACGATCTATCCGAAGGCGAAACTCGAAAAGTACGACTTCGCCGACAAGCCGCTGTCGGTCTTCTCGGGCGACTTCGTGGTCCTGACCCGCTTCCAGACGCCTGCCAGCGCTCCCTCCGGCGCAACCGTGCTGACCGGAAAACTGCGCTACCAGGCCTGCACCACCTCGATGTGCCTGCCGCCGAAAAGCGTCGAAGTACGCCTGCCGGTGGACGTGCGGTAGACTTCCCGTGCGCCGCCTGCTGATCCGGCCTGGTGGCATCGGCGATGTCATCACCTCGCTGCCGGCCCTGGAGTCCCTGCGCGCCGGCTACACCGAGGTCTGGGTTCCCGCCGCGCTCAAGCCGCTGGTGCGCTTCGCGGACCGTGTGGAGTCCATCGCGGACACGGGCCTCGACGGATTGGGGATTCCGGACCGGGAACCTTCGCCCGGTTTGATCGAGCGGCTGGCCACCTTCGATTCGATTGTCAGTTGGTACGGAGAGGCTCGAGAAGACTTTCGCGCCGCCGTTGAAGCGCGAAGTCTGCCGTTTCGGTTCTTCCCCGCCCTGCCCCGCATGGACGGCACCGTGCACGCGGTGGATTTCTTTCTCGCACACTCCCGGGATGCCGGAGGGCGGATCGTGGAGCCCGTACCGCGCATTGACTGTCCCGGCGAGCGGCGGGATTTCGCGGTTATCCATCCATTCTCCGGAAGCGCCCGGAAGAACTGGCCGCTCACGCGCTTTCGCGAACTCGCCAACGCGCTCGATTCGCGGATGCCGGTCGCCTGGTGCGCGGGCCCTGAGGACGCGCTCGAAGGCGCGGTCCGTTTCGACGACCTTTACGAACTGGCCCGCTGGCTGGCTTCGGCGCGGTGTTACGTGGGCAACGATTCCGGGATCACGCACCTGGCGGCCGCCGTGGGCGCTCCCGTGGTGGCGTTGTTCGGAGCCACGAATCCGCGGGTGTGGGCGCCCCGCGGGCCGCGCGTGCGCGTGGTAGCCGCGGAAAGCATGGAGAGCATCCGTCCGAAAGACGTCCTCGAAGCGATCAACGAAATCCAGCGGATGCCAGCGTGATGCCCAACTGCCGGTGGTCGCCCGGCACGCTGAAGCTCTTGTCGACGGCGATGGTGAGCGTGACGCTCGGCGAGCGCGGCTCGACGTTCAGCGAGCGCAGCGTGTACGTTCCCGGCGTCTCGTAGCTGGCCTGCGCCACCAACTCGTTGTCGACGTAAAGCGACACCTGCCGCGCCGGGGCCGGCCCAGGGATGCTGAAGGTCACCTCGACAGGCTTGGGCTTTTCGGGCCGTTTTAGCAGGATCACCGCCTTCTCGCCCATCCAGCGCCACGCGCTCTGCTCCAGGTCGTAGAGCCCGCTGACGATCTGCTGCGCCGCCTCCGGTGCGTTCATCGGCAGGAACTCGGCCACGGGATGGCGCTCTATCACCACCTGCGCGGCCACTTCGTCCACCGGACCGGTGCTGAGATCGAACGGCCGCAGGCCGAGCGAGGAGGTCGAGTAAGCCGAGCGCGCGCCGAGGCCGATCAGGCGCAAGGGCAGCGTGGGCTGGATCCCGGCGGACATGACCGGGGCCAGAACACCGCCGCCGGTAGTGAACGGGATGGGGAAGCCCAGGCGGCTGCCCACGACGTAATCGCCGGGCCGCACGGCTTGGCCGCGCACCAGCGGGAGGCCGCCTTCGGACTCCAGGTAGAATCGCAGGCCCCATTCGCCGTTGATCCACACGCGCCCTGTGGGGGACTGCTTCCTGAATTCATTGGCGAAGACGCGATAGCCGTCCCAGTGCTGATAGTTCACCCAGGCAAGCGCCAGCGCGAAGGCGCACTGCACGGCGCAAACCGGCACGGCCCATCGCGGATGCCGGTCGAAGGCGCGAGCGCCAAGCAGCGCCAGCGGCGCAGCCATGGGCAGCAGGTAGCGCGCCGAGCCGGCAAAGAACAGAGCTACCGCAGCCGCGAAAAACAGAACAATCCAAGCCGCCAGGAAGCGCGTGTCCGCGTCCGCGTCTTTCAACGCCCGGCGCGCGCAATCGATCAGGATGAGAGCGCCCACGCCGAAAGACAGCCAGAACAGCGGGTGGAGGTCGAGCGCCATCGCGCAGCCTGCAAGCACCAGCGCGATCACGCCCTCGATGCGGTTCCAAAACGCCGCCACGGCCAGCAGCGGGAACAGCATCCAACCGGTGTGGGCGACCAGCGCCGCGGCGCTGGAAGCCTTGGCCGCAATCGCCTGGAAGCCGTAGGTTTGGAAATAGGAAAACAACACCCCGGCCGGCGCGGAGCCGCTCGACGCGCGCTCGTACAACTGCCACGCGGCAAGCGCCGCCGGCGCCGCCAATAGCGCCACCCAGGCAGGCCACCACTTGCGGTCCTTCAGCCAGATGTAGACGGCCAAAACAGGTACCAGCAGCACGGCCTGATACGCGCCCATGGCCGCTACTACCGACGCCACGACGAACCCACCGAGCCAGACCCGGGATCTCCGGTCGATAGCTGTCACAGCCAAAGCCACGGCCGCCAGCCAGAACGCCAGGAACGGGATGTCGGCTTCGAAGGAATTCCCGTTGACCACGAACGCGGGAGTGAACAGGAACAGCGCCGTTGCGAGCACGGGCCGCGTGGAAAACCGCTTCGCCAACGACCAGACGCTGGCGGCGGCGATCAGAGAGAACAGGATATAGGCCGCGTGGAACGGAACTTCGTATACATCGCCGAACAAGGCCAGCAGCGCGGCGAGCGCCCACGCATTCAGCGGCGGATGCGGGTGGCCGCGCATGTCCACCACGTCGCCGAGAAACACGTAGCTGCCATGGTTGGGGTGCGCGGGATCGATCTGCGCGTGCTGCGCGCCGGCCAGGTAATACACGTCGTCGCCCTGTATGGCCTGGTCCAGGAACGGCAGCCGGATCAGCAAAACCAGGGCCAGGACGATGAGGAAACCGTAACGCATCAAGGATGCCAGCGTAACACGGGCTTGCGCGCCGCGGCCACCTCATCCACCCGGCCGATGCGGGTCGAACAAGGCGCCGTCAGCACCTGCTCGGGATTCTCTTCCACTTCCGCGGCGATGGAGATCAGAGCGTCGATAAACAGGTCCAGTTCGCGCTTACTCTCGCTTTCGGTCGGCTCGATCATCATGGCGCCGTGCACGATGAGCGGAAAACTCACCGTGTAGGGGTGGAAGCCGTAATCGATGAGCCGCTTGGCGATGTCGCCGGTCTTCACGCCGCGGGCGGCCTGCCGCGAGTCGCTGAACACGCACTCGTGCAGGGTCGGCGCGTCGTGGGGCAGGTCGTAGTGCGCCTCCAAACGTGCGCGGACGTAATTGGCGTTGAGCACCGCGTCCATGGTGGCCTTGGCGAGCCCATCCCCGCCGTAAGCCAGGATGTAAGCCAGCGCGCGCACCATCACACCGAAGTTGCCGCAAAAGGCCCGGACGCGGCCGATCGACTGTGGACGCGCAAAATCGAAGCGCCACTGGCCGGCTTCCGTTCTGAGACGGGGCACCGGCAGGAAGGGTTCGATTTCCTTCTTCACAGCCACGGGGCCGGAACCGGGGCCGCCACCGCCGTGCGGCGTCGAGAACGTCTTGTGGAGGTTCAGGTGCATCACGTCGACGCCGAAATCGCCGGGGCGCACCACGCCCACCAGCGCGTTCATGTTGGCGCCATCCATGTAGAGCAAGGCGCCCTTCCCGTGCAGGATGGCGGCGGCGCGCGCGATGTTCTCCTCGAAAATACCGAGGGTGTTCGGATTGGTGACCATCAGCGCGGCTACATCTTCCGTCACGGCGCGCGAGAGCACGTCGAGATCGATCATGCCCTGGCTGTTCGACTTGATGCTTTCGACGGCATAGCCCGCCATGGCCGCCGTGGCCGGGTTGGTGCCGTGCGCCGAATCCGGAACCAGGATCTTTTTCCGCGGATTCCCGCACGCGGTGAGCGCCGCGCGGACCAACAATATGCCGGTCAATTCACCGTGCGCCCCCGCGGCGGGCTGCAGCGTCACGGCGTCCATGCCGGTGATTTCGGCCAGCGCGGCTTCCAGCCGAGCCATGATTTCCATGGCGCCTTGCGAGAGCGCTTCCGGCTGATAGGGGTGCGCCCAGGCCAAACCCTCGAATCCCGCGACCTGCTCGTTGATCCTGGGATTGTATTTCATGGTGCAGGACCCGAGCGGGTACATGCCGAGGTCGATCGAGTAGTTCCAGGTGGACAGGCGCGAAAAGTGCCGCACCAACTCCACCTCGCTCACCTCGGGGAATCCGGTAATTTCGTCGCGAACGTTCGCCGCGCCCAGGACTTGGGCCGGATCGACGGCGGGAACGTCCAGCGCGGGCAACTGATAGGCGCGTTTGCCGGGTGAGCTGATTTCGAACAACAGCGGTTCGTTCTGCGTGACGTGCGAGCTGACTTTGCGAATCATTGGGCGAGCGCCTCCGCCAGTATGTCCATGTCCTCGCGCCGGCTCATCTCGGTGGCGCACACGAGCATGGAATCGGCAAGCTCAGGGTAGAAACGCCCCAGAGGCAAGCCGCCGATAATCCTGCGTTCAAGCAACGCCTGGTTGACCTCCTCCGGCGAGCGGGCTCCGGCCCGGACCACGAATTCATTGAAAAACGGACCGCTGAAGCGCGGTTTCGTCCGGCTCGCCAGATAGTGGGCCTTGGCGAGGTTCTGCGCAGCGAGTTCGCGCAGGCCCCGCTTGCCGTAAACAGCCATGAAGACCGTGGCCATCAGCGCAACCAGCGCCTGATTCGTGCAGATGTTCGAGGTCGCCTTCTCGCGGCGGATGTGCTGCTCACGGGTGGCCAGCGTGAGGCAATACGCGCGGTTGCCTCGCGAGTCTTTCGTCTCGCCCGCCAGGCGGCCGGGCAACTGCCGCATGTAGCGCTCGCGCGTGGCGATGACGCCCGCGTAAGGGCCGCCGAAGCTCGGCGAGATGGCGAACGACTGCAGTTCCCCGGCGGCGATGTCGGCGCCGGCGCAAGGCTGGAGCAGTCCCAGGGAAACCGCCTCCGTGAAGATGTGGATGAGCAAAGCGCCGATCGAGTGCGCCAGATCCGCGCACCGGTTCAGCTCTTCCACCACTCCGAAGAAGTTCGGCGACTGAACGATGACGGCCGCGCAGGAGGAGTCGAGCTTACCGGCGAGATCATCGAGTGCGGAAGCGCCGGTCTCAGGATCGTACCCGAACTCTTTGATCGTCAGCCTCTGATTGGCCGCGTAAGTTCTCAGCACCTCACGGTACTCCGGGTGCACGGCGCGCGACACCAGCACATGGTTGCGCCCCGTGATGCGCGAAGCCATCATGGCGGCCTCAGGCACCGAGGTGGAGCCGTCGTACATCGACGCGTTGGCGGCGTCCATGCCTGTCAATTGGCAGAGCATGGTCTGAAACTCGAAGATCGACGTCAGCGTGCCCTGCGAGATTTCCGCCTGGTAGGGGGTGTACGAGGTGAGGAATTCTCCGCGCGAAACGACCGTGTCCACCATGACTGGCCGGTAGTGCAGATAGGAACCGGCGCCAAGAAAACAGGCATAGCCAACCGCCGCGTCCGCCGCCCGGTCTTTGAAGTATCCGGCGATCTCGTACTCGGATAAGCCCGGCGGCAGGTTGAGGCTCCGTCCGAGTCTCAGTTCGGAAGGAATGGAAGCGAACAGGTCCTCCATCCTCTGAACGCCGCAGGCGTCAAGCATCTCGCGGCGTTCGGCGTCGGATTTCGGCAGATACCTCACTCGCCTTCCGCCTTGACGTGTTCTTTATATGCATCAGCATCCAGCAGGGCGTCCAACTCATCGGGTTGGCTGAGCCGCAGCTTCACCAGCCAGGCTTCGCCGTGCGGATCCTCGTTGATCTTTTCGGGCGAGTCGGCCAGCGTTTCGTTGACCTCGATCACCTCGCCGGAAACCGGGGCGTAAATGTCGGAAACGGCCTTGACGCTTTCGACCGAGCCGAGCGCGTCGCCCTGCGCGACCGTGGCGCCCACTTTCGGGAGGTCAACGTAAACGATGTCGCCGAGTTCCTTCTGCGCGTGAAATGTGATGCCGACGGTGCCAGTGTCTCCATCGGCCGAAACCCACTCGTGCTCTTTTGTATAACGGTAATTCTCCGGGTACATATTATTTCGACCTCCTATAGAAAGGTGTTGGAACGGTCCGGGCCTCGACAAGCTGGCCTCGAATCAGAATGCCGATGGAAGTACCGGCCACGGCGCGGGCAGCGGGCAGGTAGCAAAGGCCAATGTTGCTGGCGAGCGTGGGCGACGGTCCGCCGCTGGTCACCCAGCCGGCGCCGGCACCGTCGAGAAAGACCTCATAGCCGTCGCGCGCAATTCCCCGCCCCCTCATCTCGAAGCCGGTCAATTTCCTTTGCACGCCTTTATCCTGTTGGGCGGCCAGCGCCGCGCGGCCCACGAAATCGCCCTTGTCCATCTTGACGATCCAATCCAGTCCCGCTTCGAACGGCGTGATGGAGGCAGTGATTTCGTGGCCGTAGAGGGCCATGGCGGCCTCCAGGCGCAGTGTGTTGCGGGCGCCGAGGCCGCAGGGTTTGATGCCGAATTCCGCGCCGGCGTCGAGCAGCAGCCCCCACATGCGCGGCGCCGCATCAGGCGCTATGTAGATCTCAAAACCGTCTTCCCCGGTATAACCCGTGCGGGCGATGCGTGCGGCGACACCCGCCACTTCACCATCCACGAACCTGTAGTAGCGGATAGCCGCCAGATCCGCCGGCGTCAGTTTGGCGAGCGTCTGGAGCGCCCGTGGCCCCTGCACGGCAAGCTGCGCGTAGCGGGGACTGGCAAACTCCACTTCGGCGTCGAACCGGTTGGCGGCGCGTATGTGTTCGTAGTCCTTGTCCTGGTTCGAGGCGTTGACGCAAAGAAAATAGTGATTGCCGGTCAACTTGTGAACCAGGATGTCGTCGACGAAGCCGCCATGCTCGTAAAGCAGTCCGGAATACTGAGCCTGGCCGGTTTGAAGTTTCGCGGCATGGTTGGTGGTCACAAAATCGACCAGCCGCAAAGCCTCCGGCCCGCGGATTTCTATCTCGCCCATGTGGCTGACGTCGAAAAGTCCCACCGCGCGGCGAACGGTGTGATGCTCATCCAATATGCCTGAATACTGCACGGGCATATCCCAACCGCCGAAGTCGACCATCTTGGCGTTGGCTTGGCGGTGGATGGAATTGAGCGGAGTGACCTTCAAAGCTCCGGAATGTTGCATGAAAATGCCAATCTAGCAAGGTGTTCCGGAGGTGTCAACGCGAACGCGGCGGAACTGCTCTTGAGTTGCGCGGTGGGAGTCGTCCTGGCAGATGGGTTGGTGTAGCGTCCCCTCACGATCAGGATGGTGTTCTGTCACTGGTCTGGCGGCCTCCGGGATGGAGATCTCCGGGCTTTCTACGGTTTCGGCGGGCGGAGGAGGGTCAATAGAATCAATAGGTTGCGGGTTCGGCTCGGGTTCGGTCGCGGCGGGGATTTCGGGGTCAACCGGT
>CAZLOS010000075.1:0-23709 GCA_964561215.1 uncultured Solibacteraceae bacterium | reverse complement strand
GGGAGCGTCTTCTGATCCATTTCCTCACCGGAGTACTCGAAACCGAGGAGCAGGAGATCCCCGAGCCGTTGCTGTCTTACGCACGGCGGTTCGGAGTAACCCGGGTTACAACGCTCGCGAAGACGATCGCCGGACAACGAGTAGTTGTCGGCGTGCTGAGCCCCGTGTGCCTTGTGCGTCCGTTGCCCGACGCCACCCAGAGTATCCTGGAGCAATTGCCTGAGGACCCCGTGCCGAGGGACATCTCTTCTTACTTCCTGCACCTTCTTCAGGACCAACTATCGATTCTCTGCGAGCGAACGCAGGGCGAAGCCGCGGGCCAGGGTTTGGTCAGCCGTCCGCTGCAGAACGAGCTGAAGCGGATTCTCGATGTTCTCGTCTCCCGTTACCCGACCGAAGGACGGAGTTTCCACGGGACGTCCAGATCCATTCGACTTTTGAAGGACGTTTCCTTCACACGGCGCGAAGCCGGGGCAGCCGACGATTACGACGAACTCACGGCATCACTTTACGATCGAAGCGCGCCCATTGAGCGAACCTACGTTCCACGTTGCGAATCCTGTCATAGACTTTTGACGCGCGAAGACCGGCCCGAAGACGCGGTCAAGGTTACGGGAGAGTACGCGGAGATCCTTTGTAACTGCGGCCGGAACAACCCGGTTCCCTTGGAGCGGTTCTTTATCTGGAAGCGGCCCATCCCCAGCGCACAGCCGGAGTATGTGTGCTGGACGGACCGGCAGGGCAGATTCATAGAACCGCAAGATCCGAAAGCTGTCGAATGGGCGCCGCAGGCGCAGGTCAGCGATGGGTCTGTTTGTTTCGAGTGGAACTCCGCGATTCTCGGCGGGGAGGCCGTTCGCCGGAAGCTGCGTTTCGTTTTCCCGGAAGGACGTTGCCGTTCGGCCTCCGTGTTCGAGGATGCGCTTTACAAATCCCTGGTCGTGCCGGGTGGCGAGGTACAGCGGTTTACCGGGCTCCCCGTGAAGTTTGAGTGGCGCGATGTGTGGACGGGTGGAGCGCGGGAAGCCCTGACGGAGAGTGTTTCCTACAGACAAGTCCAATTGCACGGTCTTCCGTTCACGTTCACCCAGCGTTACCTGGGCCACTCGCTCGCGCCGGATATGAGCCTCGCTGTGGGCATTTATCCGAAGCCCATGCACGCGGAGTGGAAACCGTACCGTGCCGTGATCCTCAAGGGCGAGGATCGCCCCAGCCTCTCGCTTCGTCTCGAGAATTCACTGGGCGGTCTGTCCTTCTGCCAGGATTCCTCCGGTTGGCCCCGCTGGCTGTCCGTGGAAACCGACGACAAGCGGCAGGGCGCCACATGGGACCTCAAGCAGGTTCACGAGCAGGAGGTTCACAGGGAGCGAACTGCCCAGCACAGGATTCGGATCGGCGTCGACTTCGGAACGACCAACACAGTCGTTTACTTCCAGGACCAGGATGACGCCAGCTTGACGACTGCCTCCAATGGCCTCCGGCTGCAGGACTACCACGACTTGGTCTACTGGCTGCATTCAAGGCCCCGGGAATCCGACGCCGGGTGGTTTCTTCCGGCCTTGCCCGGCGAGCAGCAGGACCCGTACCTGATCCCGTCGGCCGTCTGGCTCCTGGATGGGCGGACCTGCGCGCTTCGCTGGGGGCCGGCCCCTCCCGCATGCCGGGGAAGCGAACACGGGTTCAAATGGGATGACGGTCTTCAGGACCGTTCGCACATCCGCAAGAGGTTCATCAGGGATCTTTTCTTCTTCAGCTTGCCGGCCATACTGCAGCGGTTGGGCAACCGTTGCGCAAGTGTGGCGGCGGACGTTTCATTTGCCTACCCCCTGGCTTTCAGCTACCAGCAGCGAATGAGTTTCCAGCAACTGGTGAGGCAGTTCAAAACGGAGTTCCAGAAGGAGTGCGGCTTCCTGTTGACGACGTTCTCGATCAACGAGTCGGAGGGTGCCGTCAAAGCCGCGGGCGCCCCGCTGCCGGGCTCGCTTTTCCTTGTCGCTGATATGGGCGGCCGGACGCTGGACTTGGCTCTGTTTGCCTACCGGACGGGACCGCCTCAGGATGTGGACGAGAAGTTCTTCCAGATCGGATCGGTCGATTTTGGAGGAGAAGCATTTCTGGGCGCTGTTACAAAGGCGCGAACCCAGGAAGCAGAAGGGGAAAGATACCGGGAGGAGTATTGGCGGCTGAGAAACTCGATCCAGCGCGGCACGGGTGCCAGGGAACTACAGGGAGACGTAACGGTTGAACAGACGCTGGAGCGGATGCAGGTCATGGCGCTGGAGTTTCTGCGCGTCATGCTGAAGGCCCTGATCGAACACCCGCCGGCAAACGGCAGTGAAGTCCGTCCTGACTCTATCCGCCTTCTGCTGGTGGGGAACGGCTGGAAACTCCGGCACTTGGTTGCTGGCCCCAATGATCCGCGCCGGTTCGCGCACGAGTATTTTACCCAGCGTGTGAGGTCATTCGGATTGCCCCAAGTGGAGGTGGTGGAGCCGGCGATCCCCGGGATCGATGACTCGAAGCACTGGGTGGCCTGCGGCGCATTGAAGGCTGCGGCCAGGCAGCGTGACGAACTGGCCCAAACACCCTATGGCAGCAAGCTGCCCTCCGGACGACGGCTTCAGTGTGGCGATCAGACAATCCAATGGCATGAACTGCTGGGCACCGGGGGTGTCTACCTCGAAGATGAAACCGCGGTTCGAAACGGCCACATCGATTGCGACATAGCCGGGATGCCGGCCTGCGAGGGGGCGTGGGCGCGCCTGCTCGATGAGCACATTCCCGCGACACGGCGCTATCCGGCTCCCGACGCCATGCGTGAGTATCTGTTGCGGTCCCTGGAACAGCAAAGACTAGCCAAGGGACCTTTGCAGCTAATCCTGGAGACACACTGGAAGGCTATGTTATGCCGCGAAGATCAGTGAAGCGCATGGGGCCGGTGCGAGGAATCCTGGTTGCCGTACTAACAAGTATCCTGGGTGTGTCCACTCACTCGTGCACCTCGTCGAATGCGCCCTGCAAGCTCCCCCCACCGAAGGGGTCCCAAGCTCCCTCGGGGCTCACGGAGGTGCTTTACTGCCCCAAGCCATCGGTCTCGGACGCCAAAGTTACCGCCCAGTTCCTTATTGACGATTCCGGCTCCATGCAGGGTTTTCGCGCCCACATGCCCGCGCTCTCCGTTTGGGCCGAGCAGGCGGCAAGCCAGTTCCGCCATGTCGGCATTGCGCCCACGATCGGTCGCGCCTGTTATTTCAGCGCGCAGAGACCCCTGGAGGAATGCCGCGGTGGGAGATGGGACCCCGGGGCTTTCCGGGGAGTTGGGGACACAGTGCTGCACACAGCCGTGCGCTCCGCAAGCGATTATGACCTGACCTTTATCATTACCGACGGTGCCAGTGCCGCCGGCGATGCCAGCGGCGACTGCGCCGGCGGGGTGGATCCCGCTTGTGTGGCGCGGTCGTTTGCGGCAACGCTGATGCCTCGCCCCGGCGAACCGCCCGCCGTAAAGCGTGGGATCTGGTTCATTCCCCTGATCGCTCCCTTTCGCGGGCCTCTGTTTACCGAACAGTACGGCGTTCCGGGTAGCGTCAACCCATCCGCGATCGCCGGCCGAATAGCCTCCGAGATGGGTACGGTCGCCCGGGTGAGTTCTCCGCGGCAGGACGCCAAAGGACTTTTACTTTACAACTACGAGGGACCGCGCGCACTGCTGGTCCTTGTTCTGGCGCGGGACGTGGAACTGGGGCGCACCTTTCTGGCCGCCCTGGAGACGCGGCGGGAATTTTCCCAGATCGGCAAACTGCGGTTACCGGCAGAGTATCGCGGCGGGGTGGCCGCTCTGCCCGCAGTCGAAGTATACCCTGGCCTCGCACCGCGTCTGGAGTGGGACAGAGTGCGTCCGGACGATGCAGCGGCCCAATGCGGCAGTGTGACGGCGACCGCCGCCGGGAAGAGTTCCGTGAGGCTGGATTGTTCTCCTTCGCCGAGCAAAGCCAATCTGTATTTCTCCGCATCAGCGCCGCCCGTAACCTCAGACTGCATCGTTTTGCAGAGCCTGCCAGTCCCGAGGCCCGAGCTTCAAGACACTTATGGGAAGAAGATCGTCGGGCCGTACGCGTGGTTGGGCAGTCAGACCGATCCCCGGAGGCCGCTGACGTTGGGCGTGCAGGTGCAATGTCGTGAGGAATGGAACATTCCGTGCTCTTCGAGTCCCGCCCGCGCGACGTGGATTGTCAACCACGACTACCGCGCGTCCGCGAGCGCCTTGTCACCCGCCTCTAAAGAGGCCACGTCGCCCGTGCGCCTGGTCCAATCGCTGAGCGCACCAGCGGTCTTGGATGCACCACACCGAATCTTCCAGTTGAGCGAGACATTAGAAAAGTTCTACCTCAACGCCGCCGGCATGGGGCCCCATTCCTCGCGAGTGACCTCCATACAGTTCTGCAAGGAGGGCAAGCACTGATGACATCGGGGGAGCCGGAGTAATGATCGCTAATCCGCTAGACACTTTCCTGCAACTCTTGCGTATTTATTTCGTGGCGGCGTGGCCGTTTTTCATTGTCCACCTGTACGTGTTCATACAGGTCTTGCGTCTACGAAGAGACATAGTGAAGGAAATCGATGCCCTGAGAGATTGGAATGATCGTCGGGGCGACGGCGTCGGCAGCGAATGTGTCGCCGCGCTCAAACAATTCGTCGATCAGTCGGAGAGGCTTGGGTCCCACGGTGTGCTAGTGCCCATGACCGATTTCTCCGACCGCTTGGATTCCTACGTCAATGGGCAGATAGAAAGCCTGCACAGCCGGGTCAATCTCTTCCTGATCGTCGGAGTCGCTGGCACGTTCTTCGCAATGTTCGGCTTCGCTTGGAATGCGGTACAGAACTTGGGGAATCCGGCAAAACTATCCGAATCCCTTGCATTCAGCCTCTCTCAGGCCTTCCCGGTCGGCTTCGTGGGTCTGGCCTTGACTTTCTTCGGGCATTTCTTCGCGTTTGCCCTGGAAAAGCGGTTCCGCCGTGCCGTCAACTTGGCAACGCAGTATGCGATGGCGGCGCGCAGTGAGGCCATCACCGGCATCCACGACCGGATCGAGAACGCGCTACGCCCGCTTTTCGGCTTGCAGCAGACATTGGAGCAGACTCTGACCCCGGTAATCGAGGGGTTCCGCACAAATCTGAATCAAACCAGTGAACTGCTTCAGCAGCAGATTCAGCCGCTGCGTGAAGCGATCGGCGGATTCGGCAGGGCTGTCGCCAACCTGGAGCAGCCGAGCTCGGCACTATTGGAAGCGGCGACAATCATACCGGCCTCTCTCGGCCAGGTAAATGTCCTTCACAAAGAGTCGCTCCAGCAGCTTCAGGAAACATCGCGGGTAGTAGAGAGCCTTTCCGGGACGGTGAAGGATTCCTCCGATTCACTGCTCTCCGCGGCGGTGGAACTTAGGCAGACGCCGGCGCTGATTGCCGGGCAACTCGGCGAAGGGATAGCACAGTTGACCGCGGTCGCATCGGACGGCTGCGATAAGGTGGTCCAGAAGTTCGACCAGGGCCTGTCCCGGATGTCGCTGGCATCGACGCAGGCGTGGACGGATATTGCCGGAAACTTGGGTTCCCAGTTTGAACAGGTTCGGGCCCCGCTGTCGGATGCCGCGAGCAGGCTCCAGGCCACGTGCGACCATCTGGCTGGGGTTCCGAACTACACGAGAGAACAGGTAGAAGCCTTGGTCCAGGGGATCGGTGCCAGCACAACCGAAACCATGCAGCGCCTGGCAACCGACGTGAACAGTACCTGGAACGAGACCGGGATCCGCTTTGTGACCGAGACCCAGCGGCATATTGCCGCTTCGGTTGACTCGATGTCCGAATCGATGCGAGATACGGGCCAGACCGTTCGCGAGGCTGCTCAGAACCTCGGTCACCTGTCGATCAACGCCCAGGCGGCGGTCAGAGAGGCGTTCCTCGCGGGCAACCAGGTGGTTGTCCAGCAGCTTCAGCCACATGTCACCCAGGCCGTAATGGGGTTGCAGGAGTACCTGCCAGCTGCGGTGGAGAACCTGCACAGGGCGGAGGACCACTCGAAGGCGCTCGTGGATTCCGCAGCGCAACTTCCCGGACATATCGGAGGTGTCGTAGGAGAGCTCAATTCCGCGGCCGACCGCTGGTCGCAATTACTGCAACAAATCGAGCGGACTGCCGGCAACGTGCAATCCCCTCCAAACGAGAATCTGCTTCAGGCCATTCGTGACCTGGACGGTACTGTGAGCAAACTCGCGGTAGAGGTGCAGCGGTTGAACCGGCCGTTCTGGTCCAGATGGTCTCGCGCGCGTGGGGTGTAAGCGATGCGACGAATGACGGATCCCTGGCCCGCGTTATCCGATCTGTTCTCCGGTCTTTTGGTGGCCTGCTTCGGCGGCTTGATGTTATCCATGGGCAAGCCGCCTGATCCTGTCTCCGAAAAGGCACACGAGATCCGGAATTCCGTGAAGCAACGCCTCACGGAACAACTTGGTGGAAGGACCAGCATAGAGGGCGATGACGTGTTGATCCATGTCGACCTTCACTTCGATCGGAACAAAGCCACAATCCTATCGGAAGACCGCCAAAAAATCGAGGACGCCTGCAAAAGTCTCAAACAGCTATTCCAGGAAAACAAGAGTTGGCACCGTGCTGTTGAAATCTGGATTGAGGGCCACACAGACAGTACCCAGCCGGTCTCCGCCGCGACTGCCCGGGACCGCTACCTTTACAACTGGGATCTGAGTGGACGGCGCGCGGACTCCGTTCTGTACGAGTTTCAGACGCACGGCCTCGACCCCCGGCTTTACAAGATCATGGCGATCGGTTATGCCGACAGCCGGCCGCTGACGGGGGCTAACGCCGAAGAAGGCGATCGCCTAAGCCGGCGGACTACGTTCCGCATACGCCTCGACAAATGTGTAATTGAAAAGGATATTTTGGGGAGAATCCGCGCTCCCTGCGCCTGGCCGTAGTTTAGGAGGTTGTATTCCTGTCGCTGACCAAGGCAATTCAAATGGAGGATATCGTGGGTAGAAGGAAGAGCCTTATCCCGGGCATGTCTTTTTCGTGGAAGCGTGCGGTTGGCTTATCGGCGGCAAAGGGAAGACTGTCCAGACAGATAGGTGTGCCGCTTACCCGCTCTGGAAGGCAACGGAAGTTCGGGGCCGCGGCCGGATGCTGCTTTCTGGCGACACTTCTTGGATTTGGAATCGCCCTCGCCGCCGCGACAGCCGTGGCGTGCCAGGTGCGGTAGACCCTTCTCATGGCACTCGTTCCCAGAATCCACAGGCATGATCGCAACGCGCGGGCATGGTGGATTCAATGATTTGTGCACAAGGCTGTTTCGCATCAGCCGTTCTCGTTCTGACGTTGTCTTCCGGACCGACTTTTGTCGGCAGAGTGGTTGGAGTGAGCGATGGAGACACAATCACGGTGCTGTACGGAAGATATCCGTGGAAGATGTAGCGGTCGCTCCCCGCGTGGGGAGCGTGGATTGAAACCAGGAACGCATAGCGGCCATGCGCACCCTGCTAACGTCGCGCTCCGAGCGCTGTGCGTGGCTTGAAATGCGGCTGCCGTCATGGGAATGCGGTAGTCCATCGCCGCGCGGAAGGGCCCCACACGCAACGGCCGGTGCCTTCTCCACCACGGTTTCCGCGAACTAGGTGCGCCATTCCCTCACGTTCCGCGCGGCCATCGCCTTCCAGCGCCGGCGGTCTCGCTAGAACCTCGCTATTACGATACGACGCAACCCGGGCGCGTCTGCAAGCCGCCCAAACACGTGTCCCGGAACAAACTTAGACCGGCCAGCCAGGCGCTACCCTTGCACTACCGCCACTGTGTCAGCCGCCGCGAAGTTCTGGTAAGACCACAGGCCCCTCCGACCTGTCTCTGCCACCGTTTCAACACATGCAAGCGCGTGCCCTTGTTTCTGCCAGGATTCCAGCAGGCGGAACTGCCGGCTGCCCCTTGTTGTGTTGGTTTCCGCGGCCATTCCTTAACGGAACTTGATTCGCCGCGTCTGGCGATCCTTAACTCTCGCCGCTTCCACCGTCGAAAAAACCATTCACATCGAATGTCAATTTGCTATCTCGTTCAATACAAATACGATAGGTCCATGCTCCGGCTTCCGCTCATCGCCCCCTGTGAGACAATCCTTACCAAACCATGACGCTTGCCGGATTTACGCCAGATCACCCCGAATTCCGTACATCGACCGAACCCGATGCAACCCGCAACTTGTTGTTTCCATTGGCCCGCACCCCCTTCGAGCCCGCGCAAATCGAGGCAGCCCCGGCTGAGGCGCGGCCCACCCGTCGGAATCGTCCATCACATGGATTCCCTCACCGGCAGTCCTGCCGGCGCCATCTCTCTCCGCTGCCCCCCTTCCGCTTACAGCGTCAACGGGGATCTGCGATATCCTTGAGTCATGGCAAAAGATCCACTCCGCGAGCCAGTCGAAAAACACGACCACGCGGCATCGGCTTCCCATGCGCTCGACATGGTTCCGCTGTACGATTCGTTGACTGTGGATGCGGAAATGGAGGCGGACGTGATCCGCGGAGTGCTCGATTCGAACGGCATACCGTCCCTCATGCGGCGGCCCGGACCGTACCCTCCGCTAGGCTACCAGGTGCTCGTGCCGCGCGGCAGGTTGAAGGAAGCACAGCACCTGATCGAAGAGGCTCAGGCTGCCGGGCCGGAAGCCGCCGACGAAGCCGAACAGGGTTCGGAGCAGTCCCGATAGAAGCCGGGCCGCGGGATCGTTCATTCATGAAGTGCGGTCTGCGGTATGGGGTTTGAGAAGGCGCTCCATGTCGTCGATCTTGTCGCCTAGCTCGTTGACCTTCATCGCCAGGCCGCGAATCTCCGATTCCGAGCGGCGGTTCACTTCGAAATCGAGTTCGCCACGGAGACGGTCCTTTGCGTCCTGGCGATTCTGGCTCATCATGATGACCGGCGCCTGGAGCGCCGCAAGCATCGACAGGAACAGGTTCAGCAGGATGAAGGGATAGGGATCCCATGCTCCTTTCCCCATCGCCATGTTGCACGCGGCGTAAGCGGCCATCCCTAATGAAAAGCAGATGATGAACCGCCAGGAGCCCCCGAAGCCCGCCACGGCGTCGGCCACGCGGTCCCCGACGGTGGCGCGCTGTTCGATGACTTCGTTGGGGTTGCGAAGGGAGCGGGCCTGCACCAGCCTTTGCGCGGTGTGGAAATGACTGCCGAGCACGGTGAGCATGTCCATGCCCGAATCGGGCTTCTTGTGGAGCAGATTGCTAAGATCCTCGCGGTCGATTTCGATGCAGGTGACCGGTTCCAGCGCGACGGCGCTCGTCTGGTGCGGTGATCCCTCCAGCAGGGAGGCGAAGCCGAAGAACCCGGCTCGCACGGGTTCGTAAAGCGTGACCTCCTGCTGGTCGTCGTCGATCACCGAGACCCGCACGCTTCCTTCGACCATCACATAACCGCAACTGCCCGGATCTCCGCGCTTGTAAATACACTCGAGGGCGTTGTACTTCCGCACCTCGACGTGCGCGGCCAGCACTGCCCTCTCTTCGTCGTCGAGCAATGAGAACAGCGGTACCGTCTTCAGGAGTTCAGCATCACAAGGCACAACCACCTCCAGCGCTCGTTACTGCGAGATTAAGATCCGGCTATGAACTCAGGATTGCCGGCATCTGAATAAAGTATCGTCGTTGCCGCCCGGTTCTTTCAAGGGAGAAGAATACACCGTGGAGCGCTCACTTGTTCGGGTCCACGCGCGTCGGAAGCGCGCCGAAGTCGTAAGCCTGGCTCTCGATGCCCGTGCTCTTGACCGTGACGATGCGGATGCCGGATTGCGTGTCGGCGCACGTGATGGCTGTGGTGGTCGTCAGCTTGAGCGCGCCGTGGCTCGCGGCGGCGTTGCGGTGATAGTGGCCGGAGAATACGTGGCTGACTCCGTATTCGGTCAACAGGTCCAGGTACTTCCGCCGCTGCTCCAGGGGCAGCGTGTAGTAGGTGTCTTTCTCGTCCGGCGAATCGACGAACAGCAGGTGGTGCTGGAAGACCACCAGGTCCCTCATTCCGTCCTGCTTCGCTTTCGCCAGTTCCCGCCGCAGCCAGGCCTCCTGTTTGGCGAACTCATCGGGCACGTTTTTCGGGTGCGCGACGATGGGCGAGTTCAGAACAAAAGCGGCCATGCCGCCCACGCGGAACGTGTAGTAGTCCGGGCCGAATTGCTTGCGGTACGCCGCCAGGCTCGCGGGCGTGGGTTCGTTGAGGACGTCATGGTTTCCGGCCACATTGTAAAGGTGAATCGACGGGTCCAGCTTGCCTGCGACGCGAAAGTACTCCGCTGTCTGCGCCGGGTCGCCTTGCCGGTTCACCAGGTCGCCGGTGACGATGAGGAAGGCGGGACGCAGGCGGTTGACGGTGGCGATCACGAACTCGAAGTTCGCGGTGTCCTGCCCGAAACCGTTGCCGGTCCGCTGGCGGCTTTCACAGAATCCAAACTGTGGATCCGAACCCTGGATGAAGAAGAACGGCTCGACGACCTGTGCCTTCGATGCCAGCGCGAGGCAGATACCGGCCAGCAGCCTGACGTAACTGGACATAATGCTCCTATTGTCGCACGGCTATCTTCCCGGCTCCTTGATGAAGCCGTAATACCGGCCCATCCAGTAAGCCAGCAGCCAGTGTACGCCGCTGTTCTCAATCATGCCGTTGGATCCGCGGACGGCGGCGTAGGGATTGCCGTCCCAGCGTGTCGTGGCGCGCTCGCTGGGAGGCAGCACCCGGTCGGTCTGCAGGTCGTCGAGTTCCGGCTTGTGGACCAGGCGCACATCCTCGCGCCAGCGGTTGTCCACCGTCCACTGTACGAGGTCGAGCGGCTCGTCGCGCAGAAACTCGACGCAGCGGTCCAGGCCGAACTGCTCCGGGCTGCGGCCACCGCCGAGCGCTGCCCAGGTGAAGCTGTAGTAGGAACTGTATTGCTCCTTGATGTGCGGCAGCCAGAAACGAAGCGCGTCTTCGTAAATGCGCCGGATGCGGGGATCCTGCTCCGACATCGCGGCGGGGAGCACCAGCGCGACCAGCTCGTTGTCGAAGTGCGTAAGCTCGGAAGGGGCCGTGGCCAGCGGGCGGCGCGCCAGGCGGTCGTAGCCGTGCTTATCGATCAGTTCCAGCGCGTGGCGCCGGTATTTCGGATCGCCGGTCATGTACTCGGCGGCGCGGAGGTGGGCGAGGATCTCGAGACCGTTGGTCCACTTCTCCGCCCGCCAGTCGGGCAGGTCATTGAGGTACCGCGGACCCCAGCAGCCCCAGCGCGTGGGCTGGCCGTCGATGTCGCGCAGCGTGTAGCCGCCTTCGATGATGTAGTCCACGATGCGTCGTACGTGGTCCGCCACTTCTCTACGCTCGGCCTCGCCGGCGGCGAGCGTGTAATAGCTGAAATAGCCGAAGATGTGGCCCGCCATTTCGTCGGAGCTGGTGTCGCCCTTCCACAGCCATTTGCCGTCCGCGCTCAGGCGCCATCGCTTTGCCACCGCTTTGTTGCGCGGGTTCTCCACCAGGCGGTCCGTGAGCGTCTCGGGAGTGAATTCCTCGTTCGGATCGGAAACCCGTTTCCAATCCGAAGGGACCACCGTGCGGGCGAACATGCCGCTGGTTCCGGTCACTTCCTGCAGGAACTTGAGGCCGCGGAAGGCCTTGCGTGCGTTCTCGCGGGCCTGCGGATCCTTGGTGACCGCGTACCGGTAGGACTCCATGCCCAGGTACATGCCGGTGTACTGGCCGTCGTTATCGTCGTCGCGCGGCGAATAGTTGGTCACGTCTCCCGGCGATTTCAACAGGCAGGCCTCTACCAGATAAGGAGGACGCACATGCCGGGCCAGGCAGATGTCGAGATAGTAGGCGGCCTTCTCCGCCACGGTCATCGTGCGCCGCCGGATGGCGCTCAGGCCACCAGTCGTAGCGACCCAGACGGTCTTGTCCCTGGCCACGGCAATCGAAAGGACCGCATCCGAGGGGAGCCAGCGGCGGCTACGGCGCGTACGCGGTCTGCGCCGGCTTCGCGCGGGTAGGCGAGTTCAGTCCGGTACTCCTGCACGAAAGGCGTATCCGGGATGCCCGGAAAGTCGACGGCGGCGGCAGCGGCGCCGAACAGACACCCGGTCGTAAACAGCAGAGCGGCAAGGCGGCCCATCATAGGAAGAAGTTTAGCGCGCCGGCGGAATTGTTTATATGGATGCGGCCGCCCCGGCACGGTATAATTCGCGGCGTGGACCTATTCGATGTCATCAAGAGGCGGCGGTCCGTGAGGGCGTTCACCGCCCAGCCGGTGAAGGCCGGGGATCTGGAGCGGATTCTGGCGGCGGCGAACGCCGCGCCGTCGGCGGGAAACCTGCAAGCCTACGAGATCTTCCTGGTCACACACGGGAAGCAGCGCGCGCTGCTGGCGCGGGTGGCGCTGGACCAGTTCTTCATCGCCCAGGCTCCCGTGG
This sequence comes from uncultured Solibacteraceae bacterium, assembly GCA_964561215.1. Lineage (GTDB taxonomy): Bacteria > Acidobacteriota > Terriglobia > Bryobacterales > Bryobacteraceae > JAJFUV01. Next base: position 11,206 of record CAZLOS010000075.1, on the reverse strand, counting down.
CATTGGTCTTCTGCGCCAACCCGGTGCGGTCGTCGGCAAAGTACCGGGAGCGGGGAAAGCGGCTGTATGCGATCCAGGACGCGACGATCGCATGCACGTTTGCCATGCTCGCCGCTACGGCCCTGGGCCTCGGCACGGTTTGGGTTGGTGCTTTCGACGATGCAGCGGTGCAAAGCGTTCTGGGCAGGGATGACTTATTGCCGGTGGCCATCCTGCCGATCGGATATCCGGGGGAGAAGCCGGAGCCGGCGCCGCGCCGGCCGCTTGCGGACTTGGTACACGGCTGATCTGCGATGAAGGTAGACGTCGTCTGTTGCTCGGGCTACAAAGGGGACCAGCGTCCGGTTCGTTTCCGGTTGGGCGATCAGGATCACTTCGTCGAAGCGGTGCTGGATCAGTGGTACGGGCCGGACGACGTTTTCTTCAAAGTGCAGGCGGAAGACGGAAACATTTACATCCTCCGGCACCCCGCGTCGGAACCCGACGGCGGCTGGAGCCTGGAATCCTTCCGTGACATGAAGCGGGGGAAGTGAGCGGCGGCGATGGCGTCCGTATGGCGGCGGCTTGCGCACGGGTGGAGTGCCGCCTGCGGTCCTGGCATGTCCGCGGCATTCGTGCGCGAGTTCGTCCGGCCGGCCGTGCGCGCCCTGCCGTCCACGATGGTGCGCCGCCTGGGCGGCTGCGACGAACACGACGCCGTGATGGAATCGTTACTGTGTTTCGGCCAGGCGCTCTGGCCGAAACTGTCTGACGCCGAGTTGCGGGCATACTGGACCCTCCTGGACCAGGAAATATCCGAGGGGATCACCGGCGAGATCGACGAGCAGGCGCTGGAGCAGAAGCACGCGCTGCTGGCCGGCCGCCGCGGGCCGGTGGGAGCTGCCGCTGTTGATGAAATGCCGGTTCTTCGCGCGGCGCTGCAGCCCCTTCCTGGCTCTTGGCGTTTCCTTTAATCGGGTGACGGGAAGCCACAGCGCAGAAAAAGACTTCGTTGAACTTAGGCGCCGGAGCGCGCCGGGCCTCGCCATCGGATTCGGCGTGGAAAGGCGATTCGGACCGGTCCGCGTGACGCCGGAGGTCCGGTTCACGCATTGGACAGACCGGAATTTCGGTGTTCGCGATGCAGCGTTGCGTTCCAACCTGAATCAGGCGGAGTTCCTGGCCGGCTTCACCTTCTGATGCCTGCCCTGTCGGATGCCAATTCGGACCATTGACTTCTGTTTTTTTCGGATTCTATAATTCCAGCCAGGTTGGAGGGGGAACATGGCACGAACTTACGAGATCTTGGCGGTCGTCGTGTGCCTTGCGTCCCCTGGAGTATCGGCACAGCACATCGGCGCCGTAGTCGGCACGATAAAGGATCACACGGGCTCGGTGATGGCGCCCGGCCAAGGTGCGCCGTGTTCCGTGTGGACGGCATTCGAGCTCTTCCGCAACAACAGACTGGATGCACACCGGTTCTTCAAGCGCCAGATCTCGGGACCGGGTTGCACTTACACGCCGAATCAACTGCGATATAACCAGTTCGGCTGCACTCTCGGCGGGAGGTCTCTGCTGGCGGGAAGCCCGGATTATCACATCCCGGGGTACGGCGCCCCATTGGTCCGGGAATCGGTGATCGACCCGGCGTGGAACGACTTCATGCCGCGCGTGCAGTTCGCTCCGAGATGTTCAGAGCATGCAGCCACGCGCGGTTCGCCTTCGCCGGCTTCGGGTACGACCGGGCCGGTGCCGCAGTACAGCGCCCCGTCGAATTTCGGCAGAATGAGCACGCGCAGCGCTCGGATCGTCCAGTTCGCACTCAAACTGGTATGGTAGATAACCGGATATTTAACAACAAGGAGAGAAGGTCAAATGAAGAACTTCATTGTCATAGCCTTGTGTATGTCAGCCGGGGTGGCCTCAGCGAAGCCCCAGCAGGAAGCATCCCCATCGCAATTGGTCAGCAAGTCGACCACGGCGATCGGGTACCGGGTAGGAGGCGGGTCAACCAAGGTTGATCTCAGAGCTGCGAGCGCGGCCCCGCAAGCAAGCGGCGAAGCCAAGGTGGAAGCAAAGAAAGGCATCACGAACATTGAGGCCTCGGTGAGGGGCCTGGACTCGCCGTCGAAACTGGGCACTGAGTTTCTGACATACGTTTTGTGGGTTGTGTCGCCGGACGGGAGCAGCAGCAATGTTGGCGAAGTCCTGGTCAACAACTCCGGCGACGGTGAACTCAAAGCCACGACACAGCTGCAGACGTTCTCGCTTCTGGTCACGGCCGAGCCCTACTTTGCAGTACGCCAGCCCAGTGAGATGGTGGTCTTGGAGAACGCGCAGCGGAAGGACACCAAGGGGCGCGTGTTTTCGGTCAAGGAATACAAGCTGATGAAACGCGCTCAATACGAGAAGATGGGGAACCCGCTGGCCTTGGCGCCCGACTTGAAGAACGTTCCCCTGGAAATGTACGAAGCACGGAACGCTGTGGAAATCGCCAGATCTCGCGGGGCCGAAAAGTACGCTCCGGAGATTTTCGCCAAGGCCGACAGCGGTCTGAAGACGGCGGAAACCGCCCTCGCTCGAAAAGCGAACAAGAAGGAGATCATCTCCCACGCCCGCTCGACGGTCCAATTTGCAGAAGACGCCCGCGCATTGGCTGCGCAAAGGCAGCAAGAAGAGCGGATCGCCATGGAGCGGGACGCGGCCGCTGCCAAGGCCAAGGCGGAGGCGGAGGCCAAGGCCGCGGCGGAAGCGGCGGAAGCCAAACGGCGGGCCGACGAGGAGGCCAGGCGCCAGGCCGAGCTGGCTAGCGCGAAGCAAGCGCAGATGAAGGCGGAAGCGGATGCGGCTGCCGTGAAGGCCAAGGCAGAAGCGGACGCGGCTGCTGCGAAGGCCAAGGCAGAAGCGGACGCGGCTGCGGCCAAGGCGAAATCCGAAGCGGACGCGCTGAAAGAAAAAGAAGAAGCGGCCAAGGCCGAAGCGGAACGGGCGCGTCAGGCTGCCGAACAACTTCGTTCGCAGTTATTGGCGCAGCTCAACCGGATTCTCGAGACAAGGGACACGTCCCGAGGCCTGGTCGTTACGATGGCTGACGTGCTCTTTGACACGGGCAAGTACGAACTGCGCCAGCCGACGCGCGAGAAACTGGCCCGGCTTTCCGGGATCATTCTGTCCCATCCGGGCCTAAACCTCGAGATTGAGGGCCACACCGACAGCACGGGCAGCGACGAACTGAACCAGAGGCTCTCGGAGCAGCGAGCCTCCAGCGTGCGCAGCTACCTTGTCGATCAGGGCTTATCCCCCGACTCGATCACGTCGAGGGGGTTTGGAAAGACGATGCCGGTGGCTGACAACAGCACAGCAGCGGGACGCCAGCAGAACCGTCGCGTCGAGATCATCGTCTCGGGAGAGGTGATCGGGAGAAAGATCGGGAGATAATCCCGTCGCCGATTCGGCTTCATGATGAGCGTGGCGGTACGGCAGAGGCCGCAGCCTACGTGGCGATATCCTCTTCGACCACTTTGAAGCCCATCAGGTTGCCCAACCTCCTGATGCCGCGCATGTGGTCGCCGTAGAACACCGCGCGGTGCAGCATGGGCATGGCGCCGGCGTACTTCGATATGTCGCCAATGGTTCCCGGCGGCACGATGGCGCCGCCGCCCCAATTCAGGTACAGGTGCCGGGCATCGCGCACGGATTGGGTGAACTGCGTGCGGCAGGCCAGCGGGCTGGATCCCGTCTCCGTAATCTTGCCGGGGACGGCGAGCATGGTGTCCAGGTTGACAAGCTTCGCCATGGTGACCGGTTCCCCTACCTGCCATTGCACCTGCAGGGCCACCCCTCCCTGGCTGTCTGTCTGGTTCCGGATGAGGAACGGCATGCGGCTGCCGTCAGGCCGCTGCGTGAACGAAGTGCAGTGGAACTGGACAACGGCATTTTTGGCTTCGTCGACGACGGGATCGGTGATGAAGCCAGGGGTGCGGAACGCATGGGAGAACAGCAGCATGGTGAGCGTCGAATCGATATCGCCTTCGCAGGCGCCGACCAGTCCGATATCGTTGAGCTTGCTGAAGGTCAGGCAGGCTCGCGGATTTCCCATGCAGGCGGCACTGCAAATCCCCTGGGCTTTTTCCTTGATCATCAGCTGCTTGACGGCTAAGTAATATCTGGCCGAGTCGATAATCTCCTGGCGCGTGGGCTCCAGGATTCCGATGGCCGGTTTGATCCAATAGCTCTCCGCCTCGGCTTCGGCAGCCTTGGGATCGATCGACTTTGCGATCTCCAGGACTTCCTCGTTCTTGATCGTGATCAACTCGGCGCCAAGCTTTTTCCTGACCTCGTCGGCCGAACAGGCTGCCTTCGTGCCGCGCGGGCCGTTCACGGCCAGAATGCGCGTCTGCTTCATCAGGGGCGGCACTCGCAGCAGGCGCACGGCTTCATCGAGTTCCTTCCAATCGGTGGTGGAGAGCAACACGACTTTCCGGTTCTTCCATTGCTGATGCCACATCCACCCGTGCCCGCTGAACGGCTGGAAGAAGGAGACCGCCGGCTTATCGACCCCGAAGCTGAGCTTTTCGAGCGTGGCGTAATCTCCGCCGTGTCCGGAGAGCCAGATCAGCACCATGCCGTCGGCTGACGCCGCCCTCGCGGCCACCTGTTCCACGTCCACTTTCGGGATAGTCTCCCCGCCAACGAACTGCATATCGCCAAGCTTCTTTTCCAGGCCCTGGAGGTAGTTGTCCATCTTCGTGACTTCCTCCTGGCCCCAGGTCAGGTATTGGACCTGCCTGCCGGCGGCGTTCGTGACGGCGCCCGACCGGCCGATGTAAAGCTTGTAGATTTTCGCCGGCCGCAACTTCGGCCACTCGTCCCTATCCGAGGACGCCGCCGAGCGGGCAGCGGGCTGCCCGGACAGCATGAAACCAGCCGTCGTGCCGGCGCCCAGGAACTTCCTGCGGTTCAGCTCAAAGAAGCTGCTCATCGTCTACCTCCAACAGAGATCGCCGCCCATCTGCCAACGGGCGGAGCCGGTATCTGACTAAAGTACACTTTCGCGGGCCGGATGTCCACGAAGATCTCGAATCGGACTCAGCGCAGCGGTCGCATGATGATCTGGTCGGACTTGCAGGCGCCGCGCAGCACATTGGCGGTGCAGGGCCGCCCTTGCAGATCCTTGGTGAAGCAGGCGCGCACCTCTTGCAGATAACGCCCATTCCCGCTGCACAGCACGACGATGCCCTGGTCTCCGAGTGTCGGATTGGCGACGGCGAAATCGTGCCGGAGTTGATCCGGGCTGACGGTAATCTGACGGAGCGCAGCCTTGTATTGCGGCGGGATGTCGATGCTGTTGAAGGCCTGGGCAGCCTTCTTGAAATAGCCCCTGGGCGGGAGCCCGCTGCACGTGCCGTGTCTGGCCCACTCGTGGGCCACCAGCCGAGGACTCGGCATGATGGCCAGCATGCTGTTGATGATTCCCTGATCAAGCGCTTCGGCGGAACAGTTCTGCGGCCATCCGCCGCGTTCATATTGCGGCCACAACCCGTGCAGGACGAAGGCGAAGCGGCGGCCGGGTCCGCACTGCAGATCGTCGTTGCGACCGGCGGCAGTGGCGCAGAAGCCGGGCGACCACGAAAGCGACATCACATAGAAGTCGAATCCACCGGTGGAGGTTTGCGCGGCGGAAGCGGCGGGTTGCACGTTGCATGGAAGCAGCAACAACGTCAAAGCGAGACAAGCGGTGAGGCGGCGGGTCACAAAGGCGATAATACCGCGCCTTGAACGGGAAGACATCGAATTCCGATATACTCTCTCTTTTTGGAGGTTGCCATATGAGCAGCAGTCCTCGCCCGCCGATCGCGGGGAGTTCCATGAAGTTGACTGGCTACTTGATCAAGAGCGCCATCACCGCGGCGCTCGGCGGACTGCTGTTCGGGTTTGACACGGCGGTGATCGCCGGCGCCACGCGTGCACTCACCGATGTATACCAGTTGACCCCCGCGCTGCTTGGCATCACCGTTGCCAGCGCCTTGTGGGGGACCGTGCTGGGATCGATTGTGGCGAGTACTCCGGCCGACCGTTACGGCCGGCGGTTGAGCCTGCTGGGAATGGCAGCGCTCTACTTCGCCTCCGGTCTCGGCTGCGCGTTTGCGTGGAGTTGGACTTCACTCGTGGTTTTCCGCGTGATCGGCGGCCTGGGGATCGGCGGTTCCTCCGTGGTAGGCCCGATGTACATCGCAGAGATCGCGCCGGCGCGCTGGCGCGGGCGTCTGGTGGCTCTGTTCCAGTTCAACATCGTGAGCGGAATCCTGCTGGCCTACCTCTCCAATTACCTGGTGGGTCTGGCGGGTCTCGGCGATGCCGAATGGCGCTGGAAGCTCGGTGTGAGCGCGGCGCCGGCGCTGCTGTTCGGCCTGATGGTGCTGACGATTCCCGAGAGTCCCCGCTGGCTGATCAAGATGCGGCGCGTGGAGGAAGCGAAGGAAATCCTGCGCGAGACCGGCGAACCGGATTACGAGAACGAAACTCGCGACATCATCGAGTCGGTTGACGCCGAGCACGGACGGGCGGCCGAACCGCTGTTCCAGAGGAAGTACCGCAAGCCGATCCTGCTGGCGATTTCCATCGGGATGTTCAACCAGTTGGCCGGCGTCAACGCAATCCTGTACTACCTGAACGACATTTTCCAGTTCGCCGGCTTCAGCAAGATTTCGAGTGACCGGCAGGCGGTGGCCATCGGGGCCACGAATTTTCTGTTCCTGTTAGTCGCCATGTCGGTGATTGACCGCCTCGGCCGCCGGAAACTCCTGCTGATCGGGGCCGCTGGTACGGCGGCGTGCCTGGCGGGTGTTGCCGCTGTCTTTCTTTCGGGCCAAGGCCAGTACCTTCTGCTGTGGCTGCTCGTCGCCTTCATTGGATTCTTCTCTTTCTCGCAGGGAGCCGTGATCTGGGTGTACCTCAGCGAGGTTTTTCCGACGCGCGTCCGTGCCAAGGGCCAGAGCCTCGGCAGCTTCACGCATTGGTTTATGAACGCCATCGTCTCAGGCACTTTCCCGATGATGGCCGCGATGTCGGCCGGCGCTCCGTTCGCATTCTTCGCAGCGATGACTGTCTTGCAGTTCTTCGGCGTTCTCTTCTTCTATCCCCAGACGAAGGGAATTTCCCTCGAGCAGATGCAGAAGTAACTGGGCGCCCCTTAACAGAGGACGCTTCACTGACCCTAACAGCGGAGATGTTGGTCTACTTTGCCGTTACCGAGCTCCGCTCTTGCAGGAACCGGTCCACATTGTCCTTGTCTATTAACGTGGCCCCCGTGTCCACGAAAGTGGGAATCGGCGAGAAGGAGTCCCGCGACCAGACCTTCGTCAACGATGGCAGCGGGTTGTGGTGCAGATCATCGAGCAACTTAAGCCCGAAAAAGGCCATTGTGAAAGGTTTCTGGGCAATGGTGGCGGAGATGGTGCCCTTCTGGATTCCTTCCAACGTCCTTGTGTCCGTGTCCATGGCCACGACTACTTTTCCTGACACGCGTTTCCTCTGCAGCACCTCGGAGACTTCCGGACCCGCAATGGAAGCCAGGCAAACCAAGGCGTCGACCCTCACGTTCTTCTCGATGATCTCGGTGGTCTTGTCGAAAACGACGCGCGGATCGCCCTTGATATTAACCACTTCGGCAATCTTGATCTGTGGGTAACCCTCGAACACATCCTGGTAGCCGCGCAGCCGTTCGTTCAGGTTAGTCTGCTGCGGCATGGTGTAGATCACGACGCTGCCTCTGAACTTGAGCAGGTTGGCTACCCGGCGGGCTCCCATGGCGCCGGCTTTGTAATTGTCCGTCCCGATAAACACCAGGCGGCCGCTCTCAGGCGCATCCGCATCCATGGTGATGACCGGGACGCCTTTGGCGATCGCCGCCGCGATGTCGTCTTTCAAAACGGCAGGATCGCTCGGGGATACCAGAATGCCGGAGGGCTTCTTTTTCAGCACATCCTGAAAGTGTTCGTGCTCAGCCTTCGGATCGTAGGAATCCGGACCGACGGTTTCCGCCCTCACATGCAGTTGCACCGCCGCTTTGTTGAGCCCTGCGGCGGCCTCCTGCCAATAGGGAACCTTGACGTTTGTCGCGATAAGGAAGTACTTCTCATCCGGAGCGTGCTGCGAGCCCCCGCAGTTAAGCATCGGCAGAATCAGCACCACGGAAAGAAATTGCCACAGTAATCTGAGCATATGTCCCCTCCTGCGCAGAGTATAACCGAGTTGTCCGGCGGTGGGAACGGCCAGCGGTTGGATGTACAATCGGTGGCGAGCAGGGAGGCTGCTATGCACCGAACAGTCTCGTTCACGCTCAACGGAAAGCCCGTGCGCATTACGACGGACGACGAGCGCATGCTGCTGTGGGTCCTGCGTTGCGATCTCGGACTCACCGGCACGAAGTTCGGCTGCGGCGAGGGTTTGTGCGGAGCCTGTACGGTCATCCTGGGCCGGGACGCCGTGAGATCCTGCTCCACGCCGCTCAGGGACGTCGCCGGCAAGCACGTGCTGACGATTGAAGGCCTCGGCAAGGAAGAGCGGCTTCACCCGATCCAGGAAGCCTTTGTCAGACATCACGCGTTCCAGTGCGGCTATTGCACGCCGGGAACGATCCTCAAGGCGTATGCACTGTTGCTCAAAACGCCAAGACCCACGCGCGCGCAGATCATCAGCCACCTGGACGATAGCCTGTGCCGGTGCGGTTCGCATGTCCGGATCGTCGCGGCTCCCGGCCAGGCAGGGCTACACGACCGACTTCAATGCCTACCTCCGCATCGACGCCGAAGGCCGGGGATCTGGTAGCGGTGCTCCATGCGCGGCGCGACTTGGCCGATCAAGCCCTGGGGATGATCAAGGCTCAGTACGATCACCCGCGCGAGGGCGAGAACGACAAGTCGATCTTCGATCACTTGCTGAAGGCCGCACCGCAGGGACAGGTGCTGCGCGAAAGCGGCAGCCTTACGGAAGAGGAAAGATTGGCGGCGGCCATCGTCGAAGAGACGTATCTGAACAGTTACGTGGCGCGCTCCGGTTTGACGCACCAAGGAAAGATCTCGTTCTGGGATTGCCACATCGATTGCGCCGGAGACAGCGAGGCGAGGCAGTTCTACACCATCCCGCATCAGCGTACGGTCTCGTCAGGGGGGGGCGGGGAAATCCTCCGGGGCTACATCCCTTCAGCGTCGGTCCGTGGCGTGCGCCCTCGGTCAACACGAACATCTTCGCGCGCGAATCGCAGATTGACATCATGGCGGCGAAGGCGGGCGACGATCCTGTGGAGTTCCGTTTGAACCACCTCGCCGACGCGCGCATGCGCCGCGTTCTGGAGGCCGCCGCGAAGCAGTTTGGCTGGACGACCGGCCCGGCTCCTAGTGGGCGCGGTGTGGGCGTCTCCTGCGCCCTCTATCTAGGCACCTACGTCGCCACGATGGCAGAGCTGGCGGTAGACAAGGGCACCGGACGCGTTGAAGTGATGCGCTCAAGCGCAGGTAACCAGTTGGGCTGGGAGTGTCAGAGCTCCAGTTTCCCCTGGTAGGTCATGTCTTCGACATAGAAAGACTGCTCAAACTTGAGACGGCCGATTTGTCCGTCGAACTCCAGCCGTTTGTCCTGCCGCGTGATTTCCGTTGAGCGTGGAAACAGGTACACAATGACAGGTCCATCGTCCCGCTGCAGAATCTGAACACTGGAAGGCTTGAGATCTTTCTTCCCTTCGCGCTTGATGGCGGCCTGCTTCTTCAGCTCATTGGTCAAGTCTTTCGCATCGCTTCGCACGAATCGGTTGGGAGCGCCGTAGATCGCGATGGCGTAGTGGTCGGCATCTACGGTAGGCGCGTTGGTTTCGCGCGCTTTCAGTTCCGCTTCACGGACCGGCAGCGCGCTTTCCCAGCGGAGCTTGAGGGATGGCGGTTCGCCGCGGCCCGCGCCCGTTCCATCATCACCTCTCCGGCGCTGCCCGTCATCGGGGTCGCCGCCACCGCCGCCCGGATAGCCGCCGCCGGGCCCACCCATTCCGCCGCGCCGCCCCATGCCGCCCATACCAGGCAGCCCGATCCCGATTCCGCCAATTCCAATGCCCCCGCCTCGCCCCATGCCTCCGCCTTGCCGGTGCTGGCCGTTGTTCGCGGATTTGGCCACGGTTGGTTGGACGGTTTTCACCCAGGGTGAATCTGTCAGGACCTGCTTGACATCGTCTTCACTCCATTCAGCGACGCGTTTGTCCTTCCAGGTTTGATCACCAGCCGCCAGCAGAGCCAGCGAAAGAGGTAGGACTGAGGGCTGCCACTTACTAAACATCGAGCTTCCCCTCTTGCGGTTCTTCTCTCAATGTGAGACGCGGTTCGATGCAGTCGAGTTACGCGCGGATCCTCTCGAGAGCGGGAGTTAACGTAGCTTTTACAGACTCCCGTTTTGTGCGGGGGCAACAGTTCAAGACCGCGCGCGCAGGAAGTATAGCGCCAGTTTGCTTAGTGCGCGCCGGCTGCAGCCGTCGAGAAACGCCCAGGTCAACGCTTTGAGAACAAGCGGCGGCCGGTACGCCGGATTGTGTTGCCTGCGGCGTTCGATCATGCCGGCCAGCGTGCCGCGCGGATCCTCACGGAAAGCGTCGAGCATCGCGGCCTGGTGGACGCAGGAGACAGTGCAGTAAGGGGCGCAAGGCTTCAGGTGTGAACCCTCTTGTTTCAGGTGCTCGCGAGTGTAATGTTCGAGCGGGATCGCAGGATGGCCGCGCTGCTGCGAGCAGTAGTGGACCAGGCCTTCCTCGCAAACGTAGAGAAAGCGACTGCCGGCGCGGCAGTGCCAGTCGTTGGGCAATCCTAGCGCGATGTTGCGCTGGAACCTGTCGTACTGTGCGAATGAGAACAGCGACTGTTCATGCGCCAGAATCCGCTCGTAGATGGAGACTTGGTCGGGTGCGAGCGGCCGCACATGCCCGCTGCCGTCGTGCAGGATGCCGACTGTGCTGATCAGTCCGAGCGTCCGTGCCCGCTCGGCGATGGTGATCGCATCGGCGGGATTGCGGAGAGGACCGCCGCGGACGGAGTTGACGGTCACGGCGAATGTGGCGTGCGCGGCCAGCAACTCAAGCTTGCGGTCGAGGACTCTCAGGCTCCTCTTCGATGTTTCGTCTGGGGCGACGCTATTAATCCGACCGTAAGTAGGTAGACGTTGATACAATGAGGAATGCCCCGCCGAGACG
>CAZLOS010000074.1:0-23723 GCA_964561215.1 uncultured Solibacteraceae bacterium | reverse complement strand
TTCCATATGTGGGCGCCGGATGCGTATGAAGGTGCGCCTACCACAGTGACCGCTTTCCTGGCCGTGGGATCGAAAGCCGCATCGTTCGCCTTCCTGGTGCGCGTCTTCGTCGGCCCCTTCGCCGCGGCCCGTGAATTGTGGATGCCCCTGCTCGCGGTAGTGGCCGTCCTGAGCATGACGGTGGGCAACCTGGCCGCCATCACGCAGACCAATGTGAAGCGTCTGCTGGCTTACAGTTCCATCTCACACGCCGGTTACATTCTGCTGGGCCTGGTGGCGGGAAACTCCACCGGCATGGAAGGCGTGGCGGTGTACCTGCTGGTCTACACCTTCATGAACCTAGGCGCGTTCCTGGTGGTGGTGGCGCTGCGGCGCAAGGACATGATCGGCGACAATGTGGACGATTTCGCGGGCCTGATGCATCGCAGTCCGGGCTATGCCCTGCTCATGCTGGTGTTCCTGCTCTCGCTCGCCGGCATCCCGCCGACAGCCGGCTTCATCGGCAAGTACTTCATCTTCCTCTCGCTGATCCAGACCGGGCATTACGTGCTGGCCGTGATCGCGGTGCTCTACGTGGCCGTGGCCATCTATTATTATTTCCGCATTGTGCGTTGCATGTTCACCGAAAAGGAAGCCTCCGTCGAGGCGCCTGCATCCAGTTTCGGCGTGCGCGTGGCGCTGGCCGTGACGGGCCTGGCTACGCTGGTGATCGGGATTTATCCCGAGCCTTTCGTCCGTTTGGCTCAGACGTCCGTTTTGCGGTGATTGGGTTCGATTGACATGGAAACGGTTCTTCAAAATCCGCTGTTCACACCGATGGTGGTGATGGTCATCGTAGTCTGCGCTTTCGCGCTGGTGGCGGGCTACCTCTCCCTGCTGGAGCGCAAGGTGCTGGCCGATTTCCAGGTGCGCCTGGGGCCCATGCGCGTGGGCCCGTTCGGACTGCTGCAACCCATCGCCGACGCGGTGAAGGTGCTCCAGAAAGAGGACATCATCATCAACCAGGCCGACAAGGCCATCTTCTGGCTGGCGCCCGTGATCCCCAACGTGATGGCCCTGCTGGCCTTCAGCGTGATCCCGTTCAGCGGGAAGTATTACATGGCCGCCGACGTCAACGTCGCGCTGTTGGTCATCTCCGCCACCAGCGCCGTCGGCGTGCTGGGTGTCATCCTGGGCGGATGGAGTTCCAACAGCCACTACTCGCTGCTTGGTGCGCTGCGCGGCGGAGCGCAACTGATCAGCTATGAAGTCGCCCTGGCGCTGGCTCTGCTCAGCGGTGTCATGGCGGCCGGCACACTGAGCATGGTGGGTATCGTCAACCGCCAGTTGGAACGGCACGTCTGGTTCGCGTTCGAGAATTTTGGCCTGATGATCGTGCCATTCGTGGTCTACTTCATCTGCACCATCGCCGAAACCAACCGCGCGCCGTTCGATCTGCCCGAAGCCGAAAACGAACTGGTTGCCGGTTACATGACCGAGTACAGCGGTTTCCGTTACGCACTGTATTTCCTGGCCGAATACGCCAACATTTGCGTCATCTCGTCGGTGGCCGTGACGGTGTTCCTGGGCGGCTGGCTGAGGCCGTTTCCGAACGTGGCATGGCTTGAGGTCCCGATGAATTACGGGGTCCCGGTTGTGGCGTTCGCGGGGGCCGGCGTGGCCTGCCTCCCGCTGCTCAAACGCGTACCGACCAAACCGCAGTGGTACCTGCTACTGGTTGTGGCGCTGTGCATGATCTTCGCGGGCCTGTTTTTCCTGGTGCCGGCGGTCAACCAGGCGACCATCGGCGTCTTCTGGTACATCGCCAAAGTGAGCGGCATGATCTTCATGATGATCTGGATTCGCGCCACCTTCCCGCGCTTCCGTTACGACCAGCTCATGAACATCGGCTGGAAGATCATGATCCCCATAGGCCTCGGAGCCATCCTGGTGAACGCCATTGTGGGGATGCTGAAGGGCTGAGCGCCGCTCTGGACTAGAAGCGGTACCCCACGCCGATCCAGGCGCTGATTCCAGGAGCGTCGGTTCCGGAGCCGTGTACGCGGTAGTTGCTGTCTAGCAGATTCTCGACCGCCATGTTCAGATGCACACGTTCCCCCAAGGGGAAACCGGATCGGATGTTGAGGGTAGCCCATCCGGCCGTGGACAGGTAGAGGGGAACTCTCGTACCCTCGCTGACGACGCGAATCCCGCTGAGCGTGGCTCCGATGGGGAGTACGCGGTTCTGGATCTGGAGCAGCGTCTCGCCCGTAGGGAGAAAGATTCCCGTCGCGGGATCTCGGTAGGCCGCAACGCGGCTCCCACTGAAAAACGAAGCGATGTCGCTGCGCCGGAGGGACGCCCCAATGCGCTCGTCATCCACATCGCCACCGCTCAGCCTGTCCTGCGCTCCGCTGGCGGCGACGGCAATCTCCAGCCAAGGCCGTCGTCCACTGGGCGTGTAGCGCAGCGCCATGGCGCCCATCTGGGGAGGCAGGCGGCGGACGTTGCGATTAGGATTGAGATCCCGGCCCAGGATGTGACTGTAGTTTGCCTCCAGCGCCAATCGCGGAGTAAGGATCAGGTGAGCCAGCGCTTCGGTGCCGTGATAGCGCGAACGGCCATCGTTCACGAAAGCTTTCACAGCCCGGGAGTCCAACAGGGTCGCCACGGCAACCACGCCTTGAGCCAGTTGGGCAGCCGTCGGAGTAATCGGTGTAACCGGAAGTCCTGCCAACCCGCTGGGCACCGCGTTCACGGGGAAAAGCAGCGTGCGGCGAGTGATCGGGTCGAAGAGTTCCGCGTCGAACGCCTGCGCACGGACATAGAGCCGCCGGAAATTGAGCCGCACGCCGGCTTCGTAGTTCATCAGCGACTCAGCGGTAAGCGGCCGGAGAGCCTGGTTCTTCGAAAGCGCCCCTTCTCCTGAATCCGTGCCCAGCAGAGCGCCGGCGGAAACGGCGGAAGCCGGGATCTCGTAACCGAGATCGTTCAATCCCAGAGCCCCCAGATCGTTCAGGTTGGGCGCCCGGAAACCTCGGCTTACGACGGCGTGCAAGCCCAGCGGCCCGGCCACCTGACAGGAAAGCGAGGACTGGAAGGTGAAGTTGCGAAACCACTGGGAAGACTCCGGGATCGCAAGTGCGGTATCTTCTCGCGCTGCGAAACGCACACCGGTGTAACGGATACCGCCTCCGGCGCGCAGGCGCGGCGTCAAGTCGACGTTGAGTTGTCCGAACGCGCCGAAGGTCTGATACCGCGAGCCGTCGGGATAGAGCGGCCGGGGATGAGTAATGTTGCCGCTGATCGGTTCAGTCACGGTGCGTGTGCTGGATACATGCTCGTCGTAGATGTCGCCCCCGAAGCTGATCAGCGCGCGACTGGTGCGGCGCGTCACGGCCTGGACCGAATAGCCCCAGGCGTCCACCCGGCTCCAATCCCGCGTCAGCGGATCGGAGTACAGCAGGTTGCGCCGTGCGCTCCCATCCGCCTGGCTGTTCAGCGAGAACGTGCCGGTGAGCGAATCGAGAAAGCCCAACCGTTGCTTCTCGTATCGTGCATAGAACCAGTTCAGAACCTGCGGGTCGAAGTCCGATTGCAGGCGTCCCAAGCCTCCCAGCAGGTCCTTGTAGCCCCGCACCTGGTCCTGTACGCCGCGCTGGTAGTTGAAGGAGAACAGATGGCCTTCGCGCGGACGCAAGGCGAGCCGGGTCTCCAATCCGTACTGGCGGAACCCGGTGTCCTGCTGGCGGCTTCCGAGCAGGTCCCGGACGCTCCCAAGCGGCATACCGAAATAGCGACGGAAGACGTTGTGCGAATCATATCCGCCACCGGCGCGCAGGTCGTTGTGCTTGCGGCCCGAGGCTCCGATGAGCAAGAAAGTCCTCTCGTCCGCGACGGTAATCCGGCCGTTCCCAGCCGCCGAAAGGTCTCCGCTGGCGGCCCCGGCGAACAGGTCGCCGTGAGTCCTCCAACGGCTGCTCCCCGTTTCGAACTCCGGCCGGGACGTGATCACGTGGATCGTGCCGCCGAGGGAGTCGCTTCCGTGCTGCACGCCGGTGGGTCCCAGCAGCGCTTCCACCCGCCGTGCCTGGTTGGGTCCGATGAAAGCCAGGTACTGGTTGGGGCCCGAACGGAACGTCGAGTTGTTGAAGCGGATGCCATCGACGAGATTCAACACCTGGTAGCCGGTGAGCCCGCGCAGGAACGGCGACACCTGGCCGCGCGTGGTCTGTTGCACCAGCACACCGGGTTCCGCTGCCAGGGACTCTCCCAAGGTGGCGACAGGCCGAGTGCGGATCTCTTCCGGATCTTTCGCAAAGGCGATCTGCGGCGAGCGTTCGGTGTCCTCAACTGACCCTCGCGTCGCACTTACTGTGATGCGGCTATGGACCGAGGGTGGCCCCAGCGCTATCCTTAGCCGTACATCCGCGCCGGCCGAAGGAACGTACACCGCCAATTCGCGCGCCTCCAGATTGGCGCCATGCACCCGGACCTGATAGTGGCCGGCCGTTGCCCTGCACCACTGAAAGCGCCCGTCGCCGCTGGTGCGGCCGGTCCAAACGAGCACTCCCGCAGCATCCCTGATCTCGACGTCGGCATTAAGTAGGACTGATCCGGACACGTCGGTCACGATCCCGCCTACACAAGCCAGCACCGGCGAGAAGAAAATCAACACCAGGAGAAAGGATGCGACTACAGGACTGCTCATGGCTCCGGATGCTCCAGAATACCAAGGTTCCGGCAGTGGACGTGATGTTACGCTGTCTGAGAGAATCATGCGCCTCACATTCGGCTTGTTCCTGCTCGCGGTTTCCAGCGCGTCCGCCGCCACATCGATTCGTGTCGTTGGCTCACCAGGCACGCAGCGCGTCGACGTGTTGGCGGATGGCCGTGTCTACGCATCTACTCCCGCTGAAGGCGTGTGGTCCATCGCCTGCGGCTGGCGCGACGGTTGGCCCGCCGATTGGTACCACGCCGCACCGGTGTCGATCGAAACCGCGGGCGATTGGACCATTCTGAAGGGCCGTCTGGAGGCGTGCGGCGGCGTCTGGGAGCTGCGCGACGCCTATCGGTCCGCCGGCGGCATCGTGAAAGCCGTTCGCCGCTTTGAGTGGAAAGGACCCGGCACCGCGAAGAAGGTGACGCTTTCGGCGCGCGTCCAGGCGCCCGCTCGCAAGGCGAACCTGCTGCTGCCCGGCATTCTTTATCACGGCAACCCGTCGGGCGCGCGCAGCGGCAAGGTGCCGGTGTTCACCGGCAAGCCTGGCGAGGAGGCCATCTACGAAGAGCATCGTTACCCCATGCCGTTCGCCTACGCCGAGTTGGACACGGCTCGCGGCATGGCGATGCACACCGTACCGTCGCCCGCGCCGTTCGGCCACATCAAGGACCAGTGGTGGTCGCTCGGAGTCATCGCGCGCGAGGCAGGCGCGGAACTGGTGGCCTTGTCGGGCCCCTGTGCTTCCAACGGAAAGCGCAGCGTCATCAAAGCCATCCAGCCCGGGTTCAAGCCTTACGACGAAGCCTACCTGGACGCTCCGGCGGGTGCCATCATCGAGAAGACCTTCTACCTGGAAGCCTTCCCCGTGGAGCGCGAAGGCGCGGGCTTCCAGACTCCGGTGCGCACATCGTCGCGTCTGTTCGCGCCGTGGTACGTCGAAGACATGCCGGGCTTCGCGGAAATCCTGCGCGACAAGTACCGCTGCGCGAAAACACGGTGGCGCGAGCGCGGCCCCGTTGCTGGCTTCAACAAGTATCCCGACCGCGACATCTTCGTGATGGGCTGGTGCGGGCAGGCGGATTCTCTCGGCTACGCGCTGCAGGCGTTGGGCAAAGGCCTGAACGCGCCGGACGCCGCAAGGATGGCGCGGCGCTCGCTGGATTTCCTGAGTGGCGCTCAATTCTATGACGGCGGATTTCACACCTGGTACACGGTGGATAAGGACGAATGGTCCCATCATGAGCCGCTCTCGCAGGGCCAGGCCATGATGAACTTCGCGCGCGCCATCCGTGTGGGCCGCGCTTCGGGCGCGGATACGTCGAAATGGGAGGCCTTCCTGCGCAAGGCGGCAGACTTCCACTCGGCGCGCATCCTCTCCCCGGATTGGAAACCGCTCTCCACCGCCGAGGGCTTCTTCATCGCACCGCTCGTCGCATGCTCCAAGTTGTTTGCCAACGAGACTTACATGCGGGCGGCGTTGAAAGCGGGCGAGGTCTACGCAGCGCGCCACCTTTCGATGCGCGAGCCGTATTGGGGCGGGACGCTGGATGCGCAGAGCGAAGATAAGGAAGGCGCCTGGGCTGCGTTCGAGGGTTTCCTGGCTTTGTACGAAGCGACAGGGGATTCCCGTCACCTCAAATGGGCCCAGCACGCCTGCGATGTAGTGCTGAGCTACGTCGTGGTATGGGACATCGACCTGCCCGCCGGACGCCTGCGCGACCACCGCTTCCGCACGCGCGGCTGGACCGTGGTCTCGCCCCAGAACCAGCACATCGATGTCTATGGCGTCATCATGGCGCCGGCGGTCTATCGCCTGGGCGAAATCTTGAAGCGCGAAGACCTGAAGCGCATAGGCATCCTGATGTTCCGCACCTGCGGGCAGATCATCGACCCCTATGGCAGCCAGGGCGAGCAACCGCACCACACCAACTACGCGCAGCGCGGCGACACCGAAGACGTGCTCGGCCTGCGCGGCGGCTATCGCGAGGAGTGGACCGTCTTCTGGATCACAGCGCACTTCCTCAACGCCGGCGCGCAGTTTGCCGAGATGGGCGTGGACGTCTGGCGGTAGCCCGCGCGGCAAGGTAGAATACCCCGAGGCGCGCTTGCCCCTTGAGGCGGCAGCCGCGGAAGAAGGGACTACATGCCAGATAACGTTACTCGCAGAGGTTTTGTAGGCGCTCTCACGGCGGCCAGCGCCGCTCGCGTCAAGGGCGCCAACGACCGCATCCGCCTGGGCATCATCGGCAGCGGCGGACGCGGGCGCTACCTGATGGAACGCGCCAACAAGGCCGGCGGCATCGAGTGGGTGGCCGTCGCCGACGCTTACGACGTGCAGCGCGAACGCGCCGAGAAAGTGGCCGGAACGACGCTCGCGAAGTTCGTCGACTACCGGCAGGTCTTGGACCGCAAGGACGTCGACGCCGTCATCATCGCGACGTGGGATCACATGCACTGTCCCATCGCCGTGGCCGCGTGTCAGGCGGGCAAGGATCTCTACGTCGAGAAGCCCATGACGCTGCATCCGATGGAGGGCCACCGCATCGTGCGCGCCGTGCGCGAGAACAAACGCATCCTGCAGACCGGCACGCAGCAAAGGTCGCACCCGCACTTTGGCGAAGCCAAGGAGCGTTTCGTGGACACCGGGAAGCTGGGACGCATCACCATGGTCCGCACCATCTGGAACGGTAACAGTGCCTATCGCAACATGGCGCCGCCACCGGGTATGGAACAGAAGCCGGCCGGGATGGAGTGGGAAGTGTGCCAGGGTCACCTGAAGAAACTGCCGTGGAATCCCAAGCGCTACTTCAACCACTATGTCTACTGGGATTACTCGACCAACGCACAGATGGGCGGCCTGTTCGTGCACATGATCGACGTCGTGCACTGGTACATGAAGGTGAAACAGCCGCTGGCCGCGGTGTGCATGGGCACCATCGCCCTGCCCAAGGAAGACCGCGACACGGCCGACAACATCAATGCCGTGCTGCACTACCCGAACGATCTGCTGGTGACCTTCGAAGCGAATGTGACGGACCTGATCCGCAAGGAAAGCGAGGACATCGTGTTCATGGGCACGGAAGGACGCCTCAACATCTTCCGCTGGGGTTATCGTTTCATGCCCGCCTCCGGCAAGGGGAAAGAAGAAGTCACTGCCGGACCGACGCCGGACCTGCACGTAGCCAACTGGCTGGATTCAGTGCGTTCGCGCAAGCCGGCCGCTTGCGATGAGGAGGCCGGCCACTATTCCGCCATGGCCTGCCACATCGCCAACATCGCTTACCTCGAGAATCGCAGAGTGGAGTGGAAAAAGGAGTGGAGCTTATGAGCATCGCACCCGGATTGAATCTGGAATTCGTGCGCAAGTCCGAGAAGCCCTTCCCTGTTGGCGTCGAGTGGGCTGCCCGGATGGGTTACAAGTTCGTCGAGCCGATGCTGCACACCGGCCGCGAGTTGATGAGCGAGGCGGGCTACTATCATTCCGTTTCCATGGAAGAGGACCCGCACTTCATCAAGGACATCCTGGACCAGAACGGCGTGGAAGCCTCGGCCGTCAGCGCGCACTGCCCGTTGATGCGGCCCGAAGTGAGCGTCATGTACCTGCAGCGCGCCATCCAGTTCGCGTATGTTCTGAAAGCGCCCGTGGTGAACACCGACGAGAGCTACCGCCCAAGCTGGATCGCCGACGACGAGATCTGGACCGTGATGCGCTACACGCTCAAGAGCGTGCTGCGCGTGGCGGAGCGCTACAACATTTCGATCGGCATCGAACCGCACCAGGCGATCTCGAAAACCACCGACGGTTTGATGAAGATCGCCACGCTGGTACATCATCCCCTGCTGCGTGTGAACTACGACACGGGCAATGCATACCTGGCGGGCGAGGACATCTACGAGGCGCTGGAGCGGATCGGGCCGCGCCTGGTGCACATGCACGCCAAGGACATCTCCGTGGAGCACTCCGACGCCGAGCGCGGCAAGGTCACCGGCACGCCGGTCGGCTGCGCGTGCGGCGACGGCGTGGTGGATTGGGCGCGCGTAGTGCACATCATCTCGAAGCACGGCTTTAGCGGCGTGTTGTCGGTGGAGTGCGGAACCCCGGAACAGGGCGAACGTAGTCTGGCGCACTTGAAGAAGATCATCGCCGCCGCTTGAGGCGCACGCCATGAGATTCTTCGTAGTGTTTCTGGCGGCGCTGCTCGCCTTGCGCGGCGCGTGAGCGGCGCCCCGGGTGTTCCGCGCTGGCGCCGCGGAAGTGGACATCACGCCGAAGGCCCTGCCTATCGCGATCAGCGGCAACTTCTTCCCCGCCTATCCGACAAAGGTTCGAGGCAGGCTGTGTGTGCGGGCCATCGTATTGGACGATGGCTCGACGCGCCTTGCCATCGCCGTGGCGGACACGCTCATGATGCCGCGGGAACTGCTGGACCGGACCAAACTGGCCGCGTCCCGCACCACCGGCATAGCGCCTGAGCGCATGATGATCTCCGCCACGCACACGCACTCGGCGCCGCCGGCGATGGGAGCGCTGGGCACGGATCCGGTTCCCGAATATGTCGCAATGATGGAGGCGTCCGTTGCTCAGGCCATCGCGGGCGCGGCGCGGAATCTCGCTCCCGCGGAAGTCGGGTGGACATCTGTCGACGTACCGGATCACACCCATTGCCGGCGTTGGATCTTGCGTCCGGACAAGATGCGCAAAGACCCCTTCGGCGGCCTCACCGTACGCGCGCACATGCACCCGGGCTTTCGGAACCCGGATTTCATTGGACCGGCAGGCCCGAGTGATCCGGAGCTTTCGCTGGTTGCGTTTCGTGCGCGCAACGGGCGCCCCATCGCACTGCTGGCCAATTACTCGATGCACTACGTCGGCGAGCGCGGCGGCGCGGTGGCTCCGGATTACTTCGGCGATTTCTCGGAGCTATTGACACCGGAGGCGGGTGTCGCCATCATGTCGCAGGGCACCGCCGGAGATCAGCACTGGATGGACTACAGCCGCCCGAAGCAAACCGCAAATCCATCCAAATACGCAGAAGAGATGGCCGCCATCACGCGGCAGGCGCTGCGCGGAGTTCGTTACCAGGGCACCGCTTTGTTGGGGATGCTGGAAACCGAAGTCGAACTTTCCCGCCGCGCGCCGGACCAGGCGCGCCTCAAATGGGCGCGCGACATTCTCGCCCGGCTTGGCGAAGCCCCACCCCGGACCACGGAGCAGGTCTACGCCCGCGAACAGATCATACTCCACGACGAACCTTCGCGGAAGCTCAAACTGCAGGCGCTGCGCATCGGGGATCTGGGCATTGCCGTTTTCCCCGCCGAGGTCTTTGCCATCACGGGGCTCAAGATCAAGTCCAGGAGCCCGTTTTCGCACACCTTCAACGTCGAACTGGCCAATGGCGCTGAAGGCTACATTCCGCCGCCGGAACAGCACGCGCTGGGCGGTTACACGACTTGGCCCGCGCGAACCGCGGCCCTGGAGCCGAATGCGGAACCCCTCATGGCCGAACAACTCTTGGGGATGCTGGAGAGGTTGCGCGGTACGAGGCGCAGGACGGCCCACGAACCTTTGCTCGAAACCGCCCAGGCAGTGCTTCGATCGAAACCGCTTGCCTACTGGCCCATGGACGACATGGAGGGTACCCGGCTGCGCGACGCTTCCCGGAATGGCTACGCCGCAGAAGCCGAAGGTAGCGTGGCTCTCTACTTGGACGGCCACACGCCGCGGGGCCGCGCCATCCATTTCGCCGGAGGACGAATGCGGGCTGATCTCCCGCTTTCCGGCGACCGCTACACCGTCGAGTTTTGGTTTTGGAACGGCATGCCCACCGGCATGCGGCCCGTGACGGGCTACCTGTTTTCGCGAGGCGAAGGCGACCGGCTCGCCCTCGACGGCGAGGGCCGCCTGATCTTCGAAAACGGCGGCCGCACCTTGCGCGGGGAGGTCCCGCTTGTGCTGTGCCAGTGGTATCACCTGAAACTGAACAGGACGAAGAATACCGCCACGATACTGCTGAACGACGAACCTGTACTGCGCGGCGAAGTTGGACTCGCGCCGGCATCGCGCCGCCTCTGGTACGGCGGATGCAACACGGCGGAGGCCAGCTTCGAAGGCAAACTCGACGACATCGCCGTGTGGGCCAGGTAGGAGCGATGACACAGGAAGAACAGAACGAGCGCCGCGCGGAATTGCATAGCCTGTTGGGAGAGTTGCCTTCGCGCGAGCGACCCATTTCGGCCGAAACTGTTTCTATTGAGGACCGCGGTACGTTCACGATCGAGAAACTGGTGCTCGATGTGAACGGCATCGAGCCGGTCCCGGCGTATTTCGCCAAACCGCCGGGCCTGCGCGCGCCGGCTCCCGCTATTCTTTACAACCATTACCACGGCGGCAAGTACAAGCTTGGCAAGGATGAATTGCTGCTGGCGAAGCCCGCTATGCGGATGCCGTCCTACGCGGAAGCGCTCGCCCGGCTTGGCTATTGCGCGCTGTGCCTGGACATGTGGGCGTTCGGCGAACGTTCCACGCGCACCGAGTTGGACATCTTCAAGGACATGCTCTGGCAGGGCCGCGTGATGTGGGGCATGATGGTGTTCGATTCGCTGCGGGGATTCGATTACTTACGGTCCCGCCCCGAGGTTGACGCGGATCGCATCGGGACCCTGGGCATGTCGATGGGCAGTACGATGGCCTGGTGGGTGGCTGCCCTCGAACCACGTATCAAAGCCTGCGTGGACATCTGCTGCCTTACCGATTACCAGGCCATCCGCGACGCGGGGTTGCTGGCCGGCCACGGCGTCTACTACTTCGTGCCCGGCCTCGTCAGGCACTTCACCACCGCCCAGATCAACTCGCTCATAGCGCCGCGTCCGCACCTGGGGCTGGAGGGAAATCGCGATAAGCTGACGCCTCCGGCCGGGCTGGACCGCATCGACGCGGAGCTAAAACAGGCCTACGCCGTGATGGGCCACCCTGAGAATTGGAAGATGCTGCGGTATAACGTCGGACACATCGAGACGCCCGCCATGCGTCGCGAGGCGCTGGCGTTCCTCCAGGCGCACCTTTAGCCCCGCTACGATTATCATCTTGAGTGAGGGCTCGAACCGATGACCAGACGAACGATCTTTCAAAGTGGGATGGTTGCGGCGGTGAGTACTGGAGCACAGGCCGGGGACGCGCCAGCGCCGCTGCGAGAGAAATTCTTCGGCATGGTCTCGGAGCCCTTCGAAGCCCAACTCCTAGCCATTTCGAAGACGCACATTCCAGCCTCCGACATCGGCAAGTATTGCGATTACTCGGGGCTCATTACGCTGGCGCGGAGCTGCCATCCCGTTCCGCTAATCAACGCAGGGGACATCGCCGGAGCGATCCAGGATGTACGCGAGGTGGGACAACTCTACCACGTGGCCGGATCCCGTGCCATCCGTTGGGCCGAGGTGACCGCCGTGGCGATCGCCGCCGGCACCCGCCCCCGCGCGACCGTCGATAGCGTAATCGGCGCGATCTTCGACAACTGCGACAAGCCGGCCGGGCCGCACGCTAAGCCGCTGGGCATCCTCAAAGAACTCGATCGCGCACTGAAGACCGCCGGCAGTTGTGGCAGCTTCCGTGAGCTTCGCGTCAAGTTCGACGAGTTCTATGGGAGCAAGGGTATTCCTTACGCGAACAGCTTCGCCAACGAGGTGGTGAGTAAAGCGCTCGCCATCTTCCGTATGACAAGGATAGTGACGCGCGACGCCGTCATCGCTGCTGTAAATATGGGCCGCGACACGGATTGCTGCGCGTCGGCGGCGGGAGGGATTTCCGGCGCTCTCACCGGCGGCGCATCGCTCGATAGGGAATGGATCGAACAGGTGGATTCAGCGGTGAAGCAGAACATCTACACGAACTCTCAGCGGACGCTGCGGGAGACCTCGGATGCTCTATACAGCGCTTACCGCGCTCGCCTGGCGCGGATGAAAGCATTCGCCGCGGAGATGGAAGCTGTCTAGCTCCTCCAACGAATCACGCTATAGGCTCACAACCAAACTCACCGGGCCGTTGTGGTCGAGCCTGATTTCCATCTTTTTGGATTCGGCGTGCCACGTGGATGCGACGCTTCCGTGCCGCGTCGTGTGAGTAAGCGAGGGTCTCTCCTTCCCCGGCACTGTAACCTGCAGCGTGGTGGTTCGCATCTCCTTGTCGTCCGGGCTGGACACGTACTTCCGCAGGTAGGCTTCGATGTCGAACCTCGCCGGCCGCGGCTCGTCCCAGATGTGGGTCTTCACCAGGTAGTTGTTGGCTTCGATGAACAGCTTGCGCTTCCCTTCCCTGACGAAAAGCAGATAGTGTGGCTCCAGACGGCCCGCCAGTTCGACCGGCAGGCTGCCGGCCTGGAGACGAAAGCGGAAATCCTCGGCGATGTCCTGGTTCTCGTGCGGATTAGTGACGAACCAGGTGTTGTTGATGTGGAGCACGAGGGCGCCGCCGTACGATTCTGCCGGGTATAGCTTGTCGAAGTATTCGCGTTGCGCCTCCGCGCTCGGGAACTGACGCGGCCCGATGATGTTTGCAAAACGGGCACGCGCCTGTTGCGGGGACAGCCTCGGAAGCACCGGCAGATAGTAATACCGGCCCGTCCGCATCAGGAGTTCGGATGACAACTTGTCCGCGATGATTCTGTCGTCCGGCTTAAGGGCCCCATACAGCGGCCGGTATAGAGCTTCACCTGACGCATCCAGTTCCGTCCCCACCTCCCCGGGATCCTGATAGGCCACCTTCATCCGTGCCACCACCTGCTCGCGCGTCGGGATGAGCTTGTAATCCACGATGGCCTTGAGCAAGGGGTAGATGACATTCTTCCAGGCCGGCGACAACTGGTACACGCCATTCTGATTCTGATGCCCATAGGCGTGTCCTGACTCGAAACTGTAAACCGTGGCTCCACCGGCGATGGCACAGAGCACGTTCTGTCCATAGAAGATATCGGGGCACGACAGGGCGCTCGCGAACTCCCATCCTCCTGTCACCTCGACGCCGGCTCCGTGCCGCCTCGCGTAGGCCCTCCGGCCCTTGCTCGGCAGAAAGCGCTCACCGTAGCCCTGCTCGAACCACCACCAGTCCTCGGCGTTGAATCCCCAGTTGGCCACGATGCCGGATGCCCACATTCCCAGCACCAGGGAGCGGGTCTGGTAGTACTTGCCCCAACCGTTGTTTTTCTCCGTCAGGATAACCGAATCGCCGTTCCTCGAAAGCGCATCGAAAAGCTCGCGGTCGCGGCCGGCCTCCGTGAAAATGTGATCGCGCTGGTAGGGGAAGCCCATGTCCTGCCAGTTGAGCAGCGCACGGTGCTCGCCGCACACGTCGATCAAATCGATGATGTTGCGCCGCTCGGTACCCGTGAAGCCCGGGCCGCAGCTCAACTCGGCCGCGCGGCATCCGATCAGGTTCGGGAACTCCTTTAAGGCTTCGGCGATCGTGTCGATCCGCGTGGGGATGACGTCGGCCTCGTCCCCCTGCACGGAGATGAAGACCGGGATGCCAGCCGCGCGGAGTTTCTCCAGTTCGCGGAACAGCGATAGCTTGGAACCATCCGCGCTGTTGCCGGAGCCCGCCGCGATCATCATGGCGCAGTACCTCCGGAAAGGCTCCGGCAGCAGGTTCCACATCGAAGTGCCGCCTTCCAGCACGAAGAGAGGGTTCGTGGCCGAAATGGTACGTCGCAGCGGCTTGATCTTCGCGGCGGCCAGCCCCGCTGCCCCAGCCAAGCCCAGGAAGCAGCGCCGGCTCAGACCAAGGTTACTTGACGTCATTGGCACCTCCCGTCGCTCACTCGAACAAGGAGTTGATGACCGCCACGGTACGGTCCACCAGCATCTGGCCGCCTTCGGGCCCGACCTGGTTGCTCGCCACCTCCGCCCCGTAGCCTCCCGCGGCCACAGCTTTAGCCGTCGGCAAATAGCCCGAGGTTCCGCAAGCCAGTTGTACAAGGAATGTCTGCTCGGCGCGGCTGCGCGCTTTCATGCGGACACCGTAATCGAGAAACAGCTCGAAGGGATTAGTGGCCAGGGCGACGTCTCCCAACCGGATCACGTGCAATTCCATGGGCATTTCCGGGGCGCTGTCCTGGGTGCGGTAGCGCTCCATCACCTTGCGAGCGCGATTCATTAACACGAAGCGGCTCGCTTGAGTCGGCGGAATCTTTTCCAGCCGTGCGTACTCGGCTTTGGCCGATTCCATCTCCGCTGCCGTCACTTTGCGCACCGGCAGCCGGAGATCCTCGGTGCGATGCACGAAGGGCGCTTCAGTGTGAATGTCCGCTGCGGCGGCCGGATAGACTTCTTCCACGGCGAGCGAAATGCGGCGAGCGATCTGCGCCGTTTCGGAGATATTCAACCTCTGCCGCATTCTGGCTTCGGCTCCCTTGCGGAGTTGCACGTGCGGCGACTGGTCGCCGGCGGCGCTCACCATGGGAAACACGAACAGGTCGCTGCCGTAACGGGCGCGCAATTGCTTTCTCGCGTCGTCCCAGAAGTCCGCCGAGATGTAGTATTGTCCCTCCACAACCTGTGAGGGGCAGGCAAGGTTCACCCCAATGCCGGTCAGCTTACGTTCCGGCGTCCAGAAGAACAGGAGTTCTAAGGCGTGGTCTTCGTACCCCTCAAAGCCCAAAAACTCGGGCCGGTCAAGCTTGGCGTACATGGTAGCCTTGCCGTCGCTCATAACCGAGCGGCGATTGTAGCCGACCACCGCGTGCCCCAACGCCCAACTGATCCCGGCCGGACGACGCGCCTTCCATGCTTCGACCACCGCGCCGCCCACCCTGTCCGTCAAGAACTCGACGAATTCGGAAGGCTTCAGGACACCGTCGGGAATCTGGTAGTTACCTTCGCGCATTTCGGGCGCGGTGTGCGTATGGGTGGCATTCAGGATCAGCTTGCCGGGATCGAACTCCGGCAGCGTGGTCTTGAGCCGCGCGCGCAAGGACTCCATCAGGCGCGGGTCCACCGCCACCACGTCGAGCGAAACCATCACGCCCTGCTCGGAACCGCTCGTGATTGCCAGCGCCGTGGCTGTGACCGGATCGTGTACGGATTTCGACACGCGCGTGTGAAACTGACCGGCCAGCGGCACTGGCTTGTCCGGCGTGATACTCACGTGTGCCCAACCCACCATCAATTCGGCGGCGCAGACTGGCAAACAGGCCGCCGCCATCAATACGGCAATTCGCTTCATCGTGGAGACTCCGATCTCAATTCGAGGCATCGAACTTGAGCGCCCAGCCAGTATACATCGCGCCGTGCGGCCTGAATCAGACTTCTCGACCATATAGCCAAGTGCGGTATCCTGTCTCCTTCCGGTGGGATTTGGCCGGAGTGACAATCCTTAGGAGGTCCGAGCATGACAGAGAACCGGTTCCCGAGGCGGTATTTCTTTTACGGAACGCTGCTGGCGGGAGCCATCCCACGCGGCGGCTTCGGGAGCACGCCGTCGTTGAAAGCGGCGGGGTATAAGTCGCCCAACGAAAAGTTGAACCTCGCCGCAATCGGCGCGGGCGGGCAACCTGCGGCGGACTTGCGCATCGCGCAGGCGGGCGTGGAGAACGTCGTGGCACTGGCGGACGTGGACTGGGTGCGCGGTGCCGAGAACTTCAAGCGCTTTCCCAACGCCACCCGGTACAAGGACTACCGGAAAATGCTCGACAAGCAGGCGAAGGAAATCGACGCCGTCATCGTGGGTCCGCCGGACCACATGCACGCCACGGCGGCCTTGCACTGCATGCAGGCCGGCAAGCACGTGTACCTGGAAAAGCCGCTCACCCGGACGGCGTGGGAAGCCCGGCTTTTGACGCACGCCGCCGCCCGGTACAACGTCGCCACGCAGATGGGCAATCAAGGATACTCGCACGACGCGACGCGCGTCGCCGCCGAGATCATCTGGTCCGGCGAAATCGGCGACGTGCGCGAAGTCCACGCCTGGAGCGGGCGCCCCGGCTGGCCGCAGGGCATGCCGAAACTCCCTGCGCCCACGCCGGTGCCCGATACTCTCGATTGGGACCT
This sequence comes from uncultured Solibacteraceae bacterium, assembly GCA_964561215.1. Classification (GTDB taxonomy): domain Bacteria; phylum Acidobacteriota; class Terriglobia; order Bryobacterales; family Bryobacteraceae; genus JAJFUV01. The sequence goes on along the minus strand of CAZLOS010000074.1, from coordinate 6,985 downwards.
GTGGCTTGGAGGAGCGGCCGCGCGCTCGTTTTCAGCCGGTGATGATGATTACCGGGCGTTCGTCGCCAAGCGCTCCGGCAAGCCGGTCTCGCCCTCGGATTTCGGTTTCTACCTGCCGTTCAATTGGCGAGGCTTCTACGATTTCGGCAGCAGCCTGATCGGCGATTGGGGTATTCACATCCTGGGTCCCGCCAACTGGGCGCTGCAACTGCATCCCAAGTACCTGATCAGCGTCGAGTGCATCAAGAAGGACCCGCTGCCACCGTTCACCTTCCCCGACGAACTGGCGATCCGTTACGACTTCGGCCCCCGGCCGGGCATGCCCCCTGTAAGTATCTACTGGTATCACCACGCCGGCGGCGACGCGTACATGCCACCCGGAATGACCGTGGAGGAAGCCGCCAAGATCCCCGGCGAAGGGCCGCAGATCGGGCCGTCGCGAGGCCAGGGCGGGTTCGTACCTGGTTCCGGCGGAGCGGCCGCGCCGAAACCGGTCCGGCTCGGTTACAACGAGATCTTCGTGGGCTCGAAGGGATACCTGGGAACAAGCGGGCGCGGCGAAGGGGTCGGCCTGCTTCCGGGGAAGCGTTGGGCCGAGTACAAGCTGCCCGCACCGTACCTTACCCGATCGCCCGGAGCGAGCACCGGTTCGAACCACGATGCGCACCTTCGCGATTTCGTCCGCGCATGCAAGGGCGGAGATCCGGCCTGCTCGAATTTCAGTATCGCCGGTCCGTTTACGGAGTGGCTCGTGCTCGGCGCTGCAGCCGTTCATGCGGACGGCAAGCTGATGTGGGACAACGCCAAGGGCGAATTCACGAACAATAAGGAAGTGAACAAGTGGGTGAAGCCCACCTTCCGCAAAGGCTGGGAGATCAAGCTCTAGCCGGGCGGAAGAAAGGAACAGCAGATGAGTAACAATCGACGTGGTTTCCTGATGCAGATATCGGCAGGCGCCACCGCGCTATTGGCGCAGATCGAGCCGAAATGGAAGGACCAGATCGGTCTCCAGCTTTACACGGTGAGAAAACTGCTCACGCCGGCAGGTTACGACCCTACGCTGGCTAAGCTGGCGGAGATGGGCTACAAAGTGGTTGAGCCGGCCGATCCGTACAACAACATGCAGCCGACCGAATACAAGCGGATGCTCGACAAGTACGGCCTGAAGATGTATAGCACGCATGCGGGCGTCACCGATGGACCGGATCTCGAAAAGCAGCTTGAGGGCCAGGCCTTTATGGGAATCAAGTACACCTCGGTACGTGCGCCCAAGCCGCCCTCGCCAGCCAGTTCTGCCCAGCCCCGTCCCAAGAACACGATCGAATCCGTGAAGCGTTCGGCGGAACAGATGAACAAGTACGGCCCGGTCCTGAAGAAGTTCGGCATGAAGCAATTGATCCACAATCATGCCGGCGAATTCGATCCGCTGGAGGACGGCAAGACCACCCAGTACGACGTTCTGCTCAAGTACGCGGACCCGGCATTCGTAACGATGGAACTCGACATCGGCTGGGCTTACATGGGCGGCCAGGACGTGCTCGCGATGTTCCGCAAGCACCCGGGGCGCTTCGAACTCTGGCACGTCAAAGACGCGAAGTACAAGCAAGCCGACCCCAAGCTCAAGCCCACCGAGCGGGCACGAGCCAGCCGGATTGTGACCATGGGCGAAGGAGACATCGACTATAAGAAAGTGTTCGCCAAAGCCAGACTGGCCGGGATGAAGCACTTTGTGATCGAACAGGATACCGCCGGCCAGGGAGGAAGGGACGCTCTGGAAGACTGCCGGATCGCCTGCCAGAACTTGCGCCAGATTCTGTCGTAGTCTGAGGTACCCCGGCGCCGGACACAGCCCGGCGCCGGGGCAAACGTCACGCCACTTCGATAAACTTCTCTTTCTTTGCGCCGCAGATCGGACAGGATTCGGGAGGATTCCCGAATTCGATGTGTCCGCAGAACGGGCAGAGGTAGAACCGCATTTCAGCCAGGTCCTTACCCTGCGCCACGGCCTCCGAGGCGAGCTTGTACAGTTTCGCGTGGACGGCTTCGGCCTTCACGGCAAACCCGAACATGGTCTTGGCGCGATGTCCCTCGGCCAGCGCGTGTTCGAGCATCGGAGGGTACATCTTGGTGTACTCGTACGTCTCGCCGTCGATGGCACCCTGAAGATTCTGGCTGGTCGAAGCGATCCCTTCCAGTGCCTTCAGGTGCCCTTCCGCGTGGATGCGCTCGGCTTCCGCGGTGGTTCGAAACAGGCGCGCGACATTCGGGAATCCATCTTGTTCGGCCTTCTTCGCGAAAGCGCGGTACTTCTGGTTGGCCTGACTCTCCCCAGCAAATGCTTCTTTCAAATCATCAATTACGCTCATCTTGCATCTCCTTGATCAGTCTTCGTTCACACGAAGCCGAACGCTTCCTCTCGGCGTTCGGGAAGGAAGAGGATAGCACAGGCGAGGTGGCGCCGGAAACGTTGCAGGCGCGAATTCTGCTACCGTAATCCTCATGAAGCTTGCTGGAATCGCCGCGGCGCTCCTGTGCGCGCCGCTGTTGGCCGCGCAGCCCATCGACGTGAAGACGCACACGCTGGGCAACGGCATGAAAATTCTGGTCCAGGAGGACCACGACATCCCCAACGTTTCGCTGTACTTCTTCTTCCGCATCGGTTCGCGGAACGAGAGGACCGGCGCCACCGGCTTGTCGCACTTCTTCGAGCACATGATGTTCAACGGCGCGAAGAAGTACGGGCCCAAGCAGTTCGACATTGTGATGGAGAAGAACGGCGGCAACAATAACGCGTACACATCGCGCGACGTCACCGTCTACACAGACTTCTTGCCCCACACGATGCTCGAACTCATGTTCGACATGGAAGCCGACCGCATTCGCGACTTGAACTTCGATCCCAAGATGGTGGAAAGCGAGCGCGGCGTGGTTTCGAGCGAGCGGCGCCTGTCTGTGGACAACAGCAATTTCGGCGCGCTGTACGAACAACTGCTGGCGACGGCGTTCATCGCGCATCCCTATCATTGGCCCGTCGTCGGTTGGGCGTCGGACATCAAGGCATGGACCATGGACGACCTCAAGAACCACTTCCGCATGGGGTACGCACCGAATAACTGCACGTTGATGGTTGTGGGCGACGTGACATTCGAGGAGGTCGTCGCGCTGGCGAAGAAGTACTTGGAGCCGATTCCGCGACAGGAGCCGCCACCCCCTGTGCGCACGGTAGAACCCGAGCAGCGCGGTGAGCGCCGCGTCACGCTGTACAAGGCCGCGCAACTTCCGATGGTGATGGCGTGCTACCACACACCGGCGAGCGGCAGCGCGGAGCACTATGCGCTCGAAGCGCTCAACCAGATCCTGAGCGAAGGACGTAGCTCACGGCTCTACCGGCGCCTGGTCGACCGGGACCAACTCCTGCTCTCGATCAACGCCGGGCGCGAGTTCTCCCTCGACCCGGGACAGTTCATGTTCATCATGCAGCCGCGCAGCGGCGTCGATCCGGCGCGCGCCGAGAAGGCGCTCTACGAAGAACTCGACCGCATCGCGCGCGAGGGTGCCACCGCCGAAGAACTGCAGAAGGCCAAGAACCAGATGACCGCGGATTTCTACCGCGAGTTGAAAACCATCTCCGGCAAGGCCAATTTGCTGGGCCGCTACGAAACCTACTTCGGTGATTACCGCAAGCTGTTCACCGCGCAGGCGGAATTAGAGAAAGTGACGCTGGCGGATATCAAGGCCGTGGCCGCCAAGTACTTCGGCGAGCGCAATCGCACCGTGGCCACGCTGATTCCCGAAAAGGGCAAGGAGGCGGCGGAATGAAACGCGCGATTTCTTGGTTGATCCTGGCGGGGCTTGCCCTGCCCCTGGCGGCGCAGGTGAAACTGCCTCCCTATACGCGGCAAACGCTCCCGAACGGCGTGGTGCTGGTGCTAATGCCCAAGCATGACGTGCCGCTCACAAGCATCGAAGTGGTGATTCGCGGCGGCTCGGAATCCGACCCGGCGGATATGTCGGGGCTGGCGTCGGTGACTGCGGAACTGTTGCGTCGCGGCACCGCGACGCGCAGCGCAGACAAGTTTAGCGAAGAGGCCGATTTCATCGGCGCCACGTTTCAGACCGGTAGCAACGAGCAGGCCACGATCGTGTCGACCGAGTTTCTATCCCGCGACACCACCCGCGCGCTCGATCTGATCACCGACGCGGTGCTGCATCCGGCTTTTCCCGAGCCGGAGGTAAAGAAGGTACTTGCCCAGCGCATCGACGCGGCCAAGGCGCTCAAGGACGATCCTCAGCCGGCCGCGGGGGTCTACTTTCGGGCGTTCTTTTACGGTGCCGCACATCCGTACGGCCGACCGGCGGACGAACTGACACTCGCGCGCATCACGCGCGAATCAATCATTGACTACCACAGGCGCTTGTACACGGCCAGGAACATGACCGTCATCGCCGTGGGAGATTTCGACACGCCCGCGATGGCCGTCAGATTGACCAGTGCCTTCTCGACCGTGAACGGCGGAAGAGCCTACTCCTGGGCTTCCGCGCCGCCGCCAGCGCGCGGTACAAGCCCGCGTCTGCTCCTGGTCGACAAGCCCGACGCCACGCAGACCTACTTCTGGATCGGGCAACCAGGCATTAATCGCACGCACCCGGACCGCATCGCGCTCTGGATCGTCAACACGCTGTTCGGCGGACGGTTCACCTCTATGCTCAATGACGAGCTGCGAGTGAACTCCGGCCTCACCTACGGAGCGTTCTGCCGCCTGGACACGCTGCGTCTGCCAGGCTCCATAGGCATCGCTACCTTCACGCCGACCGAAACCACGGCCAAAGCTGTCGATATTGCTCTCGACGTTTTGAAGCGGCTGGGCGAGAAAGGCATCACTGCCGAGCAACTGGCGAGCGCCAAGGCGTACATCAAGGGCGGCTACCCGACCCAGCGCCTGGAAACCGCGGACCAGCTTGCCGGAGTGCTCGGAGAGATGGAACTCTATGGATTAGGCCGCGCGGAAGTCGACGATCTGTTTTCCAGAATCGACTCGGTCACGCTCGAAACCGCCAATGCCGTAGCGAGAAAATACTACCGCCCCGATGGTCTGACGTTCCTCCTGCTCGGCAACGCAGCCAAGATCCGCGAAGCCGCGCGCAAGCACGCGCCGAACATCGTCGAGCGTCCCATCACCGCCCCGGGAGTCAGGTAGGGGCGGGAAACATCCCGCCCTTACGGTAGCAGTGGCGTTCCCTTGATAAACGCCAAACCTTTGAACAGGGCCACGAGGCTGCCTTCCTCGTCCGTGACTCGGATCAGGCAGGTAGAGAGCTTGTGCGTGCGGCAGATCTCCTCGGCGGTGGCGGTGAGCTTCCCGGACCTTACCGCCTTGAAATAGGTGATATCGACTTGCGAGCCCACCGCTACCACGCCGTGTGAATTCGATGCGGCGGCGAACGCCAGGTCGGCGAGCGTGAAGACTGCGCCGCCCTGCAGAATGCCCACGCCGTTCATGTGCCGCGGTTCCACAGTCATTTCGGCGCGGGCGGATCCGAGCGCCACCTCGACGATGCGCATGCCGTTCTCGCTCGCGAAGCGATCGCGCTCGAAGAACTCGGCAATGCGCTGGAACGATGCATCCATGGTGTTCATCGCTTGGCAACCGCCTGCGCCGGAGCGAACACGATGCGCACCGTGGTGTAATTCCAGGCTTTCAGCGGAATCTCCACCGCACCACCCTTGATGGCAAGCGGCGCGCCAGCGCCCTCCACGCCGTTGGCAAGATGGACGCTCGCCAGTGGGAACACCGGCGAAGACAATTTCGCCATCCCGTTCTGACCGCCGGTTTCCTGCAGGCGCAGGACGAAGCCGTGGCCGTCCTCGGCCTGTTTAAAGCTGGACACTGTCGCATGCGCTGAATCGATGCGGAAGAACTCGCCACGCGCTTCTGGCATGCGGCGCTTCGCCGGCGTCATGCGGACATTGCCGGTATCGTAAAGCGCGTAACCCACCAGCGGACGCCGCGTGTCGGCATCAAACCGCGCCAGTTCAGCCGGACTCAGCCGCGCGGCGCTGGTGATCGCGTAGCGGAAGGCGTGATTGCCGCTCTGGTCCGCCTTGTAGTTGGTGAACCAGTAGTTGTGCATCGGATAGCTGTAGATGTGACCGTTGGTGACGTTCAGGTGCTTCATCCACAGGCCACGGTTGATGTCGGTAAGCGTCACCAGCGGAGCGTCCGGCGTGGCCCAGGCGATGGCCGTCCGGTTGTCGCGCGCCACCACCACGTTCTGGGTGGTGAACCAGTCGCGACAGGCGCCCGGCAACTGGTCCAGGTTCGGGCGCACCCAGGTGTTCTGGATCTGCACCGCTAGTTCCGGTGGCTTCACCTCAAATGGAAATGCAAAGTAAACGGCCTCTTTTTCCCGTATCGCTTCCTTGCGCAGGCGATTGACGATATCTACGCGCTTCAGATCGTCGTACACCGTGACTTCCGTTTCCACTTCGGGCACCGTGCGCGCCTGCGCGCGGATTACGATTCGCTTGCCGTTGTTCTCGATGAGGCTCGCACCGTATGAACTACTGATGTCGAAGCTGGGCGGTTTCAGATGCACCTCGGCGGTCATCAACCGGGACTTGTCTCCGCCGCTCACATACAGCAACTGGTTCAGCTTGTAGGGCGCGGCGGCGTCGGCCAGTTCCCTGCCCAGTTCCTTGTCATAGACGCTCGCAATGGCGCCGGTCTGACGGTCGAACGTCACCCGATAATAGCGGGATTCAATCTGCCAGGCGTCCTGATGCGGTCTCGGCGTCGGCGCGGGATTACCCGGCACCGCTTCCACGCGGTAGGCGCGGTAGCCGAAGCCCGGCACGTCACGCGCCAGGAACCTTTGCACACGGTAGCCTTGCTGCTCGCGGATCATCTCAACCGGAACGGCTGCGCCGGTAGTCGGGTCCACCAGCCGCCGCCTGGAATCCAGTTCAAATTCCACCATCCCGGTG
>CAZLOS010000073.1:0-24039 GCA_964561215.1 uncultured Solibacteraceae bacterium | reverse complement strand
CTTGCCCAGGGGATTCCCGCCGTCTGCCTGGCAACGTCTCCTGCAAATCAGGATATGTTCACGGGGCTAGCCCGGCAATTTGGTCCAGGCTGCCAAGTTGTTAGCCTGGATGACGAGTCGTCACCTCAGGCGCTCGCCAAAGCCATCGACACTGCCTGGCATGCGGCATACGAGGTTCGCTCGGTACTCTTATCGTCAGCGGTCCGTCACATCAGGATGGGACGTTCTGCTTACAGGCAACTCTACGAATTGATCGAATCAAGACAGCAGGAGATCAAGACCGTTGCGGAAGCGGCGGCAAGATAGCGTTCGGGTAAGCATCGGGCTCCCGGTTTTCAACGGTGACAGGTATCCAGCCGGGGCTCTGGACTCAAGCCTCCCGCAAACTTACCTGGGACACCAGCTCATAGTGTCCGATGGCGCTTCGACTTATCGTACGCAGGCCATCCGGGAGTCGAACGGCGCCAAAGACAGCCGTATCTACTTGCCGGAGTCGGACGCCGCTCTGTAGTCATTCCGTGAGCCCGCGACGACGCATACATCGGTAGGAGACCCAATGAAATCCGATCTTAACGGAGGCTCGATGAGTACAGTTTTGGAAACGGCACAGGATATCGTGGCGCGCGATCTGGAGTATATCTGTTCGCGTTCAAGCGCGGAGTTGTCGCGAATGGCTGGAAAGCACGTGCTGATTACGGGCGGGGCGGGCTTTCTGGGGTACTACTTCACGCAGGCGATTGTGCATTGGAACCGGCGCGTCAAGAACGATCAACTGATCCGCGTCACGGTGTATGAGAATTTCATGCGCGGGGCTCCGGCCTGGTTTCTGTCGCTCGCGGACTCCGGTGAGATCCACACGGTGAAGCACAACATCATGGAGCCGCTGCCGCCGAATCCGGAGCCGTTTCATTTCATCATCCACGCGGCCGGCATCGCCTCTCCAATTTACTATCGCGCCCATCCCATTGAAACCATGGATGCGAACGTCGGCGGATTGCGCCGGTTGCTGGATTATTGCAGGCTCCAAAAAGGCTCCGGGCACGATGTGGAAGGATTTCTCTTTTTTTCCAGCAGCGAAGTTTACGGCGATCCGGCGCCGGGATGGATTCCGACTCCGGAGACATACCGGGGCTACGTCTCCTGCACGGGTCCCCGCGCCTGTTACGACGAATCGAAAAGATTCGGGGAGACTCTCTGCGTTACCTTTGCGCAGCAGTTCGATCTGCCGGTACGGATCGCGCGTCCCTTCAATAACTATGGACCGGGCCTCAAGATCACGGATCGACGCGTGATTCCCGATTTCGCGCGCGACGTTTTTGCGGGTCGTGACATTGTCCTGTTTTCAGATGGCCTGCCGACCCGAACCTTCTGTTACGTGGCCGACGCCGTGGTGGGGTACTTGAAGCTTCTGGTGAAAGGACGCGGCGGCGAGGCCTACAACATTGGGACGGACGGTCCCGAGGTTTCGATGTTCGAACTCGCCCGGATGATTGCCAGCCAAGCCGCGGACCTGTTTGGTTATCACGGAACGGTCGTGCGGAAGGATGTCCCGACGCAAGACTACCTCGCAGACAACCCCAACCGCCGGTGTCCGGTGATCGAGAAGGCGCGGACGGAGTTGGGATACGATCCGCGCATCACTCTTGAGGATGGACTGCGGCGCACAATGATCTGGTACTCCGGGAACCTCGATGCCGAGGAAGCATGATGCGAGTCTCAATCGTCGGAACGGGGTATGTCGGCCTGGTGACCGGCGCATGCCTGGCGGAGAAGGGGTGCCGCGTGGTTTGCGTGGATATCGACCCCGATAGAGTCGCCAGGGTGAACCGCGGCGAATCGCCGGTGCACGAGGATGGGTTACCCGAATTGCTCAGGAGGAATGTGGACGTTCGATTAACGGCGACCGCCGACTGGCAGAGCGCGATCATGGACACGGACGTCACTTTCATCGCGGTAGGTACTCCGCTCCGTGGGGATGAGATCGACTTGACGGCTGTCGAATCGGCATCCACAACGATCGGTGAGGCGCTGCGGGAGAAAAACTCCTATCATGCGGTGATCGTCAAGAGCACCGTGGTGCCCGGGACCACCGACAGTGTTGTGCGGCCGATGCTGGAGCAGGCTTCCGGCAAGAAGGTGGGGCGAGACATCGGCCTCGGCGCAAATCCTGAATTCCTGACGGAAGGTACGGCAGTGGAGGACTTCCTGCATCCGGACCGAATCGTACTGGGGGGCAACGATGACAGGACGTTGGACCTCCTGGAGAACTTGTACCACGACTTCGAAGCGCCGAAGCTGCGGGCTAACAACCGGACGGCGGAGATGATCAAGTACGCTTCGAACGCCCTCCTGGCCACGATGATCTCCTTCGCAAACGAGATTGGCAATCTTTGTTCGGCCACGGGAGGTGTCGATGCCGTCGATGTCATGCGAGGTGTCCACCTTAGCCGCTATCTGAGCGCGGCGCTACCTGGCGGGCATCACTTCGTAGCACCTATAACCAGTTTCCTGGAGGCCGGCTGCGGGTTCGGCGGGAGTTGCCTTCCGAAGGACGTCGGTGCGCTGGTCGCATACGGGCGCAGGGCTAATGAGCCCATGCGGCTGCTGGAATCAGTGCTCCAGGTGAACAAGTCGCAGCACCGACAGGTGCTTTCGCTGCTTGACAGGCACTTTCGTTCGTTGACTGGCGTCCGAGTCGCGGTTCTTGGTCTGGCGTTCAAGCCCGATACGGACGACGTGAGGGAGTCCCCGGCTATTCCGGTTATTCGCGAGTTACTCGCACGCGGCGCGCGCGTGAGCCTCCATGACCCGGTGGCGAGCGGCGAAAGCCGCCGGTTGTTCGGCGGGGATGTTCAGGTTTGCGATGAGCTGAAGGACGCTGTCCGGCACGCAGAGGCAGTCGTGCTGATCACGCGATGGAAAGAGTACGAACAACTTCCGGCGCTTTTGGCGGACTTGGAACGGGAGCCGGTTTTCGTTGATGGGCGCCGCATGATCGAGAAGCGCAAACTTGCACACTACGAAGGCATCGGACTGGGCACACTCCCGGCCCCGTCCGGCCAGAAAGCGAGCCTCCGATGAATTGCAGCGGGACTACATGCGATAGTACAGCCGCCAGCGGTCCGCAGGCCTCCGGCGTGTTGCGCCAGGCAGGCGGGGACGGCGGCGCGCGGCAGCCGTGCTGCCGCTTTTGCGGTGCCGTACTGCGGCACACTTTCATCGATCTTGGCATGTCGCCGCTGTGCGAAAGCTACGTCAGCGCAGAGCGGCAGGATTGCATGGAGCCCTTCTACCCTCTCCACGTACGCGTATGCGAACAGTGCTTGCTGGTTCAGTTACCCGAGTATGTTCGCGCGGCTGAGATTTACACGGAGTACGCCTATTTCTCTTCATACTCCACCAGTTGGGTCGACCACGCCCGCCGTTATGTGGATACGGTTACGGAACGCTTCGGTTTGAATGACAAAAGCCAAGTCGTGGAATTGGCGAGCAACGATGGCTACCTTCTCCAACACTTTGTGGCTAAGGGTATCCCGGTGCTGGGGATCGAGCCGGCCGTCAACATAGCGGAGGCTGCCCTGAAGAAGGGAATACCGACAGTGGCCAGGTTCTTCGGGAAGGAAACCGCGAAGGAGTTGGCGTCCCGCTGCCGCCCGAATTTGCTGCTGGGCAACAACGTTCTGGCGCATGTTCCCGACATCAACGATTTCGTGGAAGGTATGCGGATTCTTCTGCCGCCGGAAGGCATCATCACGATGGAATTCCAACATCTGATGCGGCTCATGGATGGAAACCAATTCGACACGATCTACCATGAACACTACTCTTACCTGTCGTTTGTGGTGGTGGAACGGATCTTCTCCGCCCATGGGCTCACGATCTTCGACGTGGAAGAACTGGGCACGCACGGAGGTTCGCTCCGGATCTTTGCCTGCCACGACGGCCAAAGGCCTGCGGGCGACTCCGTGCACGCGATCCGGCAGATGGAAGAGCACGCGGGATTCACGAACCTCGCACATTACTTCACTTTCGCAGAACAGGTCAAACAGGCCAAATGGGCGTTGCTTGAGTTTCTGATTGCGGCCAGGCGCGCCGGCAAGACGGTGGCCGGCTACGGCGCCCCGGGGAAGGGAAACACGTTGCTGAACTACTGTGGCGTTCGCACCGACCTGCTTGAATACACGGTGGACCGCAATCCTTACAAGCACGGGAAGTACCTTCCGGGGACCCGCATACCCGTCTTTGCGCCGGAGCGAATCCAGGAAACGCGACCGGACTATCTGCTGATCCTCCCATGGAATCTCAAGAACGAAATCATGTCTCAAATGCGGAGCGTGCGCGAATGGAGCGGGCGGTTCGTCGTCCCGATCCCGCGTGTGGAGGTCTTCGATTAGCCGGTGGAGTGCCACCGAGGGAGGTTACCCTATGAAAGTCGTCCTCTTTTGCGGGGGGCTTGGAACGAGGCTCTCGGACTATTCCCAGACATTGCCCAAGGCCATGGTCGAAATCGGCTATCGCCCGATCCTGTGGCACCTGATGAAATACTATGCCCACTACGGCATCACCGAGTTCATCTTGTGTCTCGGGTACCGCGGCGATTGCATCAAAAACTACTTCCGGCACTATGACGAATGTCTGTCCAACGACTTCGTCCTCACGAGCGGGGGCCGTAAGGTCTCCTTGAGGAATCGAGACATCGACAAGTGGACCATTACGTTCGCGGACACTGGCTTGCAGAGCAATCTTGCGCAGCGGCTGCGTTACGTGGAGAAGTATCTGGGTGACGACGACGTGTTTCTGGCTAACTATTCCGACGGCCTGACCGACTTGCCGCTCCCGGGCTATCTGGAGGATTTCTACCGGTCGGGGAAAGTGGCCAGTTTTGTTGCCGTACGCCCGTCTCAAACGTTCCATCTCGTAACCATCGATGAAGAGGGGACGGTGCGGAATATCCGGCCGGCGACCGAATCGGATGTGTGGATCAACGGCGGCTTCTTTGCATTCAGACGGGAGATATTCAACTACCTTCGCGATGGGGAAGACCTGGTGGACGGAGCCTTGCAGAGGTTACTTGTCGAACGGCAGCTTTACGCACATCGCTACAGAGGATTCTGGTCCTGCATGGACACGTTCAAAGAAAAAAGAGTGTTTGACGCCCTTTACGAATCGGGCCAGATGCCTTGGGCGGTGTGGGAAAGCGCTCAGGAGCACCACCGCGATCTGCCGGCCAAGCCATTGGGGTGGCGCAAGAGCGCCGCGAGCAGTCATCCGGTAATACGGCCGGATAGGGGTACCAAAGCCGCGGTAGGCGAGTCTCGAACCCGAACTCTGAGCGCCTGACGACGATGCTCAACCTGCCAATTCAGAATGGGGCACGCGAGCCGCTGAAGGTCTTGTGCCTCGGCGCCCACAGCGACGACATCGAGATCGGGTGCGCTGGGACAATCATGAATCTAGTCCGGAGTCATCCTGGAATACGCATCGACTGGGTGGTGTTTGGCGCCAAATCGCCGGAGCGGGCAAAGGAAGCCCGGACCAGCGCCGAGGTCCTGCTGAGGAATGTGAAGCGGTCTCGCATCGTCATCAAGCGATTCCGTGACAGCCATTTTCCGAATACCGCGGACAAGATCAAGACTTACTTTGAGACCTTGAAGAGCACGGGTCCCGACGTGATCTTTACCCACCACCGGAACGACTTGCACCAGGATCACCGGACAATCTCGGAGCTAACATGGCAGACATTCAGGGACAACCTTATTCTGGAGTACGAGATTCCCAAGTACGACGGCGACCTGGGTGCTCCGAACATTTTTGTTACCCTTTCCGCAGCAGTCTTTAAGTGCAAGACTGCTCACATCCTCGCGCACTTCGACACTCAGGCGGAACGCCATTGGTTCAGCAGCGAAACGTTTTCATCCATCGCGCGCCTGCGCGCAATTGAATCGCGGGCGCCCAGCGGATACGCGGAAGCGTTCTATTGCCGCAAGCTCGTTCTTGATGTGAAGGCTTAACGGCTGGGCGTGACTACCTGCGCAGTGTGCCGGCAAGCACCAGGACAACAAGCCATGATATGTACAACCATTATCCCCACCGTCAATCGGCCGACTCTGGAACGAACAGTTAAGAGTGCTGTCGATCAGAGTTTGGATCCAACGCAGCACGAGATTCTGGTGTTTAACAACAGCGACGCGCCGTTGCCCGACGCGAGCTGGCTTCGCGCCCCCAAAGTCAGAGTGATTGACTTGCATTCCAACGTAATCGAGGCGTCGAACAGCGGCGCGGCTATGGCACAAGGTAAGTATGTTAATTTCCTGCACGACGACGATTACCTGCTGCCTGGCGCGCTCTCTACTCTCATAGAGGCGGCCGAGACATCAGACTGCTGCTGTGCCTATGGCGCTTACGAGCTTGTTGATGACAGTGATGGGCGAGTATGTGTCATACCCGCGGCTACGAAAGGGAATATGTTCGCGTGGTTCATTAGTGGCGAGGTTCTGCACTTTGCGTGTTCGTTGATCCGAAGAGACATATACCTTCTCGTCGGAGGGCTGGACTGTGAGTTCACAGTAAGGCCTGACTTGGATCTGCTGTGTCAAATGGCCCTTCATGGCGATTGTCAGTCCACAAACCAGGTGGTTGCGGTCGTTAGGCGTTCTGGAGGCCCGAAGTCATGTATCAATTTTGATGGCATGTCGAGGGACCACCGTGAGTTGCGTGAGAAAGCGCTCAATTCGCCGTTAGCGTTTTGCAGAATGCGGGACTCTATCGGACAGGGAGTTGTCCTTCGTGGCCGGGCATGCAGGGCCTATCTGGCGTCCTGCATCCTGAATCTGTTATCGGCACGTGTTGTTGTGGCATGGTCTCGTCTTGTTCAGTTCCTGCATTTGGCCGGGTGTTCTCTGTATCGGTTGCGTTTCTGGCACGTTGTCCTCCGGTGGCCTCGAGTGGGCCTTGAATGGTGATCTGCGGTGTCGAATTCATTAGGCGGGTGGTGACAATACGATGAAGATATTAGTGACCGGCGGGGCTGGTTTCATAGGCTCGCACATCGTCGACGCGTACCTGGCCGCTGGCCATGCGGTGTGTGTCGTCGACGACTTGTCTTCGGGTTTCCGGCACAACATTCCCGCGCGCGTGCGGCTGCATGAAGTGGACATCCGCACTTCTCGATTGGCCGAGGTCTTTGAAGCCGAGCGGCCAGAGGTGGTGAACCATCAGGCGGCGCGGGCGAACGTTCGCGAGTCGCTGGAGAAACCTCTGCTGTATGCCGACGTGAATGTTCTGGGTTCCGTGAACGTTTTGGAGTGCTGCCGGAGATACGGCGTCAGGAAGGTGATCTACGCATCGACGGGCGGGGCTGTCTACGGTGAGCCGGAGTACCTGCCGGTGACGGAAGCGCATCCCGTCAATCCACTGGACCCGTACGGCGCAAGCAAGCACCATGTGGAGCACTACCTGCATCTTTACAACCTCAATTTCGGTGTGACGTTCACAGCCCTCCGCTATCCGAACGTGTACGGACCGCGACAGGATCCTCACGGCGAGGCGGGGGTGGTCGCCATCTTTCTTGGGCAGATGCTGGGAGGAGGCGAACCCGTCATTCATGGGACCGGCGAACAGGAACGCGACTTTGTCCACGTATCGGACGTGGCGCGGACAAGTGTGCTTGCGCTGCAGCGCGGGGACTGTGAGATCCTGAACATCGGCAGTGGCGTTGGCACATCGGTCAACACGATATTCTCCATCCTTGCCGAACTCACGCACTTTCGCGGGCCGGCGAAGCATGGACCGGCAAAAGCTGGGGAGGTGTCGAAGATCTACCTCGACGCCAGCCGTGCTGCAAAGAGTCTGGGGTGGCAGCCTCAACTAGTCCTGGAGGAGGGCCTGGCCCAAACGATGCAGCATTTCCTGCGGGTGCGTTAGGAAGAAGTGGCTGTTGGAGAACGACGTCTCATCGCACCGCAACTGCTTCCACTGGAGACCGAACTCCTATGAGTAACATTCTTGTAACCGGTGGCGCGGGCTTCATCGGGTCGCATGTCGCCGACCATCTCGTGCGGAACGGACACGATGTGGTGGTACTCGATGACATGAGCGGTGGGTTCAGCGAAAACGTGCCCACCGGGGCAGGCGTCATCGCCGGTAGTATCAACGATGTCGGGCTGATCGAGTCGCTGTTTGAACGGAAACGGTTCGACTATGTCTACCATCTTGCCGCCTATGCGGCCGAAGGGCTGAGCCACTTCATCAAACGCTTCAACTACACCAATAACCTGGTGGGGACCGTCAACCTGATCAACGCTGCAATCAATACGAACGTGCGCTGCTTCGTCTTTACCTCGTCGATCGCGGTGTACGGCGCATGTGAAGATCTCCCCATGACGGAGGAATCGCCGGCGGTACCCGAAGATCCGTACGGCATCGCGAAACTGGCTGTCGAGCGGGAGCTGCAAATGTGCAAGCGAATGTTCGACCTGAACTACGTGATTTTCCGGCCCCACAATGTATACGGGGAACGTCAGAACATTGGCGACAGGTACCGCAATGTAGTCGGGATCTTCATGAACCAGATTCTTCAGGACCGTCCTATGACCGTGTTCGGCGACGGAAGCCAGGTCCGCGCGTTCAGTCACATAGATGACGTGGCTCCGGTTATTGCCGCCGCCTGCGAGACTCCCGAGGCTTATAATCAGGTGTTCAATATCGGCGCCGACCAACCCTACACTGTCGCCGAACTGGCGCGGGCGGTGGCCAGGGCGATGGGTGTTGATCCCAGAATTGCGCATCTGCCGGAAAGGAACGAAGTCCGGAATGCCTTCTCATCGCACGAGAAAATACGGCGGGTGTTCGGCGGGCAGCCACCGGCAAACCTGGAGACCGGCTTGGCAAGGATGGCGAGTTGGGTCAGGCGCCATGGCGCCCGGAGCAGCCAGTCATTCAGGAACATAGAAATTGCCAAGAACCTGCCCGAGGCTTGGCTGGACCGGATCCGCGAATCGACCGTCGATGCTTGAGGCGGGCGGGTTCTTACACTCATTGATGGTTGTCATAACGTGCTGGAACCACGCGTCGCCGCGCTGATACTAAACACCAACCGCCGGGAGGACACGCTCGCCTGCCTGGCTTCATTGGTTGCCGGCACATACAAGAACCTCAGGATCACTGTGCTTGATAACGGCTCAACCGACGGTACGGTGGCGGCAGTGGCGGAGCGCTTCCCGACCGTGGATATCCTCAGGCTGAAGGACAACCGCGGTTATGCCGGCAACAACAACGTGGGTATAAAGGCCGCCATAGACAGCGGCGCAGGCTGGCTGTTTGTGTTGAATGAAGATACGGTTGTTGATCCGGACTGCGTAGCTTGCCTCGTTGCCGCAGGTGAAAGCGACGCGGGCGTCGGCATTGTCGGGCCAACCGTGTATCACTACGACGAGCCCGACATCATTCAGTCCGCCGGCGGAGTCATCGGACGTTACTGGGAATCGCTGCACCTGAATAAGGACGAGCCGGACCTGGGCCACGCATCGGAACCTCGCCCGGTGGATTGGATTTCCGGGTGCGGGATCATGGTGCGCCGGCAGGTTGTCGAGGATGTTGGGGCTATTGACGAACGTTATTTTTACTACTGGGAAGAGACAGAGTGGTGCATGCGCGCTCGCAGGGCCGGCTGGCGGATCCTGCACGTTGCGGCCGCGAAGCTCTGGCACAAAGGAGTGCAGCGCGACTACCGGCCACCTGCATCCGTCACTTACTATGCGACACGGAACCGGCTGTTGACCTTGGCGAAACATCACGCGCCCCTAACCGTCTGGATGGGAGCCGGGGCTCAAATCGTGCGGACGTTGACGAGTTGGGCGATCCGGCCGCGATGGAAATGTATGAGCGCCCACAGACATGCCATGTGGCGCGGCGTTGTGGATTTCGTGTTCCGGCGCTGGGGCGGGCCAGTTCAACTGTAAAGGCGGGCTCTCCCCGCAAGGTGTCTATCCAATGAGAGTGTGCATGGTATTGCACGATCCGCAACCATTTGGCGGCCTGGAGGAGTATGCCGTCACGCTTGCCTTGTGCCTGCAGCAGAAAGGGCACAGCGTTAGCGTATTGTCGACCACGTGGGTGCCGCCCGAGAATCAGTACATCAAACGTCTCCGGGACACCCGCATCCCGTGCATCCAGGTGCCACGGTGGCTTTCCCGTCCCGCCTCGCACTGGCCCACCAAGATGCGCCTTCTAGCCGCGGCTCTAAAAGCGCTCACGCCCCTCACGTGCGTCCTGGCAGCGGCGCTGTTTCTTCTCAGACGCAGTTCCTGGAAGCTCGCACGCGCAAGCGCCCGGAACCGATTGAGCCAGTTGCTGCTTGCAACGATAGTTGCCCATAACTATTACAGGCCGTTATCGCGTGTGCTTCTTGAGTACTGGCGCATGCGCTGGCGGCCCGACGTCATTCACGTTCAGGGCTACACGACGAGTCTGCTGTTTGTCGTACGATGGGCGCACACAAGGCGGATCCCCGTTGTCTACGAGGAGCACCAAACTCCCGACTCAAAATACGATTGGTGGCGCGGGTTCGACAAGATTATAAACGAAGCAACGACGATCATCGCCGTTTCCGAGAAGAGTGCCGAGGGTCTCCGGACCGTTTGCGGCGTGACACGGCCGGTAGCCGTCGTGAATCGGCCCTTGACGGACCCCCGCGGAGGGATGCCGGCGAATGAGGAATATGAGAATAAAGGGCACACACCGCTCCGGGTGACAACCGTCGCCAGGCTGGCCGAAGCAAAAGGGCTGAAACACCTGGTTGATGCGATTTCAGAGGTTACGGCGAAACATCCAACGACGCTGTTTCGGGTTCACGGAGACGGCCCCCTGCGGGCAGAGTTGCTGAGCTACGCGCGCGAGCGTGGTCTGAACGGGGCCGAGATCTTTGTCGGACCATTTCACAGCCGGGACGAGTTGGATCGCATTATGGGCGCGACAGACGTGTTTGTCCTGCCCTCGCTTCTCGAGGGGCAGCCTTTGGCGCTTGTGGAGGCTATGGCCTACGGCTGTCCGATAGTGGCAACGGCGGTGGGCGGCGTTCCGGAGTTGATTCAAGACGGAATCAACGGCCTGCTGTGTCGTCCCGGCGACAGCAAATCCCTGGCAGCGTGTGTCTCAAAACTACTTGAGGACCATGCTTTGCGCACCCGGTTCGGCAGAGCGGCCCGTCAGTCCTTTGAAACCGGCCCGTTTTCTCCGGATTCCGTTTGCACCGCCGTCACGTCCATATACCATGTTGCGTTGGCGGCCTGCCCGTTGTCCGTACCTTCTGAAGTAAGTTAGTGCCGAATAGATAAGATGACGGCTAGAGTCTGCATGGACCATAGTGGGGCTGGGCGGCCGTTGAAGATCGTCATATCATTGCCTGACCTGCGGCAGATGCAAATGGTGAAGCGCGGCACAACTGCCGATGCGACTTACATCATTCAGAACTATATTGCAAAAGGGCTCGAAACTCGCGCTCACAGTGTCATGTTCTTTGGGCCCTTTCCTCCCCTGCCGGCTGTGTTTACCCGGGACCTTGAGGATCCAACGGCGGCAAGGCGAACCTGGAGCGCCGCGCCCGCCTTCAACGCCGCCGGCGCTCTCTTCTGGCGTTGCCAGCGGGCGCTGGGCGTACCATACCTCAATGTGTTCGCTAACCTTCGTCTTCTCGACGGCGGCCTGCAGTGTTTTCCCGAATGCGATCTGGTTTATGAACGGAACGGCCTGTACAGGAACGGCGCCGCGAGGGCGTGCAAACGACTGGGCATTCCGTACGTTCTGTATTGCGAGGCTGACGACATCTTTGAACATGACATGATGGGCAAGCCGATCAAGGGGCTCCTGAGGTGGCGTGCAAGAGCGACAGCGGAATACAACCTGCGGGCGGCGGACCGTGTTGTGTGTGTGTCGGAGCAGCTTCGACGGCGTCTCATCAGTGAGTGGGGCGTGCGCGCCGACCGCGTCGTCGTCCTGCCTAACGCCGCAGACGTGAATCTATTCAAACCAGACCCTGCTCTGCGGGCACGAGTCAGGACGTCGCTGGGCATTACGGAGAGTCCACTGATTGTCTTTGTTGGAAACTTCTATGTCTGGCATGATGTTCCAACGCTGTTAAGAGCGTTCGCGGATGTATTGAAGGCTCGTCCAAACGCCCGCCTCTTGCTTGTCGGAGATGGGGCAACAAGAACAGCAATGATGGATCAGGCGAAGATCCTTGGCATTGATGGGGCCGTTGTGTTCATGGGTATGGTGGCGCATTCTGAGGTGCCTGGCGTTCTGGCAGCGGCGGACATTGCCGTTGTGCCCTATCCGGCTCTGCAGCAGGATGTCTGGCTGTCTCCAATGAAACTGTTTGAATACATGGCAAGTGGTACTGCAATTGTTGCGTCAAGGGTGGGACAAGTTGCGGAGGTATTAAGTGACGGCGAGACGGGTCTGCTCGTTCAGCCAGGCGACAGTGCGGCTATGGGGAAGGCCCTGATAGGTCTGCTGAAGGACGACGCCCGGCGGTTGCACTGCGGGCAGATGGCGCGAAGGAGAGCCGTGGAAAGGCACTCGTGGGATCAGTACTGCTCGCGCCTGGAGCAGATAATGCTGTCACTGGTGGTCAGAGAGCATCCGCGCGACATGGCTGCCGTGCTTTAGGAGTTTTCGATTGTTCTGTCGGGGATGGTCGGCAGTCATGAGGCGGAAGAAGTCCTATGCGGTTGTTCGTGAGGCATAGAAGTGCCGGCAGGCTTTACGACGGCTATGGGCTTTGGAGTTCGGAGTTGACGGTTAAGGCGGGCTAGTATACGTGAGAATCCTCTTCTTGTCGCGTTGGAACCCCTTTCCGCCCAATAACGGATCCAAGATCCGTGTGCACAATTTGCTGCGAGGGTTGTCGGAGCGGCATGCGGTTACACTTGTTAGTTTCATCAGCCCGGGTGTCGCCTCGACGGGCACTCCTGCGCCGGGCGCTGCGGTGAGTGATCTCAAGGTGTGCGAGTACCACGAATTCCGGCCCAACAGTCCGCGGGCTCTCCTGGGCTATCTCAGCAGAACCCCGCGCTCCCTAATCGACACCTACCAGCCTGCGATGGCCGCGCTCATCCGGCAGACATGCGAGGACAGCCCTTACGATCTCGTGATTGCCTCAGAGACTTCCATGGCGGCCTACCAATGCCTGTTTTCAAAGATTCCGGCTATTTTCGAGGAAGTCGAACTGGGCCTTTTTAAGCCCGGCGACGGACTGGAGTCGAATAGCCGGGGTGCGTTGCGGCAGCGCTTGACGTGGGCGAAGCACCGGCGGTACATTGCGCGGCTCGTCGAGAAGTTCCGCGCCTGCACTGTTGTTTCCGAGCAGGAACGCAGCCTCTTGGCAGAAGTTGCCCCGGACTACCGTCCGGTTCATGTCATCCCGAACTGCATTGATGTCAACGCCCACGATGGGGCGGCAGGCGGACGCGTTGCGGGCGCTGTGGTCTTTGCCGGCTCCTTGTCATACGAGCCCAACCATTGCGCCATGCGGTGGTTCCTCACCGATATCTACCCTTCAATCCGGGCCGAAGTGCCGGGCGCAACCATCACGATTACAGGGGATCCGGGGGCGCGGCCCGTCCGGACGGGCCCCGGCGTCACGTATGCCGGAGTCGTCCCCGACGTTCAACGCGTGATCGCCTCTTCCTCTGTCAGCGTCGTGCCGGTGCGCAGTGGCGGCGGGACCAGGTTGAAGATCCTCGAGTCTTTCGCGCTCCGGACGCCTGTGGTGTCCACGTCGAAGGGGGCCGAGGGCCTGGATGTGCGAACCGGTGAACACCTCCTGATCGCAGATACACCTGGTGAGTTTGCACGAGCCGTGGTCAGGCTGCTTCTTGATCCGGAACATGCCCGCGGCCTTGCCGAAAACGGTTTCAGACTGGTCCGTGAGAGGTACAGCTCCGACGCGGTTCTGCCCAAGTTCCTGCACCTGGTCGATGAAGTTGCACGCATTGCTTAGTGTTTCCGTCATGTTGCACTCGGCTATCATTCCGGCAACCAAACACCCCGTACTTTCCCGGGGAGTGAGAAGTGTGCCGGGTCACGTCCGGACAAGGATTCAATGAGGATCGGCATCGATGCCCGGTTCTTGACCCACCCGCAGTGCGGTGGATTCAAGACTTACACGGAGTGCCTGGTGGCTGGGCTCGCAAGCGTGGATGCCGAAAACAGGTACATCCTGTACGTTGATCGCCCGCCCGACGCGGATACCGCCGTCCCAAAGGCTGAGAATTTCGAGGTGCGGATAGTGCAGGGTGCGCTACCCATGATCGGGATGTTGCTGAGGGAGCAGGTCCGCCTGCCGCGCCAGATTGCCCGCGACCGTTTGGATCTGTTCCACTCGCCAGTACTCACGGCGCCACTGCACATTGGTTGCCCATTGGTCCTGACCCTCCACGACATGATCTGGCGTTTCCCGGGCGTTTACAATGATCGCCGTCCGCGTCCCCTTAGGCGCAGATTGATGGACGCCTACTATCGCAATATTCCCGAGCGGGCTGCGCGCAAAGCTGCGATCATACTTGCCGTCTCGCAGGCCTCCAAATCCGACATTGTCAGGATCCTCGGAATGGCGGAGGAAAAGGTCATGGTCACCCACGAGGCTGCCCGCAGGGTTTTCCAGCCGCTGAGGGATCGGAAGCAACTCGAAGCCGTCAGGACGCGATTCAATCTTCCACCCGAGTTCATAATGGGCATCTGCGCATCCGATCCTCGAAAGAACCTGGACACGCTGGTAAAGGCGTGCGCCATATTGCCGTCAGACCTCCGTAAGAAATTCCCGTTGGTCGTCATGTGGGGACACGACCGGCTGACGGGCGCCTTGGCCAGGCGAATTGCCGGGTTGGGCTTGGACGGTCAGGTGTTGTTCCGCCGGCTGGGGCCGAAAGCCGAAGAAATGGCGCTGCTCTATAACGCCGCAACGCTCTTCGTATTCCCATCTCTCTATGAGGGTTTTGGATTGCCTCCACTGGAAGCGATGGCCTGCGGCACCCCTGTTGTCGCTGCCAACAACTCCTCCATCCCGGAAGTCGTTGGAGACGCGGCGGTGCTCGTAGACGCGCGTGATGCAGGGAACCTGGCGAGTGGAATCGCGGAGGTGCTTGCCGATGAGACTCGTCGCTCCGAACTGAGCACAAAAGGCTTGGAGCGGGCTGCTGTCTTTTCCTGGGAACGATGCGCCCGCGAGACGGTCCAAGCGTATGGGATTGCCTTCGGAGAGCGGCTTCGCCGAAAGAATACTCAGGTCACTTACTCGTGCTCAGACTGAATTGGCAATGACAGCCGTACAATTCATCAATGTTTCCAAGCAGTACCACCTTGGTGTCACGAGGGTGAGCCTTCCGTCGATGATCACCGACCGCATCAAGCGGCTTCGCTCCCCGGATATCGAGCGCGCCGCCCAAGCTCAGAAACTCTGGGCTTTGAGGGATGTATCCTTCGACCTGGCCCCTGGCGAATGTCTTGCTTTGGTAGGGCCGAACGGAGCGGGCAAAACCACTATTCTCAGACTGCTTTCGAACATTACCAAGCCCTCCATCGGCACGGTCGTCACGCGGGGTAGATTATCGGCGCTGCTGGAACTCGGCGCAGGATTTCATCCTGACCTCACCGGGAGAGAAAACATTTACCTGAACGCCGCCATCCTCGGACTCCGCAAACAGTACGTCAATCGACGATTCGACGAAATCGTGGACTTCTCCGGGCTTGAGCAGTTCATCGATACCCCGATCAAGCGATATTCGTCCGGCATGGTCGTACGGTTGGGCTTTTCGGTTGCCGCCTGTATTCAACCTGACATCCTTCTGGTCGACGAGGTGTTAGCAGTCGGCGACGCCGCCTTCCAGCAAAAATGTCTGAGCCGGATTGACGAACTCGTAAAAGCCGGCACAGGGATCATTTTTGTCTCACACAACCTGTACATGGTTCAGGCCATTTGTACCCGGGCCCTATATTTACAGCATGGCCGTGTGCAGGCGCTTGGCGGGGTGAGTGAAGTCATCGATATTTACGAGCGCGATGTACACATACAGCGAGCCGTGAATGCGAAACACTCCACGCAGAAAGAGACTGCTGGTGACGGCGAGGTCGCGATCACCTCCGTGACGGTATCCGGCACAAGTCCGGCGGCGGAAGGTGGGGTGCTGTTGAGCGACGCTCCCGCCACTATAACGGTCCACTACAACTCTGCCATTGAGACGGGGCCGGTCAATGCCTCCATCTTTATCAAACGGTCCGACGGCCTGACCTGCTGCATGATTCGCACCAGTTCGAACGGGCATGGAGTCTTCCTGCGCCGGGGAACAGGCTCTCTTTCCCTGCACCTGGACCGCCTGCAACTGATCACCGGCAGTTATGAAGTGCACGCCTACCTTCTCAACGACACCGACTCTCTTCCGCTAACCCCGACAGCCGCACGCTCGGAGTGGTTTGTTGTCAAAGGAAGCACGCTCGGGTCGCCTGATAACAGCGGAGTATATGAGCCTCTCGTCAAATGGATCAACGAATGACATTAGTGAGTCGATGTCCGGATCGAATACCCGCTATGCAAAGGCTTGCGATGAGCGATGATCTCAAACGCCTGGTTGACTCAAGAGAACTACTCTGGGCATGGACTGGGCGTAACATTAAAGCGCGCTACCAGCAATCTGTTCTTGGCTGGCTATGGGCGATACTACAACCGGCTGCGCAAGTCGCCATATTTACAGTGATCTTCACGCTGTTTGTTCCCGTCAATACCGGCAAGACGCCATACATTCTGTTTTCATATGCGGCCCTTGCTCCGTGGACATTCCTCTCTTCGGCGATCATGGACATGTCAACCTCGATCGTAGGAAACATGAGTTTGGTCACGAAGATCTATTTCTCGCGGGAGGTGCTGCCCGTCTCGGCGATGCTGGCCCGTCTTATGGACCTCGGCGTGGCCACAGGTTTGCTGATTGTGATAATGGCCTACGTCAAGGTTCCTCCATACCCGCTCGGTTGGCTGCTCCTTCCGTTCATTCTCATAACGCAGATTCTGCTCGTCCTGGGAATCGGGCTGGCGAGTGCAGCCGCGAGTGTGTTCTACCGGGACGTCCAGTCGGTGCTATCGCTCGTAGTTCAGCTATGGTTCTATGCGAGCCCGATCATCTACCCGGTCAGCGCAGTCCCGGAGCGTTTCCGCGCCGCGTATTTCCTGAATCCCATGGCTGGGATCCTGGAGGCGTACCGCGATGTGCTGCTGTACGGAAGGCTGCCGGGGACTACGTTCGGAGTGGCGTTCGCCATATCCGTATGTGTTTTTCTTGTCGGGTACTGGTTCTTTAAAAGGACCGAGTGTGTGTTCGCGGACATCGTGTAACAGGACACAGCGATGGACCAGCCGCTAGTCAGCGTTGTTATTCCGGCCTTCAATGGGGCCCGATGGATAGGCGAGGCCATCCGAAGTGTGCTGAACCAGACCTACCGGAATCTTGAAGTGATCGTTGTCGACGACAACTCCCGCGACGACACTCTTGAGGTTGCCCGTGCATTTACGGACCCAAGGCTCCTGGTCATTTCGCACGTCGCAAACCGGGGCGCCGACTTCGCACGAAGAGCAGGAGTACAACGAGCCAGGGGGGAGATTATTGCGTACCTGGACCAGGACGACTATTTCCACCCGGATAAACTGAAGCGGCACGCGGAGTTCTTGTCCGCGCACCCGGATGTCGGCTTCACTTATAACGCGCACTTTGTCGTGAGCTGCGCTGATGGTGCGGTGCAGGGAATCTACCGCCCTCCCGCCGGCATCACTCTGGAGGACGTCGTGTTGGGTTTCCCCATTGCGCCGAGCGTGTGGGTGATGCGTCGCGAGTGGGCATTGCGAGAAGAGATCTGGGGTAAGGACATGTCGCTGAGGGGGAGAGAGAGCGTGATCTGCGGCCGCTTGTTGCTCTCCGGCTGCAAGTTCTCGCCAGTGTCTGGAGCGCTCAATTACCGCCGGTTACACGCCGGGAGGATCGTCAGGAATCCGGCCGAGTGCTATGAGGCGGAACGGCAGTGTCAGGAAATCATCTTTTCTGATGCGCGATGCCCGGCGCCTGTATTGGCGCAGCGCGGTAGGGCGGTGATGAACATGGCTCTGAGTTGGGGCTGTGTCGCGCTTCATCAGGGTGAATCGGAGTTGGCTTGCCGGTTGTTGCGGGAGGCGCTGGGCGTCGAACCGAACCTGGTCATCGGTGATCCTTGTGAATTGGTCAAAGTGCTGATGCACAGCGCTACGACAAACGGCGGCGAGGACCATGAAAAGCTCCTGGAGGCCATCTTTAGCCGCTTGCCGGCGGAGCTGGCGACCATTTCCAGTCAGCGCGGATGGGCTGTGGCGCACGGGTACCTCTTGCGCGCGGCGAGGTGCTTCTTGTGGGACCGCGCGGCAGAAGGCCGCGCTTTGCTGGCGGAAGCGGTAAGTCATGGCGTGGTGCCCTGTATCTGGGACGCGGCGACGATTGTTCACGAGCTCTTAAACTACGAGATGGAATTCGGGGGCAACAGCACGAGAGCAGCCCGAGCAATGTTTACGGCTCAGATGGGGCGTCTTGGGCACAAATCAGGCGCGCGGGAAATCAAGGCTTGCTATCACTTCAATCGAGGCCTCCAATCGTTCTGGGGCGGTCGCCGCCGTGAGGCCGTGTGGCAATTGACTCAAGCAGTTGTCTGTCGTCCTCGCTACGCCTCGAACCGTGGCGCCGTTGCCACGATGTTGCGTAGCCTTACTGGCATCGGTTGTCCAAGGGTGGTCCATGCCACGCACGCGTGAGTTTGTCCATCAAGGATCCGATCCTGTGATTGTCCTGGTGACAGGCTCCATGATCCCAGCCGGCGGCAAGCCGGCCGTGGGCGGGCTGGTTGTATGAGCTTTCGTGTTGGATTCTGCGTTTCCGGAGCTGGCAGGCTGGCACGTACCGCCATTCAACACTCGGCCGCCCTCGGCATACAGCCGGCCGTACTTCTGGTCACGAATCGAGCCATGGCCGATCTGGAGGAACTCGGAGCCTCCTTTGGAATCCCTACGGTTCGGATCGATTATACAGACCGCAAGGCTGCTGATGAGGAGTTGACAAACGCGAGTATCGACGCATGCCTGGACCTCCTCTGTCTCACGTACGACAAGATCATTCCGGCGCCACTCATTGAGCATTACGAAGGGAAGATCTTCAATGTGCATCCGGCCCTGTTGCCGGCGTTCCGTGGGATGAACGCTGTGCGGCAGGCTCTTTGCGCTCGACCATGTTTCTCGGGAGTTACCATCCATGAGGTCGACAAGGAAGTAGACCACGGCTCTGTCATCTGCCAGGGAGTAGAACCCATCCTGGAGAGCGACACAGAAGAGACCTTGGCCTGCCGGCTCTACAATCTGATGCGGCCCATGTACTTACAGGTCATAAGCTGGTACCGCGAAGGCCGGGTTCTGCGGAACTCCGGAGGGATTCGGATTCAGGGGGCGAGGTACGGCAGTCTCCCCATTTCCCCGGCCATTGAACGCGCGTTCCCATAACCGAACACGGTAATCACCCCACACTTCGTCACAATCCTCGGTCCGTTGGCCACAACGTGAACACATGAGTACTCCGGCGTCATCACATGACGATTGTATGAACGTGACTAAGACTCAGGACGAAGCGCGACCACGCGGCGAAAGCGCGCTGGACGCGCCTCGCGCGCGGCGCAAGGTCGGCGTCATTCAGTCCAACTACATTCCCTGGAAAGGGTACTTCGACATCATCCACTCCGTCGACATGTTTGTCTTCTATGACGACGTCCAGTACACCAAGAACGATTGGCGCAATCGAAATCTGATCAAAACGCCGAACGGGAGTGAATGGCTTACGATCCCCGTGGGGAAGAGCGAGCAACGGCTCATTTGCGAGGTCCGCATCGAGGACCAGCAGTGGCGCGCGAAACACTGGAAGGCTATTCAACTTCACTATCGTAGGGCGCGCTATTTCAAGCAGTACAGCGATTTCTTTGAGCATGTGTACCTGCGGACTGAGTGGGCGAACCTGTCGGTGTTCAACCAGTTTCTCATCAGGACGATTGCGACCGACTTCCTGGGCATCCGAACAGAGTTTGTCGATTCACGCCAGTTCCAGCTCGGCGAGAAAAAACTTGAGCGGCTCATTGAGTTACTGAGGAAGGTTCAAGCGACGGAGTATCTTTCCGGGCCTTCCGCGAAAGCTTACATAGAGGACGGGGTGTTTGAGCGGGAAGGTATCGACCTGAAGTACAAAGAGTACGGTAACTATCCGGCGTACGATCAGTTGTTCTCTCCACCGTTCATCCACGAAGTCAGCATTGTAGATTTGCTTTTCAATGTGGGTCCTGAGACGCCGTGGTACATCTGGGGCTACCGCGACGGCTGCTAGGGCGACGATAACCTGTTTCTTCTTGCGTCTGAGGCACTGCTATGACGACGATTCCATTCAACCAGCCCGCGATCATGGGAAAAGAGCTGTTCTACATTTCGCAGGTGATCAACAAGGGGCACTCTTCGGGCGACGGGGACTTCACCAAGAAATGCCACGCGCTGCTGAAGGAAGTGCTCCGGGTTCCTGAGGTCCTGCTGACTACCTCGTGTACGGATGCGCTGGAGATGGCGGCATTGCTGCTGGACATTCAACCCGGCGACGAGGTCATTGTTCCGTCGTTCACTTTTGTCAGTACTGCGAATGCGTTCGCGCTTCGAGGAGCCCGGACGGTCTTTGCGGATGTGCGCCGGGACACCCTGAACATAGACGAGTCATTGATAGAGCGCCTGATTACGGCCAGGACGAAGGCTATCGTGCCCGTGCACTATGCGGGCGTGGGCTGTGACATGGACGTGATAGGCGAGATAGCAAGCCGGCGTGGAATCCCCGTGGTGGAGGACAATGCGCACGGATTGTTCGGACGGTTCAGGGGGCGTCACCTCGGCACGTTCGGCGCCTTAGCCGCCCAGAGTTTCCATGAGACGAAGAATGTTAGCTGCGGGGAGGGTGGGGCTCTGATCGTCAACGACTCGCGCTATATCGGCCGCGCCGAAATCATCCGTGAGAAGGGCACGAATCGCAGCCAGTTCTTCCGCGGAGAAGTGGACAAGTACACGTGGGTGGATATCGGATCAAGCTTCTTGCCTTCGGACATCCTGGCCGCCTTTCTGTATGCGCAGCTGGAGGCCCGAAGGGAGATCCAGACCCGGCGCCGGCGGATCTGGAATTACTATCAGACGCACTTGCGTGACTGGGCCGAAGATTGCGGTGTACGGCTGCCTATCGTGCCCGCGGAATGCGAACATCCCTATCACATGTTCTACTTGATCACGCCGACACCGAGCTTCCGGCGCAGGCTGATTGATCATCTCAAGGCCGAGGGCATCTCGAGTGTGTTCCACTACCTGCCTTTGCACCTTTCACCGATGGGAAAACGCATGGGCGGGAGAGTGGGCGATTGCCCGGTCGCCGAGAACGTGAGTGACCGCCTCCTGAGGCTGCCTTTCTATAACGGCCTCACGGAAGCTGACCAGGATAGAGTGGTCCGGACTATTCGCACACTTCCCGTGCGGCTGCGGGGCCGTGTTGTTGCCGTGATGACGGGCTTGGGCCGGCCCGCGGTAGAGGTCAGCATAAAGAGCGCGTCATGAAGTCCGGCGTATCCACTGACGGAAACACACGCGTTGTCCAAGTGACTTCAGAAGTGGTCCGCCTGTTGCCGAGATTCCGACTCGCGGACCTGCTTGTTCGGATGCGAACGAACGGTGCGGACGCCGGCGGGCGCCTCCGCGCTCAATGAAGAGACCATCATCTCGGCAAGCCTGAGAGTACGCATGCCAAGCACTTCGGAGGTACGTTCCCGATGATTATCACCCAGACTCCTCTACGTATCAGCTTCTTCGGTGGAGGGACCGATTTTCGCGATTTCTTCCTGAATGAGGGCGGGTGTGTCCTGAGTTCCGCGATAGACCGCTATATCTTCGTCATCTTGAAGGAGCGGTTCGACGACAAGATCCGGGTCGGTTATACAAAGACTGAACTGGTTGATCGTGTCGACGACATTCAACACGAGCTCGTTCGCGAATGTCTGCGCAAGACCGGGATCCAACGGCGGGTGGAAGTGGCGACCATGGCCGACATCCCATCGTCCGGATCCGGGATGGGCTCGTCGAGTGCGGTCACCGTAGGACTCCTGAACGCCATGTACCAGTATCTGAACCAACCCAAGGACTTCGAGACCCTCGCCCAGCAAGCGTGCGAGATCGAACTGGATATCTTGAAGAAGCCCATCGGGATTCAGGACCAGTACATTAGCGCCTATGGCGGGCAGAAGTTCATCTCGTTCGGCAAGGATGGGAAGGTGTCGTTGGAGCAACTGGTACTGGATGAGGGGACCGTATTCTACCTGAATCAGTACCTCATGCTGTTTTACACGAATATCAGCCGCAAGTCCGAGACCGTTCTTGGAGAGCAGCGAGAGAATATCGAAACCCATCTGGATGTTCTCAGGAGAATGAAGGAACTGGCGCTTCTGGGTAAGAAATGCCTCCTGACCGGCGCAGTGGATGAGTTTGGCACCCTTCTGCACGAAGGCTGGAATTTAAAGAAACAATTGGCCAGCAGAATCTCGAACGGCGTGATTGATGAGATCTACAGCGCTGCGCTGCGGGGTGGCGCCCTGGGAGGCAAGATTACAGGCGCAGGAGGGGGTGGGTTCCTTCTTCTCTGTTGTCCGCCTGAGCGCCAGGATCGGGTACGGGCAGCTCTTCGTGGTCTCCCGGAACTGCCTTTTAGTTTGGAGCGCGCCGGGACAAAAGTAATCTTTGACTATTCGCGTGTCACCACCAGGCCGGTCGAGTCCATCAGGTATACGCACGTCCATCGGGCCGCGATGGCCGTTGGCTGATCCTTCCTTTACGCGCGCTATGGACGTTTCGTTGTCAAACGGCTTAATAGAACTGGAGGCAAGGTAATGAAGTATCTCAACCTCTTCGCTGGTATCGCTCTGAGTGTGCTGCTATCCCCGTGCGCCATGGCGCAGTTTGTCAAGGGTGGAGAAGTCCTCAGAGTGCCCGGGACTCCGTCCAACTACCGTGGCTACGCGGAGAGCAGCGCAAAGTCGTTCAATGTGTTTCTGCGTATCCCCAAGATCTCACCGGATTACCAATTAGGTCCCGGTGACGTCATGCGAATCGAAATCGTGGGACAGGCGGGACTGTCGGAAACTCTCCAGACGATCACGGTCGGCAATTCCGGGCGCATCGCCATCCCGCTCCTGGGACCGATTCAAGCGGCGGAGTTGACCGCATCTCAGTTGGAGGAGACGATCGCCGCGGGCCTCAAGCAGAAAGAGATTCTCCGTGACCCAGAGGTGTTGGTGTACATCACTGATTACCAGGCAAAGCCAATCTACATCCTTGGTGAAGTGGACAATCCGGGTGAATACATGATGTCCCAGCAACTCACCCTCATGGAAGCGATCCTCATGGCTGGTGGGCTCGATTTCACCGCCGACCGCTATGGGTATCTGCAGCGGGAATTGTCCAGCGATGCGCAACCCTGGAAACCCGAGCGCGCCATCGAGAATCCCGAAGTTGCGAGACCCGGAAGACAGGTGATCAAAGTGGACCTCGAGCCGCTCAAAACCGGCGGCGTGCTCAAACAGGATATTCTCCTGAAGAAGGGCGACATCTTCACCATTCCCAAGAGACCGCCCCGGCTCTTCTACGTGATCGGCGATGTAAGGGCGCCCGGGGCCTACGATATCCCTCCGCCCGCTGAGAGAACCATCCTTGTCAGCCAAGCGATCGCCCAGGCCGGCGGGCCGGCTGCGACTGCGAAGCTTGCGAAGGGGATTCTAGTGCATAGCGACGAGACGGGCAAACGGGTCGAGCGCAAGGTGAACTTCGCGGCCATCATGAAGGGCGAAGGCCAGGACTTCCGGGTCCACCCCAGCGACGTGATATTCATACCCGGAAGTGTAACCAAGACGTTGCAGCAAGGCCTCCTGGGG